>JAZPYO010000001.1:0-2464 GCA_045544195.1 Eubacteriales bacterium
TACCTTTTTGCCTTTGTGCTTCTCTAATTTCTCGGAGAGCAACTGCATTTTCATCACAAGCTCGGGAGAGACAGCGTGGTCGCCGTTTTTAATTTCGGCGACCACTTTTGCGATAATATTTTTATATTTTTCTTTCAGATCGTCACGCACCTCAGTCTGCTTTTTATAGATTGAGGTCAGCTCCTGACGGAATATATCCGTAGCAAAGGTTTGCTTGAGATTGTGGATACCTTCTCGTGAGAGGAACGGTTCTCTCGGTTCTTTCGACCATACCATAACGTGAACGTGAGGACTCTTTTCTTTGTTATGGTAGGCGGCATACCAACGAAGGTTGCTCGGAAGAATGTGCATCTCTTTTGCAATATCATTTCTGTGAGAGCGAAGGAGATTCATCCATTGCTCCGCAGAATTATATCCGAGCCGTTCCGCATCTTCACGCTTAAGAGAAATAATAATACCCCATACGTTTCCGGGATGCTCGTCGATCTCACAGCTGATTGCGGAGAGATTTATTTTCTCGCCCTCGTCAGAGAACAAACCGTTAGAGCCTTGTCGCTCACCGATATATCCGAGCATACCGCCACGGAGAATTTCAACTCCCTCGCGCGTTGCAATATACTCTGCGTATCCACCGCGCGACCTTCCCGATTCAGTTTGATGTCCGGGCTTATAATAAGGAGCTTTGAGAATTAATTTTGCCATTCAATTCTCCTTACTTGAAGCGTTGTTCCATACGAATAGCACCGTTAGTTTCGGACACCTCACGGATAGAATCGCGGCGCATCTCTGCGAGATAATCTTCATCATAACCGCCGCCGTCCTCGTCAAGAACGATCTTGGCAAGGATGGACAGGTCAACGGCAATCTTGAAAAGATTTCGATTGATTCGTTCCTCGCTGTCACGGATTTTTGCGCTGATAACTGATTCAAGCGCAGGTGTGAGGAAGCGTTCGCTTTGTTCCTTTTCGAGCCACGAGCAATAAAAGTCGATGGCATCACGGATGAAGGCGTTGCGAGAACGGCATCCCATTTCGTTTGCAAGTCGGTCGCAACGCTCCCATTGAGCTTCGGTTAACGCTACGCCTTTTGAAGTTTTTTCGTTATTTTGTTTCATAGTGGTAATTTCCTTTCTGCGATATATTTTTGGTTGATGCGCCAAGGGCAGACAATGCATATTCCCTTGATACGCCTTGTGTTTTGAGATGTGAAAGACCGAAATTTTCACAAATTGGCGCGAACAGACAACCTTTGCCTGCGTGAACGCGCCTATGCGAATTTCTCCAAAAGTCCTTGAAACACCTCGCTTTTTGCCATTCGCTCGGCGTTGCCGTGCGACGTGATGCGCCGTGGATTAGACACGGCTTTATCCTGCTAAAAAAATAGGGGCTTGCAAAGCCCCCATTGATGGTCGGTACACGGTTCACTTATTGTTGCGCTCACCGTGGTAATTCATCGTATCTCGTCTGCTCATCGAGCCATTCGAGGAGTCTGTCACGAGGAATGATAGTACGCCCCTGAACGATCTTCAGCTTCGGGAAGTTATCCTCACGCACAAGCTCGTAGGCACTTGCACGGGAGATGCCAAGGAGATTTGCCACGTCCATTACCGTGAGGAACATAGGCATCTCATCACGGCTTTTATACATTGACTGCTTCATCAAGCTTACCTCCTTTCTTCTCGAATTTTTTCATCGCCTGATTGAACCTCGCTCTCGCTTCGGCTTCACGGAGCTGCTGTTCGAAGTATGCTTCTTCAATAGGCTTTATCGGTTGCAAGGTATATTGCAGGCTGCCGTTGTGAGCGCGACCGTCACGAGTACGAACCATCGTCGGCTCGGTATAGATGAAGCCCTTGCGTTCAAGGCTGTCTACATATTTTTTTACGGTATTGTTGCTCATGTTGAGTGCGCTCCCGATGGTAGCGTAGCTCGGATGGCATTGGAATGTTTTCCTGTCCTCGCAGTACATGAGGAATGCAAGGAGAGCGATCTCGCCTGCATCAAGTCCGAGACGGAACACAGCCTTCGGCATCGGGAAGTAATCGCCGGGGTTATCTCTGCGTTTAGGATCGTAGTATCTCAAGGCAGTACCTCCTTCGTAAAGTTTTAATTGCATTTTGAATGTTTTTCATGATAGTAAGCTCCTTTTATAATTTTTGAATTTGATTTTGAGAATAAAAAAAGAGAGTGCCGAGTTTTTTCTCAGCACTCCGTGAGTGTTAATTATAATTTTATTTTTCCGTTGGCTTTTGCATCCGCATATCCATAATGACATGAGGAAATCCGTAGAGACTTTCGGTAACGTAACCGTATGCCGCTTCGGGAGAAGCATCGAGGAACAGAAGCTCGGGATAGGTTCTTTCGTACATACCCTTGACCTTTTTCAGCATACGCTTCTCCTTTTCGTAAAGCATACTTGCAAAGAGAAGGTGTCTGTACTTTGTTACTCCATACTTTGAGTAAGT
>JAZPYO010000002.1:0-50573 GCA_045544195.1 Eubacteriales bacterium
CAGCGAAGCCAAGCAGGAAATTGCCCGTTTGGCATACTCACGAAAGAACGAGGTTGACCCATACGATTATGAGCAATTCTTGTCCGGGGTAAAGACGCTCACACAAATGGAGCGAACGGTGTTCGACCATTATCTTGCAGGAAAAAGGGTTAAGGAAATAGTTGAGCTTGTGGGTATAAAGGAGTCAACGGTTCGCTTCCATAACCGCAATATTTATTCCAAGTTAGGCGTGAACTCGCTGAAACAGTTGCTATTATATGCTGCAATTATGAAACAGGACGAAGAAGGAGGTACAAACCTATGACATTGGCAGATAGACTAAATAAAATTATTGACGAAAAGAACATTTCAAAGAGAGAATTTGCAAAACGGGTCGGTATTTCCGAGAATTATGTTTATACGCTGACAGGCGAAAGTAATAAAATCACAACCCTTTCGCCAATGCTCGCAAAGGTAATTGCGATGGAATTTGGATATGACCCGGAATGGATCCTAAACGGAGAAAAGAAATAAAAGAAAAACTAAACCTCTGCATCCAAAAAATGCAGAGGTTTAGTTTCAATAGATTTTCGTTATGAAAAAGTCTTCGTCGGGAACGAAAGCCCCTTCCAGCTTGTGGAAACCGTAAAGTTCTTTGCCATTAGCTGTTCTTGAGTTGTCAGTCGTTATATCCACGTTCCACCAAGCTCCGTCATAGTACACGCGGTTCCAAGTGTGCCGATCTGCGTTATTCTTACGGGATATTCCGTCAACAGCGTAGCAAGGGATACCTTGACTACGGCAGAATGCGGCGAACAGATGGGAAAAGTCAAAGCAAATCCCTTGCCTGGTTTGCAGTGTCTTGCGAACATCAAAGTATTGGAAGAGTGGATAACAGTCGTGGTCATACTCTAAGTTGGCTATGATCCAATTATAAAAAGCAAGCGCCTTTTCTTCGTCGGTTTCACAACCGGCACAAATTTCGTCAGCAAGTTCTTCCGTTTGTGTGTCCCACAGGGTATCTCTGCCATTGGACAGATACGGAGCCTCCGGTTTGTAGACGAAATTACATGAGAAGAACAGCAGTACTGCGATAAATGCCATTAATACCAAAACACAAATTTTCGTCAGCAGTTTGTCCTTGCCGGAACTGTTATCGACAATACCAAAGTACATCATTTCGATAGCTGTTCCCACAAACGTCAGCATCGGCAGTAGTCTGCGGCAGGAAAGAGCGCTAACAATACTCATTACCATGACGAAAAATAGGATAATAAGCACGACCGCCCGCATAGGTGCTGACCGTATTTTCAGGACGAAAAAGAAGGTCGGCAATGCCGAGAGTAAATAAAACGTTAACAGCACAGGCGAAAGTACGAGAAAGTCTTTTAGATACAAGCCCAACAGCAGATTGTATGCTGCAAGGACGAAAAAGAAAATAAGGCCGAATTTCGACTGCAATGTGATTGCAAATAATTTGGATATCTTCACGATAAGTCCTCAATTCATTTGTAAATTCACATTGCAACAGTTCGTTTCCCAAATCTAAAACATAATATTTTGATGATTTTTTGCCCTTGATTTTGCCCTTATAATCTTTCGGGGCAAGGGTAAAACGGTGTAACACGTTGTGTTGGGATGGGATGAGTTGTTTGCGGAAAACCCTTTATTTAAGGCGGTTTTAGAGCATTTTACTACGTGTTATGAACAGCCAATAACATCTCAAAAAATCTTGCTATTCAAATTCCAATTTATCGAACAGCAAACGCCGACAGACTTTGAAAATCTGCCGGCGTTCATTATTTGTTTACTGCGGATCAAATCGAGCAAGGTTATTTATGATTTTTCCGCTAAGAACCTTACCATTCAGGCGTTTGTCTTTATTACGGATGAAAGGACGTTTTTGATATAGCCTAAGGGTCTGTCGCCCTTTTTCATTTTGTACAGTATTTTCGGTGATGAGCCGGGCACAAGCGACATTCTGTCGCGGTTGGAGCTTGCAAGCTGAACGAGTGACTGTATGCCGCACTGCTCGGGATATATCTCGATCACAGAATCCCTCTGGCTTATCTTACGTATTCCGATGCGTTCGCCAAGCGCTCTGATATACGCTACATCAAGCAGATTTTCAACGCTCAGCGGAAGATCTCCGAAGCGGTCTAAAAGCTCGTCTGCCACATCGTCAAGGTCATATCCCGTCTGTATATGGGATATTTTTTTGTATATTTCTATTCTCGTCTGAGGACTCTTTATATACGATTCGGGAATGAAAGCGGAGAATTTAAGATCGACTGTGCATTCTGCCTTCGCCTTTTCGGGCTCTGCTCCCGTTTCCTCAAGCACAGCGGCATTGAGCAGCTTTATATACATATCGTATCCGACGCTTTCGATATGACCGTGCTGCTCTGCTCCGAGTATATTGCCCGCCCCTCTTATTTCAAGGTCACGCAGGGCTATTTTGAAGCCTGAGCCGAATTCCGTATATTCCTTTATTGCGTGGAGTCTTTTTGCGGCTATCTCACTCAATTCTGTGAACGGTCTGTACGTTAAATACGCATACGCTCTGCGTGACGATCTTCCTATACGCCCTCTGAGCTGGTGAAGCTGTGATAAGCCCATTTTATCGGCGTTTTCGATGATCAGCGTATTGGCGTTCGGAATGTCAACGCCCGTTTCGATTATCGTTGTGCATACGAGAATATCCGTCTGCCCCTCGATAACGCCGCGCCATACGTCAGACAGCTCCTCCTTATCCATCTTACCGTGAGCTACTGCAATATTGCAATCGGGCGCAAGAAGCGATATTTTATATGCCGTATTGCTTATATCATCAACGCTGTTATGCAGGTAGAACACCTGTCCGCCGCGGCGAAGCTCCTTCCGTATTGCCTCGGCGATTATCTCCTCATCGTATTCAAGCACATACGTTTGCGGCGGCATACGGTCTATCGGCGGCTCATCGAGCACGCTCATGCTTCTTATGCCGCCCAACGCCATATTCAGCGTTCTCGGTATCGGCGTTGCCGTCAGCGTCAGAACATCGGCGTTTTCCGATATTGATTTCAGCTTTTCCTTATGGGCTACGCCGAATCTCTGCTCCTCGTCGATTATGATAAGGCCGAGATCGCGGAATTCAACATCCTTTGATATAAGCCTGTGCGTACCGATGATTATATCAATATCGCCGCGCTTCAGCCTTTTTAAAATATCATTCGTTTCCTTTGATGTGCGGAAGCGT
This sequence comes from Eubacteriales bacterium, assembly GCA_045544195.1. GTDB lineage: Bacteria > Bacillota > Clostridia > Oscillospirales > CAG-272 > RGIG7213. Next base: position 3,218 of record JAZPYO010000002.1, read on the forward strand.
GACAGAACATCGATATTGAGGGCAAAACCTCTCATTCTGGCGCATACCGTCTGATAATGCTGCATTGCAAGGATAGTTGTCGGCACGAGTATTGCGACCTGCTTGCCCTCAGATGCCGCCTTGAATGCCGCCCTTAATGCAACCTCGGTCTTTCCGAAGCCGACATCGCCGCACAGAAGTCTGTCCATCGGGTGACTTGACTCCATATCGCGCTTTATATCAGCGGCGGCGGCAAGCTGCCCTTCGGTTTCCTCATATTCAAACGATGCTTCAAACTGCCTTTGAAGATCATCGTCCCTTGCAAATGCATGCCCCTGCTTACGCATACGCTTAGCGTATAGCGCGATAAGCTCCTTTGCCATTTCACGCACGGCGGCGCTTACCTTCTTTTTGGCTCTGCTCCACTCTGCAGTACCCATTTTATTCAGCTTTACAGTACCGTCCGACTGCCTTTGCCCGATGTACTTGCTTATAACGTCAAGTCTGTCGCACGGGATATACAAAACCGCCTCATCAGCGTATTTTATCTGCAAAAAGTCGCGTGATACGCCTTGATAGTCGGTTATGTTCTTCATTCCCTCATACAGACCTATGCCGTGCACATCGTGTACGACATAATCGCCGACATTCAGATCGGCGTAAGACATTATCTTTTCCCTTGACGATATTTTTTTTGCTCTTTTTGACGCGCGGACCGTTCCTGCTCTTGAATACGTGCCCTGCGCTATATAAAGCGATATGCAGGCAAGGCGGGACGATTCAAGGATGAAGCCTGTGTGGTTTTTGCCGTACAGTAATATCACCTTACCGAAAAGGCTTTCGGGAGCTTCGTTGAATGAAGAATACTCGCACACGGCAGAGTCTAATCCGTTATCGTACAGCATTGATGCGTAGTTTTTCGCTATCGCCTCATTTTCACACAAAAGAAATACCGCGTATTTCAGCTTTATATATCCTGCAACATCCTGCCACATAAGCTCCGCGGAATCTGCATACGAAAGCTGGTTTTTCGTTTTGAACGTATATTTTTCGTAATATTTTCCCTTGAACGTGCCGAAAAAGTCGAGCGTTACCGAAGAAGTCGACTCGATCATATATTTCATATCCGCCTTTGATGCGGTATATTTTGCGTATTTTGCGGCGATCTCCTCGTTTTCGATAATATCAAGCGCCGTCTGCGATGACACCTTTTCGCTTGATGTCATTCTCGCAAAAACGAGCGACGGATCATCGACCACTATCGGCGCTTTTGCTCCGTTTACAACGAAGTAATCAAAAAGCGTTGCGGGTGTTTCATAAACGATATTTATATATTTGTCAATAAACGTTATCTCCGAGTCCGACTGTAAAATATCAAGCTCACCGTTCAGCGTTTTTCTTGCGCTCTCGCTTTTCGTTTTCTTAAGCTGCGCGGAAATTGCGTTTATTATACCGTACGTTGCTTTTTCGTCGGGGATCATCTCCCTTGCGGGAAATACGGAAAACTCGTTTTTGTTTTCTATTCTCCTCTGTGTCATAACATCGAATATGCCGATAGAGTCTATTTCATCTCCGAAAAGCTCCATTCTGTGCGGATATTCGTCACCCGGCACAAAAATATCGCATATACCGCCTCTTATTGAAAACTGAGCTATGTTATCCACCGCATCGACTCTTGTATATCCGCTTGACACAAGCATTCGTGCAAGGGCTGACAGATCGCACTCACCGCCTATGCAGAATGTCATAGCAGCGCTTTCAAACCGATCCTTCGGCATCGTATACTGACATGCGGCATCGGGCGTTGCTATAATGTACTGAACTGTACCCTTTACGACTCTTGCAAGCGCGGAAAGCCTGCTCTGCTCATATTCGTGCGATGATGTTATATTGTGAAGCATAAAGTCACGCACAGGGTAAATAAGACACTCTACCCCTGCGTGCATAAGGCCTGCATAAATACGAAGGCACTCCTTTTCATCGTGCGCAAGTATCAGCTTCGGCGTCGGTATATCCTCGGATAAAGCGTGCAAAAACGCCGTTTTTGCACCCGTGGAAAGACCGCTTACCATTATCGGCTTCGGGCGCTCTGCGCTCATACTGCCCATATAGTCGATAAGGCTCTTATATTCGCTTTCGTTTTTTATAAATTGGCTTAATATCTTCATTATCTTATTTCAACTTAAAAACCTTTACGGGCTTTATCGCGCTGCCGTCATCAAACATCTGCACCTGTCCGAGAGCGAAAAAGCCGTCCTCATCGTACAAACGCACGTAGCTATCAGGCGGAAAGTCCGTTTTTATCTTACTTTGGTAAAGCTGCTGACCGTCACGGCACAGGCGGAGGAAAAAGCCGCTCGGCTTATATACGGGGTATTCGGAAAAGACCTGCTCTGTCGGCAAAAGGGCATTTATTCTTTCCTGCAATGTCATTTCTTCAATATCCTGCACCGTGTAGCAGCTATCGAGCGTAAATGCTCCGCTTTTTATTCTTCTGAGCGATGACATCACCGCGCCGCATTTAAGTCTTTCGCCGATATCGGCGCAAAGCGTTCTTATATACGTGCCCTTTGAGCAGCTCACAGTCATAGAATACTCGTTATCCGTTATTTTCTTTCCCTGTATACTGTGTATTGTGACCTGTCTTTGCTCACGCTGTATCTGTATTCCCCGTCTTGCAAGGTCAACGAGCTTTTGCCCGTTCACCTTAAGCGCCGAATACATCGGGGGAGTCTGCATAATATCACCCTTGAACGATTCTATTGCGCAAATAACATCGCTTTCGCACGGAATATCATTACATTCCGTCAGGATCTCACCTTGAGCGTCCTCTGTTGTGCTTGTTATGCCCAATCGCAGTGACGCTTTATAAATTTTGCTGTCAGACAAAAGGTACTCGCTTGCCTTTGCGGCTCTGCCGACAAGGACGACAAGTACACCGGTAGCCATTGGATCAAGCGTACCGGTGTGACCTATTTTTTTAGTACCGTACAGTCTGCGCATTTTGTTGACAATATCGTGCGAGGTGACGCCGCTCGGCTTGTCAATGGCTATAACGCCCTGTATTTCTTCTGTACTCATATTTACCTATTCTTCCGTAAGGAAAAAGCATTTTTCTGTTTGATCTATGATACCTGCCCCGTAGTCGCTTATACATACGGAAACAAGATGCTCATTCTTAATAAAGCAAAACATAAGCTGATCTATGCTTATTCTGTCGTTGCGTGAAAATATTCTGATCGCGCGGAATATTTTAGTGCCGATATTGACCGTATCCGCCTTATACTGAAAATCAGTATACCCGAGGCTTTCAAACGACGGCTTCATAGCCTCTGCCGACGCAAGCAAAAGCTGTGATACGTCAATAAGAGCTGCGTTTGCTCCCAAATATTCTATGCTCAGCGTAAGATCTGACAGCTCATCGCTGTATACAGCGCACATAATATAAGAATGTGACGGCTTTTCGTCCCCGTCCTTGACCGTATCCGTACCGTTCGACGTCTGAGCAGCATCAGTTTGCAAGGGCAGAATATCGCCGTAAAGCGATCCGTTCTTTTTTTCAAGCTCCTCAGATGTCAGAAAGCGCCATTGATCGCTGAGCGTACAGCCTATTCCGAGCGCGGCATTGGTATACGTTTGACCGTCTGTTATGCCGTTTGAAATTGATATATCCGCCGCCGTCTCATCATTATCAGTATCTTGCGCCGTATCGCTCTGAGGCTCTTGCGTTATATCATCGGTATTTGTATCATTTTTCGTTTCCGTCTGCTTTACGGTATCCTCAGCTATCTGCGTATTTTCATCTTCGTTTTGTGAAACGTACACTGTACGCGTTGCGCACGAGCAGGTAAGCAAAAGAAAGACGGCGAGCAGAACTGTTAAAAACCGTTTCATTTAATGACGAATATACAGTCGGTAATAGAATCGACCGTCGCCTTGTCAAGCGCTGTTACAATTACGTTTACGATATATTCTCCCGCCGTTGTTACAAGCATTCTTTGATAAGGAGCAAGACCTGTAGGTCCTGCAACAAGATCAAAGCCGGGAAAATCCACCCCGTCGATATTTACCGCGCGCTTTTCGTATGTCACGTCGGTAAGTCCCACGGATGCATACTGCGCCTTTATCTCGTTTGCAAGGACATCGAGCATCGCATCGTAATCGATCTCGGATATCGGTGCAACGCTCTTCGTGCACATTACGATAAGGTTGCTTGTACGGTCGGGTGAAAAGATAACAGCATCGTATATCGATGTCATATTATCGACGATCTGCTGCTTTTCATCATCTGTCATATCCTCAGTTATGCCGACCAATGCATCAAGCTCTGCCTGTGTTGCGTAATTCCAGCCTGACGGCAGAGTAAATCCGAGCTTTATAAACTCGCTTTTATACGCCTCATCGCCGTGCTCGCCCAATTCAAATAAGCTCTCAAGGGGAATATCGGGGACATTCGTTACTGCATCTGTCGCTTCATCTGTTGCTTCATCGGTAACAGCGTCTGTTACAGCGTCTGTTACAGCGTCCGTTACAGCGTCGGTAACAGCATCTGTTTCCGCGTTTGTTGCTGCGTTCGTTGCTGCGTTTGTCGCTGCGTTTGTCGCGCTATCGCCCGTTTGTGCCTCTGTTTCATCATCAGAGCCAAAGCACGAAGCAAATGACAGTAAAACAGCCGAAATTAAAATAACTGATAATATCTTTTTCATAAATTTCTCCGTTTCTTACTCATAAATTCGGAAAATATCCGTTTATTCTTTTATAAACACCGTTTTTCCGCCGTAGGAATATGCAAATTTTTCCGCTTCCTCTTTATCACCGCACAGGGCAATGGGGGCGTTTATATATGCAAGCTGCTGATTTAAAATGTCTGCCTGTCCTTTTTCTATTTTAACAAGACCGTAGCCGTACTTTTCAGCCTGAGCTTCAATATCCTCATACAGATAATCGGATATTTCAAGCATCATCGGCATATTATTTCTGTCTATGACAGCATAAGAGCGTGTATTGCAGACCGTATTTTCAAAATCAAGCTCGCACGCCTTTATTTGCTTTAAGGGATGCGTGTCAACACACTGTCTTATTCTTCTTATATGCTCTTTATTTGTTCCGCAGCAGCCGCCCAGAATACCGATACCGCAGTCAAGCGCCCTTGGGATATACGATGCAAATTCATCCGGTGTAAGGTCAAATGAGCCGTCTGAATCAGGCAGTCCCGCATTCGGCTTTGCTATAAGCTGTACACCGAGAGCCTCAGCGTAAGGTGCCGCCTTTTCAAGCAGGCCGATTATAACATCGGGGCCGAATGAGCAGTTCAGGCCGAAGCCTGAAATGCCGACGCTTGCAAGCATTAAAAGCGTCGGGACGACCTCATCGCCGCACAAGGTCCTGCCGTTTTTATCTACCGTCAGGGTGACGAACACGGGCTTTTTGGACACCTTCTTCACCGCCGTAACGCACGCCTTTGCTTCAAGAGCTGAAATGCACGTTTCCGCCGTGAAAAAGTCCACGTAATGCTCCATTCCCTGCACTGCCTCTGTATACTCATTGACTGCAAAATCAAACGTATCGTCGCCCATCGGATAGAACATAGCGCCGCACGGGGCAAGCGAGCCTCCTACAAGGCGGCCTTCTGCGCACTGTCTGCTTATTTTTGACACGAGCATACATATTTCTCTTGCCGAAAGCAAAACGCCGTTTTCCTCAAGTATTCTCGGCGTTGCGCCGAACGTACAGGCATACACGGCGTCAGAGCCTGCGTTATAGTAATCCGTCTGTATTTTCTTTATCACATCGGGGTTATCAAGCACGAACGCTTGAACGTTTACCCCTGCGGGCATACCCGCCTTTATAAGCTCCGTTCCCGTCGCGCCGTCAAGCACGAGCGGCAGCGAAAACGGAAATGTATCATTTTTCATAATTATATCTTCTTATACTTTGTGCCGTTGGGGGTATCCTCAAGAACGATGCCCTGTGACAAAAGCTCGCTTCTTATGCTGTCGGCAAGCGCATAGTTTTTATCCTTTTTCGCCTGCGCTCTTTCGGCTATCTTTGCAAGGATCGCGCTGTCGTCATCGTCCTTTGCCTTTTTGTTTATGCCAAGAAGCCCTGTAAGCTCCGTAAGCACGGAATAAACGTATTGTGCAGACTCCTTGGATGCTGAGCTTTTTCCGTTGATAAGCGTATTTGCGTCCTTTACAAGCTCAAATACCGCGGAGATACCGTCAGCCGTATTCAAGTCATCGTCCATCGCCGTGATAAACTGATCTCTTCTGCCGTCGGCTGTTGCCTTTACGCTTTCGTCAAGCTCGCCGCCGCTTGCATTCTTTATGTAAAACTCAAGGCTTTCCTCGCAGTTGTGTATTCTTTCGAGAGCCGATGCGGACGATGCCAGAACCTCGGCAGAATAGTTCACGGGCTTTCTGTAATGCGCGGAAAGCAGGAAATATCTTATAACGTCATATCCGTACTTTTCGGCAACATCTCTTACGGTGAAGAAGTTACCGAGAGATTTTGACATCTTTTCGTTATCCACCGATATAAAGCCGTTATGAAGCCAGAAATTTGCAAATGTGCAGCCGCACGCCGCCTCTGACTGAGCTATCTCGTTTTCGTGGTGCGGGAACGCCAGATCCTTACCGCCGCAATGAATATCTATCGGCTGACCGAGATACTTGCGTACCATTGCGGAGCATTCTATATGCCAGCCCGGCCGTCCTTTGCCCCAGGGGCTTTCCCAATACGGCTCGCCCGGCTTTGCCGCCTTCCACAGAGCAAAGTCAAGCGGGTCGCGCTTCTGCTCGGAAACGTCTATTCTTGCTCCCGCCTCAAGCTCGTCTATGGGCATATGCGACAGCTTTCCGTAATCCTTGAATTTTTTCGGCTGGAAGTACACATCGCCGTTTGACTCGTATGCATAGCCCTTTTCTATAAGTATGCTTACGATCTCTATGATGCTGTCGATATTTTCGGTAGCTCTCGGGTGTATCGTCGCTTTTTCGATACCGAGCCCCTGTGCATCCGTAAAATACTCCTTGATATACTTTTCGGCAACCTCGTTTGAGGAGATGCCCTCCTCGTTTGCCTTTTTGATTATCTTATCGTCAACGTCCGTAAAATTCTGCGCAAACGTGACCTTATAGCCTCTGTACTGCAAATATCTGCGGAGCATATCAAAGACTACAAAGCACCTTGCGTTTCCTATATGGAAGAAATTATATACGGTAGGACCGCACGCATACATTCTTACGTGTCCTTCCTCTATCGGCACAAGCTCTGCCTTTTCTCCCGTCATCGTATTAAACAGTTTCATTTTGATTAGCTCCTTCCTTATTCAGAACCTCTATTTTCTTTTCAAGCTCGTCTATTTTGCCCTGCAATCTGCTCAGCTCTGCTGACACAGGGTCAGGAATGTGTATCTGGTCAAGGTCAACGCCGTTTTCGCCTGCATTTCTTTTTTTAGCTACTGCCTTTGCCGGAATACCGACAGCCGTTGTATTCGGCGGTACCTCGTGCAGAACGACCGCGCCTGCGGCTATCTTTGAATTGTCGCCGACCTTGAACGGTCCTAACACCTTCGCTCCCGCGCCGACCATAACGTTATTTCCGAGTGTCGGGTGACGCTTGCCCACGTCCTTACCCGTACCGCCGAGCGTTACGCCCTGATATATCGTACAGTTATCGCCTATTTCGGCAGTTTCACCGATCACAACGCCTGTTCCGTGGTCGATGAAAAGCCCTTTGCCTATCGTAGCGCCGGGGTGTATTTCTATGCCCGTTGCAAACTTTGCCGCCTGGCTTATCGCTCTTGATGCAAACGGATGCTTTTTATTCAGCTTGTGGGCTATTCTGTGCGCCATAACGGCGTGCAGTCCCGAATACAGCAAAAGCACCTCGCTTTTGCTCGTCGCGGCAGGGTCGCGCTCCATAACTGATTCAACGTCAGAATTTACGTCGATGGCAAGGTCAAGAACGCTGTCGATAACATCAAGGGCAATATTGCCGTATTTTACAGCATCGTTCAGCTTTTTCGATGCCTGTGTCAATGGGTTATTTACGGTTTTCTTTTTCATAAGCTCTCTTTCGTTACTGCCAATTCGGAAGCTGGATGCCGTTTTCTATAAGCCACAGGGGTGAAACGAACGCTCCCTGCACCGTTACTGAGCAATGCATTCTGTAATCATCGCCAAAGCCGCTGTCATCGCCCTTTGCAAGTTTTTGTCCCTGCTGTACCGTCTGACCGACCTGCACATCCTCTATATCAAGCCTTGTATACCAGCTTCTTATACCCAGACCGTGATCTATGACGATAACGCCGCCCCAGATAGCATCGACTCCTGCGTATACTATCTTGCCGTCTGCCATCGCCGTTGCGTATTCATCGTCAAGCAGGCGGGAATCTATTCCCACATGGCAGTATTCCGTCATCTCGCCGTTGAAGTGTATCGGGTTTCCGTAGCCCGTCTTGTAGTCCTGTCTGTAAGTCGGGAACAAAAAGCTGTCTGAGGAAAGCCACTTATTCGACGACTGAGCCGACGTTGTACCGTTTATCAGCTTCAAGAGCGAAGTGATGTTTTCATCGTTTATATATTTTTCTATCGTCGATTCTTTAAACGTGAAATTCTTTGCGTTATATTCCTTATCGCTCACCGTTACGGTATACGTCGATTTCTTCACTTCGTATTCAAGGCATATTTCGTATTCGCCAGGCTCTGTGTTGTACGTTGTCGGGATCACCGCATACGACACCTCACCGTCCGTATAGAAAACAGGATCCGAGCAGAGCTTGGGCGTGCTTGAGAACTTCAGCTTTGCAGGATCGATATTTCTGCCCGCAACAACTATGATGCCGCCCTTTTCGACATAAGGCTGACCTGAAAGCTCAAGCGTCGTCGTCCATATCTTGAAATCGGGCGATGCGTTAACAGTCGCCTTGAATCTGTATTTACCGCTTCCCACGCCGTTCACACCGTCAGATTCACGCCACTGCGCTTCAAGCTCAAACTCGCATTCGGTGGGTGAATCGGGATAAACGCCCGTAAACTCGGCATACGAACGCTTTACGGGATTTTTGTCCCCTTCCTTAACGGTTATATAAACGTCAGCATCGAGCGGCACTCTTGAAAACAGTATATCAAGATCGCCCGCCGATACAGTGCCTATATCCTCTGTCGTATCGGATACGGCAACATCAAGGTCAAGATAATCGTTCTTTATGTTCTTGTATTTCCATTCAAACTCGTACGGCTTTACCGTTTTGCCGCTTACGCTGAGCGTCGGCACTTCTGAGGTATAAAGAAAATCGGCAAATTCAAATGCGGCAAAGTTTCTTGCATTCTCCGCCCGGACTCTGTATGCCTGTCTGTCAGCATCGTTATAGAAATAAACGCCCTGCAGCTTGTTTATATCCATAAACACAGAATAGCTTTCTGTTCTGCCCGCGCCCGTAAGGCTGATCTTGAACATAGTAGCTCCGAGCGCATCGTCAGGTATACTGTCCGCCTTTTCCTCGCTGTTTATCAGCTTCAGCGTTGCATCGGTCTGCGTTCTGTCGGTTATCTGCAAGGTCTGCCCGTCGGGCTTTATCACCTGCACGGACGTTATCATATCAGGCTTTTCCGTCAGACTTTCAAACGGCGGCTCGTAAAACACGAACATCAGCACCGTTGGAATAAGTATCAGTATCGCCGTAAAAGCGATAAGTATTTTATTCTTCATCGTTGTTTTTCGTTCCTTTCCCGCTTCCTTTACGAAAGCACGTCGGGGCATTGTATTTTCACTATACGCTTTTCAGAGTGATTCTCGCTTCGGCGTTCACCTTGCCGTCATCTCTTACAGTACGCATATAGATGTATTCATCCTGTCTGCTCATATAGACCTTAACATTACAGCCCAACGGCGCTTCCGAAACAAAATTTATGAGCATACTGTCAGCGTACATTGCATTTTGCACAGCGCCTTTCTCATATTTCATTTCGGGTATAAATGACAAAAGCATATCGGGGTAATTTGTATTGTTCAAATGTCCGTTAAAGTCAATATCCGAATAAAGCACCGTTTTTTCGCCCATATACTCGTATTCAAGATCGGCGGGTGCTTTGAAATGCTTTATAGGGTCGATATTGCACGTATCGTCATCGTGCGTTGAAGCATCCGCATATTCGGCAACGCGGATTATCCTTGATGCGTTTTCTATTATCGCCCATACAGACGAGCCCTCTGCAACAAGCTCGTTTTCTCTGAATATCTTGTAGTATCTGTCGAACGTAACGCCCTTTTCGCCATGCACCCAGCTTTCAACACGGATACGGTCGTATGCGTGCATAACGCTGTATATCCTCATACACATTTTGCACAGGATAAAGGCTCTGTTTTTTGATGCCATCTCGTCAACTGTACGCTGACCGCTCGGCATACGGCAGCTCTGAAGCTGCATATTTGCGCATTCCTGCATTTTTCGCAGCACGGCGGATGCTTTCATATTGCAGAAAGCATCCTCATCGTGCACGCTTACGGTAAATTCCGCGCTTTGCTTCATTTTACGCCTTTCCGTTTGAGCCGAGAACGTTGATGAGCTTATGGCGTACAAGCTCCTTTATTTCACTTCTTGCAACGCCCAGGTAGTTTCTCGGATCGAATACTGCAGGGCTGTTCGTGAATACTCTGCGTATGCCTGCTGTCATAGCAAGACGGATATCGGAGTCCATATTGATCTTACATACTGCACTTGCTGCTGCGCGGCGGAGCATCTCCTCGGGAATACCCTTAGCGCCGCCCATAGAGCCGCCGCACGCGTTGATCTCTGCTATGAGTCTTTCGTCAACGCTCGATGCGCCGTGAAGAACTATCGGATAGTAGGGCATGATCTTTGTGATCTCCTCAAGAATGTCAAAGCGGAGCTTTGCTTCGCCCGAGAACTTGAATGCGCCGTGGCTCGTACCGATGGCGATAGCAAGGCTGTCAACGCCTGTTCTGGAAACGAACTCCTCAACCTCTGACGGCTTCGTGTAGGAAGCGTCCTCAGCGGATACGTTTACCTCGTCCTCGATGCCTGCGAGCTTACCCAGCTCACCTTCAACAACAACGCCTCTTTCGTGAGCGTATTCAACTACCTTCTTCGTGATAGCGATGTTTTCCTCAAACGATGCGTGTGAGCCGTCGATCATAACGGATGAAAAGCCTGCGTCAATGCATTCCTTGCACGCTTCAAAGCTTGCGCCGTGGTCAAGGTGCAAAGCAAGGTCGATGCCCGTTGTAGCCATAGCGGCGTTAACCATACCCATAAGGTATTCCTTGCCCGCATACTTCATTGCGCTGGATGATACCTGAAGGATAACGGGAGACTTTTCCTCCGCGCACGCTTCTGTAACAGCCTGGATTATCTCCATGTTGTTGATGTTGAACGCGCCGATGGCATAGCCGCCGTCATACGCTTTTTTGAACATTTCTTTTGTTGTAACAAGTGCCATTTTTCTATCTCCTTGAAATAAATATAATATTAACGGCAGTATTATACACTATAACGCTTTATAAATCAATATATTTTTAAAAATTTTATCACCCGTTGGTTTTGTTTTTTACCCTTTCTTAATATTTTGATGCATCAGGGCGCGCCTGTACGTCGGAAAAAGGCGGAAAATAAAAGAAAGGAAATTCCGCTTTTATGCGAAATCTCCCTTCCGTATTCACTTTCACTATTGAAGCAATAATTATGCTATCACCTTAGCAAGAGCTTCAAGGTCGAGCGTGTCTACAACGCCGTCACGGTTTATATCGGCATATTCGGGGTACTCTACCCACGAGCCCTGCGCTATCTGCTTTTTAAGACGGATAAAGTCCTTTGCAGTCAGCCTTCCGTCACCGTTAACGTCGCTTTCAACGACAAGTGCCGCACTGTCAACAACGGCGCCATCCTGCACTACCTGGACAACTGAGCCGGTTTTTACAACATCGCTGTCGGAAAGAACCGTCTTTCCGTCCGAGGACAGAACGTACACGGTCTGCTCGCCGTACGATGCCTTAAGCTCCCCGACAGTCGTACCGAGCGTCACAGTACCTTCGGATACGGACGCATTCTGAGCCTTTACCGTAACTGAAAATTCAGCAAACAATTCTCCGTAAAATACCGTAAGCGTCTGCTTTCCGTATGAATATTTATTAAATTCGGAAACCGTATATTCCGTTGTTTCCGCAACGGTTCCGTCGGAAAAATACACCTTAACGACGATACCGTCAAGACTGAGGCTTTCGCCGTACGCATATTCGAGCTTTGACGGCAGAGATGATATTTCAATATCTTCCGCTTCAACCGGCAGATATACGATCTCAGCGTTCAAAAGCTGATCGTTGTAACTGCCTATCGCTATATTCTCCCACATGCTTTTTGTGCCTGCGTAAATGACCTTATTCAATGACTCGCAGAAGTCGAATGCACCCTCTCCTATTTCGGCCACTCCCTTGCCGATAGTTACGGACGTAAGGTTTGTGCAGTAATCAAACGCATAATCACCTATAGTCGTCACACTGTCGGGAATAGTTACGGACGTAAGGCTGTAGCACTGGCTGAACGCATATTTACCTATAGTCGTCACACTGTCGGGGATTGTTACGGACGTAAGGCTTGCGCAATTTTCAAACGCATAGCTGCCTATAGTCGTCACGCTGTCGGGAATAGTATACAACGTTCTTGTATTACCTATGGGATATTGTATGAGCTGTGTTTTCTCTTTGTTAAACAATACACCGTCTTCATCGCTTGAATAATTCTTGTTATTCACACCTACTGATATAGACGTAAGGCTTGTGCAGTAACCAAACGCATGATCACCTATAGTCGTCACACTGTCGGGAATAGTTACGGACGTAAGGCTTTCGCACCACTGAAACGCATAATCACCTATAGTCGTCACACTGTTGGGGATTGTTACGGACGTAAGATTTGAGCATCGATAAAACGCATAATCACCTATAGTCGTCACGCTGTTGGGGATTGTTACGGACGTAAGGCTTGAGCAACTGTTGAACGCACTGTTTCCTATAGCTGTCACACTATTGGGAATAGTTACGGACGTAAGGCTTGAGCAACTGTTGAACGCACCTTCACCTATAGTCGTCACACTGTTAGGGATTGTTACGGACGCAAGGCTTGTGCAGTCAGAAAACGCATATTCACCTATAGTCGTCACACTGCTGGGAATAGTTACGGACGTAAGGCTTTCGCACCACTGAAACGCATCATCACCTATAGTCGTCACACCGTCTTCTATAATGACGTTCTTGATCGAGCTACGGTATTCAAACCACGGAGCGCCTTGCCAAGAATAATCATTCATAGCGCCCGTACCGCTTATTACGAGCGTGCCGCTGTCATACAGCGTCCATACTGCTTCTGCACCGCACGAGCCTGTTGATACCGCCGTGCCGTGTTCGTTTGTTTCGGGAACGTCGGGTGTATCGGGAACGTCAGGCACGTCGGGTGTATCGGAGCCGCCCTCTGTATCTATTGCAAAGATGTAAAAATTTGCAATATAGCCGTTGGGGCTTTTGTCGATCGTTGTATTCTTGTACGCTCTGAATTTACTGTCGCTGGAAACGTTCGCCGAAAGTCTTACCGTGTCGGCATCTACACCTGCGAACTGAAACATACCGTCGTTAAAAATGATGCTCCACGAATATTCGCCGGACTTTATTCCGTTGTTGTTACCGCCCTTGGGAGCGATCGAAGCTCCGTTTGAATCGGTGAGAGTTGCACTTGCACCGTCTGTTGTAACATTCCAGATCATATCGCTTGTGACGTCTGTAAGCTTTCCGTCAACGGGTGTTACCGCTTTACTGAGGACCCACGTGCTGTCGAATACGGTCATTGCAAAATTCGTTTCTGTAACGATAACGTATTGTCCGTCAACGAGCTGCTCTGCGCTCGTGATCTGTGTGGCAGTTTTAACCGCCTCTTCTGCTGTGACCGTTAAAATGGGTAACGATGAAAAGACGATTGATAATACTGTCAGCATGCAAATAATTTTTTTCGCCATAATAAAACCTCTCCTTAAAATTTTTAGCTTTCTCGGGTTATTTCATACAAAAGCTCGAAAGCCCAACGTGTCCGCTTTTTATATGTAGATCATTTAAAAAGCGATGGGATAGAAGAAAATATTATTGAAAACGCCGCAAGATAACAGATGAGCTTTTTTGCCTTCATAATGATTTACCCCTTAAAAATTATAATATTAAATTGAATTATATCATTATGAAAATCGGGCTTCAATATATATATTGTAAATTCTTCTATACCATCGCTTTTATATGCGATTTTTTTCTTTTTTCGGCTATGCCCTGCGTCTTAAAACGAGTCTGCCTAAAGCCTTTGCGTTGAACGGTATCAACGGATAAAGATAGCTTCTTTGCCCCTGCACCGTTTTGTTCGTTGCTATCAGAACGAGCGTCAGCACCACTCCGAAGACGAAGCCCCACAGTGCGAAAAGCGCGGTAAGGGCGAGCAATATAAGGCGCATAAATTTGAATGCGTAGCCCAATTCATAGCTCGGCTGAGCGAAATTCGCTATGCTGACAAACGCCGTATACAGTATCGTTTCAGGCACGAACCAGCCGACCTTTACCGCGTAGTCACCGAGTATAAGACCGCCTATGATAGAAAAGCTCCCTGCCAGAACAGACGGAGTATTCAGCGCGGCGAGCTTCAAGCCGTCAACCGCAAATTCGAGCAGGAAAAGCTGTAATATTATCGGCAAGGACGAATGCTCGGACACCTTTATAAAATCAAGCCATTCGGGGATGAACTGCGGATGCGTTATCAGAAGATACCACAGGGGCGATGCGAACATCGTCATAAAGAACACCGAGCATCTGACGAGCCGCAGATATGTGCCCGTAAGAGGCGGAAAATAATAATCGTCCGTTTCCTGCAAAAAATCGAAAATGCTCGTGGGCAATATCATCGCAGACGGAGAATTATCGCACAAAACTATTATACTGCCCTCCATGACCGACGCTGCTGCGGCGTCGGGGCGTTCCGTATACCGTATCTTCGGAAACGGATTATACCACCGCTTTTTTATAAGACATTCAGCCAGCGACTCGCTTGACAGCGAAAGCGCCTGCGTTTTTATATTGCTTATTTTATCTCTGAGGCTTTTTAACAGCCTTTCGTCCGCCCGTCCGTTGAGATAGCACAGCACAACGTCGGTTTTTGACGATTCACCGACGGAAAATATCTCCATCGTAAGATCCTTATCTCTTATATGTCTGCGTATGAGCGATGCGTTGAAAACGAGCGTTTCGACAAATCCGACCCTTGCCCCGCGCAAGACCTTATCGTTTTCAGGCTCTTGTATACTGCGCACGGGGTATGTTCTGCAATCTATCAGCACAGCGCCCGATACGCCGTCAAGCATCATCGCCGTCATTCCCGACAGAACAGATGAAACGAGCCTTTCTCCCTGTTGAACCGTTTCCACCTCAACATACGGAATATACGTATTGCAAAATGCTTCAATATCCTCAAGAGTGTTTTCATCAAGCGATGACAGCTTCATAAAAAGGTCCATTATGCGAAGCATTATTTCATCCTTTGTAAGTCCGTCAATGAAATAAAAGCTGCATTTTCTTCCGCATACGGTTATATCGCGCCTTACCATATCAAAGCTGTCGTTTATCCTCAGCTCCTTGTCAAAATACGCTCTTTTTTCGTTTATATCGATGCTTGCAAGAATACTCATCACGATATTTCCGCCTGCTCTGAGTTATCTGTACCAAGTCCGAAGCTGACGGACAAAGCCTCGTTTACCCTTGCCATAAGACCGCTGTCAAGATGGCCCATTTTCTCCTTAAGACGCTGCTTGTCTATCGTTCTTATCTGCTCAAGCAATATGACAGAGTCCTTTGCCAGACCGTAATTATCCGCAAAAACTCCGATGTGCGTGGGCAGCTTTGTTTTCGACACCTGACTTGTTATCGCCGCCGCTATAACAGTAGGACTGAATTTATTGCCAACATCGTTCTGTACTATCAAAACGGGTCTGAGTCCGCCCTGCTCCGAGCCTACAACAGGCGACAGATCCGCATAAAATATGTCTCCTCTTCTGATGATCATATGAACACTCCTTTTTTTGTTGCATCGTTGTATCCATATTTTTTCTTCTCTTTCCGTTTTTTAATCATCAAATCGGAAAACAAATGAAAATTTCACACTTTCACAAAAAAAGGCTCTCCCGGAAGGAGAGCTCCCGCACCAGCGGGTGAGAGGGTATTATATCACTTTGCACCATAGGTGCAATAAATCACTGCCGAAGGCTGCATCACTTGCCCGCAGGGCAAACATCACTGTGCCATAGGCACATCATCACTCCGTCTGCCCGTCCCCGTCACTCCAACGGGGCGGGCAGAGTACCACTCAACGCCGTCTGATTATTTTTTATACGTTATTATCGTTGATGTATATTTTTCGGGCAGCTTTATCGTAATGTCCGATGTGCCCTTGAACACCGTATTATCATCAAGAACGGTAAATGTATATTCGCCGTTCATTTCCTTAAGGGATATGCTTGCGCTGTCACACGGAGAGTTTTCTCTGCGGAATGCCATTATCATTCCCTCATCCGCCTGAGCATCGTGATACTGCCAGATGACCCACGATGAAAGATCGAGCTTATCAGAGCCGAAGTTGTGGAAATGGCACGGGAAAAATCTGCGTATCGATCTGTATTCCCGAACGACTGAGCCGAGCCATTTCATCTCCTCGTCGGTCATCGAATGGAATATGGTCGCATAAGAGCCGATGCCCCACGTTGCCGAATACGTGCTTCTTGCCGCATATGTATCCATCTTCTTTTTCGTTGAGCAGCCTGTCACAGGGAAAAGACGCGATGCGTTCGTATTATGCACGTTCGTCACATCGGGATTGGGGTTGAATATGCACTGATAATCCGTCTTATAAAGCATCAGCGAACGCTTCAGCGTTTCAATATCTATTCTTCTGCCGCCCGAAGCGCAGTTATCTATCAGAAGATGCGGAAATTCCTCTGTCAGCTTATCCCACAGCTCGTACATACCGAGAATATGGTATATCTCCGTTATGCCCCGTCTTCCTTCCTCATCCGCCTTTTCCCAGAATATATCGGGTGTACAGTTGAAATCCTGTCTGTAGCATTGGATATCAAGCGTTTTTATATGGTTGCGGAGCATTTCGTAATAGTAGTCCCTTACCTCTTTTTTGGAGAAATCGGCAAGAAGATACTCAACGCCCGCATCTGTGAAGTATTCAGGATGCTCCTTTGCTATCGGCGCTACCTTTGCCGCCTTTTCAAGATCGAACCAGAGCATAAAGCCCGCGCCGTTCTTTTTAGCCTCTGCAACAACGCTTTGGAACATATCGGGGTGCGCGTCAGCCTTTATCTCCCAGTCGCCTACCTCGTCAGCCCAGATGCTGTCGAAATTGCAGTCGCTCTTTGCCTTTTTGCCGTTCCACGCGGCATCTATCCAATACTGATCGAACATTACGCCGTTTTCGGCAAAGCGTTTTATGCGGTTGACCATTTCATCGCTGGGAAGGCTTCCCCAGAACAGATTTGCCAAAAGCCCCGGTCGCTCCTTCGTAAGAGCCTTGGGCGTATAGTTTTCCCACATAAGATCACGGAATTTATTGTATCTGTCCTCGTTTTCGTCATACTCCATAACGAGTATCGAAGCACCTCTGACCTTTTCGCCCGGCTTTAAGTAAAACTCCGAGTAACGCAAGCCTGCCTTGAAGCGTATGCCGCCGTCCTGTCTTTGAAGCTCGGCTTTCCAGCTTCCCGTCCAGCCTATCGCAACGATATAGCCCTTGCCTAAGGCTGCAACCTCAAAAAACGGCATTATCTCGTCAGAGCATCTGCCCTCGCCGTTTTCAAATGTGAATTCAAGATTTTTGTTGTGGAAATATTTCGTGTGATATGAAAACTCCTCGGCGGAACGTTCGTCATCAAACGAATACGCCTCCCCCTCAACGAGTCCCTGAGTCCATATGACCTTGGGAGCCTGCTCTGTATAGCGGTTTCCCATAAACTCGTGCGTATATTCGGGCAGGGGAAGAACTGTGTCGATATCACGTATTTCTGACAGTATCTTTGAGTTTTTATCAGATACGTTTTCGTACCACACCACCCATTCAACAGCGTTTGACTTTTCGTATTTTTTCACCTGGACTGTGGTCTTTATCTCGCTGTGAACGGACTGATCGTACATTTCGGAGCCGTATTTGAAAGAAAACTGTGGCTTTATCATTTCTGTGTCCTTTCCTTTTTAAAAAGTACGTTTTTATACGGTAGAAAGTATATCACAACGAAAAATATTTGTCAATACGTTTATACATACGCCCTTGTTGATTTATTCATTTTTTGTATGATATAATCGCACTACCGACACTTGCTAAAGAGGTTTTTTCAATGAAAGTAAGAATAAAATATCAATTTCTGCTCGTTGCCTTCGGAGTGGGGCTTTATGCCGCGCTTATGAATCTTGAAGCGATAGCGGGCTTCGCTAAAAACACCGTGGCTCTCGCTCTGCCCGTCGTTGCGGGATTTCTTGCCGCATTCATTCTCAATGTGCCTATGAGCGGCTTTGAAAGGCTGTTCGGCAAAATGTTCAAAAAATCAAAAAAGCCGCCGAAAAAAGAAATGATAACGCTCGTAAGCCTGATACTTACGCTTTTGTGCGTAGGGATCGTCATAGCGGCTGTCGTGATACTGCTCATACCTGAGATAATAGCCTCGGCAAAGATACTTTACTCTATGGCTATGGCTCAATGGCCGAAGCTGGCATCGTTCCTTGCAGAATACAATATCGACGTATCGTTTATAACAGAATGGCTTAATAAGCTGAATATCGAAACGATGCTCGGCAAGGTGTCAACTATGGCAGGCTCGTTTTTGAATACGGTCATCAGCTTTGCATCAAACGCGCTGTCGGGTATGGTAACGGTAATTCTTTCGGGAATAGTCGCAATATACGTTCTGCTTGAAAAGCACACTCTTGCGCGCCACACCAAAAAGCTCCTTTACGTGCTGTTCAGGGAAAGGACTGCCGATTACATATGCCACGTGGCTGACCTTATAAACAAAACGAATATCAAATTCATATCAGGTCAATGCCTTGAGGCGTGCATACTCGGAACGCTCATTTCGATCTCGTTTGCAATAATGGGCATACCGTATGCAATACTGATAGGTATCCTGGCGGCAGTATCGGCATTTATCCCGTATTTCGGGGCATTTTTCGCCTGCGCGGTAGGCGCGGTGCTGATACTTATAACATCGCCCGAAAAGGTAATACTGTGCATAATAGTATACCTTGCAGTTCAGTTCGTCGAAAACCAATTCATATATCCGCACGTTGTCGGAAGCTCCGTCGGGCTCAGCCCCCTGTGGACGCTCGTTGCGGTGCTTATAGGCGGCAACCTGTTCGGTCTGTTCGGTATGATATTCTTCATTCCCGTAACCGCCGTGGCGATAACTCTCGTCAAGGAATTTGCAAACGAACGTCTGAAAAAGAAAAACGAAAACACACCGTCCGATGCAGAAAACGCACCCCCGTCGGAAGATACACCCGAGTAAAAAAACAGCAGAGAAAATCTTCTCTGCTGTTTTTTTACCGTAGGGGAGGCGTTCCGCCTCCCGCATAACATTCCTATTATATTTTACATTTCCGTTGAGTCTATACGGTGTCTTTTCGGCACGGGATGCTCTTCAAATACTGCCGTATACGCTGCCTGCTGTAACGGCTTTATCTCGCTTCTTCTTACGCCCGTATCGAACGTGACGCCGCGCACGTCGGATTCGAATATCGTTGAGAATATCGTGTATGCGGCAAGCAGGCTTCCGCTTTTTGACGGGTGCGACAGGTCCTTATCGTACAGCTCGATCGATTTTTCGTTCGTGAATATATCCATAAACGCAACGCCTACGAGCGCTACCTTGCATCCAAGCTCTTCACCGATGGCTGTGTACGCAGCGCGCATTTTGATCTCCATCATTTCCGTGCTGCCGCCGTGAGTGGGCAAAAGGTGATAGCCCGTTTTATATCCCCACGTTTCAAACAGCACAAGCTGGCCGTCGTTGTAACGCTCAACGAGCCTTGCGATCGAACGAACGCCTGCAAAAAAGCTCTTGGGGTTGTATACGGCGTTACCGCTCTGCTCCTGTATTACTACGTAATCGTAAGTATTTCTTTTGAGCTTTTCCAACACCTGCTTGCCGTATTCGTCATTCTGATTTGCAAACTGATGCAGATAATATCCGCCTCTCGTCACGGAATCTACCTTTACGTTATATCCTGCCGCAGCGCAAAGCGGCGCAAACAGCGCTGAGGGCATATCGCTGCAGTAAGTAAAGCTGTTACCGATAAAAAGCACTGAATACTCCTTATCCTTAGGCAAGGACGTATCCGTTATTTCAGGCTCTGTTTGCGCATCTGTCTGAGCTTCCGTCTGAGCCTGTGTCTGAGCTTCCGTCTGCTGTAATTCACTTTGCGCCTCCGTACCGCCGCACGCAGATAACGTACATGCGGCAAGAACGAGCGCCATGGAAGAAAGAAATATTTTTTTCATCACGTCGTCTCCTTACGTTTCAATGTTCTGTCATTATACCACATCAGATACTGCTTTGTCAATTCAAAAAAATAAAATAACGGGATGCCGTTGGCATCCCGCATTTAAAAAACTCATTCAGCAGAATTTTTCTTTATCTCTGCAAAGCAGTCGCTGCAGTATACAGGCTTGTCATTGCTGGGAACAAAGGGAATTTTTGCTTCGCCGCCGCATTTAGCACATACTGCTGTGTGAAGCTCTTTGGGGGCTCTTGCTGCGTTTTTCTTTGCATCGCGGCAAGCTTTGCATCTCTGCGGCTCGTTCTGGAAGCCCTTTTCAGCATAGAAAGCCTGTTCGCCTGCTGAGAAAATGAATTCTTGTCCGCAATCCTTGCAAACCAGTGTCTTGTCTTCGTACATTTTTGGTACCTCGCTTTAAAATATGGATATAAATTTTTTGCCCCCGGACGGATTCTGACCGCCACCTTTGAAAATCAACGCTCTCATTAAACTACCGGGACATAATATCAGATCAGCCTTTTGAGTTTGCTCTTCACTCTCGCTATTGAATTGTATACGGACTTTTCGCAAACATCAAGCTCCGACGCGATCTGCTTTACGGTCCTGCCGCTTGCATAGCGGACGAACACCTTATGCTCATACTCGGTCAGAAGCGACTTTATCCTCTGCTTCAGAAACGAAAGCTGCTCCGCGGATATTACCGTATCAAGCGGATCAAGCTCGCCTGACGGTGTTTCCTCTGCCTTTTCCAATTCAAGAGATGACTGCTCAAACGACGGGTGCTTACGCATATACGACACCAATGCATTTTTTATACATATCTTCGCATACAGGCCGAACGTGGTGTGCTTTCCCTCAGAATACGTGCATATAGCGTGATAAAACGCTATACTCGCCTCCTGCATAAGGTCGTCAAGACCTACGCCGTGCAAGCCGTCATTATAAAAGCGTGAGCAAAGACAGACCATAAGAGGCGAATATTCTGCCATAAGTCTGCCGAATGCACCGTCATCACCGGTGCGGGCAAGAGATATGTCATTTACATCTGCCATACGAATGGATGCCTGCCTCTCTTTTTTGCTTTGTTCATTATATGTATTATAACATTTTTTTTAAAGATGTCAATAGTTATTTAAAAAAAATTTACTAAATTCACGGCAAGATATTGAATATTCATATTTTTTTATGATAGAATTGTTATCACGGCAGAGGATATACCGTAAAACGCCGCCAAATATTAATTGTTTTAAAACAAATCATTTTTTTCTGAAACCCAATGGAGATATTGAAATGAAGCTGACAGAAAAGGGCGATATCCGCCTTTATATACTCACTCTTATGGATCACGTTGACCGCCCGTTGAAATATACGCAGATAAACGATATAGTTCTCCAGGACGATTTTGTGAGCAACTTTGACTTTATGGATCAGTTTGAGGAGCTTAAATCGTCAAAGCTGATATGCGAAAGCTCAGACGGAGCGTATGAAATAACGCCCGCGGGCGAATTTGTCGCAAACACCCTTAAAAGCGACATTGCAGGCTATGTGCGTGAAAGAGGAATAAGGCACGCCCTTTTATTCCTTGAATTTGACAAAACGAAAACGAAGGTATCCTCACGCACAGTACCGAACGACGACGGAACATTTGACCTTACCCTTTCGATAACAAGAAAGGGCAAGCGAAAGATAAGCGTTACCGTGAACGCCGAAACGGAATTTCAAGCTGAGCGTATGGCGGATAATTTCAAGGAAAATCCCGAGCATCTTTACAGGTTTATTTATTCGTTCCTTATGGGGCAGGCAAAATACTGATAACCGCATAGCATATCAGCCGCAGATCATCCGAAACGGATATCTGCGGTATTTTCTTCCGCAGCACTACGGCTGATTTTTCTTTTTCTCCTATTGACAAGAAGCCTTGTGTAGTGTATAATTCTTGTCAAGGAATTTTTCCAAATACACAGCAAAGGTAAATATGAAATGAAGAAATTTTTATTACGCTCCGTATGCTTGCTTTGCGCAGCTTTAATGCTCTCCTGCACAGAAAGCGTATCGGAAACATCAGCAGAGCCTGCGACATCGATCGAAGAAACAATACCGCAGACAGATGCCGAAGAGCCGGTAGTAGATAACTGGACGCCGCCTACATACAAGGAGCTTGTTGACAGACTTATGGCAGAGGGCAAGGTCGTTGCGGACTTTGTACGCGACATGGGCTTCAAATACGGCGATGCTGAGATAAATCCCGCTATAAACTGGCGCACGCTTGATACCGCAACAGCTATCAATCCCAAGGAAAAATACGTTGCCTGCGACAGACTCGTAGGCTGGATACTTTTCCGCGCAGGCTATATAGATCAGGATTTCCGCCACGGTCTTAACCTTTACAGATATTTTGAGGAGCACGATTTTGAGCAGATCGACAGCGTAAGATCGCTCCGCGCGGGCGACATAGTATTCGTAAATCCCGACAAAAACGGCAATCCCGGACACGTATTTTTGTGCGCGGGAACGAACAAAAGATATGACGGCGGCTCTGATATAAGGATCAACGGCTCGCTCGGTCCTCAGCCGTTTACAGAGCCGATACACAATTTTGTTCGCGCATACAGACCGAATCCCGAAACACTGCCGAACCCCTCTATGCTCAAAATATACGAAACACCCGCAAGTGATACCGCGGTGATCGCCGAAAATTCAACCGTTCTTCTTGAACAGGAAGCCTCAAACTCAACGTTTTCAATGAAGAAGCAGTATATGCACGGCGAAAAGTATGATCAGTTTGAATTTCATTTGACGCTTTCGTCAAACGGCAAGGGCGGCTCATCATACGAAACGGACGCAGCCTTCGTCGGCGTAAGACTTCCCGAAAGACGCAGCACGGCAAGACAGGAGGGCGGTATATACCTTGCATTCAACGAAACGAACAAGGCTTGCCTGTTCTTCGGCAGAGGCGGCGACAGATATTCCTGGAATTACAGACCTGCGTACATTACGGTCCCCGAGGATTTTTCAACAGCGCACAAGCTCGTTGTAGTTGATACCGAGGACGTGATAAAGTTCTATATGTATAAATCAAACGGCGATGAATATATGCTTTGCAGTATTCATTTGAGCGAGGAATACGATCAGGCTGTCGTAACGGATCACGACGGAAAGATCGTATACTCAGGCTCAGCGGTAGTCAGCGACGGCGGATATTTCGGCGTATGGGCATATAATGCAAATATGACCGCTACCGACATCAGTATGAAGGCATCTTAAGTTTATAAAAGGCAAAAACCTTTCCTACGACTTGTAAAAGTCCGTTAAAAACGGACAATTGAAAAAAACACCCTCCTATAGCAGAATATAAATATCTGCCATAGGAGGAATTTTTTTGCCAAGACAATAATTGCGGTTAAAATCCGAAGGAAATACGAGAGCAGAAATAGGAGCGAAGTTGGGCTTCGGAAAAGAGCAAATACACAATTTCATCGTGATCAAAAACGGTCAACCGGTATTTCGTATATCAACACAAAGCAACGGCGGAAAATTTCTTCTCTATCCTCAAAACAGAATGCATTTATCGCACGAAGTTGAAAACCTACAAGGAACCTCGCATCTCATAGGCGAGTACATTCGCTTCCGCAACAACGATCGTATCCAAATCAAAAAAACTGACCCCGCTTGAAAAACGAAGTCAGTTTATCGCTTAAGATCTGATATTGCCTGCCATAGAGGTGTTTTTGTGCCGTCCGTACACTTTTTGTCACAACACCCCGTATATTTGATGGCGCACTGACATCGGTCAGGCATAGCTGCGTAGCCACGACCGATAGTACTCAGCAATTTTTTAACAGTGATTCAGCCTTTTATTTGTTTTACGGGCGGTAAAATTCGCCATTTGCATCTCGATATATGTACTTTCCAGTTGCGCCATAGTCGGGCAAATCATCATAATATCTGACGACAGGGATCTTTTTGCCATTCACAAAAGCAGTGTACTCGTGTTCATTGGGTTTAGATGCCCACAAGCCCAATCTCCATACCCCAAAGAAAAGACCGATGATATAAACGCATCCTACAAGAGTAATAGCCCAGCAAATAAGAAATAACAGGCTCTTACGGAAAAACGACCAGAACGTTTGCATTGCCATTCCCTCGGGAGAGCGCTTACGGATGGAAAGAATACCGGGCAGATAGCACAGGAATGCGATAGCAAGCACGAAGACCTCGCCCACTATTAAGCCAAGCCAATCACCAAGGCCAAGGCCAGAGTAGTAGCGTCCCTCATTAGATACCACCGCAACGGTAATTATGATTATCAGGGACGTCAGAAGGAAAGTGAAGCCCAAATAACCGGCAAGCACCAACGATCCGGTACCGTATCTCGGTTTGACTTCCACGCCCGTATGGATGACCGGCTCCGGCGCGGTAGGTGCAACAGACCCGATCCGGACACCGCAATTTGCACAAAAGTTTCCATTCACTTCTGTACCACAGTTTTGACAATAAGGCATAGATAAAGCCCCTTTCATTTTTACTCGGGATGACATTCACTGAATGTCATCCGTGCTATAATTTTAGCATAAAATATTTAAAATGACAAGTAGTAAATGTCACAAAATTATGAATTTATGCTGAAAGGGATGGGGCAATGTTTATAAATAAGGCCAGAAGCGGAGGTAACAACATCTGTGGCAGGAATATTGCCGCCCTACGCAAAGCCGCCGGACTTTCCCAAAACCAACTCGCCGGGCAACTTCAACTCCACGGACTGGATGTGGACAAAAACGCTATTCAGCGTATAGAGGCCGGTAAGCGCTTCGTCACCGACATAGAGCTTGTATATCTGGCCGATGTGCTACAGGTCAACTATGATACCCTGCTGAACCGGGAGGATATAAGAATTGAGCCAATAAACAAAAAACAGTGCTGATTCTTGAAAGCAGTTAACCGTCGATATCGGCGGTTTTACATCTCAGCTCTTGTCCAAAAGACAAAGCAAAACCGTATGAGACCTTAATAAATACCGTGCATATTATTGACTGTGCAGCATCGCAGTAAAACGGGGCGCCGAGGCATCGTCCCCTACAGAAATATTATAAAGAACATATGGGGCGGCTCATTTTAGGAATTATTTCCATAAATGAGCCGTCTTTTTTTCGTCTGTCTTACGAGTATATTCTGGCGACTCTGCGGTACGCCTCCTCTACCTGAGCGGGCGTATATTGGCTCGTTGACGTCATAGATGCCTCGTGATACATTCTTATGAACATCTCCTGAGCTCTTGCCCCGGGGCGAAGAAACATCTGGCAAAGCTCCTGCACCTTTTTTTCGTAGTTTTCAGACTCGCGCTTTTCAAGCAGAGTTGTTCTGACATCTGCCAGCAGCTTTGTGTAAAACGAGCCGTAAAGGCTTTCCGAATGCTCCGTATTCGTTCCCGTCAGTCCGTCGTATATGACCTGCACATCGTCCGCCGTCTTGCACTCTGCCAGCTTTCGCATAGCATCGTTATACATTACCGCATAATATGCGTTACTGCCGCCGCCAGACGAATATCCGCCGCCTGAGCCTGAGGAAGATGAGGATGATGAGGACGATGAGGACGATGAATTATTCACAGTACTTGCGTACTTTTTTTCATCAAGCTCCTGTTTGTCCTTTTCTATCTGCAAAAGCTCGTTTTTATACTCCTGCTCTGCTATTTCGGAGTCAGCCTGCGCGTGCTTTTCGGCTCTTTCGCTCTCTATTTGCAAAAGCTGCTCTGCTTTTTCTCTTTCAAGCTCCTGTATTGCGTTCTGCTCCTGCATATCGAGCTGGCTTACGTTGTTCTTGTAATTCAACTCCTGCTTGAGCCTTGCATCAGCTTCTGTTCCGCTGTCGGCATATCCGCCCTCATTTATAAAGTAATTGAGGTACTTTTCGGATTTCGCTCTGTTTTTCGCCAAGGTATCTCTTGCCTTTGCGTAATCCTGTCCGCTTTGAGAGGCCTTTGCCTGATAGTCGCTTTCGGTAAGCTGTCTTAACGCATCGTATACCCTGTCGATGTTTTCCTTTCTGTCCGAGCTGAGAAGCTGCGTCAGCATCTCATAGCTTTTATATGATTTTGAGTTTTTATTATATGATGACATTTATTCCTCCCGTCGTGTATAGCCGTATATGAATACAGCTCCGTCTGTGCCCGGATGTATGCCCCAGCCGCCGCCTCCGTGTCCGCTCGCTGCTCTTACGTCATCGTTGAGTGATGCGCCTGCGGCTCCGCTTCCGTAGCCGTAGCAGTCGCCGCCTGCTCCGTACTGCTTTACGCCATCGGGGCTTATCGCGTTTGCGCCGCCTATACCGCCGCTTCTTGCGTTGGGCGTATATATATCTCCGCCCTCGCCGCCAAAGGCAAAGGCTATAATTTCGTATGCGTCATTTTCAGAAATTATCGTCGTTGTGCCGCCGTCATTTTCGGATGAGGGATTTTCGCTGCTCTTTCCCGCCGCTCCGACTGTTACGGAATACTCTCCGTCCATTCTCACGCCGTTAAGAACGGTGACGCCGCCGCCTCCTCCGCCGTAGCTTACGTCATTTCCGCAATAGCCGCTGCCGCCGCCTCCTATGAGGACCACATCGTACACTCCCGTAAACGACGGGTATTCCGATGTATTGAACGTATAGCTGCCGCTATGCGTATACGAGCATAAAAGCGTTCTGCACGGGATATATTTATATCCGCCCTCTCCTATAACGGTATCGGCAAGCTCGCTCATAATCTGGGGTATGAGAGAGCTGTTTATATATTCCTTTATGATATTTCCCGCCTTGTCAAACTCCGCCTTAAGCGCATCTGCGCTGTACTGCGGAGATGACGGGCAGGTCGGCAATGAGGAAATAATATCAAGGCTTTTATTTAATTTATCTATTGCCAAATTATATATCCTTTCAGTTTATCTTATCAAGATTTTCAATGCTGCACCAGGTGTTTATTGACGGCTCGGTCTTCTGCGTTTTGCGGTTTATCTTTTCACCTAAAAGAACGCATTTGTCACCGCCCTTAAAGACCTCTCTGCCCTTTGAATCAACGGTCTTGCCGACGGTGAAATCGTATTGCCGCACCCAATCCTTAAAGCTCTTGCCGCCCGGGTAGTACGTTTTTGCGCTGTCCTTGAGCCTTACGGTATCGCCCTTTCGTATTACCCCGTCATAAGACTGCTCAAACGGTATTTTTATCACCTGCCCTGTGTATATTCTGTCAGGGTCCTGTATACCGTTGTATTTTGCAAGGCTTCTGTAATCGGTATTATACATTCTTGCGATCTTGCTCAGCGTATCGCCCGTTTTGACGGTGTATTCGGTATCGGGCTTTTTTTCCTGTCTTTTCGTTAAGGAAAAGTATTGAGCTATCGTTTCAGCGTGCTTTATTGCAAGGCTTTTAAGATTATCGTCGCTTTGCAAAAATTCACATTCCTTTTTGTTCGTGTGAAAGCCGTGCTCGATTATGTAAGAATACTTAACGCTTCCGCCGACAGAATTGCGTATAACACCGTAATAATCGTATGTTTTACCGTTTTCATCGTACGTTCTCGTTTTCACACCACGCTTGTACGTTATGCCCGTTTTTTCATTTATGACAGAAACAGCTCCGTCTGCAAGAAGGTGGGCAAGTCTTTCCGAATCCTCCAGCTTCACCGATCGGTAAAGCGACACACCGCACGCCTTTTCACTGCCCGCGGCGTTTGAATGGAGCGATATGAACAGCTCTGAGCCGAAATCCCTTGCCATTTTTCCTCTTTGCGCAAGACTCGGATCGTCGTCAAGCGTCTTTCTTGTCACCTGTACTGTAACATCGTTGTATTTTTCAAGCTCCTCTTTCAAAAAGCCTGCCAGAGAAAACATTCTCGTTCCCTCGTAATAGGCAGGATCAACTCCTCGGTTGGACAGTCTGCTGTGACCGGGATCAAGTGTTATCTTCATTCTTACCTCCCTTGATCTGTCTTGTTATATCGCTTGCAAGCTCGTACGTGCCGTTTGAGGCAAGTGCGACCGCGCAGCCGTTAACGAAGCATAATATATATGCCTCGACGCTTGATGAGCCTGTGAAAAATGTTGCCGCGCAAAGCAGCAGAACTGCGACAATGTATGATATAAGACGGGGCGGAATGCGCAGCGGCAATTTATCTGTAAGGAGCTTCAGTCCCTGCGTTATCACCGTTGCGGCGCTGCACGCTCCTGCAAATGTTGCTATGGCTTCCCATGTAAAAAAGCCTTCTGTACTCAAAGTGCTTATCACCTCCTAAATTCCGAAAAGGTGAGCCAATGCATAGCCGATCAGCGCCGACGTGACGGCTGTAAGCACGGAGCTTACAACGGTGTTCACCCTCGATTTTGGCACGTTTTCAAGATCGGTTATCCTCGTATTATGGTTTTTAAGGCTTTCGTTCGTATGCTTCAGCTCTCCTGTGAGGACTATGAGCGTTTCGCCCATATCCCTTATTTCCTTTGTTATGCTCTTGATATCATTTATCTGATGCTGTAAGGAGCGTATCTGTATTTCGTGACGCTCTGAGCAAAGGGCGATGCGTTCAAGCTCCTGCTCGCCGTTCATTGAAGCACCACCCTTTCGACAGTTGCCCTGGCGGACGGCTCGGAGCATTCGATAACGAGTCTTAAGCTGTCAAATCTACGCAGTCTTATGCGGTGTCTTTGAAGATTCGGCCTGCCCTCGCACTCAAATGTGAAATTGGAAAAATCAATGCAGGTAAAGTCGAAAACGGGG
The DNA here is from genome assembly GCA_045544195.1 of Eubacteriales bacterium. Taxonomy (GTDB): domain Bacteria; phylum Bacillota; class Clostridia; order Oscillospirales; family CAG-272; genus RGIG7213. The sequence continues at coordinate 32,535 of JAZPYO010000002.1, forward strand.
TTTGAAAACTCACCGTTTTTGCCGACTGTCACCCTTTCTGCGTTATTCGGCACAAGAGTGACTGTAATGCGGCTGTTCGTTTCGGGAAGCATTGAAACGTACAGTCTGTATAAGTGCTTCCGTCTGAGATATCCGAAATCGGCAAAGCCGCTTTGCCATATCGCCTTATACGTTTCGCCGTCATCTGTGTATACATCGGGATCAAATACGTATATTCCGTCGTTTTTCAGAAGCAGCGCCTCGTCCTGATACTGCAAAACGGTAAGAGCGTCTATTCCGTCAAAGAAATACCAGCTTTCCGAGGAGTACGCGTATACCGCCGCTATACCGCCTGCGTATATCCATAATTCCTTATAGCATTCAAGATCGCACACTTTGCAATTCTGCAAAAACTGCCCTGACAAAAGCGGAGATATTTTATCGGATATGCATTTTGCGTTTCTTTCGTCCCTCACCGTTGTCGATACCCACTTATAAACACCCGTTCCGTTAACGGTCACAGGGCAGTTATCGACCAGAGCGCCGCCCCCTCTTACACAGCCTGCTTTTGCATTGAGGGGGAATATCGGAAATGAGGGCCTGTCATATCCGTCGTAATCGACGCTTGATACGGTAATGTACCACGCGTCCCTGTCGGTGAACACGCAAAGGGTGGAATAATGCCTTATAAGGCTCGTCACATTGCCGCCGTCACCGACGGTTATATAGTTTTCCGCAGGGATATAAAGCGGGTCTGCTCCCTGCGCTGTTATATCAGAATAGTATATCACGTTGTCCCCGCCGTAGAAGAACACACGGCTGTCAACGCTTGTGCCGTACAAGCAAAAATCCCTTCCGTACAAAAGGTCTGACGGTTTTTTTTCATCATACGTTTCAAATGTCACGCAAAGGCTTTCCGCAACGCTTCCTTCCGGAATATATGACATCTTCAGCGTATGTGTTTTTTCATCGTATTGGTAATCCTGATCTATTAAGAGCGAGCCGTTCTCCGTCACGCTTATAACGCTTTTGGCAATGCTCGGCAGAACGAAATCTCCGCCGTTTCCGTTTGGAGAAAACGTTATTTTCGCCTTATTGCACAAAAGATTGAGCGATTCGTGAACAGTGCCGCCGCCGCTGTTCGGAGCGGCGATGGCAACTGTCGGAATATACGCTTCGGCATCTGAAAACCAACCGTTGTGATAATAAGCAACCATATCTTCAGATACGATATACGCTCTGTTTGCAAAGGTGAAATACGAAAACGGTTCATCGGACTGCATTTCATATTCACGTATCACCGTTCCGTTTTCATCACAGGCGTATACAGTGCTTTCACGCTGGTAAAGTATCACACTGCCGAATACATACACGCTTTTTATATCGGGGCTCTTTATGACGGCGCGGTAGCCGTACCGCTTTTTCAGCTTACCTTCCGATGTTATGCGGAAATTACGCATATACTGCGCTGAGGATATTGCCCCGCTTACTTTTTTTGTACAGTCAACACCGTCAAAGGCGCTGACCGTCATAAGATTTGAGGGCGTTTTTTTAAAAAGTGCCACAGTACCTCCTTAATCGGAATAAACGTCCGTTATGTCTTCAAGCGTTGCCCGAACGCTTCTTATGGCTTCTTGTCTGACTCTTACGTATTCCGTATTCAGAAATCCCGCAAGAGCAGGGTTTTCATCGGCTATAAGCAGTATTCCGAGTCTGATGGCACACAGGCTTGCGCATTGACAGCACAGGGGGAAATCATCTTCCGCATCAATGCTCTCCCAATCGTTATTATATGTCTTGCCGCTGCCTTCCGTTAATATTTTATCAAGCGGTATAAGCTCAGTCACAACGCTTTTCACAAGAGGCGGCAGGCGTCTTGCCAATTCGGAAAAATCAACAGCGTCCGCATCCTCGCTTATGTAAGCTGCGGCAAGGTCAAATACCTGCCCGTACGTCATTTATCAGCCCTCCGCGGCGGGCGTTATGTTGAGGAGCAAAAGCTCATTGGGGTATACGATCTTCGCGCCGTACAGATGCAAGCCCTTTACGGCATCTGCAAAGCGGCTTTCAGGTCGGTATGCTTCGACCTCGTTTATCTGCTCGGCAAACGCGATGGCTCTTTTCGTTCTCGCAAAGCACTTGTATACTCCCTCGGACGAAAATACGTTATTGGAAACATATATTTTAAATCCGAGAAATTTGCCTATACAGCCCTTGTCGAGCGCCTGCTCGTTGTTCGTACCGCTGAGTATCTGCGCCTTTGTTATAAGGGATGCTACGGCGGGCGATACCTCAAGGATTATATCCTCGTTGCCGGGCACGTTTCTTTCAAGGAGCTTCTGGCGCGCGGAAAGAAGAAAGTCCACAACACCCTCCTTCGTCAAAGCATCGGCAGTCAGCGTGTTTTCCGATGCGACCTCGGAATGAAGGCTGTAAACGTATTTGTCCGCAACGTCTGAAAGAGCGCTTGCGGCAAGGCGCATAGCCTCCTGCATAAGTCCGGGAAGCGCCTGGGCGTTGTCTATATCGTCAACGATAAAGTTGAACGCCTTTGCCTGTGTGATGTTCAAGGTGCGAGTGTTATCGGAAAGCTCCGCGGGAGCCTGCATATCGGTATTTGCCACATAGTCAAATACGGATATGGGATTGAGTCCGACGATCTTCACGCAGTCGCCCTTCGTCTTGACGTCGCCCTCAAATTCTCTGCTGCAGTTCTTTACTGCAATGTATTCCTTGTCCAGAGCCTTGTAAAGTGTTTCGCTCCAGAGATCAGGTATAAAGCTTCTTATTGGCATAATTATTTTTCCTTTCTTATTTTAAAATTATCTATATAAAGAGGCTGTGCCTCGGATCTTTATATCAACGGCCTGCAAAGGTGCCCTTTTGCATGCTTTTGATTATGGCATCGTAGTTTTCGCGTATCTGCTGACGTGTCATATTCCTCACATCGCTTTCCGTATATGTAAAGCGTTTGCCGTTGTGAGATGTTACAGTACCCGTTGAACGCTGTCTGTTTTCCTCGTTCTGTCTTTGTATCCTTTCCATACGGCTGCTATGCTCGCCGTAAGCATCTGAAAGGCTTTTTCCGCCCTTCACGCTCTCCCATACGCTTTTGGGAATGTCGTCAAGGTCTACTGTCGGATATTTTTCGTAAAACTCCTCGGTTTCATTTGAAAATCTTTCGTTTTGTATATTATCCTGCATTTACGGTCTGCTCCTTTATCTCCTTTTTGTCCTTTATGATCTTTTCAATAAGCCCCTGCTTATCGTTTATGATACCGTCGGGAAGGCGTTCAAGGTAGTCCTCGATAGCGATATATCCGCCCGATAAGAGCTTGTCAAGCGTATTTACGGACAGTATCTGAGAATACTTCGTTCCCGCGCCCACATCAACTCTCGCTCTTATAAGCGAGCTTTTGAAGATCTGCGCATCGGGCATAGACTCAGAGCAGCCCTTGCCGTTTTCCTCGTACGGAACGAGTCTTTCCTTCGGGTAATACTCAAGCATCATCTGCACCCAGTTCAACGCAATATCCTCAACGCATGCGTAAAGATTTTGTCTTATGCTCTCAAGCGGTATGTTTGATGACTCCTGCAGGGCAAGTATGGCAGAGGTATTGTCAGGATCGACCTCGCCGAGCGCCGCATCGGTCGCGCCCATAAGCTCCTTTGTGTGCATCATCGTAAGATTTATAACGTCAAGAAATCCGCTTTGCATCGTGCCGACGCCGATCGTAGCCGCCGCCTGATGAACGTCGCCGCCCTTCACGGCGATAGCCTGCCCTACCTCATTCGTCCATTCGGGGATGAGAGTTTTATCGTACACCACCTTTGAAAAGGCAGTGTCGGTCATATGCTTCATCACCATAGCGTATGCCTTGTTTATATACTTCTGGTTCGGTATAAGGGCGCTTATCGGAGAATTGCCGATAAACGAGCCTTTTACATTCTCCCACGAAAAATATGCTACAGGATAACGCGTCATTGTTGTTTTGCCCGTTTTGATGATAAGGCTCTGAGTCGCCTTTTCCCATACGACAAAGCCGTTTTCGTCACGGCTGAATTTTATAAGATACGTTGCATACTCATCGTTTTCGCTTTCAATATCGAACATTTCGCCCGCATTTGCCCCGTCGGACGTGTCGGCAACTATCCTTGCGCATTCCGCCCTTGATGCCCCATTCTCCTCGGCTTCCGCGCGGAGATTTTCAACGGTATCTCTGCCCGAAAGCATAACGTAAGCCTGCTTTTGAAGATCACGGCTGTTTACGTTCGATACGAAAAGCTCCGTATTGTCGCACAGAACCGTTTTTATATCTCCCGTATACATCTGACCTGTCTTTACATCGGGGTCCCAATATGAATAAAACACACCGTCGCCCGATATTGCCGCATCGAGCATACCCTGACGCAAAAGCACCTCCAGCTTGTCCTTGTCGGCTCTGTACGATGCATTTTTGTTCAGCAGCTCAATTCCCTTTGATATTTTTTCCTTAAGCTCGGGGTCATCCACCGTCATAAGCGAATCGTCGCTGTAATTTATGCTCACCGACTGTGACATAGATGTGCTTATCATATACGAAACGATACGCTTTATGATGTTGAACACAGGCGTCGGCAGACCGTTGGCGTTCACGCCGTTCCATTGATCGCCCCTGTAAAACCTTTCGTTTTCACGCACGGCGGTATACAGACCGATACGCCTTTTGTATTCAATACCCGCCTGATATTGCTCCCACGCTTTTGTTTTGTTGTCCATTCATCCTCCATGAATATATGGCGTTTATCAGTAGTTCGCTATGTCAAAGCGGCTTTCAAAACGCCGTTTTCTTGCCAGATATTCCTCTTTTTCATTACTTGCTCTTTCTATGCGTGACATTACCGCATATCGCAGAGCCTCGGGCAGATGCGTTATCTCGTGAGGAAATGACGAGGCATCCTCCGCTTTTGTCTTATCGTACGTCAATGATGTTATGCACCGCAGAGTTTCAGGGCAGGTATCGAAAAACCGCAGACGCGGAACACCGTTTTTGCCGTTTTGAAAATACTCTCTCAAGGCTCGCCAGCCGGGTATCCTTCGATCGTCAGCCCGTATGAGCGACGGCATAGACGGCGCGCACGACATTATTTCAAAGCCCGACAGACCGCTGTCCTGCCGCCTGTTCCACAGATCGGGGCTTGCGGCGATATAGTCAACGTGCAGTCCGCGGCATACCTGCGCTATATGCTCTGCCGCCTGTGATAACGTAAGATTTGATCTGTAATATTCTCTTTCAACGTAGACGTTGCCTATCTCGTCACATGCAAGGCATACGAACGCAAGCATATCAAAGCCGTAGTCAAGACCGCCTATGCGGTTGACTCTCCTTGAAAATTCAAACGCTTTTACAACGTGCGTATCATACTGCACCTGCGGAAAGAACTGCCCTTCAAACAGATCCCATCTGCCATCGAGCCACGCGGCGCGCAGATCGTTCGGCAAGGAGCGAAGACGCTGTATGTATTCAGGGTCCTTTTCCATAAGAACGGTGTTGTCATACGCTGTCGCCTGAATAAACGAGTAGTCAGAAGGGTTTTCGCCGTCATTGTAACGCCTGTCTATGAACAAACGCTTTACCCAGGCATGACCGACGCCGCCGGGATTGCACGAAAGATACATTCTTTTCGGAAATGAGTTTGCTCCCCGCAAGCACGCCTTAAGCGCGGCAAAACGGTACTCGGTAAGCTGTGTTGCCTCGTCAAGAGCGATTATGTCGTACTCCTGTCCCTGATACTGCAAGGTATCTCCATCGTCCGCCATATAGCCCAGCTTAAGAACTGAGCCGTTCGGGAACTTGAAGCACTTACCGCTTTCCGAATATGAAACACAGCTTCCAAGCTCCGCACGTAAGGGCAGAATGTGATTGTACTGAAGCTCGGGAAAGCTCCGTCTTATGATAAGACACCGTATTCCCGCATACCTCAGACACAAAAGAACGAGCTTTCGCCTCAATGCCCAGCTTTTGCCGCCGCCTCTTGCGCCGCCGTAAGCTGTGTAATGCGTCTTTGAAGCAAAAAATTGCTTTTGCTTTTCATTCGGAACACCCTTTAAGTAAAGAGTTTTCATTCGTCCTCACCGTCGGAATGATCGCATATTACGTTAAGCGCGCCGTCCTGGTCGCTCTTTTCGTCGCTTCCGTACCCGAAACGGCTTTTCAGATACAGATTGAGAACGGACGCCGATATTTTTTTCGTGCCTGAGTTGAGCGCCTCATCCTCAAACGATGCCTGAGCAAGCTCAGCCTGGCGGGGAAATCTTTCGCAGGCAGCGCTGTATTCGCTCAGCGTCATTTCGGCAAAGCGAAGAAAGCCCGCAAGGTTCGGCAAGCGATCCTCGCTCTTGCACGCGTCAACGTATCTGTCCACCGATTGCAGAAATCTTTTGCCGTTTGTGATCCTTTTCAATTCCACCTCACGCTATGCTTGATATAAGCTCCTTCACGGAGTCTGCTCCCGCTATCTGCAAAATGTCCTCTATGTCGAGCTTTTCAATACAATCATCGCAAAAAGCGCCGCTGTCGGTCACAACTCCGTCATCTTCGTCAAAAAAGCTACCGCAAAACGAACATTTGTTCGTATTTTTTTCATCGTCGTCACTTTCCATCGGACAGCCCGACAGACACGGTGACGACAAGCAGTATTCACACATTCACATCCTCCTTTAACACTCCTGCCCCCCTATATTGCAAAAAGCAGTTGACATTGGGGGCATAATATGGTATAATATAGGTGTATATCACTTTAAAAAGGGGATATAAGCGTACATAAGCAAATAAAGCCGAACAACGCCGCACACACCGCTATGCCATCACCCTTCCCTTGATGATGTGCATATTATACCACAAAATTGCAATTTTGTCAATAGAAAAATTGGAATTATTCTAACTATTCCGAACATTTGTTCGTTTTTCTGCTTAAATTCCTCTATACAGGAGAAAAGTTATGGATAAAACGCTTGAAACGATACTTCACCTCATCGACAGCGACGAGCGTCAGCAGGTGAATTTAGCGCGTTACCTCAACATTCCCAAATCGTCAATATCCGATTGGAGATCGGGAAAAAGCTGCTCATACCGCAAATTTATCGCGCAGATAGCTGAGTATTATTCAGTTTCGGCAGACGCGCTGGTATTCGGCTACGCGCAGAATTACATCGAATATTCTCCCGAATTTGCCCCGGGGAAGATCCCTGTCGTATCGCGCATTTTCGACTCAGGTCCAGCTGTAACGGCTGATAATCTGCTGTCGTTTGATTTTGCGTGCTACCGATTTGTCAACGAGTTTTTCGGATTTTTGTGTAAGGACAGCCGAAGCCTTTACATTATCCATCGACAGAATTACGCAGACGACGGGGAAACGGTGCTTATCCGCAAAAACGGCGGCATCGTATGCACTTACAGCACACACGGAGAAAATGTCATACTGACACCCGTGAATGACCCATCATCGCCTATGTGCTTTTCCGAGGACTCCGCGCGGGAAATGATCGTCGGGGCAGTTACCGAAATAAGAAGGAAGCTCAGATAATGCAGGAAAACCTTTCAAAGATAATAGATATGGCATCATACGCAGGTAAAATACTGCTTCAGTCAGGTGCCGATATAGTCAGAATAGAGGAAACCATCAGCCATATAATGCGTTCTTACGGAGTGCGTGATTTTGAGGTGTTCACCGTCGCAAACGGAATATTTATCACAAGCGGCGACTGTACGCGCGGAATAAATACGCCAAAGCGCCACGATTACATACGGATAAGATCAATACCTTTAATATCGACAAACCTCGGAAAGCTCGATGCGGTAAATACGCTGTCGCGCGATATTGAGCAGGGCAAGTATCCGAATGTTGACGATGCGTTTTCACGCCTTTGCGAAATAGAAAGCATGAGGGCGCTGCCGCCCGTTGTCAGAATGATCGGCTCTGCGCTTGCATCAGCGGGACTTTGCTATACGTTCGGCGGCTCGTTCACAGATGCGCTCGTTGCCTTCTTCGTCGGATTTCTGTTTTTCGCAACGGCAGTATACCTTGATGAAAAAAAGCTGTCAAGACTGCTTACGAATATAATTTGCAGCGCCGCGCTTACCGTTATCGCCGCAATTTTCACATCGTTCATAGCAGGCGATATGGACAGAGTAATGATAGGCTGCCTGATGCCGCTTGTTCCGGGAGTATCGTTCACAAACGCAATACGCGATATTGCGGCAAGCAACTATATTTCAGGCGCGGTAAGGATAATCGATGCTTTGCTCGTGGCAATGGGAATTGCTATCGGAGTCGGAGCAACAACGCTCCTTTTACACTTTTTGAATATAATATAGGCGGTGCGGTATGAATATATTTTTGGAATACTTATTTCAGGCAATAGCCGCATTTGTCGGAACAGTCGCATTCTGCATACTTTTTTCAGTACCGATAAAGCAGTATTTCTTCTGCGGCTTCGGCGGTATCGTAAGCTGGCTCGTTTACTACGCCTGCGAGCCGTTCATCGGGGCAGTATTCGCAACGTTCTTCGCAACGCTCGCAATAGTCCTTTACTCGCGGATATTCGCAATAATCCGTAAATGTCCCGTGACCGTATTTTTGGTGTGCGGAATAATTCCGCTCGTGCCCGGCTCGGCGATATATTACACGGCTTACTATTTCTTTATGGACGATATGGCAAAGGCATCCCACTACGGACTTCTGACATTCAAAATAGCAATGGCAATAGTTATGGGTATGGTCGTCGTCCTCGCCCTGCCGATAAGAAAAAGAAAAAAGATATCAAAAGATACCGTATCCAATATCACTGCAAAGCAGTGATGTGTCACGCCGCCCAGTTGCTTTGCAACTTGGGGGGGTGGGCGGGGTGACACTTACTGAACGGTGAAGAAAGATAATATATATTTAATTTCAAAGCACTCCGATAAATGAAAAATTATAAAAACCTTATGACAAGTCACACAGACACGTCATAAGGTTTTTTTCTGCCAATTTTACTGTTATCCGTTTTTCAAACGCTTTATTATCAGCTCTGCAAGCCTTTTGTCATCCTCAGACAGATGCTGAAGCTCCTGGGCAACAGGATACATATCGCTTTGCGAACGAACGCCTGTAAGAATATAGTCACTGCTTATATTCAATATCTCGCACAGCTTTATAAGATTGTCAATTCGGATAGCCTTGTTTCCACGCTCAAGATTTGATATCATCTGCACGGACACGTCCATTTGTTCCGCCAATTTTTCCTGAGTCAAGCCGACCTCACGCCGTCTTAAACAGATCCTCGTTCCTATTTCTTTAAGGATTTCGGACATTTTGACCCCTCCTTACCCAACCTTTATTTATATTATATGATATTTTAGTATAAGTTTTAAGAACTTTTAGGTTAACAAACTTAAACTTAAGGTGTATAATATCACATAAAACTATACATAAGGAGAGAAAAATGAAAAGGCTTACAAAAATTCTATCACTTACGTTTGCACTCGTTCTCTGTTTTGCCTCGTGCGACAGCGACGACAAGCAGACAACAAATGCAACAGCACCGAGCAGCACAACCGTTTCAGGCGATGCAACATCAGTACCCGACGACACATCACCGACAACGGACAACACAACAAACACATCCGCGGATACTGAACCTGCAACAGACGGTGTAACAAATGCCCCCGTTGATACCGCACCTGCAACGGACGATGCGACAAATGCACCCGTTGATACCGCACCTCACACCCACGCATTCGGCACTTGGAACGTTACAAAGAACGCCACGTGCACGGAAGATGGCGAAAAAACACGCACCTGCACCTGCGGTGAAATTGAAAGCGAAACGATACCCGCCGCTCACACCGAAAAGGTCATCTCAGGCAAAGCGGCAACATGCACCGAAGCAGGTCTTACAGATGGTAAAAAATGCACCGTATGCGATGCGGTACTTGTAAAACAGACCGAAATCGCCGCAAAGGGACACAGCTATTCAAACGGAGTATGTACCGTTTGCGGAAGATCAGAGTTTCAAGCAAACGAGGGACTGCAATTTATCCTCAATGATGATGGCGAAAGCTACTCGCTCGTAGGAATCGGCTCATGCTATGACTCGGAAATAGTGATCCCATCAACTCATAAGGAAAAGCCTGTCACAGCGATCAAGAGCCATGCATTTGCACACTGTACTCACATCACAAGCATAATTATTCCCGACAGCATTACAATTGTTGGAGCATTTGCGTTCGGCGATTGTCCATCACTTAAATTCAACGAACACAATAACGGCAAATATCTCGGAAATAAAAACAATCCGTACGTCGTTCTGTATGACGTTATAGATATTTCCGCACCCACATTTGAAATTCCTGACAGTACAAATGTTATTTACAATGATGCATTTAGTTCTTGCTATAATCTTACGAGCTTGATGATCCCTGACAGTGTTAAATCTATCGGCAAAGGCGCGTTTTCTTTTTGCGAAAAGCTCACAAACATAACTATTCCCGACAGTGTTACTGACATCGGAGAGTATTCTACGTTCGGTTATTGCACATCACTCAAAAGTATTATCATCGGAAAAGGCGTTGAGACTATCTGCAAAGATGCGTTCAACAATTGTACCTCTCTTGAAAGTGTAACAATATCATACGGTGTTAAGAAAATTGCGGATAATGCATTCTACGAGTGCTCCTCCCTTAATAATCTTACAATTCCCAATAGTGTTATAAGCATCGGGGAAAGAGCGTTCTATAAATGCTCTTCTCTCACAAGTATAATAATTCCTGACAGCGTAACAACTATAGAGCACGGTGCATTTTACGAATGTTCTTCACTGGCAAATGTCGTTATCGGTAACGGTTTGACAAATATCAGCGATTCTATGCTTGGGTGGTGCACATCACTTAAAGACATAACAATACCAACCAGTGTTGTGAGCATCTCCGATGAGGCGTTTTACTGTTGCCGCTCTCTTGAAAAGATAAACTTCCAAGGAACTGTAGAACAGTGGGAAGCGATTGAAAAATCAGACAAAGAAATGAGTGCTTGGAACGAACATGCAGGGTATTATAAAATATACTGCATCGACGGAACAATTTCCAGATAACACGCCGCAGCTGTTAAAGTAAATAAACAAAGCCGCAGAACTTTCTGCGGTTTTTGTATTATGCGGGGGCAATTATCACAGCTTTGCTGTGATGTGTCACGCCGCCCAGTTGCTTTGCAACTTGGGGGGTGGGCGGTGTGACACTTACTGAACGATGAAGAAAGATAATACATATTTTATTTTGCCAAAATCATCATTCATATTATATATTTTTGGTGTAATTTTTAATAACTTTAGGTTGACATTTTTTAACTTATGATATATAATATTATAAAATATTATTTTTTCAGGAGATAAAAATGAAAAAACTTACAAAAATTTTAGCACTCACATTTGCACTCGTTCTCTGTTTTGCCTCGTGCGACAGCGACGATAAGCAGACAACGGATGCAACAACAGCACCAAGCAGCACGTCAGCAGTATCAAGCGATACAGCAAAAGCTATCGATGACGCAACAACTGCACCCGTTGAAACCGTGCCACCCCACACTCACACGTTCGGTGATTGGGCTGTAACGAAGAACGCTACTTGCACCGAAGAAGGCGAAAAGACCCGCACATGCGAATGCGGCGAAAGCGAAATCGAAAAACTCCCCGTTGCCCACACAGTAGAGGTAATTCAGGGCAAGCCGGCAACATGCACGGAAACGGGTCTGTCAAACGGCAAGAAATGCTCCGTTTGCGGCGAAATACTTGCAGAACAGACAAAGCTTCCTATTAAGAAACAGCATAATTACGTAGACAGAAAATGCACTGATTGCGGAAAAATTGAGCTGATAGAAAGCAAGGGGCTTGAAATGATCCTTAACAGCGACGGTCAAAGCTACGCCGTTACATATATAGGATCCTGCACTGACAAAATCATAGTTATACCCGAAACGCACAACGGAAAGCCTGTTACGAGAATTGATGACTGGGGACTTTGCGATCCAAAGGGAGGCTCAGATCAATATAAATTCACAGATGTGATCATCCCCAACGGAGTTACAAGCATAGGACAGTGTGCATTTGGTGATAGTATGCTGCTTGCAAACGTAACCATACCGAGCAGTGTAACCTCTATCGGCAGATCTGCATTTGACTACTGCACCGAACTGAAAAACATAACCTTTGAGGGAACGAAAGCGCAGTGGAACGCTATGGAAAAAGGAGAAGACTGGGACGCCGATACGGGCAATTATACAGTACACTGCACTGACGGTGACATTGTAAAATAAATTACCGTTTTAAAAAACAAAGCCGCAGAACTTTCTGCGGCTTTTGCGTTGTGTAGGGGGGCAATTATCACAGCTTTGCTGTGATGTGTCACTCCGCCCAGTTGCTTTGCAACTTGGGGGGGTGGGCGGTGTGACACTTGCTGAAGGGTGAAGAAAGGCTGTAACGTCTTTTATCATTGTAAAAAGGTATTACATTTTCAAATATCACAGCAAGGCTTTGATATGTCACATCCGCTCGGTTGCTTTGCAACTTGGGGGCTGGCGGGTGTGACACTTACTGAACGGTGAAGAAAGATCTATCAAAGCATCAGCGTATAAAAAATTCTCACAAACCTAAAACGGCTTGTGAGAATTTATCATTTTTTCGCAAAGACGGCTTACGCCTTAGTCTTTTTTTCAAGAGATACAACTACCTTACGGTTGTTTTCCTGACCTACGGAGAACGTCGTCATTCCCTCGATATTCTGCACCTCAGAGTGAATTATTCTGCGTTCCTGAGCTGACATAGGCTCAAGCGTTACGCTTCTTTTTGTTCTTCTTACTCTTTCGGCTGTACGGCGCGCAAGGCTTCTGAGTGTTTCCTCACGCTTTGCTCTGTAATTTTCAATATCTATAACGATCCTTGTATAAGGTCTTTCGTCGTCCTGCCCGTCCTTTTTGTTTGCGGCAAGATTTGTAAGGTACTGAAGTGAATCGAGCGTGTCGCCGTGGTGTCCTATAAGAACGCCCGCCGCTTCTCCGCTGATGCTTATTCTTACCTCGTCGTCGCCCTCGCTTACAGAGAGCTTTGCATCAAGCTGCATATTTTCAAGCAGCTTTTTCAAAAACTCCGTAGCAGTTTCAACGGGGGGAACGGTGTAAGTTATTTTAACCTTTGCAGGAGTTGCGCCCATGCCGAGAAAGCCCTTTTTCGCCTCCTCCAGCACAGTGTACTTTACGCTTGAGGGAGCTATTCCCATCTGTGCGCAGCCCTCTGCAACTGCCATATCCACAGTCTTACCTGTGGCAATGAATTCCTTCTTCATTTATTTGTTTTCCTCGTCGTTTGTTTCTTTTTTATCTTCCTTGATATCGGCTTGCTGTATCGCAGAGCCCTTTTTCTTTGATGGCTTTTCCTTATTCTTTATAAGTCTTGAGTCATCCTCCATGCTGTTATCGGCTGCTCTGCGCGGGATATATTCCTCGTCGTCGTCAATATGATGCAGCGAACGCTTATTGGCATTTTCCTTTTTCACCGCCGCTTCAGCCTTTTTAGCTGCCGCCGCTTCCTTTTCCGCTTCCTTTTGCAAACGTCTTATTTCTTCGTCCGAGAGCTTCGGTATCGGGAACATCTTTGAAAGCGCTATCTGCTGGGCAAGACCGAGAATGTTCTGATATACCCAGTAGAATGCAAGTGCGGTAGGCAAGCCCCAGCTTATGAACGCAGACATTGCAGGCATCATAATATCCATCATCTTCATGGATATATTGTTCTGAACGTCAGCGCTTGCCGCGGGCTGATATGTGAATTTCTTCTGTATCTTCATTGTGGCGAACATCGCAAGGAAAACCACAACGGGAACGAGAATATACCACCACATCTGCTCATTGGGCTGAATGGAAAGGTCAATAAATCCAAAGAGCTTGAAATTGGGCATCGTCTGCTCTGTAAGGCGGTATGCGATGTCCTGTACGAATACAGACCACTCCGTTATCGCCTCTCCGCCTACGGTCTTTGCGCCCTCAGGCACTACTCCGTCAACGGGCAAAGCATCAATGATCTTCTGCGCGTTACCATCATCGCCGATAAAATTCAGGATCTTGATGGTCGATGAATAAGCCGCATTTCCGCCCTTGACAACGATTCCTTGAACACGGTTATAAGCCTCTGTCACAGCCTCTATCTGCGCTACGCCGAAGCGGCAAACGTAGTAAAGAGGGTTCTGAATGATCGCATAAAGGGAATACAGAACGGGAAGCTGGATAAGCATGGGAAGGCAGCCGCGGAATTGGCTGTAGCCCTCGCGCTGATACATCTCCTGAAGCTCCATTTGCATATTCTGCTGTGAGGTCTTGTCCGTTCTTCCGTTATACTTTTTGCGTATAGCGTACTCCTTCGGGCGAAGAAGTGCAGCCTTGACCTGATTTTTCTGTTGCTTTATGCCGAACGGGAACAAAGCAAGCTTTACGATAAGCGCAAACAAAAAGAGCGCCAACGCGTAGTTATGGAATGATATTTTATCGCAAAATATCATCACATACTTTAGAATTTCGGCAATCCAATCAAACATTTAATGCCTTTTACTCCTCTTTTTTATCGGGTTTCTTTTTTTCCGGCACGGGATCGTAGCCGCCCTTACAAAACGGATTACAGCGTAAGATACGCCACACCGTCAGAAAAAGCCCCACGAAAAAGCCCCTTTTCATAAACGCCTCACAAGCGTATTGCGAGCAGGTCGGTGTAAATCGGCAGCACGACGGCTTCAACGGAGATATAAAACGCTGATACAGCCGTATCAAAAATATGCAAGCGTGCTTCATTTGTACTCGATAAGTCCCGTTTTTTCAAATGCTGCTACAAGGTCGCCGTAGACGGTCTGCATCTTCGACTGCGCGGTACAGCCCCTCGCGGCGATCACTACCAGATATCCTTTTTTCACATCGTATGTTTTCTGAGCCAGATAATAGGCCTCACGCATTACTCTTTTCGCTCTGTTGCGAACAGGTGCGCCGCCGAGCTTCTTGGTGACGGTAAAACCGACACGGTTTATCCTCAATTTTAACGGATGTGCCCGCTGTAAACGACTTGCGTGATAATCGGGTAAAACGTAAACGCAAACGGTACGCATAACAGCCTTTTTGCCCTTTGCGTACGCCTTTGAATATAAATGGTTTTCAGTTATGGCATATAGCTTCATTTCGCTTTTCCTGCCTGCCGGTAAAAAATTTTAAATAAA
This sequence comes from Eubacteriales bacterium, assembly GCA_045544195.1. GTDB lineage: Bacteria > Bacillota > Clostridia > Oscillospirales > CAG-272 > RGIG7213. The sequence continues at coordinate 47,780 of JAZPYO010000002.1, forward strand.
ATTACTCCCCCGCCATAAAGGCGAGGGGGCAACATTCTATGAGCAATCAGTATGTGAGTCTTGCTCTGCCTTTAGCGCGTCTGCGCTTAAGCACTTTTCTGCCGTTAGCGGTCTTCATTCTCTTTCTGAAGCCGTGTTCCTTTTTTCTCTGGCGCTTTTTAGGCTGATATGTTCTGAGCATTTCGTACCCTCCTTTTAATTAACGGAATAATTATATACAGATGCCCCGATTACAGCATCGACATAATCTATTCTTGCCTTTCGTGACAAGCGGGGTTATTATACCTCAAAGCGCACCGTTTTGTCAATAGGACATCAAAGCTATTTTGTAAATTTTTTTTAAAAGCATATAAACTGCCCTTTAAAAAGCACGTAAAGAGTGATATTTTCTCCTATAAGTAAATTTCCTCTTGATTTTTTCTCTTATAGGTGTTATAATGAAAAAAAATATTATCCTTTAAAGGACGGTTAAGACTATGAAGGTACTTTTCGTTGGCAACAGCCACACTTACAACAATGAAATACCGCTGATATTCATGCAGCTTGCGGAAAAGGAAGGCATAAAGGTCCAGGCGATAATGAACGCCCACGGCGGCTGGACGCTGTTCCAGCACTCAAAGGAGCCTGACGTTCCCTTTAACATTCTGCACGGCGGATTTGACTACGTTGTTTTTCAGGAGCACGCGCACCCGTTCGACTACGACGGCAATATGATGAAGGCTTGCGAAACTATGGGTCAGTGGTGCAAGCAGGCAAACGCTACGCCCGTATTCTTTATGACGTGGGCGCAGAAATGGGAAAGACATCTGCAAGAGCCTATGACTGAGGGCTACAAAAAAGCGGCAGAGCTGACGGGCGGACTTTTAGCCCCCGCAGGCGAACGCTTCTGGCAGGAGCTTGACGCTCATCCGGAAACGGAGCTGTTTTCGTCCGACGGCGGTCACTCCTCATATGCAGGCTCGTATCTTGCCGCAGAGGTCATCTGGCAGACAATAAGAGATCATTATCTTGCGAACAAAAAACAGAATATATAATTTTGAAACGGTACAGGAGAATTTATATGAAAAACAAAATACGCTTGATAAGTGTGATCTGCGCTGTATGCACGCTGCTCGCACTGCTGCCCGCTATGAATATCGCAACGCTTGCAAATACCGAAATATTGCAGGTTGACGTATTTATCGACACGCCCAAGGGCGACACAGAGCTTGACTTTACCGCAGAATGCGCAGCCGATGCGCCATTCCACGTTGACAACAGAGGTCTTATGTGGGAAAACCTTACTCAGCTGTACACCGCAAGCCTCGGCGATAAAGCAGTCGCAGGCGACACATATACGGTGTATATCGACATCATTCCCAATGAGGACTATTCTTTTCCGAGCGATCTTTCAAAGGTTCGCTTCACCGTAAACGGAGAGGAAACGACGCAGTACAGCCTTTACGAGCCTGATTATGAGCATGACGGACAGGTGCTTTATATAACGCATACGTTCACAGCGCTCCCTGCCGATAAGATCATAAACAGCGCAGAGATCAACCTTTCCGATATGCCGATGCCCGACGAAACGCTCGTGCAATACATTTCAGGTCTTTACATAACATTTGAAACGGAAGGAATGTACGATAACGGCGTTTTTGCATACCGCGCATCCGATATGTACGCTATGCAGATGACCGATGCTTTTGAAAAGGGAGAGTCATACATTCTGAATTTCAAATTCAGCGCCATAGACGGCTACGTTTTCGCAAACGATACAAGCGTCGTTATGACATCGGGACAGTTTTCCGATATTGAAGCAACGGTCAGCGAAAACGGCAAGGATCTCACCGTTTCGGCAAAGATCGTCATTGTTGACAGAATAGGCGAATTTGAAATCGAAACGGATTACTATAAGGCGTTTTACACAGCCGAGGACGGTTACGCTTATTTCTACCATATCACCACCGTGGACGATGCTGAAAAAGAGTTGAAAAAAATAAGAGAAATAACGCTTTCACTGCCCTTGGGAACAGTTATTGCAACAGATACGTTGAAGGAGTGGACAGGACAGTGCGCAAACGAGAATGAAGAGCTGCGCGCGGTGCTTGTAATGTATAAATGCAAGCAGGACGGCGAAGAATTCAAGGTCGAAGAAGCGGGCTTTGCAATTCTCGACGTATATCACATCTGCACAGTCCGTATGCTCGACGGCAAGGACGGCGACTGCTATAACGACGGCTGGAGAAGCTATTACAAGTGTCTGTGCGGCAGATACTTTGAGGATCAGGAAGCAACAATACCGATAGAAGATATAAGATATTGGAAAAAGAACGAAGGTAAAATACCTGCTCCCATTCACTGCGATTATGACGGCGATGACATCTGCGATATGTGCCAAGAGCCGATAGATGCCCCCGAAAACCCCGATACGAGTGATGGAATAATTATTGTGTGCATAGCGGTAATGGCGCTTTCCTTCGCCGTATTCACCGCGGTAAAAAGAAAAATAAAAGCATAATCTAACAGTTATATAACGAATAAAGCTCCGCTGTCCTTAGCGTGTTATCCTTAACGGAGAACACGCAGTCAAATCCGTCTTCGACGGGTGAAATCCACCTTTAGTGGATGAAATCGCGTTTGCGATGAAATCCTGCCTTTCAGGGTTGTATTCAGACGGATTTGATTTCATCCGAGGACTTGTCCTTGGATTTCATCTGAACGAAGTGAAGATTTCATCGTTGCCACGCAACGATTTCATTAAACCAACAGAAAAAGAGATAACATTTCGGCTACGAACCGATTTGTTATCTCT
>JAZPYO010000003.1:0-35429 GCA_045544195.1 Eubacteriales bacterium
CTTATTTTATCACGATTTTATATCTTTGTCAATAGCAATTTAAACAAAATGATGAGGGCAAAAGGGGCTTTGTTTATTGTATGTTTTCGGGCGTGAGGAATTGTATGTTTTTGGGCGGGAGGATGATATCCTCCCCTACAAGATCTTGCCGTGCGGTGATAATTGTATGTTTTTGGGCGGGGGGAATTGTATGTTTTCGGTCGGGAGGATGATATCCTCCCCTACGAGATCTTGCCGTGCGGTGATAATTGTACGTTTTCGGGCGGGGGAAATTGTACGTTTTCAGGCGGGAGGAATTGTGCGTTTTTTAGCGGGAGGATGATATCCTCCCCTACACCACCGTTATAACAAGAATCGGCAGAGGAGACCTCTGCCGATGCTTATGCTTTTTTTAAATATCAGTTCTTTTCGTATTTGTCTATAAGATCCTGAAGCTCTTTTTCCGCAGCCTTAGCCTTTCTCTTTACGAATGTAGCGTAGCTTGTATTCGTATCCTGTATCAAGGAAGAGAATGTGTTGTGCAAAGAGATGGACGGATTGAACAGACCGAAATCGTAAACACGGCTTTCGCGGCACAAGTCGAGCATTTCATAAGAGCCCTCGTCTCTTGTACCCTTACCGCCGAGCGTCTTTTCATAGTATGCAGGGCGGAGCGTGTAGTACGATTCCCAGCAAAGCGCCTCGGTAACTACACCGATCCTCTCTATTTCCTGCTCGGTCCAGCCGAATGCGGGAATAGACATAACCATAATGCAGGGGTCGTTCGTTGTGTAGTAACGCTTCTGAGCCTTGTCGTACTTAGGATAAGGAACGATACCGTAATCATCGTCCATATCAGCAAATGCGCCGAGGTAGCCTGCTATCTCAGCCAGGAAGAGCGCGCGGCCCTCCTTAAACGCGGGAATAATGCTTCCGTCAGTTGTAAAATGCGATGTGTTATCGTTGTGAAGGAGCTTCAGCACCTTCTCCTGAAACTTTGCAATGTTACCGTCGTTCTGAACTACAAGCTCAGGATAGTTTGCAGAGTCCTTGTCGCAGATACGCATACCTGCGCCGAAGAAGAAGTTACGGGCAGCGCCTGCGTGTGTTGCAAATGCGTATGTATCATCTTTATCCCATACGCCGTCGCCGTTATCCTTGGATATGCCTGTAAGCATAGCAACGAAATTATCGAACGTCCATTCGTTGTCCTTTACCATATCGTAAGGATCCTTAAGACCGTACTGAGCAAGAAGTCTCTTGTTGTACATCATTATCCACGTGCAGTGCATATCCATCGTTTCCATATCGTTAACAGATGAATAAAGCGTGTCGCCTATGGACATATCCGTCTTATAGTTATCATCATACCACGGAGCATCGAGATTAAGCGACTCGATGTTGTAAAGGTTCATAAGCAGATCGCCCATAGCGGCGCTCGATGTGTCGGATGTGTCCATCCAAACCATATGGAATGCCTTGTCGTTAGCGTCTACGCTTCCCTTTACTACAGTTGAGATATTATCCTTGAGCGTCGTGTTTATTTTGATGCCATACATATCCTCAACTGACTTGTAGCGCTTGTATTTTGCGCTTACAAGAACGTCGTCGGAGTCTTCCTCGGGGCAAAGGATGTCTTCTGCGTTCCAGCCCTCACTAGCCTTACCGATTATTTCAAAGGTATAATCCGATGCAAATGTTACATCAGGAACGTCAAGAGGCTCTCTTTGCTCCTCTGCTGCTGTTGCGGGGATAATGGTCGTATCGTCGTCACCGTCTCCGCAGCCGAAGAAGCACATGGGCACGATCATAAGAGCGCACAGCAGTAAAACCGCAAATCTTTTCATAGGTTTTCCTTTCTTAAATAAATTTTTATGCACTTGAATTATAACGCATAAAGGTGCAAATGTCAAGGTATAACGATAAATATTTATTTTTTCTTCAAAATTGAAAAAAATTTGTTGATTTATTCATTTCGTTATAGTATAATACTAAAATGGCAGAGCATTTTCGCATTAATACAGATATAGGAGTTTTCCGATGAACGCATCAGAAAGACAGAAAAAAATAAGAAATTTTTGCATAATAGCGCATATTGACCACGGCAAATCAACGCTTGCCGACCGTATTCTTGAGCAGACTCAGACAGTTTCGCACAGAGATATGGAAGAGCAGCTTCTTGACAATATGGACATTGAGCGTGAGCGCGGCATCACCATAAAGGCGCGCGCCGTAAAGCTGAATTACACCGCAAGCGACGGAGAGGAATACACATTCAATCTTATAGACACCCCGGGACACGTTGACTTCAACTATGAGGTATCAAGATCGCTCAATGCGTGCGAGGGCGCAGTCCTCGTTGTCGACAGCACTCAGGGCATAGAGGCGCAGACGCTTGCAAATGCATATCTTGCATCCGACAACGGTCTTGAAATACTCCCTGTTATAAACAAGATCGATCTGCCTGCAGCTGATGTTGAGCGTGTCAGAGGCGAAATTGAAGATATAATCGGCATTCCCGCGGATGATGCCCCTGCCATTTCAGCAAAGGCAGGCATAAACATTCCCGCGGTAATGGAAAAGATAGTACAGAGCGTTCCGTGCCCCACGGGTGACGAAAACGCGCCGCTTAAATGTCTTATATTCGACTCGTATTACGACTCGTACAGAGGAGTCGTCGTATACGTGCGTGTCGTCGAAGGAACGCTGAGAGCAGGCACACGCATCAGAATGATGCACACGGGGGCGGAATTTGACGTTGTTGAAATAGGAACGATGGAGCCGTTCGGCCTTTGCAAGACTGATATTCTTTCAGCGGGTGACGTCGGATATATCACGGCGAGCATCAAAAACGTATCAGAAACGAGAGTGGGCGATACGGTAACATCGGCAGAGCGTCCGACAGACACCCCTCTGCCAGGCTTTAAAAAATGTATGCCTATGGTATACTCGGGCATTTACCCCGCTGACGGCGCAAAGTATCAGGACCTTAAGGACGCGCTTGAAAAGCTCCAGCTTAACGATGCGTCGCTCACATACGAGCCTGAAACATCTGCCGCCCTCGGCTTCGGCTTCCGTTGCGGATTTTTAGGCTTGCTTCATATGGAGATAATTCAGGAAAGACTTGAGCGTGAGTTCAATCTCGATCTTATAACGACCGCGCCGAGCGTTATATACAAGGTGTTGAAGCGCACGGGCGAAACTGTAATGATCGACAACCCCTTGAACTATCCTGCGCCTGATGAAATAGATATTCCCTACGAGCCTATGGTCAAGGGAAGTATTATGACGCCTGTTGATTACGTCGGCGGTATAATGGATCTGTGCCAGGACCGCAGAGGCGTATTTCACGATATGAAATATCTTGACTCCACACGAGTGGAGCTTCACTACCGTCTGCCTCTGAATGAGATAGTATACGACTTTTTCGATGCTTTGAAAAGCCGCAGTAAAGGCTATGCATCGCTTGATTACGAGCTTGACGGATATGACGAAAGCAAGCTCGTGAAGCTCGACATTCTGCTCAACGGCGAGGTGGTTGACGCCTTATCGTTCATCGTACACACCGACAAGGCGTACGCAAGAGCAAGGAAGATCGTTGAAAAGCTCAAGGACAATATTCCGCGCCAGCTTTTTGAAATACCCGTCCAGGCGGCTATCGGAGGCAAGATTATCGCCCGCGAGACCGTCAAGGCTATGCGAAAGGACGTTCTTGCAAAGTGCTACGGCGGCGACATCACACGAAAGAAAAAGCTGCTTGAAAAGCAGAAGGAAGGTAAAAAGCGTATGCGCTCTCTCGGCACGGTCCAGGTACCGCAGGAGGCGTTTATGGCTGTGCTTAAATTAGATGAATAAGCCGCTCGGCATATATATACACATACCGTTTTGCGTAAAGCGGTGCGCGTACTGCGATTTTTATTCGGGAGCCGATATATCGCTGTCGGCTGAATACAAAAACGCGCTTATAAAGCATATCCGATCATACAAGGACTTACATCTTACAGCCGATACCGTATATTTCGGCGGCGGCACGCCCACGTATTTCGGTTCAGACGGTCTGTGCGACATACTGAAATGCATATTTGACACGTTCTGTGTTTTGCCGAATGCCGAAATAAGCGCCGAATGCAATCCGAACACCGCAAGCACCGATGCATTCAAAAGGATGCATTCCTGCGGCTTCAACAGGCTGAGCATAGGAATACAGTCATTTTCGGACAGAGAGCTGTCACATCTTTGCAGAGCGCACAGCGCATCAGACGGCATAAATACCGTTCAATCGGCTAAAAAAGCGGGCTTTGACAACATAAGCTGCGATCTTATGTTCGGTATACCCGATCAAAGCATACATTCTTTTTCAGCATCGCTCGATCGGCTTCTGAGCCTTGATATAACACACGCATCATCATATATTCTGAAGCTGGAGGAGCATACGGAAATGTATGCTAGCAAGGACAGCTACGCATTTCCGTCAGAGGATGAGATATGCGATATGATACAAATGTGCCGTGAACGTATGGAGCATTACGGTATGCACAGGTATGAAATATCCAATTACGCAAAAAGCGGCTTTGAAAGCCGTCACAATCTGAAATACTGGAACAGAAACGAGTATCTTGCCTTCGGTCCGTCAGCATCGGGCTTTTACAACGGCACAAGGTACACCTTCACACCCGATATAAAAAAATACATATCATTTGCAAACGGCAAAATAAGCCTTGACGAAGCTCTTTGCGAAAAGGAAACACCGTCGCAAAATGATGCCGTATCGGAATATCTTATGCTGTCCTTACGTCTTGTGTGCGGAGTTGACAAGGGTGAATTCAAAAAAAGAACAGGCAAGGATCTCGACTGCGAATACGGCGATAAGGTCGCCCCGTACATCAAGGGCGGATTTATGGAAAGCGACACGCATCTGCGCTTTACAAGCAAGGGCTTTGATGTGTCCAATGCGATACTTTCCGATATACTCGATTTTGACATTTAACTTACGAAAGGAATAAACGGTTATGAAAAAAATACGGATAATATCTTTGATATGTGCGGTGCTTATCGCATTTTCCGCTTGCGGAAGGACCGAACAAGCAAACGAAACGTCGCCCGAAGCGCAAGGGACTGATACTGCCGATGCAACCGATGCTATATCAGCGGAAGACACTCAGGACAGTATTCAGACAGCGCCCGAAACAAGCATCAGCACCGAAGCTGACAGTGAAACCGACAGCGGTCTTGTTACGGGCATTCCGACTCATGAGGAGCCGTCGGAATACTCTGACGGCTGGGTCTTCGCCTCATTGGCAGAGCAGATATTGGCAAGCGACGAAAGCTGGAACGTGACGGGCAGCCCTTTGTACGAAAACGGCTATCTTACAAGCGACGGGCCGAAGGGCTTTGACATTGCGTATATGAAAGAGTTTTCGCCCGAGGAAACGTACAGATTTGAATTCGAATTAAAGACGGGAAAAGACGAAAGGGCTCTTTATGTGGGACTCGGAATAGCGTCTGACTGGGGGCTTTCCGATGAAAATAACGGTCTGTGGCTCTATTTTTCCGACAGCGCCCTGTGCATACAGGACAAAAACGGAAGCGATGCAGCTTTGCCCCTGAAGAGAAGCGTTACAGATTCATTCAGCAGAATATGCCTTCTTGTTCAGAAGATGCAAAACGGCGAGCAGAAGATACACGTATTTCAATCCGATGAAAACGGTCTTAACGAAAGGCTGTATATTCTGGACACTGTGACGGAAAACGGAAACACGGCGGTATACGCATATTCTGCCGAAAGCCAATTTAACAATATTTACGCAATAGCCGATCTCGGCTTCGATCTTTCATCTGTTTGCGGCGGATATGTCAAGCTGTGGAACGACGGAGCGGACGGCACATGCGTTAAAAATCTTGCATTGAAAGTGATCTGAAGTGAAAAAAATTAAAATTCTCGATTCTACCCTGCGTGACGGGGCGCAAGGACAAGGTATTTCCTTTTCCGTAGCTGACAAGATCAAAATAATAAAGGCATTGGACTTTTTCGGTGTGGATCATATAGAGGCAGGGTATCCCGCCTCGAACCCGAAGGATGAGGAGCTTTTTGAAAAACTAAAGAACGTAAAGCTGAAAAATGCAAAGCTGTGCGCATTCGGCAGAACGTCGAAAAGCACGCATGACCTTGAAAACGATGAAGAGCTTTCAAAGCTCATAGCATCGAACACGCCCACGGTATGTATTTTCGGCAAATCGTCAGCTTTTCAGGCAGAAAAGGTTCTTGGAATATCCAAGGAAGAAAACCTTTCGTTCATAAAGGCAACGCTTGAATATCTTAAGACTATGGGCAAGGAGATAATATTCGATGCCGAGCATTTTTATTCGGGCTACCGTCAGGACAGCGAATATGCAATGCAGGTGCTAAAAACGGCTTTCGATGCGGGCGCTGACGTTTTATGTCTTTGCGACACGACGGGAGATACGATGCCCATGCAGGCGTATGAAATAACGAAGGCGGTGTGTGAGGCTCTTCCCGATGTTGAAATAGGCGTTCATTTTCACGATGATACGGGCTGCGCCGTTGCCAATTCGCTCCTTGCGGTAAATGCGGGGGCTGTGCAGATACAGGGCACGTTTCTCGGCTTTGGCGAGCGTTGCGGCAATGCCGATCTGTCCGTTATAATACCGGACCTGTATTTCAAATACGGAATTGATTTTCCGTGCGATATGAGAACTCTTAAGGCGACCGCAAATCAGATATCGGAAATATCAAATGTGAGAATAAGAAGCAATAAGCCGTACATAGGGAAAAGCGCGTTTCATCACAAGGCGGGAATGCATGTTGATGCGGTGAAAAAATGCTCCTCGTCGTTTGAGCATATAGACCCTACTCTCGTAGGAAACGAGCGTCAGTTTCTTTTATCGGAAATGTCAGGCAGAAATACTCTGCTTGAATATGTAAGGGAGATAATTCCCGATGCCGAAAAGGACTCCCCTGAGATAATAAGCGCTCTTAACATTCTTAAGGAAAAGGAGCATTTCGGCTATCATTATGAAGCGGCTGAGGCATCGCTCAACCTGCTTTTAAAAAAATCGTTCAAAAAATATACGCCTCACTTTGAGGTGCTTCAATACAAGACGACCGACGATTTTCCGTACGGAAACGGCGGAATGACGGCGGCGGCAATGATAGAAATAAAGGTAGGAGAGCAGACGGAGATAACGGCCGCAGTCGGAAACGGCCCTGTAAACGCACTTGACTCAGCATTACGCCGCGCGCTTTCCGTGTTCTATCCGTGCATAAGCGAAATGACGCTGGCTGACTTCAAGGTGCGGGTCATCGACTCGGGAACATCGACCGCCGCAAAGGTACGTGTTCTTATAGAATCGACGGACGGCGTGGAAAACTGGACGACCGTCGGCGTGTCGTATGACATTATTGAGGCGTGTTTTACCGCATTACTTGATTCTTTTGAGTACAAATTATCAAAAACTTAATATCAAGTATTGATATTTTTAATTTTTTGTAGTATAATGTTCTTGTATACCCATGATTTGAAAGGAAAATCGCTATGTCAGATACGATAAAATTCACCGTTCAACCCGAAACAGAAAGGGAAACGAGAGAAGCACTGCTGAAGGTGTATGACGCATTGAAGGAAAAGGGCTATAATCCGATAAACCAGATAGTCGGCTATATTATGTCTGAGGACCCGACGTATATCACCAATAACAAGAATGCAAGAGGCATCATCAGAAAGATCGACAGAAACGAATTACTGAATATTCTTGTACGAACGTATCTTGAAAAATAAGATTTTTGCAAATTTTCACTTTTGCTATTGACAAACGTAAAAATTTGTGATATTATATTCGGGTGTGAGCGGCAAACGCCGCATCACACTTGATATACATGAAGTAAAGCAGCTCAATGTTGGGGCGTGCTGCGCTTCTCTTGCGCTTGTAGCTCAGTGGATAGAGTGCCCGGCTACGAACCGGTAGGTCGAGGGTTCGAATCCCCCCAGGCGCGCCAGAAAAGAACCCGCATTTGTCTACGACAAGTGTGGGTTCTTTTCAACTAAATCCGTCCTATCGGACGGGATAAATCCCACTTTCGTGGGATGAAATCACTCCGTGATGAAATCCGACTTCGTCGGGAGAAGGACGGATTTGATTTCATCTGCGAAGCAGATTTCATCCGAGCGGAGTGAGGATTTCATCGCGCTCGCGCGATTTCATTGAAAAGCATCAAAAACTGTGATATAATGTATTCAAAGAGGTGATTTCAATGGCTGAAAATAAACTTGCTGATATGTCAACAGAATTTGCAATTCAAATATTAAAACTGACAGATGATATAAAAGGACATTATTCTTTGTCAAACCAGCTTGAACGAAGCGGTACAAGTATTGGAGCAAATATCCGCGAGGCGAAATATGCACACAGCCGTTCTGATTTTATTGCAAAACTACAGATCTCGTTGAAGGAATGCTATGAAACAGAATATTGGATTGAAATAGCACAAAAAGCGGATATTATCTCTGATGAAATTGCTAAAACCGTATTGCATGATTGTGGTTCAATTCGCAGAATGCTCATCTCCTCCATCAATACAGCAAAGGAGAGGCAATAATGTTTACTTTCTGTTTGTATATTAGCGCTTCCATGTCAAAAGATGAAATACACAATGCAAACGATGACTGTGCAATCTGTAAAGCGTGGTCAAAAAAGCAGGCAATAAAGAAATTCAAGAGGATGTATTGTGATTTCGAAGAATCCAATGTTTTTCGTGCGAAATACAACAAATATGGGATCGCGGTGTTAACCGATTATTGATTTACGCACTTTTGCCTACTGACAAAGGTGAGTTTTTTGAATGAAGCGCGCTTCGCTTCTTGCGAGCGTAGCGAGTGCTTCATATCGCCGCAGGCGATGCTTCATTAAAACGGTGGCGTGGTATAATGAAATTAGGGAGTGATACTATGAAAAAATTTATTCTTTGCATTTTTACTGTCTGTTTAATATTTTTATCCGGTTGTTCTTTTCTTCAAATCGAAACACCTATGTCAAAGGAAGATGCTCAAATAGCCGCACTAACCTGTTTTGAAGAGCATAAAACAGATATGGAAGCAATTATTCAATCTGGCAAAGCAACGGGTGAAACCAAGTGGTGCAAGGTTTACCATCTGTTATCAAATGGTAAATATGAATTTGTTTTACAACAAACAGGGTTCACCGGAACAAATACCAAAACAGGAGTTTTATATATATCCAACAACACACCTGATAGTGCATATATACAAGATGAAAATAACTCCGATTTGTATTTTTATGAAAAAGGTAACACCGATAAATATTATTTAGAACGCATTGAGCAAAATTGGTTCTTTTTCTACGGTGAATATGATTTTTGACTTGAAACAGTATATTTTCAAAGGCTTGACCAAATTGGTCAAGCCTTTTGTGTCAGAATAAAGTCGTTATCCAATAAATAACGCCGTATACGATGCTTCCCACCGTTCCGTAAACTATAACGGGGCCTGCAACGGTGAACATTTTTGCGCCCACGCCCATTATATACCCTTCGCTTCTTGTATCGAGCGCGGGCGAGGTCATAGCGTTTGAAAATCCGGTTATCGGAACGAGCGTTCCTGCGCCTGCGTGCTTTGCTATCTTATCGAACACACCGAAGCACGTCAGAAGCGATGCTATGAATATAAGAGTAACGGAAACGAGCGTCGCGGCAGTATCCTCTGCACAGTACATTTTGAATACGTTATAAAGACACTCCGCAATAACGCATATCATTCCGCCGAAAAAATATGCAAGTAAGCAGTTTTTGACCGTATGCGATCTGGCAGCTCTTGATTTTGCATACGTTCTGTAATCTTTTTTCTGTGAAAACACAACAAACCTCCGCAGTATGATATTACTGCGGTTATTTTTCGCACTTTTATAAATTTTATTCTATTGACTTTTTTATGCGAATGATATAGAATATATAAAAAAGTATATTGAGGTGATCGTATATGAAGGATTATTCCGTGCAATTGGATATAGAAAAGGATTTTTATCACCCCGAGATCGACCTTCACCACCGTACCGTATGCCTTTATGCAAACGAATTCAAGGGCAAATGTGAAAATTTACGCTTTTACAATGACGGTCTTACCCTTGAGGAAGGCAAAAAGCACGGCGTTTTCATATCAGACAGCATTGAATGCGACAGCTTTGACGTTATGATAGCATCGTGGAACTGCAAAAGCCTCGGCGGTACTGTGTCAGTATCCGTTTCGCCCGACGGCAACGAGTGGTTTTCGTGGGGAGTATGGTCGGACACGGCGGGAATTTCCGCATCGGCAAGCTCAAAGTCAGACCTTGGCGAGCTTGACATTGACATACTCACTTTAAAAGAAAAGCACACGTCATTCATATTCAGAATAGAGCTTAAGGCGATCGAGAACGCCCCCGTGCTTTACAGCGTGAGCTTTGCAATAAATTCAGAAAGCGGCAGACTTCCGAAAGCAGACAGGCTTTTCGTCGAAAACAGAGTAAACACGAGAATACAGGGTACTGTTGCCGTTATAGGCGGCAGGATATGCTCTCCGACGTCGGTCAGCATGGCTATGGAATACCACGGCATTGATTCTTCAATGCAGGATGTTGCAGCCGCCGTATACGACAACGGCAAGGATATTTACGGCAACTGGTCATTCAACGCATCATTCCCCGCATTTCACAATTTTAACTCATTTTTCGATCTGTATGATGCCGAGGCTTTGAAATACGCATTATCATGCGGTTTTCCCGTTGCCTGCTCTGTAAAGATACAAAAGGGGCAGCTTGCAAAAAGCGGCTATCCGGACCGTTCAACAAACGGCCATCTTCTGCTCGTTACGGGCTATATAACAAAAAACGACAACACCTGGCTTTATATAAACGATCCTGCCGTGCCGAGCGGCAAGATAACCGTGCTTTTGTCTGAATTTATGGATATATGGCGTTTTGGCGGCGCAGTATACGTTATACAGCCGAAGCCCGAAAAATTTATTACACACCTTGAAAACGGTATGCCCGTTATCGCCGACTATGTTGCAAAGAACCGTATAAACCGCAGATATGAAAGAGGCTCAGTCGGCGCAAAATACGTTGTAATACACAACACGGACAACTGGCGTACAGGCGCGGGAGCGAAGGCGCACAGCCAATATCTGAAGAGCTTTGAGCAGGGTCAAAGACCTCTTGCCTGGCACTACACCGTTGACGATGAGGCAATATACAAATCTCTGCCTGAGGAGGAAGCGGCATATCACGCAGGCGACGGAGCTGAGGGTGAGGGCAACCTGTACGGAATAGGCATCGAAATATGCCTTAACAAGCAGCCAAGGGGCGAAAAGCCGTCAGAGGCGTTTATAAAGGCGGTCAAAAACACAGCCGCCCTTACCGCCGAGCTAATGGTCAAATATTCCCTTCCGGTCGAAAATGTCCGCCAGCACAATGCATTTTCGGGCAAAAACTGTCCGTCGTGTATGCGTGAAAACGGTATGTGGGATGAGTTCATCAGCGATGTTATATCTCATTACAGCCATATAACCGCATCAAATTACAAGATCAAGATATGAAAGAGGTAAAAATGCTTCACATAGGATGTCATTTATCATCATCGGGCGGATATACCGCCATGGTTGAAAGCGCATTGAAAATAGGCGCTGATACATTTCAGTTTTTTACGCGAAACCCCAGAGGAAGCAAGGCAAAGGAGCCGAGCGTTGAGGATATCAAGAATGCTTCTGCTCTTATGAACGAGCATAATTTTGCCCCCATCGTTGCCCACGCGCCGTACACGCTCAATCCCGCATCGTCAAGGGAAGAGGTGCGTGAATTTGCTCTCGATATTTTCCGTGACGATCTTCGTATATTGCAGATGCTTGGTAAAAGCTACTACAATTTTCACCCCGGCTCTCATCTGGGCGACGGGGCGGAAACAGGAATACAAAGAACGGTAGAAATTCTCAACAAGGTGCTTTTTGAGGATATGAACACCACCGTTCTTATAGAAACGATGGCAGGCAAGGGCAGCGAGATCGGCTCGACCTTTCAGGAGATAAAGGAAATTCTTGACGGCGTTGAATTGAAGAACAAGGTCGGCGTTTGCCTTGACAGCTGTCATATTTCGGACGGCGGCTATGACGTCATATCCGATTTTTCATCCGTGCTTGACGAGTTTGACGGAATAATCGGTCTTGATAAGCTGCGCGCCATACATCTTAATGACAGTAAAAACCAAAAAGGAGCAAAAAAGGACCGCCACGAAAAGATAGGCGGCGGCTATATCGGCATCGAAAGCATAAAAACGATCATCAACGAGCCGAGATTGAAGGGCTTGCCGTTCATTCTCGAAACTCCTAACGAGCTTGACGGCTACGAAAAAGAGATAGCCCTTTTAAAGAGCCTTTACACGCTTGATTAAATAAAATATCGGCAGAGAGATTTCTCTGCCGATTCTCATTTTATGACCTTTTGTTTTTGAAATACTGATAATAATTACATCTTATCATTCCGTTGTATCACCTATTTTTCAGTCCGGATATAGTTTGAGCTATAGATAAAAGCATAGGGCATCCAGTTTTGATAATACCTCTCATTTTGGGAGAAAAATTCGGCAGTAATAAATCGATTTTTTCAAAAAAGATTTTTTCCTTATAAAAAATCCTATACCATTTTCTTTTATCTTTCTGTTTTTTCTCTTTATCGTTAAATACTACATTGAATGCCCACGATATCCTGCTTTTTGACGGAAAAGCCAATGTTTCATAAAAAGATGAATCGATTTGATTTTTTTCAAGCCAATTACCCACAAATTCTTCAAATCTAAAATATGAATATAATGACTTTTCAGTTAATTTTTTCGTAAGTGTTTCTCCGGAATGCTTGTTATAATTATACATACATTCTTTTAAAACTGTGATGTTATGGCACCGTTCTGCTACAGACATCATAAATACCGTGTCTTCACCGTAACACATATCAGATCTGAAGGTTATTTTGGAATCTCCGTTTATAACATTTGAACGTATTGCCTTGCCCCAAACTGTAAAAAACAATTTGTGTTCCATAAATTCCAAAAGTATTTCTTTTGTAATTGATTTCTGTCCGCTTTCAACATCAAATTCTTCTTTCAGGATCATATCTTCACAGCATCTGTTAAAACCGCAAATAACAACATCGCTATCCATTGATGAAAAAGACTGGAGATATTCTTTATCCACATAATCATCACTATCAATAAAAACTATGTATTCACCTGTAGCCAACTCAAGTCCATCGTTGCGTGCAGCTGAGACGCCTGAGTTTGACTTATGATGCACCTTTATCCTGCAATCTTCTTTGGCGTAGGAATCACATATCTCTCCGCTTTTATCTACACTACCGTCATCAATCAATATAAGTTCAAAATCGGAAAATGTTTGACCGACTATACTGCTAATGCACCTATCGAGATACTCTTCAACATTATATACAGGAACTATTACACTGAATTTCGGCATTTCCATCTCTCCGTTATTTATTAATGCTTATGTTCTCTTGTTTCACCGATCTTTGTTTTTGAAATACTGATAATAATTACATCTTATCATTCCGTTGTATAGACGGCGGACGCTGTCTGCCCGTCTGCCGTACAGACGTTGGAAATCCTCACACGAGGATATTACGTATATTTGCCACTGTCCGAGGCTTTGCCACGCTTTGCCCATATTGCGATACAATTCATACACCTGCTGCTCGCTCATAAGCCGTTCTCCGTACGGAGGATTGCACACTACCGTACCGCGTCTGCCATACGTTTCGATAGTCAACGCATCACGGCAAAAGACCTTTATATGCTTTTCCATACCTGCCCTTTTAACGTTATCCTGTGCGATCTTCACACATTCGGGCGATATGTCGGATGCGTACGCTTCGAAAGCCGAATCCTTTATAATTTTATCATTCGCTTCCTCAACTGCACAGTACCACGCCTTTTTTTCTATAAATGGGAATGCTTCAGATGCAAAAGTGCGGTTAAGTCCCGGGGCGGTGTTTGTCATCATCATTGCCGCTTCGATAGCGATAGTGCCTGAGCCGCAGAACGGGTCCCACAAAAGAACATCCTGCCTTGCGTGCGCCAGCTTTACAAGCGCGGCGGCAAGCGTTTCTCTTATCGGCGCTTCGTTTGATACGGGTCTGTACCCTCTTTTATGTAAGGGTGTGCCTGAGGTATCTATCATTATAAACGTTCTGTCCTTCAGCATAAAAAACTCTATCTGATATTTTATGCCCGTTTCTGCAAAATACGATATTCCGTATACGCTTTTAAGCCTTTCAACACAGGCTTTTTTTATTATACTCTGGCAGTCGGGAACAGAATAAAGCGTTGACTTTATACTGTGTCCCTTTACGGGAAAGGCGTCGTTTTTGCCGACGAAGTCCTCAAGCGGCAAAGCCCTCACCCCGTCAAAAAGCTGTGTGAACGTCTTTGCTTCAAACTCACCGAGCAGTATAAGAAGCCTTTGCGCGTAACGAAGATTGATATTTATACGGGGGATGTCAGACACATCGCCTTCAAATATCACTCTGCCGTCGAGCGTTTCAAGTCTCTTTAATCCAAGCGCGTCAATTTCCTCATTGACGAGTCTTTCTATGCCGAACAGGCACGTTGCAACGAATTTCATTATTCGACGGGATATGCGATCGTCGTCATAAGAGCCATTTCCACCTCAGATGTATCAAGGCGGCTGTACTGCACGACGATATTCACGTTTGACTCAACGAGCGCGGCATACGGTGTATCGCGAGGGATCATTTCGCCGTTTTCATTTCTCAGTCTGTCCATTCTTATATGGTGTGTTCTGCCCGCAGAGCAGGATGACGAAAAGCTCTTTATCGGCTCTCTGTCCTCAAAGAAAAGAGTGAGCTTTATTTCCGCATCGGTATTCGTCGTATTGATAACGCATATAGCCTCGTGGCTGACGCTTTCGTTTTTTGATACCGAATTTAAAAAGCAATCGGGGATAAGCCACGTTTTTTTACCGTAATTCATAATTTTTATCTCCTTAAATCATTGTTCTTGATCTATATCGACCTTTTCGATATTCTCACAGCACGCTCCCATAAACACCTTAGCGCACGTATCAAAGTTATTCGGCACATCGCTGACGAAATATTTTATAGTGCCGCTTTTGCCTTTGTCATTTGTCATATTGCTTTTTTGAAGAAATCTGCACAGAGCAGCCGATGCCTCAGCGCCTGAGTCAACGAGCTTTATATTTGGGTAAAGCTCGTTTATCCTATCCTTCAAAAGCGGAAAATGCGTACAGCCGAGTATGACTGTATCGACCTTGCTTTCATCAAGGTAAGACATATAATGCCTTATGGCATTCGGCGTTATATCTGTATTTATAAGATCGTTTTCAACTATCGGAACGAGCAGAGGACACGCAACGGAATAAACCTGATGATCGCTTGATATTGCCTTTATGCGCTTTTCAAACACTCCGCTTTTGACCGTTGCGCCCGTGCCCATAACGCCTATTCTGCCGCTTGTTAATTGCAGCGCCTTTTCTACGGCGCTGTCAATTATTCCGAAGATCGGAACAGGGCAGGTTCTTTCAAGATCGTTCAGAGCTATTGCCGATACAGTACCGCAGGCGGCAAGTATCGCCTTTACATTATGCTTCAAAAGCAGTCTTACATCTGCCATAGCGTACTGCTTTATCTTTTCCTCGCTTCGCGTGCCGTACGGCGTTCTGCCCGTATCTCCGAAATAAACGAGATCCTCATTCGGCATAAGCGCCTTCAATGCTCTCAAGGCGCACAGGCCGCCAAGACCGCTGTCAAAAACTCCGATAGGTCTGTTATCACTCATATCGGCATTCCTTTCTTATTCGAGAGCCAGACGTACAAGCTCGTCTATTATTTCGGGCGTAGTCATACCCATATCGTTCATAAGAGTCGGATACATTGATATATTTGTAAAGCCCGGCAGGGTGTTTATCTCATTGAATACGATATTTCCGTTATCCTGAACGAAAAAGTCTACTCTTGAAAGCCCTCTGCAGCCCAGCGCCCTGAACACGCGAACTGCATATTCCCTTACCTTTTTTGATATATCATCGGGTATTCTTGCAGGTATATAATACGATGCCGTATCGTTTTTATATTTTGTATCGTAATCGTAAAATTCAGCGCCCGGGTTTATTTCTCCGCATACTGAGGCTGTCGGCTCGTCATTTCCGCATACTGCAACCTCTATTTCCTTTGCCTTTATGTATTCCTCAACGAGAACCTCGCCGCCTATTTTGACCGCGCCGTGCAACGCTGAAATAAGCTCTTGCTCGTCATCTGCCTTGTACGCGCCGACTGACGAGCCTCCCGAAACGGGCTTTACGAATACAGGGTATTCAAAGGCGGAATTGATCTCGCTTATGACAAGCGGTAAATGATTTTCTATCCTGCGGCGCTTTAAGTGTATGTATCTTGCAACGGGCACGTTCCAATTTTCCGCAACGAGCTTTGTAAGATATTTATTCATTGATGCAGCAGAGGCGGTAACACCGCAGCCCACATATTTTATACCGCACATATCGAAAAGCCCCTGGAGCTTTCCGTCCTCGCAGTATTCCCCGTGCATTACGGGAAATACGACGTCACACGGCACTTTTTCGCCGTTTTCGGTGAAAAATCCGCCGCCGTCAAGTCTTACGCACAGCTTCTGCACAGTCTGGCTTTGCCACGTGTCATTTTTTATACATTCATCGTCTCCGGAATAAAGATAAAATACACCGCTTCTCGTAACTCCTATTTTGTGAAGGTTGTATTTTTCCGTATTCACGGCTTTAATTACGTTGTATGCGCTGAGAAGCGATACCTCGTATTCGGAGGAGCTTCCCCCGAACATAATACACAATTCGATCTTTTTCAAAACACTCATCTCTCATTCAACAGCGCCACACGGTCACAGCCGTTAAGATCGCGCCTTATTTCGCAGAGCAGTCCGAAGGAGCTTGCAACAGAGCGTATTTTTTCACCCTCGTCATACCCTATTTCAAATATTATATTCACTCCGTCATTAAAATGACCTGTTGAATATTCAATAATTTTTTTATAAAAATCCATTCCGTCCTCGCCGCCGTCAAGAGCAATGACAGGCTCACGCAGAACGGTTTTTGAAAGCGTCGGTATATCGCCCGACGGTATATACGGCGGATTTGACAGTATGACATCAAATTTGCCGAGCGTATCCCAGAACTCCCTTTGCATAACGTCAAAGTGAGAAATACTGCACCTTTTTTCAACGCTGTGCCTTTTTGCATTTATCCCGCTTACCTTCAGTGCCTTTGGCGATATATCAAGAAGCGTACCGAAAAGAGCTTCGTTTTCGCACAAGAGAGTTATTCCGATACAGCCGCTTCCGCAGCAAACGTCAGCAAAGGTGCTTTTGCCCTTCAAAGCGTCGAGTGCTTCTGTGATAAGACACTCCGTATCGTATCTCGGTATTAAAACTCCGTCCTCAACATAAAAATCTCTATTGAAAAACGGCGCTTTCTTCAGTATATACTGCAAAGGCTCACCGCTTTTCAAGCACGTGAGCCCGAGCATTACACGTTTATACTGATCTTCCTCAAGGTCTGTATACAGACGCATAAGAAGCCCTGCGCGGTCAGTATTCAGAACGTGGCATATTATCTCGTCACATTCGTACCGTATATCCTTATTTTCTGCTCTTATATCAGCTATTTTCACTTTGTGAGCTTTCCTCTGCCTGTTCAGCCTTTTCCTGTTCAGCCTGTTCTTTTTCAGCCTGTTCCTTTGCAAATTCGGGAAAATCGTCGGGCAGTACCGTCTTCAGTGCCGCTATTGCGCATTCTATCTGCTTTTCGTCAGGCTCTTTTGTTGTAAGACGCTGTACCCACAGACCCGGCGCGGAGATCGCCTTCGTTATGAAATTGGGGTGCTTACCTGCAAGCATTATCACCTCAAAGCCGACGCCGACGGAAAGCGGAAGAAGCAATAGCTTAAGTCCCACTCTGAGCAGCTTATTGTCCCACGGCAGAAACAGACCGATAATAATGCTTATAAGTATCATAAAGAACATAAAGCTCGTTCCGCATCTGGGGTGGAAGCGCGACTGCTTTTTCACGTTTTCGACCGTCATTTCAAGTCCCTTTTCGTAGCAGAATATGCTTTTATGCTCTGCCCCGTGGTATTGGAACGTACGCTTTATATCGGGCATAAGGGAAACGAGCGCCATATATATAAGGAATATCGCAATTTTAAGTAAGCCCTCGATAACGCTGCCTGCATAGCTGCTTATATTGCCAAGACCGAGCCTTGCACCTATCCAGTCAATACCCGATATGCTTGCCGTAGGAAGCACCGTGAAGAGCAACACCGCAAGCAAAACGCCGAGTATTGTGCTGATGATCATAATGAATGTCATTATTCCCTTGCCGAACTTCTTCATCAGCCATTTTTCAAACTTCGTCATCTCCTCCTCCTCGTCAAGACCGAGAACCTGCGTCGATGCGCTCAGCGTTCTGAACGAGAGGACCATGGATTCAACGAAATTGATGATACCCCTCAAAAGCGGAATATTGAGTATTTTATGCTTTTTACGCACGGATACGTATTTATCCCTTGTTATTTTGATGCTTTCATCGGGCATACGGGATGCTATTGCCATATCATCACCGTTTTTCATCATTATGCCCTCGATGACCGCCTGACCGCCGACCTTACCGAGACGGCACGAGATAAACTCATCTTTATTATTTTCTTTGTTCTTGATATTTTCTTTTTTTGCCATTTGTCTGACCTATCCAAAAAATTTACCTTGCGGTATCAAAGTATATTTTACCGCATTATTGTGTATATTTTTATACAGTTTTTATTAAATTATAGCTTTACTGCGCCCAAGGAACGCACCTTAAGCACCTTGCACGCGCCAATACCGAATATCCCGTCGATAAATTCGGTATAAGCCTGAGTCTTTTCCTTAGGCAAGAATATCTGCACAGTGCCTGCAAAGCCACCGCCGTGTACTCTTGCAGAGAATTTTTCGCCCTTCAAAAATCTCCTTGTAAGGCAAAGGGCAAGCGCTACGCCCTGCTCTGATGTATTACCGCACGAAAAAACGTTCTGAAGATATTTTTCGCTTGAATTGCACGAGTCGTTCTCGCATTCAAGAAACGTTTCCATATCGTTATTTTCAAGAGCATTTTTCATTTTCTTTACACGGGAGCATTCATCATAAAAGTGAATTGCGCGAAGAACGGCTCTGTCGCCGCACCTTTCACGGATGGCAGGGATATTTTTGAAAAATTCGTTCTCGTCTGCATTTATCAGCACATCAGAGCCTAAAAATGCTGCTACCGACTTCATTTCCTTCGGCATTGCCCCGTATTCAGCATCAAGCCCCGCATGGCTTCCGAACGTATTTACAATGCACATATCGTATCCGAATTTATCGGGCGCAAAATCAATTTTTTCTATGACGGGCGGTGTCGTCTTGAAATCTATATAGACAAATCCGCCGTTTGCGCAGGCTACCTGATCCATAAGTCCGCAGGGCTTTCCGTAAAACTCATTTTCGGCGTACTGTGAGATCATCGCGATCTCGGTCGTGGACACACCGCCGCCGTTATAAAAGTGGCTCAGAATGTTTCCTATCATATCCTCGAACGCCGCAGAGGACGAAAGTCCCGAGCCCTTTGCAACGCTTGACGTTGTATACGCGCAAAAGCCGCCTATACAAAAGCCTTTTTTATCAAAACCATCGCACACGCCTCTTATGAGTGAGAGCGATGTACCCTTTTCATCGTCTGACGGGGAGAGCGTTGACATATCGCACACGTCCTCGTCGAAGCCCTCGCTTTTTACTCTTATTACCCCATCCTCGCTTTTGCAGGCAACGGCGATTATATCAACGCTGACGGATGCGGCAAGCACACAGCCTTTATTGTGGTCGGTGTGGTTGCCGAGTATCTCGCTTCTGCCCGACACGGAAAATAGCTCGCAATCCTTTTCGCCGTACAGCTGCAAAAAGCTGACTATCGCCTGAGAGTAACGCTTTTTAGCCTCGGATATGTCTGAATAAAGCTGTGAAAAGCGCGTATCGTAAGCGCCGTTTTCAACGGCATTCAAAAGCTCTGATGTTAACATATAGTTTCCTTTCCGAAAACGGCGTAATAAATCCGCCGTATGTATCATATTAATTTAAAAAACGGAGTTTGTCTATGAAGATCGCCGAACAGACCCTTATCCGAACAATCGAAGCAAACGGTGTAAAATGTCTTGTAAAGGTCACATATCCCGCCGTATCAGACGCGAAGGGCTGCGAAAGGATCAATGCCCTTTTCAGCGAATGTATACGTGAGTTTATTGACTTTGCGACGAAAAACGCCCGATATGACGGGGAGATATTCACCCTTATCATTTGTGTGAAATACTGTGATGATAAAATACTGAGCGTTCTTTTTGATAAAAAACGGAAAACAGGCAGAGATGTTCGGCGCGGCAGATCCGTTTGCGCAACACTTGACTGTACGAGCGGAAGGCTCTTGCCGCTTTTATCGCTTAACGGCGGTCTTTACGGCAAAGCTATGCAGATACGCGCTCAAGCGCGTAAATGCGGAATAAAAGTACCGTTTTCCGCCCTGAAGCGTCAGTTTTTCGTAACGGGCGACGGTATTACCGTATATGACGGCGAGAAAAAATGTCTGCTCGATATTTAAAGCTCGGTATCGGTCATACCGATCTTTTTCATAAAAGCTGTAAAATATTCGGGCAATTCCGACGTAAATGACATAAATTCATGTGTTTTCGGATGAACGAAGCCGAGCGTCATCGCATGCAGGCACTGTCCGCGCAACAGATCCTCATTTGATATTTCTATCCTCGTTCTGCCGCCGCCGTACACCGTATCGCCCGCAAGCGGATGACCTATTGACGATGAATGCACTCTTATCTGGTGCGTTCTGCCCGTTTCAAGACGGTATTCAACATACGAAAACCCGCCGTATTCGCAAAGCACCTCGTAATGCGTTACGGCGTTTTTTGAGTTTTTCTGCGTTACCGCCATCTTTTTTCTGTCCTTGGGGTGTCTGCCTATGGGCTTATCCACAGTACCCTGTTTTTCCTTGAACGTGCCGACGGCTATCGCTCTGTAACGCCTTTCAAAGCTGTGGTCCTTAATCTGTTCTGCAAGGGCTAAATGCGCCTCGTCCGTCTTTGCTATCATCAAAAGACCGCTTGTATCCTTGTCTATTCTGTGAACTATTCCCGGCCTCACTACGCCGTTTATTGACGAAAGTCTTCCCTGCATTTTATAAAGCAATGCAGAAACGAGCGTGCCGGAATAATTGCCGGGAGCAGGGTGTACTACCATTCCCTTGGGCTTATTTACAACGGCAAGCTGATCGTCCTCATACACGATGTCTATCGGTATGTCCTCAGGCTGTACCGTATCTGCTCTTGCCTCAGGCTCGTTTAATACGACCGTATCGCCGTTTTTCACGGCATATTTTTTATCCTTTTTTTCGCCGTTTACGGTTATGCAGCCCTCGTCTATGAGCTTTACCGCGCCCGAACGGGTGATGCCGAAAAGCTCGCTGCACGCGCTGTCAAGCCGTGAGGAATGAAGCGATGCGTCAATTACCGCCGTCTTCATTTTCTTTTTCCTTCGCTTCGGTATTTTTCGCTTTATCATTGAATACCGTTTTGTCGAAGAACATAACGTATATCACCATTAAAGCGCAGCCGACCGTTATGAACATATCAGCAACGTTAAACACGGGAAAGCTCGTCCAGAAGCCAAACTGAATAAAGTCAACAACAAATCCGAGCGCTATACGGTCTATCATATTTCCAATACCGCCGCACACTATCATACTAAGGCATATGCAGAACATTTTTTGCCCGTTTGAATAGTAGAAAAGCACGAAAAGCAGAAGGATTATCGCAACTGTCGATACTGTCATAAACACCCATCTGTGATCTGCAAGCATTCCCCAGGCGGCGCCTTTGTTTTCAACGTATGTAAAATTGAAAACGTACGGTATTATTTTGAATACGCCGTCCTTCGGCAGATGCTTCAAAACGAGTATCTTGCTTATCTGATCGAGTAAAACGCCCAAAAAGGCAACGCCCGCCCATATTGCAAACAGGGGCAGCCGCGCCTTTATATCCGATTTCTTTAAAAAACTGTTCAAGGCTATCAATTCCTTTAGTATTATTTATTCTTCCTTATCTTCGCTTTGGAAGCTGCTGTTTATTTCTTTTATGGCATCCTTTACGCTTCTGCTCTTGAATTTGGCGTTATGCGTTTTTTTAATGACGGGCTTTTGCTTTTTTTCATCGCTGTGCGGCGGCGTTTTTTGCGCCTGCTGCTCTTTTTCCTGAGATACAAGCTCGTCCTTTACGTCTGAAAGAACGGTCTGCAAAAGCACCCTTGCGTATTCTGATGCCTTTTCGTACGGCGCTTCGGGTATCTGTGACTGCGCCTGCATTATTCCCTTATTATACGTGTCAACTATATCCTGCCTTAACGTATTTGCAAGCTGCTTCAGCCGCAGAAGCTCCGTTGCGTGCTGTGATACGAGGAGCTTGAAGCGTGATAGCTCCTCATTTGTTTTTTTCTTTGCCGTGCTGTAAAGAAGGTCTGCCTGCTTTTCGGCATCCGCCACTATCATTTCAGCCTGCGCCCGTGCGTTTTCCACCGTTTCGCTTGCCTTTATTCTTTCCATTTCCTGCGGTGAAACGGCGCTTTGGAGCGCCGCCTTCAGCTTTTCGTTAAGCTCAAGATTTTCGCTGTATACAAGCTCGTATTTCTGACAAAGAAAATCTATATATTCGTCCACCTCATCGGTGTTGTACCCGCGCATTGCGCGGGAAAAGCTCCTTTTTTCTATTTCCTTAGGTGAAAGCATACCTTTACTACTTTCCATTTACTTGTTTTTGTGTATTTTTTTGGCAGATTAAATGAAAAAACAACTATACAGTACACCGCTTGATGATTTTTTCAAACGGTGTATTTGCGTATAGATGCTTTATTCATTCTTTTCTTATTCCTCGGAGGGTGTCTCCGCCTTTTCTTCCTTGCGGCGCATAGGATCGCCCGAAACCTCAACATTGGGAGGGGTTATAACGTATGTATCGGATGCGACCTTTCTTATCTGACCGTCAATGGAATAAGCAACGCCCGACAAAAAGTCGATTATTCTCTTTGCTGTTTCCTTATTTGTTCCCTCAAGGTTGAGAACTACTGTTCTTCTGCTGAGCAGATGGTCAGCGATCTGGGGAGCTGTTTCAAATTCCTTGGGTTTTACTACCTTCAATTCGATAGAAGAAGAATTAGCGCCTATGCCCATTCCTCTGTTATCTCTTACAGGCTCCTTTACAGGCGCAGCCTTGTCAGAGGCATTGTCCTGCTCCTCATAGCTGTAATCGTAGCCGCTTTCGTCGTTATCAGTCTCATCAAAATCCTGATTGTTGAATTTGAGCTTGTCCAAAAATCCCATAGTATACTCCTTTATAATTTAGTTGTTGTTATAATTTCTCTTGCCGAACACAGCAGAGCCGACACGGACCATAGTAGATCCGTTCTGTACCGCCTGCACATAGCTGTCCGACATTCCCATAGATAAAATGGGGCTATCTACATTATCTAATGTTTTTTTGCAAATGTCAATAAATAATTTATAAATTTGTGAAAAATAATTGTGATAATCCGACTTATTTTCGCACTTTGGCGCCATCGTCATAATGCCCTTGACCCTTATATTGCCATATTGTAACGCTTTTTCCAGAAACGCCTCGGTATCCTCAGGCATAACGCCGCCCTTATTCTCCTCTCTGCCGCTGTTGACCTCTATCAGAATATCCTGAATTATTCCGAGCCTTTCAGCCCTTTTATTTATTTCCTTAAGCAGAGATTCACTGTCTACCGAGTGGATAAGACTGACCTTGCCCACTATGTATTTCACTTTATTGGTCTGTAATGTACCGATAAAGTGTATCTGACACGGCAGGTCCTTTATCTGCTCGTATTTTTCAAGCAGCTCCTGAACCTTATTTTCACCGATAGCCTTTATGCCGCAGTCATTTACCGCATATGCTATCTTATCCGCGCTTACCGTCTTTGTCGCAAGCATTACAGTGACGTTTTCCGCCGTCTTGTTTTCCTGCACCTGCGATAAAAGCAATTCGATATTTTCTTTTATTGACGCTTTTTCCTGCTCTGTCACATTTATTCCCCCTCAGATGCTATTGCCATGGGCTTATCGAGAAGCACCGAAGGGCAGCTTGCAACCATTCCGAACGGGTTTACGCGCACATCGTTTCCGACGCACTGAATATTTTTAAGCAGATCATAGATATTGCCGCTTACGGTAAGTCCCGTAACGGCTCTGTCCTCCTTGCCGTCCTTTATGAGTATTCCCTTTGCGGAAAGCGAAAAATCGCCCGTTGCGGAGTTTGCCCCTGCGTGAAGCCCCTCAAGGCTCGTTATAATTATTCCGTTATCAGCCATTTGCAAAAGCTGCTGCCTTGTATACTCTCCGCTTTCAAGACAGAAGCTCGAAAAGCCTATTGACACAGGTGAGGAGTACGAGCCCTTGCACGCGCTTGCCGTTGAGCATTTGCCCGCCTTATGAGCTGTTTTGAGATTGTATAAAAGTGTTTTCAAAACGCCGTTTTCAACCACTCTGCACGTTTTTGATGCAACGCCCTCATCGTCAAAGCCTCTTGCGCCGAATGAGCCGTCCTGTAACGGATCGTCGGTAATATTTACGCAGTCCGATGCTATTTTTTCTCCCTCCTTGCCTGCAAGGAGCGACAGCCCCCTTTGAGCATTTTCAGAGGAGAATATATCGGCAAACGCCGAAAACAGATCAATAAGCGCCATATTGTCTATGACCGTTTTCATTCTGCCCGCCTTGCACGATGATATACCGCAGTATCTTATGGCATCCTCCGCTGCCTGCCTGCCCGCCTTTTCAATATCAAGGCCGCTTGCATCAAGCGCCGCGGTATATGCAAAGCCTGAGTTCATCTCATCGCCCTTCTGAGCTATCGGAATGACATAAGCGGCTATATATCCGTACTGCTCTGAAACGTCAAGACCGCTTGAGTTTTTGATTATCTTGCCTGATGTTGACGAGCAAACGTAGCTGCCCATCGTTCTTACTATCATATCATCGCTTTCAAGAGCTGTTTTTTCAAGACGCCTTGCAAGGTCGATCTTTTCCGATGATGTAACATTATAAAGCTCCTCTGAAAACGTTTTCGGATGCGGATATTCCTTATCGCCGCCGTATATGAATTGCATATCGCCGCTTTCTATTATTTCTGCGTTATCGATCGCGCGCGATACCATTCTCGGTATATCGTCAATATCGGGGACGGTCGTTGAGGAATAGCCTGTTTTGCCGTTGTGCTTTACACGAAGCGATATTCCGATAAAATCGTTTACGCTGTAATTATCTATTTCTCCGCCTATGACCTTAACGTCAAAGCTATCGCCGTAGCAGGCATATATCTCGTATTCGCAATCATAGCTTTTTGCAATATATTCGGAAAGAGCCTTTGCAAACGCGTTTATTCTGTCCTTAAGCATTACACGTCACCTCCAACGAGAATTTCCGATATTCTTATCGTCGGCTGACCGACATTCGTGGGTATCGAGCCTGATGATGAGCCGCACATACCCTGCGCCAGCGTCATTTCCGACGATACCATATCGATATTCATAAGCACCTGCGCTCCCTTTCCTATGAGAGTCGCTCCTCTTACAGGCTCGTCTATCTTACCGTTTTTGATAAGATATCCCTCCTGAACGCTGAAATTGAACTCGCCCGTCACGGGATTTACCGAGCCGCCGCCCATATGCGCGGCGTACAGTCCGTTTTCAACAGATGCGAAAATGTCCTCTTCCTTATCATCTCCTGCGGCGATATACGTATTCGTCATTCGTGAGGTGGGCGCATAGGTATAGTCCTGCCGTCTGCCGCTGCCCGTTGACTTCATTCCCATACGGACAGAGCCTAATTTATCTATCATATAATTTTTGAGTATACCGTTTTCTATAAGCAGGATCTTCTGAGGGGCTTCGCCCTCATCGCTCATTGACAAAGAGCCCCACTGTCCTGCCATAGTTCCGTCATCGTACGCTGTGACCTTTTCGTTTGCTATCTTTTCTCCGAGCTTTCCGCAGAACACGGAATTTCCCTTGGCAACGCTCGTTGCTTCAAGCGAGTGTCCGCACGCCTCGTGGAATATGACTCCGCCGAAGCCGCCTCCCATAACAACGGGCATTTTTCCCGCGGGGCATTTTTTTGCCTTGAGCATCGTATACGCCTGGCGCGCGGCAAATCTTCCGCCTTCTTCAGCGTCTACCGTGTCGAAAAACTCAAAGCCGCCGCTTGTACCCGGGGAAAATCTTCCGTTCTGGTTTTCGCTTCCGTCGGATGCTATTGCGCTTATAGCAATACGCACATAAGCGCGCTCGTCCGTGCCGTAAACACCGTCGCTGTTTGCAACAAGCACCTTTTTTTCACTGCACGCAAGGCTGGCTGTGACCTGCGTTATACTGTCGTTATATTCCTTTGCGGCAAAATATCCCTTTTTAAGATAATCTGCTCTGTCCTTTGCCGAAACACTGCACGGCGGTATCACAACGGGACATATACGCTCAAAATTCGTTTCATTCAGCGTTATGTCGATACCTGCACGCTTTGCGGTATTCAGCGCGTCGCACACCTTTTTGGAAATCTTTCGCAAGCCGCCCTCGCTCATATCGTTGCCGTATGCGTAAACGCAGTTAGTGCCGACAATTGCTCTTATTCCCGCCCCGCACGAGCGGCCCGTCAGAGCGTTTTCCACCTTGCCCGATACCATTGAAAGATTTTCCGACACCTTATCGTCTGCGTATATCTCCGCATAATCGGCGCCGCGCTCCATAATATCCGATATAATGCTTTCGCACAGCTTTTTATCTATCATCGTTTATTCTCCCGTAATTACCGTTAATCTGCTATTTTTCCGTCGTACAGCTCCTTGCCGCCCGTTATTATCCTGTCGTGCTCTTGCAGGCGGCGCTCTGTATCATCCTCAGGATACTCCGTTTGGGATATATAATACCCGTCACCTTCAAAAATTATGTCAATTTTTATGAATCTGACTACATTTTCATCAAGGATATATACGCCGTATTCGCCGTTTATGACTCTTAATGCGTTTGCAGGCACACGCACGCCTGACGTTGTGCTGTATACTATTTCTATCTTCTGGCTTCGGTTAAAGACAAAGCCGTCCGGCACGATGTCCGTTTTCAGTATCAGAAGCGCCGTCTGTCCCTCAGGGGACGATGCTATCCTGTCAAGCGTGAACGGAATTATTTCGTTGCCCGCATACATAAAGCTCACGTTGTATACCTGCCCTTCGTGCATTTCCGATGCCTTTATCTTATCGACTGTGCATACGATGTACCAGGTGTGAGTGTCAACGAGCTTGCCCGCAGGGTACTTTCCGCTGTATGATGCAGGCTCGCTTTTGCAAAGCTCCGCAAAGCCGTCGGGCGTTATCGACGGCAGTATATCAGGCGTAAATACATTTTCATATCCGTCAGTCGATGAGTAATAATACCCCGCGCTTTTCGTTCTGACCGATACTCCGTTATCCTCAAATGAGCCTGTAAGACGCTCTTTTTCCGCCTGAAGAGCGGCTATTTCGTTATTGAAGCTGACTCTTGTGTTCGTTATTATCTGCCTTTGGTTCAGCAGAATATTCAATTCATCCGTCTTTTTGCACGCATATTCAAAATCGCCCTGCGACAGCTTATCGCATATGAGATAATACATTTCGCTTATCTGCCTGTCGATATATTTCGTATCGTACAGCGATGTGCTTGTAAGGTTGCTTGACTGCAAAAGCCGTATCTGTCTGTCGATCTTCGATATTTCCTGCCTGTCAACGCTTGCAGACGATGAATGCACACGCGCGACCTCTGTATTTGCCTTTACGTGCTCGCCCTCGTCAAAATAGCTTTCCAGAACCCCGTCATTTTCGGTGAACAGTACGCTTTCATCTCTGAATATATATCCGTCGGATACGACTGAGCTGCTTGATATGGCAAGAATCGCCTGCTCAAAAATTATGCTGTTGTCAAACGCTATGAGCAGATGGTATATGAAATACACCGTAGCGGCAATGCCGAGCAAGGCTGTCACAGCGTAGAACGCTGCGCGCTTGAGATATTCCTTATCCAATTTTTACCCCTTTTTCTTTGATACGCTTTATAACGTGAGCTGATACGCCTGCTGCGTTTTCAAGCTCGTCCGCGTAGATAAATTCGGCATCCTTATACCGTGAAAACCACGTTATCTGCCGTTTTGCGTAATTTCGTGTTGCCCTTTTCAGCTCTTCGACCGCTTGCTCGTACGTCGCTTCCGAGTTGATATACGATATAAGCTCCTTATAGCCTATCGCCTGATATGCCGTTGTGCCTTTTCTTAAAAGACCGCTGTCAAGCAGGTATTTTATCTCATCGAGCAGACCGTTTTTGAGCATTATGTCAACACGCTTATTTATTCTGTCGTACAGTATTTCTCTGTTCTTATATGAAATGACGAAAATGTGATAGTCGTAATTTCCCGTATCCGAGCGTCTGAGCTTATCGTTTTCCGTCTTTGTTCTTCCCGTGGTATAGTATATTTCAAGGGCGCGGACAACACGCTTTACATTATTTTCGTGTATCGCCTGTGCCGATAACGGATCGATCTTCTGCAATTTGAGCCAGTTTTCGTGCCTGTCATTTGACAGAAGCCTTTCGCGCAGGTCCTTATCGCAGGCGCTTGTGTCATCATTCTGCAAATACATCACGCTGTCAAGATAAAGTCCTGTGCCGCCGCATATAACGGGCAGCTTGCCCCTTGATATTACATCCTGCATTGCGTTTCTTGCGCACTCGCAGTAGTCGCTTGAGGAAAATTCCTCATAAGGCATCCGTATATCTATCAGGTGATGGGCAACGCTCGCCATTTCATCCCTTGTCGGCTTTGCCGTGCCGATGTCCATATATTTGTACACCTGCATACTGTCGCAGGAGATAAGCTCCCCGCCCAACGCAGAGCATACATCAAGAGCGCACGCAGACTTACCGCTTGATGTCGCGCCGCCGATGACGATAACGTCGCTTTTTCCGTTCATACATCTTCCCCATTTTAATTATTATATTTATTATACTCTATGCATAGATACATGTCAAGCAAAAAAAGTTAAAACTTAGCAAACGGAAAAAGCCCGTGATATGCAAGCTGTGTAAATTGCAATTACGGGCATTTATTCGTGTTTTTCCGTCATACCTCGTCGATATCTATATATTCCAGCTTCGGTGACGGCTTATACGGCGCAGTCTTACGCTTAAGCGGATCGTATATAAATTTTCTGCAGCAGCCCTGCGAGCGAACGATACCCTTTTTGATGCATATGACATATTCCTCGTCATACGTATTTCCCGCATACTCACAGTGACCGCAGTTTTTTTCGTATTCCGTTCGTTGCTTCATGTCTTCACTTCCTTTTTTCACATTATATCACAGCTGAGCGTAATTGTCCACGGTTATTTTTAAAAAAAACCGTAAACAAGATAAGATATTGCAAGACTCATAACGCTTTGAGCTACCTTGCCCTTAAAAAACGGCAGGGGCGATATTCCGTGCTGTCTGCACGCAGAAAAAACGGAAAGACACGTGCAAAGCCCCGTAAACGACACCGATGCGCATACAAGTGAAAAAAGCCATCTTTCCGATATCAGATATGATGCTTTTTTCGCAAGATATATCCCCGTAACAGGCTCTGCGATAAGATAAATCAAAAATCCGTCAGATGAGAAAATGCCCTCAATACCGCCCTTGAGCGTAAAGAAAAGCACCGTATACGCGCACACGCATGCGCAGGATGATACAGCGCTTTTTACGAGCATGGGAAATGAAAGCATTTCCGTTTGCTTTACCGTATGCTGCGGTTCATATATCATTTTTTTCCTCAGCGTGATGCCGTAAAGAAGCGACGAAAAAACGCAAACGCCGTATATGACAGCTCCCTTTAACGCTGATGAAAAAAGAAATGCTCCCGCAAAGCCGATAATGAGCGACGGCGACATACCGCTTGTATAAGAGCATAAAAGCTCTGCATTGCTTTTACAGATCTGCTTTTTTCGGTACATATCGCATATTTCATACACACATACAGGGCTTGGGCATAAAAGACTCATAAAAAGGATACCGCCGCCGCTGTATGAAATAGAAAAAAGCCTTTTATTAAGCGGATAAAGCGCTTTTCCGACAGAATAGCAAAACGCGCTTTCCGCATACAGCGAGCAAAGGACCGAAAACGGAAAAACGGCAGGAGCGAGCGTATTTATACAAAACTGCACGCCGCACTGCGCCCCTGTCAAAAAATCCTTGCGGAATATGAGCATCGCCAACGCGCACAAAAGAATGAATGCCCCGAAATATCTTTTCATCTTATCACCCTTTAAGAATAATATTTTACCCTTTCAAATATTATTACCGTAGTACATCAAAAGGAGAACGCATTTGAAAAAGCAGCTATCAAACATTCAGATATATACCCCCACGGTATCTCTTTACGGAGAGAGCGAAATGATAATGGAAGGACGCTTCCGACTGCTCGGTTATTCGCCCGAAAGAATAGAAATTGACGTTCATTATAAGGATCTTTCCGCATTTATTACAGGAAGCGGACTTCATCTGAGGGTGGTCGGAGAAAACGTTTTATCCGTATACGGAAGAATATCGTCCTTCGGCTACTGCAAAAAGGAAAGCGGGGGCAGAAAATGAATATTCTTAATTTTGTTATGGGATACACGGAATACTGCTGTGTGCTTGAAGACACGTGCCGTATTCTGAACGGTCTTATGGACAGCAAAACTGAGTTTTTCGACCAGCGCGAAAAGGACGGAAAAACGTATTTTTGCGTATTCAACAAAAGTATAAACGGCGCAAGGGACTTTCTTTGCCTGTGTACTGCGGTAAGGCGCGTGTGTCTGTCAGACGTTATAAAAAGGGTGCTTTCACGCCCGGGGCTTGTGCTTGGGGCTGTATTTTGCCTTGTGTGTATGTATGTGTCAACTCTTTTTTTATGGGATATACATTATGCCGACGGGCAGGAGCTTGAGGAGCTTATGACACAGTCGGGACTTAAAATAGGCGCGTACATTCCCGACATAAATGAGGATATAATCGAAATACGCGCTTTAATGAACACAGATAAATATTCATACATTTCAATAAACATCAATGGCACACACGCGAGCGTGGACTGTGAAAAAAGGCAGTCGGGAATGCCGATAGATTCAACCCTGCCGTCAAATCTTGTAGCCGGATGCGACGGAGTGATAGTGCGGTATGAGGTGTATTCGGGCGACGGGGTATGCTCTGTCGGTCAGACGGTGAGCGAAGGTCAGCTTTTAATATCGGGAATAGACGAAACGAAGCATCACGGCAGCCGTATAGTGAGAGCAAGGGGCGCAGTATACGCATCGACCGAAAAGGAATTTACGGTAAGCTACCCTGTTGTCATACAAGAAAAGCAGTATACGGGCAATCAATCGCTTTCAAAAAGCTACTTTATGTGCGGATTGAGCATTGATACAGGGGACATCGGAGAATTTGAGCTGTACGATACCGAAAGCAAGAAGGAAAAGCTGAAAATATTCGGCACAGTTGACCTGCCGATATACGTAACGCGCGAAAAAAAGCGTGAATACGTGTATGCCGAGCGTACACTCACAGAGCAACAGGCGCGCTATCAGGCGCAGCTTTTGTACTTTGAAAGGCTGAAAAGCGAGATAGAGGGCTGTCAGGTGCTTTCACGGTCTGTGAAAACGGAGTTTGACGGTGAAACGGTGAGCGTGCATTGCCGTCTGTCCGTAATACAGAATATCGCAAAAGAGGTTCCGATAACCGTGGGGTGAATGCATTGCTGTATAAAGAAAAAATTTAAAATAGATTAACAAAAGGTGCAAAAAAAATTCTTGATATACTTTGCACAGTTTGATAATATAAATCTGTAATATTTTTATGCATTTTTGCACACAGTTAAAAAATGAAAGGAATTTTTTAAAATGAGATCGTTCAAAAGAATGATAGCGATGTGTATGACGGTCGCTTTGCTTATATCGTGCATACCGATCGTATCGAACGCAGTTTCTTACTCAGGCTCGTCATCGTATATGTCGGGCAGGTATTACCGTGCGTTGTCGGCTTTGACGCTTACGGGCGATCAGCGTACAGACATCGTAAACGTCGCAAGATCGCAGATAGGATATCAGGAGGGCTCAAGCTCCTCACAGCTTTCGGGCGAGGTTGCGGGAGCATACAATTACACAGAGTACGGCAGATGGTACACCGCCCACAAGGGCACAAGCTATAACCACATTTCTTCTCAGTGGTGCGCTATGTTCGTTTCGTGGTGTGCGTACAATGCGGGCGTAAGCTCAAGCATCGTTCCGTACGCTCAGTATACTGAGGATCAGGTCGCTCCCTTTCACCGCCAGGGCAGATCGTACAGATGGTCAACGGTCCTTGCAGGCGGATACACCCCTCAGCCGGGTGATATAGTATTCTTCCTTTCCGACTCGTCTGCCGCATCGGGCAGAACGGTAAACCACGTAGGTATCGTATCGGGCTGGGACGGAAATACGCTTTATACGATCGAGGGCAACACGTCGCCCGTCACATTCGATACGAACGGCGGATGTGCCGCAGACAAATCGTATTCAAGATCGAGCACGTATCCTGAATACATCTGCTCGCCCGCATACGTCAATACAGACCCCATTCCTCAGGCGCTGCGCAGCGTAGTATTCGATCACGTTTACTATTACAGCGCTTACGCAGATCTTTACAATGCGTTGGGCACTGATAAAATGACCCTTTACAAGCACTTCAAGGACAACGGCATCACCGAGGGAAGAGCCGGCAGTGCTATCCTTGATATAAAATACTATCTTGAAAACAACGTTGATCTTACTGCGGCGTTTGACAATACCGAGGACGCATTCGAGCATTACATAAAATCCGGCTTCGACGAGGTTCGTTACACGGCTCCAAGTGCCGATTTAGGTGAGATATACGCAACGATAAATTATCCCAACGGCGACGGCGATCTTGTGCTTGACGTCGATTCTGACAATAACGTAATAGTATCGCAAAGAAGCGACAGCGACTCACAGATATGGCACATAAAGCCGAACGGCGATACATCGTATACCGTTAAAAATCTTGCATCGGGCCTTGTGCTTGACGTATACGCAGGCAGTAACGATTCAGGATCAAACGTGCAGGTATACGAATCAAACGGCTCAAACGCACAAAAGTGGTTCTTCCACGAATACACGACGAAAGGCACGTACGTTATAAGATCTCTGTGCGGTGCTACGTGCGTTATTGACGTTCACGGTGCATCGAAGAACGCAGGGGCAAACGTACAGATGTACACGTACGATGCTTCCGCTGCCCAGAAATTCACGATAACGGCAGTTGCATCGCCTGAGGAAAGAAACTTCAACACCGAAAGCGGCTTTGAGGTGAAGGAAAACGGCGGCGAAACGCTTATAACGGGCTTTGAAGCAGGCTCTGATATTTCGTCCGTTGCAGACGCTCTGAGCGACGATTTCAAGGTGTTTGACGAAAACGGCACGGAAATAAAGACAGGCGCGCTTTGCACAGGCTACGTTATCAAAAAATACGTTAACGGTCTGTATGCAAACAAGGCAGTAGTTATCGTCAGCGGCGATATTACAGGCGACGGTAAGATATCCGCAAAGGATATAATAAGGGCAAAGAAGAGATCCGGCGGTGTACCCATCAGCGGATACGTTGAATCTATCGACATCGACGGCGACGGAATAGTAACACCCAATGATATTTCTTCAATGTCAGGTATGGTAAAATAAAAAAGCATAAAAAATATCCCGCAGACGTTTCTCTGTTGTTCTTAACGGAGAGCTTGCGGACACAGATCGGCAGAGAACTTGTTTTCGCTGCCGATTTGTGTTATAATGGTGCTAACGAAAAGCCTTACTCCGAAAGAAAGGCATCACGCGAAGCGTGACGGAAGGAGCCGGCGTAACTTCAGGTTTGGATAAATCTTATTGTATCGCGCTCTCCCTCAGCCGCCTACATCGCCAGACACGCGCAGCTTCAGGGGCATGAGCTTTGCCCTATGCCCGCGTTGCTTGCAACGCTGTAATACAAGGGCGAAACCGGCGATAAAACAGAACGATAAGAATTTTACGAGGTGATATGAGATGGAATACATAAAAGCAACAGAAAAGGATTTGGAACAAATAGTAATATTAGTGCAAGAAACTATAAAGACAATATATCCTAAATATTATCCGAAAGAAATTGTTGATTTTTTTTGTGAACTTCATTGCCGAGAGAATATATCTAAAGACATTGAAGCCGGCTTAGTTGGTGTTTTGAAAAAGGATGATCAAATTCTGGGGACAGGCTGCTATAAAGAAAATCACATTACAAGGGTATATGTGAATTCTGCATTTCAAAAGCAGGGATACGGCAGCTATATTATGCAATGTTTAGAAAATGAAATAGGATTGCAACATGATACTGTGTGTCTGGATGCCTCTTTGCCTGCAAGTCATTTGTATGAGAAAAGAGGTTATAAGACAATAAAGCATGAACGTTGGAATGTTGAAAATGGTGTAGTACTCGTATATGAAATTATGGAAAAACGATTAGTGAAATGCTCGACAAGTATTTGCTATAATGAGAAATTTTTTGTTCCGCGAGAAAATACAGAGAATGGTGAAGTTAGTGGAAACACCATATTCTCATACTACCAAGACGGTAATATTTTATGGGCAGATTATTCAGGTGGAGAGGTTGTTAGAGGTCATTTAATAGGAACGGTAGCAGAGAATGGCGAACTCGATTTTTATTATCAGCACGTAAATGTGCAAAAACAAATACGAGTTGGGGTTTGCCATAGCGTTCCGAAAGTTTTAGAAAATGGTAAAATCGAGCTTTCCGAAAAATGGAAATGGTTAAATGGAGATAAATCAGAAGGTAGTTCGCTTCTGGTAGAGGTTTGATTGTATATTAATGGATGAATTTTAAATTAGAAGCACGAACAAATTTCAGTTTGGTGGAGTGTCAAATTCCAATAGGTCGAACAGTTAGGAAAATAAGAATTTGTGGAGATACCCTTATGGAATGGTTTAATGTATTTGGTTTGGTTTTCATAGTTGTTATTATGATTCCGAACATTGTTTTTGCAGTTAGATGTAAAGATGGTTTTGAAAACAGTTGGAACAACAAAGCAGTCGAAATTATTGAACAAATCGGAAGAGTCGGTTGCTTTGGATTTATGGTTTTCAATGTTCC
>JAZPYO010000004.1:0-1824 GCA_045544195.1 Eubacteriales bacterium
TTGTGTTTTCGCAGTTGGTATAATGAAAAGTGAAGGACGGTGAGGCTGATGGCTTTGGTAAGGATAAAGCAGTTTTTTATGAGCAATGAGGATATTGCCGAGGAAAAGCGCGGCAGTATGTACGCCTTATATATGACGGAGGTTTATGCCGGAAAAGCATCAAAGCCTCAGATGATCAAGGGCGTCGGCTATGCTGAGGAAGCGGATTTGCTCGCTTTTTGTGAGCGGCACGCCCCTGTCGATGAACGGCTTGTCAAGCTGTCGGCGTTTCACAAACAGCACCCGCAGATTACGGAGGGCACGCTTTGGCGCTACGCCAAAAGCGGCAAGCTGAAAACCGCCCAAAAGATCAACGGAAGATGGTATATCGACCGGGACGAAGCCGAGCGGTTTGCCCGTCAGCTTGAAAACAGGGGAGAGCAGAAGTCTCTGAAATCCGGATTCAAGCAGCAGGGATATATCAGCGCGCAGGAGTACGCCGCGAACCACAAAATAGATTATCAGCAATTCCTGCGGCAGCTAAAAGAGGGGCTGTTCCCGTTTGAGAAGGCGGACGATATGTATTTGATCGCGAAGGACACGCCGTTTGTCCGCTATATTTCGCTGAATAACTACGCCAAGGAACACGATATACCGTATACAAAGGTGAAGCGTGCGGCGGATAACGAGCTGCTGAAAACAGCGGTCAAGGCAAACAACGGCAGATGGTATATCGACACCGAGGAAGAGCCTGAATTTTAGATAAAGGATAAGGATGTGATGATTTATAATTTCTTACGGTTTAGCAGTATTGATTGGAGCCGTTTTGTTATCTGCATACATTGTTTATGCTTTGATTAAGAAGGTCTGTATCAAGAGAATGATTCTTACTTGTGTATTTATCGTTTATCTGACCGGTGTTGCAGCTGTAACGCTGTTTCCGATCGTTTACGATAGTGTAGTAGAGTATACAGAATCGGTGACGTGGTATAATTTCATACCATTTAAAACTATTTCAGAAGCCTTAAAGAACGGAATAACGTCTACAGCTATCACTCAAATCGCCGGGAATATTGTTTTAGCAATACCTTTTGGAATAATCGTATCATTGCGTTTTGAAAAAATGCAATGGTGGAAGAAACTTTTGGCTGCATTATTGTTTACCTTAACAATTGAATTATCGCAAATGTTGATTGGTTTTGCTGTTGGCAATATGTATCGAAATATTGACATTGATGATGTTATCTTGAATATGCTGGGAGCATGTTTGGGTTATGGCATTTATGCAATCATTCCCAAAAAGAAAACAAGATAGAAAAAAGATTTCTGCTTTTATAGATAATTGACTATTTAGAAGATTTTGCCGGGGATTTATCCGGCGTATGGACGCATAACGAAAACAAGAGGGAACTTTCCCTCTGTTCGTTGTGCGTCCTTTTTGTTTTGTGAGGTGAGGAGAGAATGAAAAATACGGTATTGAATCAAAAACAGCGCGATTTGGTGAATGAATACTACGAATTTGGTAAGACCGTGGTGGCTTCCAGCTTTCATTTTGCTGACGGAAAAGAGATTTCCACGGGCTACAGCTTAGAGGACGCGTATCAGGAAGGCGCGGTCGCTCTTTGCACAGCGGTACTGCACTTCAATGCGAACAAAGGCGTTTCATTCAAGACCTATGCCGCGGCGGTTATCCGTAATCATATAAAAAAGGTGATGTTTACAAAGAAAATTGCGGAGTATCCGTTGGAAGGTATTGATGATTCTCCGATGTTTTCCTATGAGATGAAAAGCAGTGTTGAATACTGCGAAATGATAGATTTCATCCGACGCAGCGCAAACGCCGAG
>JAZPYO010000005.1:0-42392 GCA_045544195.1 Eubacteriales bacterium
GAAAGTGCCTGCAATGCAATTCCCATTACAATAAGTAACACTCCGTAAAGCAAGTTTTTTTGCTTTTCCAAATCCTGTGTCCTTTTCAGCAAATCCATGATTTGCTCGTCATCATATGCGCGAACACTTCTTTCCTCGGCAGCTTCTCCATCCATTAGCTCTGCAACTGTAATTTCTAATTCTTCACATAAGATTTTTACGACAGAGTAATCGGGCATGCATTTGCCTGTTTCCCATTTCGAAACGGTTTTATTAGATACTCCAAGCTTTTCTGCCAACTGTTCCTGTGTAAGGCTTTTCTCTTTTCTTTTTTGTGCTATAAACTTTCCCGTTGCTTGTTGATTCATTTTCTCTACCTCCGTTTGTTGTTTGTAGAAAAAGCATACCTCTTTTCTCTGAAAAACAACATCCCCTATTTGGAGAATCTAAGTGGAATTACTAATTATTCCTGCAAATTCTTATTTATCGAACTGATTATATCATAAAATTTTAAACTTTTCCACCTAATATTGTTTTGGATTTAGTTCAAGTCCTCCCCGAAAGACGTTTTTGGCTTAGGATATCTATTGAGTTTCCACTTCAAAAAGGGCAAGAAAAAATCCAGTAACCGTTGTGGTTACTGGATTTCTTGCGCCGATATCTAAATCGGTTCGCATTGTTGGCAAGTTGCACCGATTTAGATATCGGCGTTGAATTTATTCACATATTGGAATTTGTTATTCCTCAGAGTAATTGACTTTAAACAATTCCTCGATGCAATCAGGTTGTCGACCTTTATTTGTGTGATATATAACACCGTTAATTGTTGTTGTGTCCTTGCCGCTTGTCACAACCGAACCATCCGAGTATTCAATCTTGAAAGTGAACATGTTCACGCCGCACAGTACATCTTCAACTTTTTTACTAACAGTAAAAGTCCCAAGCCATGCTGTTATTTCTTCAATATGTTCACTCGGTACTTCAATGCCGTCCGGTTGATCAGGCAAACGGTACAGTGTAATGCTTTTTATATTTTGTGTTTCAAAAATTGGTGTTGTGGTATCAATTTTGTTTGATTTGAATCCACATAATCCAAACATGCATGTTGCTCCAATTAAAGCAAAAACAATCCCGATTATGAGAGAAACAATCATTTTTGTGTGTAATCTACTGTATAGATCTTCTGTCCCGTCCATCACGTTATTATAACCAAAGCGATTAAGCGCCCAAAACGACAAGGATAAAGCGCTAACGAAAAAACATATAATACAAAAAATTAATAACACCTTTTTCATAGCTTCTCCTAAGCTTTTACTTAAATATTGTTAAAGTAATAAGCTTTTTCATATTTTCACCTACTTTACAACTTAATTATAACATATATATATCAAAATTTCAACAATATTAAGTTAAAAAATACTCTCCCCTATGTCTTTCGTTTGGTGGGATTTGAAAGGCCCTCCCCAGTCGCATAGTCGTCTGTCTTCTCCTCGATAACAATCTCCAATGTATCTCTCGTTGGAGAGCATATACGATGCGCAACCTCCAAGACACAAACATTTAACATTTATAAAAACAAAAAAAGGGCAGACTTTACGAAAAAAAACGCAAAATCTGCCCTTGATATCTATTGAATTTAGTTCAAGTCCTCCCCAAAGGTCGATTTTGGGAAATGATATCTCTTGAATTCCACCTTGAAAAACAGCACGAAAAAACCCAGAAACCGTTGTGGTTTATGGGTTTTCCGAACCGATATCTTTTTCGGTTCGCATTGTTGCGTACACGAGCAGAAGATATATGATAACGATGATAAAGCAAAGGTACATATACCAGTATGAATGCGGAATAATGCTGTAAAACAGATCGAGCAGCGGATTTTCGGGAGCTATTGAAAACATATAATTCACCGAAAGAATATTGCCTGAGCTATCCAGAATACCGTTCTTTTGAGCATACGAATTTATAAAGAGATTTATAAAATGTATCACCGTATACGATGAAACGGTTATCCCAACGGTTGAAAAAATGCACCTTGCATCCTTTTTGGCAAGCCCTAAGGCAAACATAAGGATCGGGATACCAAGCTCCAGAACGTGCGGAAAGAAATAGAAAACGAACACCCATCCGAATATCTCCGTTTCGCTTACCGATGTATTCAGAACAAGCGCAAATAACGCGCCGACCGACCACAGCAAAAGAAGATTGTTCAATACCTTGTTTTTGGATATGACCGCTATCGGAAGCACCATAGCATTAAGCGAGCAAAGATGAAGCGGCAGATATTCAAGCGGCGAGCCCCAGGATATCAAATTGTAAATGATGGCTGCAATGCCCGAAAAGGACAAAACGGCAAGAGTGACCGTCTGCGCCTTTACGCTTTTATTACGCAATATAAAATAAAGCGCGGCTATTATGCCACCGCCGAAAGCAAGCGACAGTATGTGGCACACGCTGAAAGATCCCCAGACCATTATAAGCTCCTTTTATCGATCAAAGCCCTCTGTACATTAAAGTACAGAGGGCATATTTTATATATCTGATCAGATGATCGCCAGCAAAATGAAGTTCAGAATGAACATAATGCTGCACACCCACAAAATAGGATGTATTTCCTTTATCTTGCCCTTGCATATCTTAACGATGATGTAGAAGATAAAGCCTGTTGCGATACCGTAGGAAATACTGTAGCAAAGAGCCATAAATATACCTGCAAAGAACGCAGGAACAGCCTCCTCGAAGTCGTTCCAGTCGATATCCTTGAAGGATGACATCATCATAATACCGACAACAACGAGAGCAGGAGCAGTAGCCGCCGAGGGTACTGCGCTTACAAACGTTGCAAGAAACGCAGATGCAGCAAAGCAAAGCGCAACGACAACAGATGTAAGACCTGTTCTTCCGCCCGCGCCGATACCTGCCGCGCTTTCAACGAACGTCGTTGTGTTTGACGTACCGAACAGAGCGCCTACCGATGTAGCGGTAGCATCAGCAAACAGGGCCTTGTCCATCTTTGACTTGAAGCCCGCGCCCGATTCCATCGCCTTTTCATCCTCCTCGGAGAATATACCTGTGCGGCGGCCTGTGCCGATGAATGTACCGATAGTGTCAAACGTGTCGGAAATGCTGAAGGAGAATATCGTGATAAGAACGAGAGGGAGCTTTGATACGTCTGTAAACAGACTCGTGATACCGCCCTCCTTGAATATAGCAAGGAACGTTGTGGGAAGCTGTGAGCAAGCCTCAGTAAAGCTGATCGTTTCGCCAAGTGTTGTAACGCCGAAGGGAATACCGATGATGGTCGTCGCAACGATACCGATAAGTATCGCGCCCTTTACCTTCAGAACGAGAAGGATTATCATAAGAGCAAGACCGATAAGGAATACCCACAATGTCGGACTGTTGAGCTTTGCAAGCTCGGGAACGATGCCTGACGTGTTAACGCCAGTTGCGGCGTTTGCATCAACGGCAGCGCCCGTGAAGCCGACGAAGTCGATGTTAAGAAAGCCGATATAAGCGACAAATATGCCTATACCGCCGCCGATAGCGTGCTGAAGGCTGAGAGGAATGGCCTTGATGATGTACTTACGGATCTTCGTTACGGTGATGAGTATGTTTATAAGACCGCAGATGAATACCATAGACAGAGCCTGCTGCCAGGTAAAGCCCAGACCGAAGCATACGGTGTAAACGAAAAATGCGTTAAGACCCATACCGGGTGCCTGTGCGTAAGGAACGTTTGCAACAAGTCCCATAACGAGCGTACCGACTATTGCGGAAATGATCGTCGCAAGGAACACTGCGCCCCACTCCATACCCGACTGAGAAAGGATACCGGGATTTACTACGATGATGTAGGACATTGCGAAAAAGGTAGTCAGACCTGCCATGATCTCGGTCGAGACCGACGTACCGTTTTCTTTCAAGCGAAACAGTTTGTTCATAAAACCACTCCTTTTATTAAATTATGCCCGCATTATATCACAAAATGTTTATTTTTTCAAGATGCATTTACAAAATATTAATGATGTATTACAATATCATCGTTTTGCACAATTTTATCATTCGTTTTAACATAAACTTTGTAACACGAAAGCATAATGCGTCGAAATAGTCACAAATATAACGGTTGCAGATACAACGCCTTGCGTTTTTTGCACTGAATTAACGTAAAAACGCCTCGTCCCGTTGGGGGGGACGGGCGAGGCGTAACACCTTCGGTGTTGTTATCTTATTCACAAAACAGAAAGGTAAAAATAATATACATAATATATTTATGACTTAATAAATATGTCGATCGTCACATAACCATCTCCGCATTGAAAGTAAAACAATCGTTCTCTTTTATACTGTGCGGCAAACGCATATTGTTCGAGTGTAACCCTATAACCGTAAGCTTCATATGACTCTACGTATTCTTTAATAATCCTGGGAAAATCATCGGGATCGTCTAAACGGATTTTTTTGTCGTTCGTTACATTATAATTGTGTCCACCTTCTTTTTTACTTACCCAATCCGCTTCTTCGTCGCTGAAAGGCAAAGGTATGGGAAGTAAATTCTCAAAACCATGTTTTCCCCATTCGTAATAATCTACGTTCGGGTCTTGTCCCGGGGCGGTCGTTGCAGGGGCTTTTGTGTCCTCTTCGGGCTTTGTTGTCACCTCTGATGTCGTATCTTCAACGGGTGCTTCCGTCTCGGGTGCTTTAGTTGTATCCTCTACGGGAGCTGACGTTTCGGGAGCTTTCGTC
Source organism: Eubacteriales bacterium (assembly GCA_045544195.1). Classification (GTDB taxonomy): domain Bacteria; phylum Bacillota; class Clostridia; order Oscillospirales; family CAG-272; genus RGIG7213. The sequence goes on from JAZPYO010000005.1 coordinate 4,726, forward strand.
GTCTGCACGATGATCTGCGGCTGTTTTGTTTCAGGTGCGTCTGTTACCGTTACCTCTGTAACGATGGCATTTGTCGCGCTGTCCTCGGCAGGCTCGCTTTCATCGGGTATGTCTGTCTGACGGTCTGTGACCTTTTCCGTCTCTCCTTCGGTTGCTTGCGGTGCATTTGTCTGTGTTGCCTCAGTTGCCGCACTTGTGTTTTCTTTCGTTACATCATCATCGCCGTCACATGATGCAAATGACAATGCCATAGAGAAAACAAGTGCCAATGAAACAGTTGAAATAAACGCTTTTTTCATATTTGGCTCTCCTTTTTAGTAATAATATTTTATCAGTGATAAAAAACAGTATACCACAAGATATGCCAAAAACAAGACGTTAATAAAGTCTTAATATGTAAAAAAAAAAAAAAACGAAATGTTCACGATTTAATAACGAGCGCGGGTATCTCAACACAACATATAGTGTTTGCCCCACCCGCCGCACCGTTTCATTTTCACATAATGTGTGTATGAACGGATCTGACTAAAAAACGGCTTATCCCACGCAAAAGGTGGGATAAGCCTCTTTATCATACTTTTCCTTTAAATTTTCTTATCTGCTGACACATCAGATCGTAATAGAACGTACCGTATTCGACCGACGGCTCAAGATCGCGTGAACGTTCGGGATTTTTCTGCTCGCTCGAAGTCCATTCGTTCCACGTTGTGAACAGTATCATCGTCGTTCCGAGATCGCACGCACGCTGTACCTGCTTTTTAAGCGTTGCACCGTTCGAGCGAAGCTCGTTATTATTATCGTTTTCACCTCTCGTCGCCGCAGAGCAGGTGACCGTTTCAACAACGCCGTTGAGCTGTGTGTAGGTCTGAGGGGAACGCTCCTCCCAGCTCCAGAAATGATCCGAGCAAAGCCTTCTGTCAAACAGATTTGACTGCTGACCGACGTACCCCGTCATCCAACGTACAGTAAATCGCTCGTCCGTCCACTTCGGCTGAGCGCCGTATTGGTTCGGTGTCGCACCGTAGCAGATCAAAAGCGGCTTTCCGAGATAGTAGTAATACATATCCCCGTATTCCTCGTTATCAACGAATGACGAATACACCTGATCTACCTTCATCTGATGCTTGCCGTTGTTCACGTTTTCCTGACCTGCGTGGCCCGGGCCTAAGAACAACGCTATTTTCGGGGCGTTCGGCACGGTGCTCCACACACGGAACATCTCGTACGTTGAATACTCTATCATTCTGAAATCCTCCGCCGTTTCAAGCGTGGACTCGGAAATTATCGTGGTATTGTTCGACCAGTCAACGAATACGAAATCAACGTCTGCCGCCGCTAAAAGCTCAGCGTGGTATCGCAGAACATCCTCCTGAGAGGACTCGTATTCACCGAAAAGGGGCGTGCCCCAGGTGTTTTTCCACCAGGTCTTTGAATTTCTGTGCCACGTCGTGTAGGAAATACCGACTATTCTGTCATCGTATGACGATTTATCGTATTTTCCGACACCCGTGCGGACGCACTCAACATCATCGTAGTTGAATACTATCTCATCGTAAAGCCTGAATGAATCGCACACAAGCAGCTTTTTTTCATCGGATATTTCGGAATTTGCACCGAATACCGTGCAAATACCGCTTTCTGAATCGTATACGGAATCATAGCCGAGTATTTTGGCAAGGGCTTCGATCGATATATATAGTCCGCCGTCAAGGCTTTTTACCGATACGAACGGCTTTTCCTCGCCGTTTACGGTCATTACGGGCATATCGGGTGTCAGACTGAGAACGGCGTTGTCTCTTTTCGCGGTAATAACGCCGCCGTCAACGGCGTATGCAAAGTCAAACATTTCAAAAACGGATTCGGCATCGGCGTACAGCTTGCCGTTCAGTTCTCTCGTCTGCAAATGCATAAACGCTTGCTTGTCTTTAAAGGAATATTCCCTGCCTTTCATAAACGCATATACAGTGTCATCGGGTACAAAAGCGTCAGATGAGGTATGCGACAGGCCGATACTGCCGATAACGCAGGAGCTTTTATTCGTTTCAACACGGAAATATCCGTGCGATACGTCATTCCACAAAAAACCGCCGTCGCACGCGGCTATCTCCGAGCCCGAATGATCCTTCAGAATTATACTCGTACCCGCGCGGCACACACTTGCTATATGAGTATCGTTTGCATACAGACTTATTTCGTTCTTTTCGCCCTTGAACACTACGTTCACACCGTTTGCGCAGTCAAAGGCGAGCGATTCTGTAACGGTACAGTCGAGCTTACCTGCAACGTACGCTTTGACGGTGCTTTTGTTAAACGAAAACCACAGACCGCCTTGCGTATGGCACTGATCAGCCGACGTGCAAAGAATACCCGCAAAAACGCTGCCCTCTGTCCTGCTATCTCCGCATGCGTAAATATACGATCGGGCGGTATACGGAAATGCGGAAAGCTCCTGAGCCATACCGACAGCACAGATCTCTCTCGTAGAGCCGATAAGCCCTTTGCTTTTATCACGCATAAATGAATTACCCGTAAGTGTCAGATACTTGTTCGTCTTGCACGTTCCGACGGTGCATACGGTAAAATCAAAGCTCCTGTCAAAATTGTCTCTTGTATGTAAAAGAAGCTCCGTTATATCAAACGGTATTTCAGCAGGATCGCCATCGGTAACGCCGACTGTGTCGTAAGACGTGACATCATCGCCCCTTTTTCCCGTGCAGGCAGAGGAAAAAACGAACGTAAAAGCAGTTGCAAAAAGAAGTATTAATGATAATAAGCGTTTCATAGTATACCCCCTTGATCAATTCAGAAATGATCTGTATTAAAATATCGCCTGAAGATGATCGAAAAGCATTTCCCACAAAATCAAAAGCGGGAATGACAGACATAAGGCACAAGAAGCCTTTATTATCTGCAAGAGTCTTGTACTGCCGTTTTTCTTTGATAAACGGACGTCAAAATATATAAGCAAGCAGAAAATAATGAAAGAAAACGCTCCTGATGCAATGCAAAACGGAACAAATCTCGGATAAACGCTCAAAAACGGCTCGTTGAATGCGCTGCGTACAAGCAAACCGCCCACGATCTGCAACGAGCAGCAAGCGCAAAGACTTATAAAAACGGCGTAAAAAGCAGTAAAGACGGCCGTTATAATATACGTTTTTCTATTCATATATCCTTTCCTCACTTTCCGAGCTGCTCGGCGTTGTAGCTTTCGCACAGAAGATTCATTGCCGTGCAGAGCTTATGAAAATATATGTACGGCCCTACGAGAATAAGCGAGCCGAAAATAAACCATCCCCAGAAATCCCCCGTTCCGAAATCATAGTCAATATCACGCTCGGATAACGCCTCTTCAATACGGCTTGCAATACCGTGATGCCAGACGTCAACCACAATAGAAAAGGTAAATAAGGATAAAACGTGCACAAAAAGATAGTTCATCGTTTTTCCGCCGTCACGTTTCGGGGCAACTTTATCAATGTCAAACGAAAAAGGAATAAAGAAAAGTATGGAGTACAGTCCAAGCGTTAAAATATTGAAAAGCATCAAAGTCCACATTTTACGGTCGGTTTTCAACATTGCGGGCTTGTATGCCTTTTCCTTTCGTTGTGCTTCATAGTCATACTTATCATAGCTTGCCATTTTCCTCTCCTTTCATATAAAAGAATACGTTTTTGTATTACCGATCATATTATACCGTACATTGCGTCCGTTTGCAATACCGAAGCGGTCATATATTTCTCTTTATTTTTCTATATATTCCCCGATAAATTCTGACCACGGAGCTTTTCCGCAATAATCGGAGTGATCGTATTTGTGTCGCCCTTGACCGTCACTGCCGATGGCATAAGAGTACGAGCCTCCCTCAGCAATAATATCATAACCGCCATCTGAATAAACTATGGCAATAATATATCCATCGTAATCACATCCGCCATCCATAGGAATTGGCAAAAAGACTGTTTCTTTCTCAAAATCGAGGGCGCAAAGTGCATCCAAAAATCCCGCGTGATGCTCAGAGGCCAAAACCGTAACAGGCTCATTGCTTTTCAAAAAACCCGAAATATCTCCTTCGTAATATGCGCGCTCGGGCTTGTAGATCTCTATAGACCGAATATTAGCCCTGTCTTGCGAAAGCTCCAATTCTTTTTTTATGTCAGCGCAAGAAGCAAAACAGAAAACCAAAGCCAAGCTAATAAATAATATAATTCCCTTTTTCATATTTCCACCGCCTTTCTGATTTTATTATATCACAGCTTTCGGTGTTTTTCAAGACACGAGGGGGAAGTTTTGAATGAAGCATTCGCCTTCGGCGAATATGAAGCAGAAGCCTTTGCTTCGCAAACATGAAGCAAAGCGCGGTGTTACCTTTCCGTGTGGCGAAGCCACACTTCACAGGGCGAAGCCCTGCTTCTTGCATCGCAGGTGCGCCTCATTTCCAAAACGAAAAAGATGCCAGATTATTTTGTGTACTCTATTTGATATTCCACTAATTTCATTGTATTGCTCTCGGCGTTGTATAGAACGTTGATAAACACATATGTTCCGCTTGAACTCGGCAATTTGTTGAATTCTCCCGTGTCCTTGTTGTAGATGATATAGTAGTCGCCGGTTTGAATATCGCAGAAATACGAGGTGATACCAACCATATCATTGGGAATATCGGATATCCACTTTGCGTCATTTGAAATGTTTTTCTCAAATTGCTCCACAGCGGTATCGTCAAAGTAAATATCGCTCGTTGAATAAATATATCCGCGAGGAACAGATTGCGTTCCTTTTGTCCAATCCTGCGTGTTGATACGCGAATGCGTCGGAATATCAATATTCAACATTTGCTCCGTATTGACGATCGGCTGCTCGCCGTGTGAATAGATATCAGAAAAAATGAAGGCAAACGATCCGTAAATGCAGAGTAGTGATGCCATGATAATGCCCACGATCACGTTCTTTTTATACTTGTATCCTTTTTTCTTTAAGTAGAAGCCGAACACAATAGAGGCAATTGGAACAGGAAGGAACAAAAAGAATACCCACATATTCTCCGCCATTGCTTGATTGATTCCGGATAATATAGCAACACCGATCAATGCCCCATATATCGTGCAAATGGAAAGAACGAAAAGAAGAATGGAGATGATTTTTAATTTATCATTGGGCTTTTTTGCTTCAACCTTGTTTGGTGTATTATTGCAAAAAGTAATGAAAGTTGATTCGGGAATCAAAACATCTTTTTTAATAATATAGCTTTGATCTGCGATCTGCAAAACAAGATAGTTTCCAAAAGAGTGGATTTTTTCAATGTCATCAAAGTATATTTTCAGCGTCTTTGTGACTTCCTCGTTTTTGGAAATGTTCAGTATAAAATAGCCTTCAAATATTTCATAAGAATAGGTGCTCTCCAAAATTCTGCTTTCACTGGTTTTCCACGCTTTGCTATAAGCGAAATAACCTTTGATATGAGAAATCACACCGACCAGAAAATAGCCTAAAAGTAAACCTATAATAGTATCGTTCGCTCCTGCTGCGGCAAGGAAAACAAAAAGGACGATGCAAGCAAGCGTGAAAATTATCGCGCGTTTTATAAGCGGAAAACGGGCTTTTTTGAAGACCTCTTGCAAATCTGATTTTTCATATTTGAAAACGTACGATTCATTCGGTTCGTTCTTATTTTCCTCTATCGGCTCAGCTTCGCTCAAAATATCATCTATGGAAACCGAGAAAAATTCCTTGAGTCGAATCAAATTATCAACGGTAGGTAATGTCTTATCCATTTCCCAAAGGCTGACAGTCTGACGGCTAACGAGCATTTTTTGACCGAGTTCTTCTTGAGATAGCCCGATCTTTTTTCTGTAATACTGTATTTTTTCACCAACGGTCATATATTTCTCTCCTTTCAATTGCCGCCATCATATCACAAGAGAGCAAAAATGTAAAGAATATCGTACTTGACCGTGTCAAGTAGCACTTGCATCCCCATTTTTCTCTTTGTTAAAGGTTCACTTCCGCTCCCTTGCTCAAAATGCCGATTGGCATCTATCAATTAAAATGCTTTTCGCCAAAGCGAAACTTATTACCTCTTACCTTTTACTTATTACCTTCCAAAAAATCCTGCCATTTTAGGTAAGAGTGAAGAGGCAAGAGGTAAAAATCCCGCACTTTCGTGCAGGATTTTTTGGCTCGTCTTGACAAAAAAGATGCCTCTTAAATTATTGATTAATTTCCGACAGATTTGTAACCACAAGTTTGCCAAGATCATTTTTTTCAAAAATTATTTCGTATTCGTCTTTGCTGATCTTAACATTAAATTTTATCATATCTATTCCATCGGTGAATTCTTCAAGCGTGTCGGGAATGTTAGGAACAAAGACTTCAATGTACCTATCAAAAAAACCTCTTTCACCGCTTTCTGAATATGTGACCGAGTTGTCAAATTCAACAGAAATATCATCTCCGTACTTATTTAATATTTCAGAATTTGCTTTAATATATTTCTCTGCCATATCCCGATAAACATCAAAGTATTCCTGCCTCTTATTTTCGGCAGAAATTCCTTGCAACGCAAAGAAAACAGATGCTCCAATAAAGCAAACAACAAGTACACCTATTAAAACAAATATAAATTTTTTATTTTTCACGGCTCCACCGCCTTTCTGATATTATTATAGCATACTTTGGGGCAGATTGCAAGAAGAAATGAAGCATTCGCTTCGCGAATATGAAGCAGAAGCCTTACGGCTTCTATGAAGCGGCGGCGTTGCCGCCATGAAGCGAAGCGCACACTAACTTTTCCGTGAGATGAAGGCTCGCTTCATAGGGCGAAGCCATGCTTCATTCTTCATGCACCGCAGGTGCGCTTCATTTCCAAAACAAAAAGCACTTCTTACGCTACTTCTCATAAGGATGTTTTAGCGTAAGGCGGTGTCCCGGAGTAGGACGGACAGTTTAAGCTGTCCGTCCTTCCCTGTTATACTGCTTGTTTTGTTGGTTCTGCGGTTAATCTGCCGATATATCGGAAGTAGATGTCGATCTGCTGCTCCGATGTTTTGGACCATTTGCAATCGCGTTCGTGGATCACTACTTTTGCTATAAAGACTCTGAGCACCTCGGGAGTCAGTTCTTTCAGATCCGTGTACTTGTTTGCAACATCTATGAACTTGTCCACATTGGTGGACGCGGCTTTCAGTTCTTCTATCTCCGCTCGTAGCTTCGGAATCTGTTCTTGAATTTCACGTTGCTCAGCATTATACCCATCCGACAGCATTCTGAACTGCTCGTTCGTGATTTTACCGAGGACGTTATCCTCATAAAGTCTTTTGAACAAGGCATTCAGCGCTGTGTTACGCTTCTCCAATTTACTGAGTTCATTTGTTTTTGCGGTAAGCTCTCTTCGGTTTTCGGAGGAGCTTTTCTTGTTTATGAACTCAACAAATTCTTTTGTTTGAGCCCGCGCATAGTACGTTGCCTTTCGGATTTCCTCAAGGATGATTTCATCAAGCACAACTTCTTTAATGCTGTGAGGCGTACATTGCTCTTCGCCCATATGCTTACGGTAACGGCTGCAGATAAAGCTGTAGTTTTCCGGCTTGATGGTAGTGCCTCTAACAAAGTATAATTTGGAGCCGCAATCCGAACAGCACAGGAGTCCGTTGTATTTATTGAGATCCCCCATACTTGTTCTTCTGCGTTTACCTGCACGTACCTTTCGAACAATATCCCAAGTAGCCTGATCAATAATTGCTTCATGCGTGTTCTCGAAGCGAAGCCATTCGCTTTCGGGACGCTCAAGTTTTCGCTTGTCCTTATAAGAAGCAACCGTTGTTTTGCAGTTGACCGTGTGTCCGAGGTAGACTTCGTTGTCAAGAATTCCCGCAACGGTTCTATCGTTCCATCCGTAGATATCTTCGGTATCGGTTATGCAACCATAATTTCCAATCTGACGATAACGATAAACGGTAGGCTTGAGAATTTTCTTCTCACGTAGAATATTCGCTATGATTCTCGGACCATTTCCGGCGGCGCATAAGTCAAAGATCATTCTTACTACAGGAGCGGTTTCTTCATCGATCAGCAGGTGACCTTTTACATCGGGATCCTTTTTGTATCCGTACGGGATCTGTGTGCTGACACGCTCGCCGCGTTCTGCTTTGGCTTTCACAACAGCACGGATCTTCTTGCTTGTATCTCTTGCAAACCATTCGTTGAAAAGATTCTTGAAGGGAGCGAATTCGTTGCCCTCGCTGTAAAGCGAATCGTAGTTGTCGTTGACGGCTATATACCGAACGTTCCATCTTGGAAAGAGCATCTCGGTGTAGTTGCCCACCTCGATATAGTTTCTGCCAAGACGGGACAGGTCTTTGGTGATGAGCGTGGTGACTTTCCCTTGCTCCATCAATTCAAGGAGTCTTTGAAAATCCGGTCGGTTAAAGCTGAGACCCGAGTATCCGTCATCTACGAAGATTTGGATATTCTCAAATCCGTTGTCCTTGGCATACTTTTCAAGAATAGCTCTTTGGTTTTGAATACTGTTGCTGTCGCCTTTGTTCTCATCTTCCTGAGAGAGTCTGCAATATAATGCTGTGATTTTTTCTGTTTGGTTTGACATATCATTTAACCTCCTTTGTCATGTCAAACCGATTGAGAGTGCTGGGGTGCAGTTATGGATTCTGCGCCATCAGGATACTCCCAATCGGTGTCAATGTCCAGCGCGAATCGGAAAGATTCAAGAAACTTTATCAATTTCTTTTTCCATAAGTCTTTTTAGTGCTTCATCGCTGTCTTTCGTTTCAATATCAAAAATAGAATTGACCTTGTACTTCATCCCGCCGATCACATACTCGGTGGTGGAAGTCAAGGTCTTTTCCTTTAGATGATTGGTTTGTCTTCTGCGAATGCTTGTGGCAACATCCTTTTCGTAATCGTTTCCGGATGGGATTCTAAAGTCCATATCTAATTCTTTTTCTTTTGTCATAGAGTTCCTTTCTCCAACATTTCGTTGGCAATAAAACAGAGCGTGAGTTGCAGATTTCTCACGCTCATTTACATTCCGCCCATAACGGGGCCGTTGTATTTCTTTCGTTCTTTCCTCTGATGCATCGTGGTACTGTCTTCCACGGGAGCATCCTCGTCGATCAGATTACCGATACTGCCGACAAGATATAGCGTATCAGTTCCAATAGAATCAGAGCTGCGGACGGAATCATAGAGATCAGAAACATCTTCCTGGTATGACGCTCCGTAGTCTCCTTCACCGAAGAGAGCTCTCTCGAAAAGCTCTCGCTCATCCTCCCAACCTGTTTCTCGGTATCCTTCATGGTCTGTTTGATGCTCTCGGTCAGTTCCTTCGCCGATACTTTCATTGCAGCTTGAAAATCTTCGGTAATCATTCTTGTCTGATCGGTGTACTCCGTCAGTACCTCCAACTGCTCGTCCAGATAATCCTTCAGTTCTTCCGCTGTAGTAAGTGTCGGAAGAGTATCCTTGATTTCTTTCAGCAACTGTACCTGCGCTTTCTGCGTAGAGATCATCGCCGTCCAGTTCGGTTCTGTCACCGTAACGCAGGGATGAACCTTTTCTGCGACGGTAAGCTGCTTCTGTGCCTCTGCTATAAAATTTTGCGCTGATCTGCGCTCGGTAGATAAACTCATATTCCATATTCTCCTTTAAATATTTTTTGTAGTGTAATTTGTTGTCCCGACAGGCTTTTCCTTCGGGAGTGGTATAGGTGATGTTTTTTCGTGTGTCCGTCCACTTGACACCGTATCCTTCCGCTTCCATCAGCATTATAAAATGCTCCTTGGAAGAAGCGGTCTGCATCACGTTGCTGATCGTGGCTTCCAAACGAATCTTCCAGCTCTGTCCGTTTTCAGCACTGCGATATTCACGGTCAGACATTGGTTTTGCGCGCTCGCTTTTCGATGTGGGTTCAATAATCGACAATCCGTATTCACGGCAGATGTTATCCGAGACCTTCATCAGCGCTTCTACATCCTTTTCGCTGATGTGAAACTTTTTGCCCGTTTCTGCGTTTACGCTATTCAGCACGAAATGAGAATGAATATGGTCGCGGTCACTATGAGTGGATACTACGATTTCGTATCCTTGAAGCAACTTTGCTTCTTCTGCAAATCGTAACGCAATTTCGTGTGCAATCTGCGGTGAGATGTTTTCATCAACCGAGAAGGACTGCACGAAGTGATAATACAATCGGCCGTCTGTTTCACCATAAAGCTTCTTTGTGTTATTGAATTCGGTGTAAGCGGACATCGGTGTGCAGTTAACTCCGCTCACATATTTGTTACCGTCGCAAGCAACGGTCTTCTTATCCTGCATCGTATACCGCAGGACGAAGAGCATACCTTTTGAGGTCTGCTGTGATTTGCTGTTGATGAAATGCAGTATTGCCATGCTTACCTCCTACCGAGAGTTTCGGATAACAGCTCGTAAATTCTTTTGAGTTCTTCTTGTGTGGTGGTAAGATTTACGGTATTGATCTTTCCTTGGCGTGAGAGAATCAACAATTGATTTACATTGTTGCCGAGTTTCTTCACCTGTGTGGTAAGCTCTTTGAGCCCATCGTAATTGACAACATCTTTGCCGATGGCGCATCTTACGATATAGTCGGTGATGCTCATATTGGCATCGTTTGCTTTCTTTCGGATCAGAGCATCCATCGTATCGGAGACTCTGAAGTTAAATCTTTTGTTTTTCATATAGTCACATCCTTTATTAAAAGTTTTAAGTGGGTTCGGGCTTCTGCCCGCTCATTATGCGTTTGGCGTACAGCCAAAGGCGATGCTGGTTCTTCTCTCCTAAAGGAGAGAGAAGAAAAACGGAATCATCCACCGCCAGTGACGCAAGGAACGCAAGGGTCGCAAGATTTGGCACTGCCGTTTTTTGCGTCACTTACTGCACTTGCGTCACTATACGGAGGAACAAATCTGACTTCGAGAATGCGTTCTCCGTTACTGCGGTGGCTGAGGAAGTATACACCGTGTTCTTCAAGAGTGTATCTCCATTTGTTCATCTGCTGCTTCAATGCCTTTGCAGATATCTGCTCTCCTGAGAAGGAACAATACTGCTCAGCGAACTCGGTATTGCTTCCTGCGAAGGAAGTGATACTCTGAACAAAAGAAATCAGCTTGTCCATCTCGCTGGGAAGGAGCAGTCTTGGGTCATCCAAACTGTCCGAGACAAGCTCCCACGTATGTGTGTCTTTTGAGAAGCGGATTTCAAGCTCACGGTATTCAATATCCCGTCCCGTTGCAACAAGAGTTGCGTTGTCCTGACTGCGCTTGCTTTTATCAAGCACGAATACAGCATCCACCGCGCCGCTGATTCCCGTGGTGCCGGACAGCTTGTTCAGCGGATCGCTGTCGCCTTGCTTGCGAAGATGATGCACAAGCAGAAGCGTGATGCTCAACTCATCTGCAAGCGCTTTCAGCTTACGAAGCTCGTCGTAATCGTTTGCGTATGAGGTATCCGCAGAGTAGCTTCGTATCACCTGAAAGGTATCGATGGCAACGAATACCGTATCAGGATGCTCCTTTATAAACGAACGGACATCATCGCACAGACCATCGGCGAGCGTATGCGCCGTCGTTGCAAAGTACACCTCCTTGGGAACTTCATCGGTGATGCTGTTCAGTCGTTCTTGCACACGGTGTAGCGTATCTTCAAGGCAAAGATACAACACCGTTCCTTTGTGTGTTTGCAGATTCCAGATCGGCTCTCCCTTGGCGATACGAACGCAGAGGTCAAGCACGAGCCACGATTTCCCGATCTTCGGCGCACCGCCGAGAATACAGATCCCTTGCGGCAGCAGAGTGTCGACACAAAACTTGGTCGGGACAAGTCTCATGTCCATGAGTGTTTCGCCGTCTATGACGGCAAGTTTGTTTTTGTCTTTCATTGAAGACTCCTTTCCGGGCTTTGCCCAATTGTTTTTTGCAAGAGAAAAAGCTCCCGCCGATATTGGCAAGAGCGATTTGACTTGCGGAGAGTTATCCCCTCTATTACATACCCGACATTAGAACACCCAAAATGTTCCTGACTAAAAAATTATTTTTGAAAAAGAAAAATCCCTTTGAAGTTTTTACGCTTCAAAGGGATTGGTGGTGCTGGTATACTATGTGTTTTGCATTATCCAAAATTCTTTTTGTTTTTCTTCGATCTTCTTTAGCCGCTTGCCGACGGCGCTATGCGTTTTGAATCCGAGACGCTCGGCAATCTGCTTTTGCGTGTATCCGTTTGCCTTTAACTTGAAGATCTTGATATCGATCTCGTCGCCGAGAAAGGCATAGAATTCTTTGATGGTTTCCATCATTTCAAGATGCGCCTGCGGATCTTCATCCGAGAACTCCGTTGCTAACTCGGGAGTTTTATGCTCGAGGTCTTCCATTTGATTTAGCGATTCCATTTCACCGACCCTTGTACGTGTGTGATCCCATTGACGATTGAAATCCACCTTGTCAAAATTGGTGTTTGCGGTAGTTGCGAAATCCTCGTGCGCGCCGATCTCTTTCGATGCGCCTAAAATATCGGGTACGCTTTCCACTTGCATCAGCTTGTTCATCATCACGGAAAGGAATAGATCCGCAAACTGATCGAACACAAGGGCGAACTCTGCTTCGGTCAATTCTTCAACTGTTTTGTTATGCGCCTTAGCATACTTTTCAAGCTCGGCAGTAATGTCTCCTTCTAAGGCGATCAACATCGAATCTATGATGCGCTCGCAAAGAGTTTCATCCGTGAGTATTTCCATCACGGCACCCGCAACAAGATTTTCATTTGCTTCTTCCAGGCACCGTACGGGAGCGTTGGAGGTGAAATTGATGAGAGACCCTTTACCTGTGAGCAGTTTCATCTGCTTATTCCAAGACGAAAGGAAATGCTTTTTTGCTTTGATGTACACACGGTTCTGCTCGTCGGAAGCGGTCATGGGATCGTATTTTGATACCTGCGTGCTGAAATCGTGGTCTCTGAAAAAAGCTTTCAGCTCTGCAATGGTCGGTGCGCTATCCTTTTCAAGTAATGTCATATCTATTTTCATCGGTTCTCTCCTTTCGCTATGGTGCTTATATTATATCATATTTTTGCGGATTTTTCAAGGAAGGAACTGTGAACAAGAAAAGAGGGGCTGCACTTTTTGCGTAGTCCCTCCGTTACTCTTTAGAAGTGTTTGCCTTCGCCCGGGCAGTCTTCGCCTTCTCCGACGTAGTCCTCTACCGGTCGATCATCTATCTCGGTCAGCGTATCGTTCTCGAAGGGATTCGGCTGACCGCCGATCTGAGGTTTGTATTCCGCAAGGCTTTGATCGCCTTCGTCTATACATTCCACTGTTTCTTCTTCGGGTTCGGAGATAACATTTTCTTCGGTGATTTCGATGCATTCCTCTGTCACCGTTTCTCGTTCCGTAGGTGTTTTTTCTTCAGTAAACACCTTGGGTTCTTCGGTCACAACATGGCTTTCGGGCGCTGTTGTCTCTTCGGTATTAACCTCAGTTCCCGTTTCGCTTGCTTCGCCTACAAACGCCGTTTCTGCGGTTGTTTCGCTTACCTCGGGCACTTGCTCCACCGATATCGTTATCGCCGTCTGTGGCGATTTTACGGCGGTCACGGGCGGTTGATCTGCACCCTGATCTGGTACGCTGAACAGCGTCATAATGGTTGCGAGGATGATGGTGATTAACTTTTTCATATGTATTTTCCTTTCTGAGCACGCCTTTCGCGGCTCAACACAAGAATAAACTGAAAAACAAATAAGTCCAGAGAGAATAGGTATGAAAATGAGGAATCGCACACATTTTGGTACGATTCCTCTGAATGTTATTCAATTTCTGAATTCATTACTTCGATGATGATCCTGGCTCCGAGCGTGAACCCTCTTACAAACGCCTCCCGCTCGGCGATGACATACATCTCGTTGGTGCACTCGGTAAACTTTTCGAGAATCTCTATTTCCTCGTCATTCAGACGTTTTTTCAGATCTTCCTCGTGCCGAACGATGTAACCAAGCAGTTCAGAATACTTACTGCCTTTCTTGAAGTTCCTCTCACAAGGAGAGATGTTGCCGTACCATAATTCTTCAATGATGTTCATTTCGCACCTCCGTGATAAAGAGAGAGCGGCTCCACCTCGGGAAATTCCGATTTAGAACCGCTCTGTTTGTTTTTTTGCTATTTACTTGTCTTTTCCGCGTCATATGTATGCCTCCTTTTCGTGGTAGCACACACAATATCACAGAAGGTGGTGAATGTCCAGAGAGAATCTAATTATTCGCTATCACATACTTGAAACATTTTTGCGCTTTTTATTGCCACAAAATGCGCTTAGTTGTGGTTTTAAAACAACCATAAAATGTCATGAATTCAACTCATTGCGAACCATTCGAACAACATAGTTATTATCATTGGCACATTTAGAGAAAACATATTCTTTTGTGCCACTATCAATTTTTGATTCGCCTATATATCTTTGAATCAAATTCTTGATATAAACATTATCATTATCTATTAGATTGATCACTTGATAACTGATGATGTCATTTAGTGCAGGATTACGTCCCAACAAGAACAGAATTTGAACACAATACCACCTTACATCTACGCTGTCCGAGTCAATCCAAGTAAGAATTGTGTGCAACAAAATAGACTCAAGTTGTTCTTCTACAGAAGCCGTCTTGTCTTTCTCTAAGAAATTAAGTATTGTTTTACAAATTCTAAGTTGATCCGGAATCTCATTTTGCGCATAAGGGAGCACCTCAAGTAATTTCAACGAAAGGGTACTATCCAAAAATGTTAATAACAAATAATAAGAAAATCTCAAACTAACATCTGAAACATTAGAATCAAAAAAATGTGTTTCGCAGTTCAGCACTTGATTTGGATTTGATCTAACTTCTTCTGCAACTTTATAATTATTTGTTTCCAATTCGGGATAGCGTTGAAGCAAATATATAATTAAATCTATTGCTTCGCATTTTGTTGTGATGCTTTGATTACCGCACATCAAAGTTTCACAACTTGCCTCAAAAGCAGAATTTATAATATCCGCTTCTATTTCTCCACCTTTAATACATAAAATATTTCGAATTGTGACATGAGGGGAACTTGCATAACCGTGATAGACACCGCCCTTGCCCTGTTCTTGATTATGCGTTTTTATTTGCTCTACATACTCTTTTATAAAGAAAACATCATCCTCATCTTTGCATGAGGTTTCAAGTCTATATTTGTTCTGATAAAATTGAGGTAACTTTTCAGAAACGATTTTATCCAGATCTTGAGTTAAATCAACACTTTGTTTTCTAAATGCTATAAGTACCTTTTCAAGATTGGGAATTCTTATATTTTCGTTATCCATTATCGATATCACATGAGTAATCAAGGAATTGGCTGATTCCTGTGAAAGCTTGGTAATATCAATTTTTGAAGATATCATCTCAAACATATCCGAATAAAATCGTGAAAATCCACGGTCTATAAATCTGCAACAAATGTCTGCGAGATTCTCTTGATCCATCCTATGAGCAATGTCTTTCAAAGATTTAAAGATATAATCGCCTATTGACAAAACGGGCGTTTCTTCTTGAATCCAATTCTTTATGCTTTCTACAATCTCGTTGCTAATTTGGGAGAAGGACTCGTCATCTAAATAATATCCTACCATCCCCAACGCTTTTAACTGTGAAATCATCCTTCGGTGTTTGGTAGGATGGTTGCTGCAATAATCGTATAGCACCATTGCATCGGAATGGTTGAGTTTAACCAATATATCCGGAAATGCACGATGCAATGAATCCAACTCCTTCTTCGAGCCATCAAATATTATTTCTCGCAACAAAAGCATTCTAAATTCCCAATTGCTAAATTTACTGCTCATCCAAAACGCCAATGTTTTTATTCGATCGTGTAACAAAAGTAAATATGTCAGTGATCCATTAAACATGGCAATAATAAAGCAATTAGAAATAATGTCCGTTTGGGTAATATTATATCCCATCGAAATGGTATGCGGAGATTGAATTTTGGTCTTAAAAGTGTCTTCTGCAAATTTTTCGTATAGGTCACCTTGCATTCTATCAAGCAAGGGATAATATATAGCATGCTGGCTACTTGTTAATTCCTTTTGTGCTGGGTCTTCTGCGCAAATTTTATTCTCTGTTTCGAAAAGTTCGTAACGCTTGTTTCTCAAATCTATAAGTATGTCTTTAACAAACCACTCCGACAGATTGTTTTGTTTTGCAATTTCCAACGCATTTTCTAACGATTTAACACATTCTGTTAAGTTGCCGTTGAAATAATGCTGAATAGAATCCCAGCGTTTTTCAACCACAGCAAAATGCTCGCTTGATTGATGCTTTTTCAACTCTTGAAGGAACATGCTCGTATTAAATGTTCTAATAGAAACGTGCTCAAAAAGAATTGGCAAAAAACGAGAACACCAATCATCCAAATCCGATGTTCCGTGTTCATCCTTTTCAAATTTTGAGAACATTTTATGAAAATACAACTTGCAACGGTCTGTATTTGCTATTATTGTTTTGTCAATAATTAACGAAACATCACTTGATTCTTCCGTAATAGCAACTTGTACTTCAACATCCTCTTTGGGCTCCAATCTGCCTTCGCAATAGTATTTATAGATAGCTGTTATATCATCTATTAGGCTTTGCGCACCTCCGAGCAGTTCGTCAAATGAATGCACTACTTTATATTTGGGAGCATTTGGCCCTGTTAATCCTTTTTGTATTGCGGTTGCAGTTTTTGAATTTTCGTCACAAAAATAGAAGAAGGATTTTTTATTGTATTTTTTTGCAGCATCAATCTCTTTTTGAACTCCGGGATTTACACCATCTGAGTTATCAATAATAAAAATACAAATGTCGCTATTTTCCAAATCCCAAACATAATGCTGTTGAGCAGTTAAGGTTGATGCGCCTGTTGCCTCGAACAAATATACATCAGCAAGATTAGTATCCTCTATTACCTGTTTCAATTTTGCTCGAAGAGTATCATACTTTTCTACTCCGCAAATGGAACTTATGAATACTTTAATTTTTTGTCTTGGTATTATCATTTGCCTCTGTCACCTCCTCGAGAGTATCAAGGATTATACACAACCTCGTTTCTGTGTTCGTCAAAAATGCTCATAGGGATACTTCTTTGACACTTGTAGTTTTCTTCCGCGACATACGAAAAATTTTTGCCGAGTTCCTCTCCAGGACATAGAACCACACCTTCAATAATTCCCGTGGAAGAATTAACCAAAGCAATTAAATATCTCATATTCTTTGTTGTAAAATCACCGTGAATAGTTTCCTCAAATTGAGGAGAGTATTTACCCAAATCAATGGTTGGAGATTCTTGAACTTTCACTTCAAGCATTTGATTGGGTATATCGGGATATCCACCTTCCAACATATCTGCCTCGGAAACCGAATAGCCAAGTTTTCTTGCAACGATTCTTTCCAAAAGCTGTCCCTTTTCCTTGGTCGATAACGAAGTGTCAAGTTGAGTACCGATAAAATCATCGCCCAAGCGTTCTCTAATGACAGAAAGAGGAAGAACGCGAGAAGGAAGCTGCTTTATAGATCTCGCCAATGTCATGTTTTCATCCAACAGAAAAAGAGAATCTGGATAGTCCTTTACGAATAGCCATTTTTCAGCGATTATTTTAGCTCTTTTGGTTCCAGAAATAATTAGCTGCTGTTTTATTGTCGGTTTGCCAAACTTTCCAAAAGTGTTTTCAATGTAGTCGGGCGACATCACAATAATGCTTTCCAATATGTTGGTTTCGACATTTACTTTGCCCAAAACAAAACGAACATCATTTGCTGACAAAGTTTCACCATTGGCATATTCAATTTGAACGGACTCACTATTCGGATTTCGATTCCATACCTGCAAATTGTAAGCATCGCCTGAAGTAACAATATATGTATCAATATACTCAGCACGAAGTTTTGGGACACCCTTTCCCTTCGGAGGAACAATTTTGTAGTAACGAATGTCCGCAGGCATAGGAGCATGTTGCGACAAAAGACAAGTGGTTACTAATTTGCGAAATTTAGAACCATCTGTTCGAGCTTGCCTTGTCAATGTAAAGGTAGTTCCAATCAGTGGTCTAAGACGTTCCACGAGCATTTCGGGGGATGACAAAAGTGCTTTGCTACGAGGCGGCGTTTTTCCTATTTTCACATAATCCATAGTTTTTCCTTTCCAAGAGAAAAAGACCGTTATACGGCTTTTTCTCTCGTTTCAATATTCTTCATTACGCAAATATTCTGTTAACAACAGCATCAATATTCTGTTTAATAATTATGTTGTTTTCGTTATCGCTTGGATGGGCGATAATATGCCTAACCAACGATATCAATTCTTGAGATAGCGGACTATCGGGATACGGTATTGGAAATTGTTCAACATACTGAGCCATAAATCTTCTTTTGCCTGAGTATAGCTTGTTATTGAATTTCACATCGTAATACTTTTCGATGAATGTGCTGTTGGCAATTGCAAGCACTAAATATATGATTTCTTCCGTGATATCGTCGCTGAAATCCATCCAATAACAATCACCATTAACAACCGATTGACTATTATCTATCCAAAACTGTGGATGTTCTGTTATATCCCTAAACACAATTTTGGTTTTTTCCCAGGAGGCGGGATTTTGAGGAACCCATATTTCATACCAATTCCGTTTAGCCTCTTTGATGTATGTTCTTTTCTCGAGTTGTTCTCGGTGTTGTAATAGGTATTCATAGCTAATCGGGTATTGTTCAACATCTATGCATTCTTTTTTACCATTGTGGCTTGTGTGAGTATATAAAACTTGCCATAATGCTGCTTGATTTGCAACGATTTGTCCAGCATTTCTGTGCGTAATTAGAGGACGTAGTAATTCAGGAGGATTATCCTCGTTCCAATGGTTGCCTATGAACACATTGTCCGCTGTAGTCTTTATCCCAACTCTTATTTTAGCGATTTGGCTGACACATCTCCATGTGTTGCGTTCAATACTACTTAACCATGCAGTATTGTGTTCTTCAGCCAGTCTCCAAATTTCGTTTCCCTCATCAATGGTTAATATACCGTGCTTTATTAAATAGTGTTTATTGCCACCTACTGTAATTACACCATTGAATGAAATCCCTTCGAACAACGTTGAGAACTGATTTGACTCACCTTGATCTGCTTCGTAAATTGAAGTGAACTTCGTGTCTATATCATTGCAAGAACCTTTGCTGAAAATCATTGTACATGGAAGCACTGCGGCATCAAACAATTTAGTGTCACCGAAATCTGTAATCTCATATATTTTTGCAAAATTTCTTAGGAACACCCTTATTGATTTTCCGGATTTAATTGTCAGAAACTTGTTTGAAGTTATAAATCCAGCTACACCTTTTTCCTTTAGAACTTTTACTGCAATCATTATGAATGCATAATAAATATCAATTCTTCCAGCTAAACCGAATTGTTTTGCAAGCTGTTGGGCTTTTTCTGCCCCGAGTATTTGCGTTCTGATGTAAGGAGGGTTGGCGATAATGTAATCATATTGCTCGGTTTCCGAGTCAAGATATGCTTGTATAAAATCTCGATTGTATATTTTGAAAGTAATACTTGGATATTTGGCTTGCAGTTTAATCAATGTTTCTTCTGCTACCTTGTGATCCGTTTCATATCCGTAAACGGTAAGGTTAATTTTTTCGAGATTCAAAGCATCCAAGAATGCTTCTATCAATTCTCCTGAGCCAATTGCGGGATCCAAAATTTTGATTTCTTCACTATCAATAGCATGGTATTGCAACATGTGTTGTGCAACAAAATCACCCAATTCTTGAGGAGTGTATACGACTCCATTTGTTTTTTCTTTTGATTGATTTATGTATCTCATTATTTTGACTCCACTCGTTTTTAGTTTCCGACATCTACATAAACAACATCCATGATGTCAGAAATGTTACAGTTTAATGCTGTACATATTTTTAGAAGAGTATCTGTAGTCACATTTTCGTTTCTTCCTAATTTAGCAATAATGGTTGCACTAATGCCTGTAATCTCTTTCAAATCTTTCTTTTTCATGCCCTTGTCAACCAAAAGTTTCCACAACTTGTTATAACTAATACTCATAACCTTTTTTCCTCCTTCTTTGCAAGTTCCGAATTTATTATACCACACATAATTACATTAGTCAAGACTTAAAATACAATATCGTGTACTTTTAATAGCGTTACTTGCATTTTCATCAATTTCAATGTCAATGTTTTGAAATCCATTCAAATACATATATAAAAAGCAATCACTTGGATAGTAAATAGAGGGAATTAGTACAAAAAAGTCCAACGCAGATAAATACTCTACGTTGGACTTTTTTGACACTCTCAATCGGCTTATTTCATAGGATCGTCAAAACATCCTTATGAGAAGTAGCCTTTGCGAAGTGCTTTTTGTTTTGGCTCGTTTTGACAAAAAAGATGCCACCTTGAAAATGGCGAAAAGCCTTGTTTTATAATGGATTTTAAGATTATTAGCAATTATTTTTTCATCCGTTTTGGTAGTTAGAGTTACTCTTTTGCAAAATCAAAGGTTTTACGAAAAAGATGCCATTTGCCACATAAGTTTTTACCAAAAAGATGCCGCTTATTTTCCGCAATAATAATTGCCTTGCTGGAGAACAAATGTTGAGGGCGGCAAGGTAATTGTCCTCCTTTTTTTCAAATAATTTGATAATTTTTCGTAAATCTATTGACAATAGCACCCCCAATGTGTATAATATAATTAACAATTAGGTTAAATGTTAAAGGAGGTTGTAATGGGACTGCAACAGACACTAAAAGCTCTTGCCGACCCAATTCGCCGTGAGATACTCAATATGCTGAAAAAGGGGCGAATGTCAGCGGGAGAGATTACCGACCATTTCTCTGTAACAGCACCTTCGATTTCAAGACATCTATCGGTGTTGAAGGATGCTGACTTAATCAGAGACACAAGAGAAGGAAAGTTCATTTTCTATGAGATCAACACCTCAGTTTTGGAGGAAACTATGCTTTGGATTGCAAATTTGAAAGGAGATAATGACAATGCTTAAAAAGAACAAGTTTAAAGTCATAATATCGTCAATTATTATTTTACTTCCGATTTTATTTGGAATCATTATGTGGAATGATTTGCCCGACATTATTACAACCCATTGGGGGGCTGACGGCAATGCGGATGGATTTGGAGGAAAGGCGTTTGTTGTCTTTGGTGCACCTATCATACTTTTGATTTTCCATTTTGTTTGTTTGCTGTTTACTTCATTAGATAAAAAGCAAAAGGATCAAAATCAAAAAGCATTGGGAATGGTTTTTTGGATTCTTCCATTCATATCCCTTTTCACAAACGGAATAATGTATCGTGCAGCTTTTGGCAAAGAATTTGATTTAGCCTTTTTTATGCCGGCTCTGCTCGGAGTAATGTTCATCTTTATAGGCAATTACTTACCCAAAGTAAAACAAAACAGAACGCTGGGTATCAAGATTTCTTGGGCGTTGAATAACGAGGAGAATTGGAATAAAACGCATAGATTTGGCGGTAAGGTCTGGGTGGTTGGAGGACTTATTTTGTTACTATCCATTTTTCTTCCTCTAAAAGTGATGGTATTGGTTGTGGCATGTGTGATTGCTGCTTTGGCAATTATCCCTATAGTTTACTCTTATTCCATTTACAAACAGCATCAAAAGGAAGGCATTGTATATGCTGAAGCTCTCAAAAGCGGTGCAGAAAAAATTGTGCTCAGAATAACTGCAGTTATAGTACCCATCATTTTATTAGGTGTTGCCCTTTTGATGTTTACCGGTAGCATTGAGGTAAAGTGTGAAGATACAGCATTAACGATCAATGCAACCTATTGGACAGACTTGGAAATCGATTATTCCGAAATTGATACTATAGAATATCGTAAAGATTTGGATGTGGGAGTGCGAACAAGTGGCTTCGGATCGCCAAGACTATCTATGGGCATTTTCCAGAATGATGAATTCGGCTCATATACCTTGTATTCCTATACAGGTGCAAAAGAGCATATTGTTTTGACTTCCGACGGGAAAACCCTTGTCATCGGAATGAGCGATACCGAAGAAACGCAAAAAATTTACGCTGCAATGATAGAAAAGGCAAACAAGTAACGGTAGCGGGTTGAAAAAGCCTTATTCTAATCCGACTTATAAATGTAAAACTCGAGGGGCAAGGTGTTTGTACCTTGCCCCTCGAGTTTTACTATTATAGCGTTAGATGCACATTTTGCAAATTTTATCATAACCTCGTCAACTGTATCCGTTTATCTGACCTATACAATAAGTTTATTGCGGTAAGCAAACAGGACATACTTACTATGAAAAATTGCAAATATCTCCCCTAAAAAGGCAAGGTAAAGGTTCACTTCCACTCCCTTGCCCAAAACGCCGTTTGGCATCTTTTTATTTGCACTAAAATCCGAATTTCAAAAAAGTGAGAAAAACGGCTATTTGAAAATTATTTGTTATCAATTTTCTTTTCAATCGTAATACACGACGAGGTGAGCATTCTTTGTATTCTGCCGCAGAGGTTGCGATATGTTTTGAAGGTTTCTTCATCTATTGTTTTTGTGTTAAAGAGCAATTTGAGCCAGCTTTCTGTTTCCGCGCACTCTTTTCTTGCGATCTTGAATTTTGAGAGCATATCCGCAAGACTTTGGGGATACTGCGCCTCGGTGATATTTGCGAACACGCTTGAAGAGGATTTGCGAAGCTGAAAAACGGTGTTTGTATTTCCGCTGATAGATTTGCAGAGTAGTTCACATTTTGTGGCAAGTTCTTCTGAATATTCAAGTAAAAGATTTTTTGCCATATCGTTCTCCTTTCGCATCTTAATCACGGCGTAGCCGTGTATGAAATCCGCCGTGGGCGGTATGTAATTGCGACGAAGTCGCGTATGTAATCACGGCAAAGCCGTGAATGTTATCAATCCGAAGGATTCCGGGGGAATGCACGCTAACGCGTGATGCCATACTGCGCGGGGCGCAGATTACATACACGCCCAAAGGGCGTGATTACATGCCAATCCTTCGGATTGGATAAAAAATTAAGCAACCCGATTGGGTTGCTTAATTTTTTGGAGGCGCCACCCGGAATCGGACCGGGGATAAAGGTTTTGCAGACCTCTGCCTTACCGCTTGGCTATGGCGCCGATTATGTTTTAGAAGAAAACGACAAAAATCATAATTCTGATTTTTGTCGTTTCAGTGGAGCGGATTACGGGGCTCGAACCCGCCACCTCGACCTTGGCAAGGTCGCGCTCTACCAAATGAGCTAAATCCGCATATGTTGCCCGTGTGTTCTGGTGAGCACAGGGCGTGGTGCCTCCGGTCGGAATTGAACCAACGACACGAGGATTTTCAGTCCTCTGCTCTACCGACTGAGCTACAGAGGCAGGTGTTGGCGACCCGAAGGGGACTCGAACCCCTGACCTCTAGCGTGACAGGCTAGCGTTCTAACCAACTGAACTACCGGGCCGAATGTGGTGGGAACAATAGGGCTCGAACCTATGACCCTCTGCTTGTAAGGCAGATGCTCTCCCAGCTGAGCTATGCTCCCACGCCTTGCTGTGCGAGTGCCTCTCGCTGCACGGCTTAATTAATATACCACATAAATTCCGATTTGTCAACCCCTTTTTCGAATTTTTTTTGATTTTTTTCAGATTTTTTTGATCTCATCCTCGCTATAGTCTCAAAAATGGCTTTCTACTGCGGTTTTTACGTCATTTCAATATCAAAAAACTCCGCCGTTTTGTATGTATGAGCGTATTATTGCCATAAATTTCTCGCCGTATTTTTCCTTTTTGACCTCGCCGACACCCGTTACGGTCAAAAACTCCTCATCGCTCGTCGGCAGACGCCTGCACATATCCTCAAGCGATGCGTCGCTGAATATCATATACGCAGGTATCCTTTCATCAAGCGCTATCGCAGTGCGCAGCTTTTTCAGGCAAAACAGCAGCTCCTTGTCTACCTGCTGTCTTGATCGGCGCATATCATTTGCCCCGTTTCCGATCAGCATCAGCTTTTTCGGAGCAAGAACCCTTTCGCCGTCGAATATCACCCCATGCGAAAGCTGTGTAAGACGCAAAACGGGGTACTGCCCCTCGCTTTTTTCAAGCAATCCGACATTGACCATATGATCTATATACGCCCTTATGCTTTTTTCACTTAAAAAATCGAGCCTGCCGTATGAGGAATTTTTATTCAGCTCAAAGGTCATTATCCTTTCGCTCTTTTCACCCCTGAGTATTGATATTATGAGCGATGAGCCGTACCTTTGTGACGTAGAGGCAACACAGGAAAGTATCTGCACTGCGTATTCGGTAATATCAACGCTTTCCTCCTCTGTCTGCTGTATAGCCTTTTTAACGCAATTACCGCAAAAAGTGCATTTATCCTCGCACTCCTCGCCGAAATACCGCAAAATACTGCTTCTGAGGCATTTTCCGTCCGTACAGTAGCTTATCATATCGTTCAGACGCGACATTTCTCGGCGTCGGATATTTTCCCTTTCCTCCCCCTCAAAGCCGTTTTCGCTGTTCTCTATCAGAAACTTATTTGTAAATATATCAGAGCCGTTATAAATCAGAATACACTCCGCCTGCCGTCCGTCTCTGCCTGCTCTGCCCGCCTCCTGATAATAGCTTTCGATATTTTTCGGCATATTATAATGTATAACGTAAGAAATATCGGGCTTGTCTATGCCCATGCCGAACGCGTTCGTTGCGACCATTATCCTTTTTCTATCGTATATGAAATCATTCTGATTTGCCATTCGCTCGCTGTCGGAAAGACCTGCGTGATACCTTGTTGACGAATACCCATGAGATCTCAGAATCTCGCACACCCTTTCGGTGTTTTTCCTTGTTGAGCAGTATATTATCCCCGTATCATCACGTCTTTCGCCAACGAGCTGTAAAAGCGTATCATCACGCTTTTCGGGCGTAAGAACGCTGAAAAACAAATTAGGTCTGTCAAAGCCCGTCGTTACGGAAACGGGATCTATAAGCCCCAGAAGGTGCCTTATATCCTCCTTTACCTCGTCAGTCGCCGTTGCGGTAAAGGCGCTGACCGTGGGTCTGTGCGGAAGACTGCGGATAAAATCGTCTATCAGAAGATATGACGGGCGGAAATCCTGCCCCCATTGAGAAACACAGTGCGCCTCATCAACTGCAACCTGTGTGACATTCATTTCAGCGCACACCGCCCGAAATTCAGGCGCTTCAAGCCGTTCAGGCGCAACATATATTATTTTGTAAAGCCCGCGTGATGCGTTCGTCAGAGCCTTTATGTACTGATTATACGAAAGAGAGCTGTTTATGTACGCTCCGCGTATTCCCGAATTTACAAGAGCGCGCACCTGATCGTTCATAAGCGATATGAGCGGCGAAATAACGAGCGTTACCCCCTCTGACATCAATGCGGGAAGCTGATAGCATACCGATTTGCCCGCGCCTGTCGGCATGATACCGATAACGTCCTTACCGCCGAGAATACTGTCGATAAGAATACTCTGCCCCTGCCTGAAATGACTGTGACCGAAGTATTTCTTCAAAAGCTCCTCCTTGCTCTGCATGCTCCCCCTCCCTTTATTTTTTATACTTTATATTTTCAATAAATAAGCTCGCAAAGACGCCTTGCGTTTTCGTTCGGATCGTCAGAGCAAAGCGAAAGATCAATATCGCTCATCGCCTTGTATATCGGCAGTCTTACCTTATACATCTCCTCAAGATTTTTTGAAAGAGGTCTGCCGTCCGTTGCAAGACTTGAAATATCTCTCTTTATAAACACGGCTATGCCGTTTTGCTTTATATATGTCCTGTTTTCCTGCCTGAGAACCGCGCCGCCGCCAACGGCGATAACAGCGCCCTTCTTATTTGCAAGAGAGCAAAGCACCTCCGTTTCAAGATCACGGAACGCTTTTTCGCCGTACAGCTCAAAAAATTCGGGGATGGACATACCGCATTTTTGAACGATCTGCTCATCTGTATCGAAAAATTCTCTGTCGGTCATTTTCGCAAGCGCCTTACCGATCGTCGTTTTGCCGCTGCCCGGCATACCTATCAGAACCGTATTTCTGACAGTTGATATGACATCTCTTTCGGCGTTTATCATATCGCATTCGCGATACTGTCTGCCGAGAAAATGCTCCGCCGCCTTAAAGCCCTGTACAACGAGCATTCCTATGCCGCCGACAGCGGATATGCCCCTTTCCCTTGCATCAAGGACGAGCCTTGTGTTCAGCGGATTGAATATAAGATCGACAACACCCTGCAAATGCGGAAACAGAGATATATCAACAGGCGAAAGCTCCGTTTTTTCAGGGAACATTCCCACAGGAGTCGTATTTACAATAACGGCGGCATCTGAATGAAGATGCAGGTTTTCGTAATTGTTTTCGCCCGTTCTCGATACGGTTATTATCTTTTCCGCACCGAGATCCTCAAGCACGCAGCGCGCGGTAAGCGACGAGCCGCCGCTTCCGAGTATCAACGCCTTTTTGCCCATAGGATCGATATTTGCGCTTACAAACAGATGCTTAAGACCGTAATAGTCGGTATTGTCGCCGTAAAGCGTGCCGTCCTGACGCTTTATTACAGTATTAACACACCCGATGCGTTCAGCTAACGGCGATACCTCGTCACAGTATGCGAAGGCTTCCTTTTTATACGGTATGGTCACGTTTATGCCCTTGAAATCGCGCTTTGCGAAAAATCCCTCAAGCTCTTGCACCTCAAGCTCTGTAAGAACGTACGGCAAAGCGCCCGTTTTTGAATGTATAAGCGGTGATAAGCTGTGAGGCAGTTTTCTGCCGATCAATCCGAATTCCATATGATCTTCCTCGTTATTTAAACAGATATATGCGTTTTTCCGCTGTGTAAAGCCGACAAAACACCAAGGTAATTTTATCAAAAATGTACCGCTTTGTCAACTTGATTTTATTAATTATCCGCGTTTTATATCGGTACATCACAGACCGTTTTACACATATTCCGCCCTCGTTCACAATTATTCGTTGAAATGCCCGTAAAAATGTGATAGAATTAATGGTGGCTGACCTTTTGCACAGCCTTTAAACGTATACAGGAGAAACAAATGCGGATATTGACTAAGGACAAGGGATTTTACAGGAGCTTTTTTTCCTTGTGGAGAGTTCTCGTTTTAAACCACGTTATCGTGCTGGGTGTAAACCTTGCCGATAACATTATGCTCGGCTCGTACAGCGAGCCCGCCTTATCGGGCGCGGCAGCTTGCAATCAGGTGCAGTTCGTATTTTTGCAGATAATAGTAGGTCTCGGAAACGCGCTCGTAGTAATGTGCAGTCAGTATTGGGGAATGAGAAATACGACGCCTATAAAGCGTCTGACCGTCGCCTCGCTCGCCTGCGGTATGACCTTTGCGGTAATTCTGTTCACGCTGGCATCGGTAATGCCCGAAAAAATAGTCGGAATTTTCACAGACTCGCCCGAAATAATATCTC
Source organism: Eubacteriales bacterium (assembly GCA_045544195.1). GTDB lineage: Bacteria > Bacillota > Clostridia > Oscillospirales > CAG-272 > RGIG7213. The sequence goes on from JAZPYO010000005.1 coordinate 32,269, forward strand.
AGGGTGTGGAATATCTTGAATATATAAAGTACACGTACCCCGTTTTTGCACTTACGAGCATTCTTTTGGCGAGTATGCGTTCCGTTGAAAGCGTAAAGGTCGGATTTGTCGTTTCGGTGATAACGCTTATACTTAACGTATCTTTGAACTACGTTCTTATATTCGGCAAGCTCGGCTTTGAAAGCATGGGGGCAAAGGGCGCGGCAATAGCAACGCTGATAGCGCGGTGCGCTGAGCTTTTGTACGTTTTGATACACGTGCTGTTTATTGAAAAAAATCTGCCGATGAAGGCAAAAGAGCTTGTAAGAACAGACTCACAGCTTTTCAAAAAGTATCTTAAAACGTGTATTCCGTTCGTTGTTACAGACGGACTTTTCGGTGTCTCAACGGCGCTGCAAACGGTAATACTCGGAAATATGGACGATGCGGCAATGGCGGCAAACTCCGTTTCAACGACGCTTTACAGCGTTCTTAAGGTGGCGGCAATAGGCTCTGCAACTGCCGCAAGCGTCATAATAGGTAAGTCGATAGGCGAGGGCAAGAGTAAGCAACAGATAAAGGAATACTCCAAAACACTGCAATTTATATTTATCTGTATCGGCATATGCACGGGAATACTGCTGTTTATGATAAGAACGCCCGTAATATCCCTTTACGGAAATATATCCGATGAGGCAAAGATATTGGCAAACGGATTTCTGCTCGTTCTGTGCGTAACGTGTGTCGGCACGTCATATCAGATGCCCGTGAATACGGGTATCGTAAGGGGCGGGGGAGATTCAAAATTCGTGCTGGTTCTCGATATAATAAGCATCTGGCTCATCGTTCTGCCGCTTTCGTTTGCGGCGGCTTTTCTGTGGCATTGGCATCCCGTAGCGGTAATTGCGTGCCTTAACGCCGATCAGGTCTTCAAATGTCTGCCTGCGGCGATAAAGGTCAACAGATATAATTGGATAAAAAGGATAGCCGAAAAACAGGCGTCTTGATACGGAAGGGTGAATTGAAATGAAAAAAATTGTATCAGTCATTATGATAATTGCTTGTGCGGTGTGTCTTTTTTCCGCCTGCTCGGGCGAAAAGGGGCAATACGAAATAAAGCTGACGATAGTTGAAAGCATGACTCGGTGCGACGCCGTAACGGACGATTGGTTCTTTGCCTACGGCGACGACGGCGAATGGTATAAGATCGTGTGGAGCGATACAGACGGACTTAACGAGGGCGACACGGTCACAGTATCGTACGATGAAATAACGCAGATAAGCTACGAAACGGGCTACCCTGACGGATATACGCCGCAAAAGCAGATAGTAGCCAAAAGCGTCAAAAAATAATAAAAAAGCGTTTGCACGTAAATTCCGTGTAAACGCTTTATTATTTTCACTTGTCAAAGGCAAGCGTCGCTGTGATGATGAGAACATCTGCCCGTCCCTGCCAGCCAACAAAGCAAAGCACTTGCTTACGCAGTGCGGCATAACTTGTAAAGCGCAACATCACGCCGTACAGCGTTTATTTATCTTGCATCATATACGGACTGGGGTGCAACAATAAATTCACCAAAGTAATTATTATCATTGTTACAATCTCTCAATATGTATTTGTCCAAAACCTCATCATAACCGACGAGACAAATATAATGTCCTCCTTTTTTTACCCCAACACACAAAAAGGACCAAGAGCTTTGAGGCTCTTAGTCCTTTTTAGTCATATCATTCAAGAATTATGCTCTTTATAGCGTCTATTTCAGCCTGAGTTACGCCGAGGTCGAACAGATACGCCGTTATACGTTCCTGGAGCGTGTCGCCCTCATATTTGTCAAAGCCCTCCATAAGCCACTGTATATTCAAGCCCTGAGCATACAGCATATCAGCCGTATATCCGCCCTGTCTCGAGAAGAATGACGTATAGTATTCCTTAAGAATAGTTTCCTCATCAACTCCGCAAAGACCGAGAATAAGTATAGCGGTCGTGCCTGTGCGGTCGCGTCCGAGCGAGCAATGGAACAGTATCGGATAGTTGCTTTCATCTGCAAGTATCCTCATTTGCTTTGCTACCTCGTTTTTGTATTGGTCGGTAAATATGTGCTGATACCAGCCAAACGTAAGCGACTTATAGCTGAGACCGGGAATGGGAGAAGCCCCCGTATTGTTTCTTAGATCAAGGTCAGTTTTGATCTTGAGCTGCTCTACGATAACCTTCTTACCTTCCTTGCTTGCATCCTCAAGCTGCGCGGCGCGGTAAAGCATACCCTGCTTTACAGTCTTTCCGTCAGCGGTCTTATATCCGCCGATGTCACGGAAGTTTGAAATATTGTCCGCCTTGATAAATCTGGGGTAGCCGCCCTTTGTCGTAAATCCGAATATGTCGGATTCCTCGCCGTCGGCGCTTACCTGCCAGTAATACTGCTGTCCTACCTTAAGGTTATATACCTGCTGCTCGGTTTCCGTCGTTCTGAACTTCATAGGATCTGACATATCCGTGCTTTCCGAGATCAGAAGCGTATACTTTTTGCCGTCTGCCTTTGCTGCATCATCCCACTTGAACAGTATGGGCAAGGGCGTGCATATTTCATTCGGCGAATACTTGCTCATACTTGCGTTAGTTATAACTCTCATAGGAGCATTCATATGGTCGATAATGCACTGAGCTGTTATAACGATATTGCTCTGTCCGTCGCTGGGAGCAGTAAGCGAAATATTACTGCTTGCGCCCGTGATCTTTACTGTAAATTCATCGTTGCTGAACGCCTTGCCCGTAAAGGCATAGAAGTTCTTCTTCGTCTCGCCGCCTATCGTATAGCCGTCAAGCCTTACAGTATCGATATCGGCGTTATATGCAACAGCAAACGACAGTCTGACGCTTGATGCGCCGTTTGAAATATATTTCGCATTGCACAGAATGCTTTCGTTATTTACAACAGAAGCAAGAAGGCTTTCTGTGTGAGCCTGCTTATCCGATGCCTGAGTATCAAACGCAAGCTCCTTTACAGCATTCAATGCGTCATACGCCTGCGTAATAGCCGTTACAGCATCCTGTGACAACGGCTCATATTTAAAAGGTATATTCAAATGCAGAATGTAGTTACCGTTATTGCTTACGCCTCTTACAAGGAAATTGTAAGATGTACCCGACACAAGCTCTGTGCCGTAATCGGCAAATGCGTTTATATAAAGGTCTGTAAAGCCGCCCTCGCTCACCTTTACGCTCTGCGGAGCATTCCATACGATATCAGATGACTTATGATCAACGTCAGAGCCGACTACCGCATACTGTACGTCCTTCAAGCCGTCCGCAACAGTTATCGTGTTATCCGTGAGAGTAACTATACCCGCCTTATCAAACGTGGTTTTCCATTGATCCTTACTGTCATGCTGAGCATCAAACTCGCCCGTACCGTTACCGAGCCAGATACCCGCCACCTTTGGCAGAGCTACCGTGATATTTTCAAAATTGTATTCCTCAGAGCCGCATTTTACAGATGCATTTACAACGAGCTGACCTTCAGCGTCGGCAGTTGGTGCCATATACGAAACCGCGCTGAGAGTTATATCAGCCTTAAGATCGGACGAGGTGAGTATCGATGCCATAGCCGACGCCGTTTTCTCCATCGCCTGCTTCTGACTTATTACCGTATCTGATATCGCATTCACATTCTGAATACCCGAAATGTCAGTACCGATATAAATGCTGTTTATGTAAAACTCTATATTATCCTTATCTCTTGCGTAAAATTTGAACGCTCTTATGTACCCGTCATCATCAGCGAGCTTTGTAAAATCGGAAACGCCGAGGTCTACCGTGTGCCAATCGGAAACAGCGCCCGCAAGTGACGGACACTTATTTACAAATGCCGCATTGTTTGTTGATGTCTTGTTCAGAACACGAAGTTCCGTTAAGTTTGCTTCGCCCGTCGTCATATACGTTACCGTCATACTCTTTACGTTCGATGCCTTTATGGGCGAGAACAGAGAAATGAGCATACCGCCCTGATTTTCCGAGTTGTCGCAAATATAATATGCATTTCTGCCGTTATGCTCAACGTATCCGCACTTATCGCACTGAGTGCTTGTGTGTATGATACTTATTCCGAGATCCTCCAGCTTGAAATACTGCGAGCCGTCCTTGAATTCAAGAGCAATACCCGCCTGCTCGTTTTGACCCTCAGACGTCACCTTAAGGCTTTCGAGCGTTTCAAGCGAGTTTCCCTGCTGTGTCTGAGACATATCAGTATATTCCTCCCTTACGTAATCCGTTTGCCCGTCGGTATCATTGCCCGTACAAGCGCACGAAGCTGCCGTCGCGCAAAGCAAGACGCCCGCAAGCAGCCTTTTAAACAAATTTTTCATAATCTCTTCCCTTCCTTTGCCGCGAAAGCGGCATTCATAGTCTTGAAAATTTGCATTTATTTAATAATAAAGCTATATACAGCCTTATATTTTTCCTTTAAGCTTTTTTATCTGCTCACGCATAAGATCGTAATAAAACGTTCCGAAAGCGACACTCGGCTCAATATCACGCGATTCCTCGTTTGACCGTTGCTCAGATGCGGTCCATTCGTTCCACGTCGTAATTACAGTTATTTTCGCGCCGAGGTCGATAGCCCTTTGCATTTGCCGCTTGAACGTTGCGCCGTTGTTGCGTCTGTTCTTTCGGTCGCCTCCTCGTATGGCGGCTGAAACGGTCACAGCTTCGACCTTGCCGTCAAGCTCCGTGTACGACTGCGGCGAATGCTCCTCCCAGCTCCAGTATACAGACGAATATCCGTTTCTGTCACTCAGATTCTGGGCGTCGAGATGCGCCGATACCCAACGCACCGTAAACCGTTCGTCGTCCCATTTCGTCTGCGGATCCCTGCCGTACTGCGTGGGCGTTGCGCCGTAGCATAACAGAAGCGGCTTGCCCTCGTAATAAAAATACATATCCCTGTATTTTTCATTCGTTGCAAGATCGGTGTATATCTGATCTGCCTTTTTCTGATGCGCGCCCGATCTTATACCCTCCATCGTTGCGTGTCCGGGGCCTAAAAATACGGCTATTTTAGGCGCATTCGGCACGGTGCTCCACAATCTGAACATTTCATACGTCGCATGCTCCATCACACGGTATATCTCGTACTGATGATACGTTTCCTCAGTAACGTACGTGTTGTTCGACCAATCGACGAACACAAAATCAACATCAGCTTCGGCAAGAAGCCTTGCGTGATATAAAAGCACGTCCTCATCGTCGTTTGCGTAAATACCGTAAAGAGGCTTATCCCACGCACCCCTCCACCACGTTTTCGTAAGGCAGTTCCAAGGACTGTACGCAATTCCGACCGTTCTTTCCGACGGGTCAACGGGGTCAAACTTGCCGACTCCCGTCTGCTCACACTTAACGTCATCGTAATTGAAGATCACGCTTTCGTAAAGCTCAAAATTTCTTTTTATCAGGTTGTATGACGAGTTCGGAGTAAGCTCCTTTCCGTCATCGCACACCAAAATTCCGTTTTCATCATCATATCTGCAATCGTATCCGAATAACGTCAAAAAATCAATGACAGATATGCATATAGCGCCGTCAGATGCAACGGTCTTCGGAAATTTGTAGTCGTGTCCGTTTACGTTTATTGACGCTCTGTCCGCAACGAACGTTACCGTTGCCGCATCGGCTGTTATGACCGCGCTATCATCCTGAATACTGCACTCAAAGCCGAGCATCTGCGATATGGCAAACGCTTCGGCATACAGCTTTTCGGAATGCTCAAACGCTTTTACCGAATGGTAATAGCTTTTTTTGTCAAGAAACGAATAAGCGTATCCGTTTTTAAAGCCAAGCACCTCTTTTTTCGGGGAGTAACGGACGTTCTGCTTATGCTCAAGCGTAATACCGTATACAGAGCTTTGCGTGCCGTTTGAATGAACGGTCAGATAACCGTGGGAATTTCCGTCAAACGTGATATTATCGCCCGTAAGCTCAAGCACGCACTCTGACTCTGCGTTTAACACCGTGCAATTCTGCCCGTCGTTTTTAACGTACGCTATGCACTCGCCGTTTACAAGCACCTGAATACAGTCCATATCGCCGCTGAACACAAGCTCGTTCATATTCTCATCGGCAACGCCGCTTTTCAGCTTGATCGCGTTTTCGGCGCTTTTTTCGTATAAATACGCATCAGTGCCGTTGAAATAAAACCACACTCCGCCGTTTTCGTATCCCGTACCCGCCGACGTACAGCCTATGCCGATAAGGGCGGTTTTTAACGGATCGCTCTCACCGTCGGAATTATACACCTTAACGCTTGCATTGTACGGAAAAGCCGTTATCTGCTCGCTGAGCGATATGCAACCGTTCGGATCGGAGGATGTAAGGCCTCTTTTTTTATTTTGAGAATATCTTCCCGAAACGGTAAGATACATATGATCTTTATACGTTGCTACCGTTTTTTTCGTGAAATCAAAATCACGGATAAAATTACCGCGCGTTTCCGTAACGTACGCAGTAAGGTCATCTATCTGATCGCAAGGCTCGGGAAAGGGACTTTCTGTTTGCTCTTGCGTCAGACGGTCGTCGGTATTGTTTTCCGTGCCCGCAGTGCAGGCAGCAAGCGTCGATACCGTAAGAAGTAAACAAATTATCCTTTTCAGCTTATGTGTCATATTAAACCTTGCCCTTGAATTTCTTTATCAATTCACGCATAAGATCGTAATAGAACGTTCCGTGAGCGACACTCGGCTCAGTATCTCTGGACTGATCGAATGACGGCTGCTCGCCCGATGTCCATTCGTTGAACGTCGTTATTACGGCTATTTTAACTCCGAGATCGCACGCGCGCTGGAACTGCTTTTTGAACGTTGCGCCGTCGTTGCGGTTTTCATCGCCGCCGCGTGTTGCCGCGGATACGGTCATAGCCTCATACGCGCCGTTGTGAACGGTGTATGTCTGCTCGTACTTTTCCTCCCAGCTCCAGTATACCTCTGATCTGAAATCATCGTCGCACAGCTTCTGGGCTTCGATATAAGCCGACATCCAGCGTACAGTAAACCTCTCGTCATCCCATACCATATGCGGCAAAAAGCCGTACTGCGTGGGAGTTGCGCCGTAGCATATAAGAAGCGGCTTGCCCTCGTAATAATAGTACATTTTTCTGTTTTCGGGGTCAAGAATGTACGAATCGTATATCTGCTGTACCTTTCTTTCGTGCGCGCCGTCGGAAAGCGTTCCTATCCCTGCGTGACCGGGGCCTACGAAAAGCGCTATCTTCGGAGCATTTTCGACAGTGCTCCACACCTTGAACATAAGATCAGTCGTCTGCTCTATCATACGGAATATCTCAATTTTGTTTATCATAGCTTCATCCGTCTGCGTGTTGTTCGACCAGTCAAGGAATACGAAATCAACGTCGGCTTTGGCAAGAAGCTCTGCGTGGTAACGCAAAAGCCTTTCATCGTCATTGCGGTACTCGCCGTAAAGCGGCTTGCTCCACGCGCCCTTCCACCACGTTTTAGTAAGGCAGTTCCACGGGCTGTATGCAACGGCGACAACTCTTTCAGACGGGGGCGTCGGGGTGTAAAGCCCAAGTCCTCTGTGGCCGCACTCAACATCATCATAGTTGAATACCACCTGCTCGTAAAGGCGGAAGCATTCTGCGCTGCAATTCCTTTGTTCATCTGTAAGAACGGAGTTTTTGCCGTATAATACGCAAATTTCATCATTTATATATTCAGATGCGTAGCCCATTAACGCGCCGAATGACTGAACATCAACGCATAACACGCCGTCAACTGACTTTACAGGCGCAAAAACGTATTTTTCACCGTTCACGGTCATAATATCGCTGCCGTTTTCAAGAATGATACACGCATCGCTCTGCCTGAGTGTCGCCGACACACCGTCGCTCACACATTCAAAGCCGAGCATTTCAGCCACACCTGAAAGCTGCGCATACATCCTGCCGTTGTCCTCAAAGGCGCATACCCTGTGGTAATAGCTCTTTTTGTCAAGAAACGAGTACGCTCTGCCCTTTTTGAACGAAAGCACCTCGTCTTTCGGAGAAAACGTGCAGTCAGAGCGATGCTCAAAGCCGAAGTATTTAAGGCAGGCGTTGCATTTGTTCGTTAAAAGGCGGAAATATCCGCAAGATGTATCATTGAATAATATATCGCCGCTGCGGCAGTCGAGCAATTCGCCCTCACCGTTGAAAATGCTTAATTTGCCGTCGGAATATGCAATGCACGCAACATCCTTGCCGTTTACCGAGATCACAGCCTTGCATCCGCTTATGCTGATCTGAACGCATATACCCCCGTCAAGAATAAGATCGCTTGATACAAGCGTTGACTCTGCGCCGATGAGCAAATAAGCGTTATTTCCGAGTATCGAAAGCCATACGCCGCCGTCAGAGCAGGGCTTTTCAAGATCGCCTGCGCCTATGCCGACTGCAACGCTGTCAAACGGTGAGTCGGGGGCGGAAAATATGTCAAATTCTGCTCTTGCAACACACGGAAACGCCTTTATCTCATCTGTAATACCGAGCATAACGCTTTCATTTTCAAGGCATATAATGCCGTTTTTGCTCTTTTCCGCATTCTCTCCGTCAAAGCTCAGATATGCGTTGTTTTTAAGATAAGTCATAGGCTCCTTCACAAGATCAAACTGCCTTGAAAAATCGCCCCGACCGTCAATTATCAACGGAGTGATGTCAACAACTCTTCTGCAAGAAGATGTATTTCCGTCGTTCTGTCTGTTCATTTCTGTCGATATTACCCTTTTCATTATATTTTTCCCTTGAATTTCTTTATTTGATTGCACATAAGATCGTAATAGAACGTGCCGTGTACCTTTGACGGCTCAAGGTCCTTCGATACCTCACAGCTTAACTGCTCGCCCTTTACCCATTCATTCCACGAAACGAGAATGGCAATTCTCGCGCCGAGATCGCACGCGCGCTGGAACTGCTTTTTGAACGTTGTGCCGTTGTTTCTCGGTTCTGCGGGAATATAGCCGTTGCCGCCGGGTATGCCCTGGCTTCTCGTTGCAGCGGTTATGGTCACAGCCTCTACCGTGCCGTCGCAAACGGTAAATGTCTGCGCGCCGCGCTCCTCCCAGCTCCAGAAATGATGGCTCTTGCGTGTTTCCTTATCATACAGATCGCTCTGCTGACCTACGTAGCCTGTCACCCAGCGTACAGTGAAGCGGTCGTCGTTCCATTCAGGATCAGCGCCGTAAAGGTTCGGCGTTGCGCCGTAGCATAAAAGAAGCGGCTTGCCCCGATAATAAAAATACATATCCCTGCGCGCAGGGTTTTCAACGTATGAACGGTATATCTGCTCGACCTTTTTGTCATGCTCACCGCTTATGACGCTTTCAGGGCCGTTGTGACCGGGACCTGCAAACAAGGCGATCTTCGGGGCATTCGGTATCGTTGCCCATATATCAAACAAAAGGTCTGTCGCATCCTCGATCATGGCAAAGTCAAATCTTACGTCGTGCATCGTTTCAGGATCGTATGCGGTATTGTTTGACCAGTCAACAAAAACAAGGTCAACGCCTGCTTTTGCAAGCATTTCGCCGTGGCGACGTATGATCTGCTCGTCATCGGAGCGGTAACCGTCCCACAGGGGAAGATCCCATGTACCCTCGCCCCAGCCTCTTTTTGCGTGGTGCCACGTCGTATATGCAAGAGCTACAAGCCTTTCCTCATACGGTGTTTTCGGGTAAATGCCGACACCGATGTCATCACATTCAACATTTGATGTATCAGCGGCAATGCTGTCGTACAGTTTTTTCGTTTCTATATCCATTTTTACCTCCGCAATAAAGAGAAATATCCCTGATCGCTATGATTTTACCACATTACCGCCCGATTGTCAATAAGTATTATTTAGCGTATATCAATATTTTGTGATTTGTGCATATTAAACAATATTACCGTTCAGATGGCAAAAACCGCCGCATACAACAACTATATCCGTTCCTTTGTGTAACGACCTGCGGCATATTAAGGAATCATAACCACCCGTCAAACGGGTGGTATGCACAAGGGCTAAAAGCCCAATACTACCGGCCAGCGGCTCAAGCCGCTGGCTTTCGTATACTCAAGCCTATTGCCTTTGCCTCTTTTGCCGCCCTTGAAAGGGCGTTTGTA
>JAZPYO010000006.1:0-1706 GCA_045544195.1 Eubacteriales bacterium
GCATTTTAAAGCCGCCTTTATCGGCGGCAAATGGAGAATTTCAAAGTTGAGTTTTGATTTATGGCTCGACGGAAAGGAGTAAAATATGGCTTCGATTATTAAGAGAAAAAACAGTTACTGCGTTGTATATCGCTATACTGACGAAAAAGGCAAATCACACCAGCGTTGGGAATCATTCCCGACTAACGCAGAAGCGAGAAAACGCAAAAATCAAATTGAGTACGAACAGGACAACAATGTTTTTACCGTTCCCGAAGCAAGAACTGTCAGAGAATTGCTTGTAGATTATATGGAAATCTACGGCGTGAACAAATGGGCAATGTCAACTTATGATGCCAAAAACAGCTTGATTAATAACTATATCAATCCGATTATCGGCGATATTCCTTTGAGCGATCTGAATCCCCGAATGATGGAAAAGTTTTACCTTGACCTTCTGAAAGTCAAATCTAAGGTTACCAACAACCGCAAACCGGATCACGAATATCTTACGCCGTCAAGAATCAGAGAGGTACATAAGCTCTTGCGGAATGCCTTTAATCAAGCCGTGAAATGGGAATTGATGACAAGAAATCCCGTTGAACACGCCACTATTCCTAAAGAAAAGCCCAAAAAAAGAGCTATGTGGGATTTGCCTACATTCAAGAAGGCTCTTGAGCTTTGTGACGATGACGATTTATCGTTAGCGCTAAACCTCGCTTTTTCCTGTACGCTGCGTATGGGCGAAATGTTGGGCATCACGCTTGACTGTATTGATGTGTCAGAGGATAAAATCGAAAACGGTACGGCTTCCATTTTTATAGAGAAGGAATTGCAAAGGGTAAAGCGAGATGTTTTTGAAAAGCTCAACCAGCGTGATGTGCTGTTTGTCTTTCCGAGATGTTTATCCGGCGGCAATACGGTACTTGTGCTGAAAGAGCCGAAAACCGAAACAAGTAAACGCCGAGTGTATCTCCCAAAAACCGTTGCAAAAATGGTATTACAGCGCATTAAGGATATTCAGGAGATTAAGGAATTGCTTGGTGATGAATACCACGACTACAATCTTTTGTTTTCCAGCTCCACAGGCAGACCGCTGGAGGGACAGGTGATAACAAGGTCGTTGAAAAAGCTGATCAGCGACCACGATTTACCCGACGTTTGCTTCCACAGTCTGCGCCATTCGAGCATTACATATAAGCTCAAATGGTCGGGCGGCGATATAAAAGCCGTTCAGGGCGATTCAGGACACGCACGGGCTGATATGGTAACGGAGCAGTATTCACATATTCTCGACGAAGATAGAGTTGCCAACGCCAGACGAGTTGACGAACAGGTTTATAACCAGCAGCCGCAGCAAACGCAAGCGGACAGTAAAAACGAATTAAATCCGTCGGAGCTTCTCGGACAGATTTTCACAAATCCCGAAATGGGCAAAGCGTTTCAGGCTTTCCTGCAACAGTATCAAAATAACGCATAAAAGCTATATATAAGCCCAATCTCTCCCTCAATTAAGTAATACCTCCGCAAAAGTTCCGAAAAGTACTGGACTTTTGCGGATTTTTATGTTATAATTATATTACGCGGTACGTAATACTATAGTGAAAGGCGGAACAGTTATGGCATATCCGGAGTGGGTTGAAAAGCATCGTCGTAAGGGGACAAATATTTCTTGTATCAGAGGCAAGTATTTGTCAATACCAACATGGTTTACAAATTGTACAAGG
>JAZPYO010000007.1:0-2520 GCA_045544195.1 Eubacteriales bacterium
TGTCTTCCTAAGACCGCTTGGCCTCCGACTTCCTATATGGTTCAGCCTGCAATGGAAGGACTACTTATCGAAAACAACAAGCGAACCGAAACAACAAATATCATCGAGCGTATTGCCCTTTTCCACCTTGAATTTGAGGGTATACACCCCTTTATCGACGGTAACGGCAGAACGGGCAGACTCATTATGAATCTTGACCTCATCCGCAACGGCTACCCGCCGATAAATGTCAAATTCACAGACCGCAAGCGTTATTACGAAGCGTTTGATGCATATTACCGTGATAACGATGCAACAAAAATGACCGCCCTCATCGCAGAATATGTCAATGAAAGATTGGATGAGTATATGGCAATTCTTGAAAATTAAGTACGGTATAACGGACATCAAATAAATTACAATACATTATGAGGTATAATTATGGTTAACGATAAAATTAATGTAGTCGGAACAAACATTGCGGAAAAGGCAACGATGATTTGGAACGTTGCGGATATGCTCAGAGGCCCTTTCAAGCCTCACGAATACGGTCTCGTTATTCTTCCTATGACCGTTGTGAAACGCTTCCACGATTGCCTTCTGCCTACTCACGAAGCGGTGCTTGCACAGTATGAAAAGGTAAAAAATCTTGCTGTTATTGACGGCTTTCTTTGCCGTGCATCGGGATATCAGTTCTATAACACAAGCAAGTTTACTTTTGAATCTCTGCTTGCTGATCCCGAAAACATCGAGATAAACTTCCGTGATTATCTTGCAGGATTTTCTTCCAATGTTCAGGATGTTCTCGCAAAGTTTGACTTTGAAAGCATAATCAAGCGTATGGTTGACAGCAATACGCTTTATCTCGTTATAAAAGAATTCAATTCAGCAAAAGGCTATCTCGGTCCCGATAAAATTACCGCTGTTGACTGCGGATACATATTCGAAGATCTTGTTAAGAGATTTTCTGAATCATTCGGAGAAGAAGCGGGAGCGCATTTCACAAGCCGGGATGTTATTTATCTTATGACAGATATTCTCCTTTCCGATGCAGACCTCACCGAAGGCAACGTTACCGTTTACGATATGGCTATGGGTACGTCGCAGATGCTTTCCTGCATGGAAGAGCGCATTCACGATTTAAGCGAGGATATGTCCGTTACCTGCTTCGGTCAGGAGTTCAATCCCAGCACGTTTGCTATTGCAAAAGCCGATATGATGATTCGAGGCGGCGACCCCAACAATATGCGGTTCGGTGACACACTTTCCGATGACCAGTTCAAGGGTTACACCTTCAAATATATTATTTCAAATCCGCCTTTCGGTATTGACTGGAAGAGAGAGCAGAAAGCAGTTGAAGCGGAAGCGGCACTCGGTGAGCTCGGACGCTTTGCACCCGGACTTCCCAAGATTTCGGACGGACAGCAGCTCTTTGTTCTCAACGGACTTGCAAAGCTTGCTTTTGACGGCAAGATGGCAATTATTCAGAACGGCTCACCGCTTTTTGCAGGCGATGCAGGCAGCGGACCTTCAAACATCCGTCAGTACATATTGGAAAATGACTGGCTCGATGCTATCATTCAGCTTTCAACAGATCAGTTTATGAATACGGGCATCAGCACTTATATATGGATTCTTTGCAAGGACAAGCCTGCCCACAGAGCAGGCAAGGTACAGCTTATTGATGCATCGCATTGCTATGAGCAGCGCAGAAAATCAATCGGCACAAAGCGTAATGATATAACCGACCTTTGCCGCAAACTGATAACCGAAGCCTACGGCGAATTCAGACACGATGCAGTTTACGGCAGCGAAGACGGCATACATTGCGTGAGCAAGATTTATGAAACCGTTGAATTCGGATATAACAAGATAGTTGTTGAAAGACCGCAGAGAGATGAAAACGGTGAGATAGTTATGAAGAAGGGCAAGCCCGTAGCGGATGCGAGCCTTCGTGACACAGAGAACGTTCCTCTTGTTGAGGATATTGACAGATATTTTGAGCATGAGGTATTGCCCTATGCGCCCGATGCGTGGATTGACAAGAACAAAACGAAGGTTGGCTATGAAATCCCGATGACGAGATATTTTTATAAATATCAGGCACCCGAATCTGCCGACGTAATCCTTGAACGCATCATCGGACTTGAAAAGGATATAAGCAAAAGCTTGGAGGATATTTTAAATTAAGGATGTGCCATAATGGAGTTTGAACCTTATAAAATAAAAAAGCCTGAAGAATCGGATTATCTTATTGCTTATATCGATCTTTTGGGAACAAAAGAATATGTCGAAAAAGGTGACGACAATGTAATTTTTGATTATATTTATGAAGCATATACTTTAGCGACCAAAGGATTTGTTGAAGATAAAGTGTGGGGTTTTGATGATATAAAGTATAAAATATTTTCAGATAATCTATTGGTAGCTATAAAAGCTGAAAAAGAAAATTTGCCAGAGGCTTATAATACTATTTATTGCTATTTAGTAATGCTTTTGTTAATGCTCATTACCAAGGGTGTTTTATTTAGAGGTGGTATG
>JAZPYO010000008.1:0-105263 GCA_045544195.1 Eubacteriales bacterium
TTGTAGGGGAGGATATCATCCTCCCGCCCAAAAACATACAATTCCTCACGCCCGAAAACATACAATAAACAAAGCCCCTTTTGCCCTCATCATTTTGTTTAAATTGCTATTGACAAAGATATAAAATCGTGATAAAATAAGTGAAAAATAAAGAAAGGAGAATGACTATGACAAAAATTACGGTGAAGCTTGACACCATTGATTCGGTGTATGCCTTCGTTGCTGCCGCTACAAAGGCAGAGTGCGACATCGATATAATCAGCGGCAAGTACCTTGTAAACGCAAAAAGCGTTATGGGTCTGTTTTCGCTTGATCTCAGACAGCCTATCGAAGTACACATTCACGCCGACAACTGCGATGAGCTTCTGGCAGAATTTGCACCGTTCAAGGCGTAAGCCGCGGTGCTTTTTTCTTCAGAATGATAATAAATCCCCCAAATTGAGCATATAAGTGTAGCAAAGCTATAAGGGGGGTATATATGAAATATATTATTAAGCTGACGGTTTGTTTTGCCCTGTGCATTTGTCTTACGGTCTTCTGCATTGCAAGCCCGCTCGGTGAGCAGTACGATGCAAAAAGCGTAATACTTATTGAAGCGGAAAGCGGAAACGTTCTGTATGAGGACAATGCCGATGAGCGTCTGAGCCCTGCATCAGTCACAAAGATAATGACGCTTTTGCTGATATGCGAGGCTGTCCAAGACGGACGTGTGAAGCTGGAGGATAACATTCCCGTAAGCGAATATGCCGCATCAATGGGCGGCTCGCAGGTTTTTTTGAAGCCGGGTGAAAAAATAACGGCTGATGAGATGATAAAGTCGATAACGGTAGCATCGGCAAATGACTGCGCCGTTGCGATGGCTGAATATATCTGCGGAAGCGAGCAGGCGTTCGTTGAGCGAATGAATGAAAAGGCAGCCGCGCTCGGAATGAAAAATACCGTTTTTGAAAACGTAACGGGTCTTGACGATTCGACAAAAAACCATCTGACGACGGCGAGAGATATAGCCATAATGTCAAGGGAGCTTTTAAAGCACGAAATGATATTCAACTATACGACCATCTGGATGGACACGATAAGAAACGGTCAGTTCGGTCTTACGAACACAAATAAGCTCATACGCTTTTATGAGGGCGCAAACGGGCTTAAAACAGGCTCAACATCAAAGGCGGGCTTCTGCATTTCAGCCGCCGCCAAGCGAGACGGAATGCAGCTTATAGCCGTTGTTATGGCATCAAGTGCAAGTAAGACGAGAAACGAGTGCGCAAGGCTTCTTCTCGATTACGGATTTTCAAATTACGGTGTAGTAAGATACGCCCCGTCATCTCTTGCGCCCGTTCAGGTAAAGGGCGCGCTTGAAAGGGAAGTGGGCATCTCCCACAGCGGATTTTTCACGCTTCTGGAAAAGGCGGACGTAAAAAAAATAACGTATGAAATAGATGTTCCGCAGTGTATAAACGCTCCTGTTGAAAAGGGGCAGACGGTCGGATACGTCAAATATATGATAGACGGTAAGGTCATAGGACAAAGCGACATCACAGCCGACAGCACCATTGAAAAAATAGGCTTCTTTAAGATGTTCACACAGCTTTTAAGGAGCTTTTTCGGCGGATAAGACACGGTCTTTGACATTTGTAATAAAAGAAAGGATATATAAAAATGGCAGTAACACTTAACACAAAATATCTCGGCGATTTCGTCGGCGATCACGAATTAAAGGCAATATCTCCCGCGCTTTACGCGGCGGCTGATACGCTTAAATTTGCAAACGGACTCGGATACGATTTTACGGGCTGGGTAAAGCATCCCGTGAATTACGATAAAGAGGAGTACGCAAGAATAAAGGCAGCGGCAGAAAAGATCAAAAAAAGCTGTGATGTATTCGTTGTTATCGGCATCGGCGGCTCGTACCTCGGCGCAAGAGCGGCAATAGAATTTGTAAAAAGCCCCCTTTACAACAATATGAAAAAGGATACGCCCGACATATATTTTGCAGGCAATACGATCAGCCCCTCTGCAACAGCGGAGCTGCTTGAAATATGCAAGGATAAGGACGTATGCATAAACGTAATAAGCAAGTCCGGCACAACAACAGAGCCTGCTATTGCTTTCCGTATTTTCAGAGAGCTTATAGAGAAAAAATACGGCGCAGAGGGCGCTAAGGAAAGAATTTTCGTAACAACGGATAAGTGCAGAGGCACACTCAAGGCATTTGCCGACGAAAAGGGCTACGAAACATTTGTCGTTCCGGACGATATAGGCGGAAGATATTCTGTTTTAACAGCGGTAGGACTTCTTCCCATCGCCGTAAGCGGCGCGGACATTGATGAAATGATGCGCGGCGCATATGACGCTATGGAAAAAATGATGTCTGCGCCCGTTGAGGAAAACCCCGCCCTTGCATACGCCGCATACAGAAATATCCTTTACAGAAAGGGTAAAACAACAGAGATACTTGCCGCATATGAGCCTTCGTTTGCTATGATGAGCGAATGGTGGAAGCAGCTTTACGGCGAAAGCGAGGGTAAGGACGGTAAGGGTATATTCCCCGCATCCGTTATCTTCTCAACAGACCTTCACTCACTCGGTCAGTATATCCAGATGGGTATGAGAAATCTGTTTGAAACGGTAGTTACGTTCAGCGAGCCAAATGTTGATGTTGAGGTTCCTTACGATCCTGCAAATGTCGATACCCTCAACTTCCTTGCAGGAAAGACGCTTTCATACGTCAACGAAATGGCGCAGAAGGGTACAGTCCTTGCGCACGTTGACGGCGGCGTTCCCAATATGATAATAAATATTGATAAAAGAGATGAATATAACTTCGGCTATCTCGTTTATTTCTATGAATATGCGTGCGGAGTTTCGGGCTACCTGCTCGGCGTAAATCCGTTTGACCAGCCCGGCGTTGAGGCATACAAGAAGAATATGTTCGCGCTTCTGGGTAAGCCGGGATATGAGGAAATGCGCGCAGGGCTTCTTGAAAGACTCGATAAATAAGCGCAGGATCCGTTTTTAAAAATTATACATAGGCATTATCGGTGAAAAACAGGCGTTTTTGAAAATTTTTTATATAATTTTCTATAAAGGACTTGCAAAAATCGGAAAAATATTGTATTATATATACAGGGTAATTAACTCACATATCAGGAGGATGTTAATATGATCAAATTAATTGCAGGCGTGAAGGGTACAGGTAAAACAAAGCAGCTTATCGACCTTACAAACAAAGCGTTGGCAGAATCTCACGGTGCTGTTGTATGCTTGGAGCAGGGCACAAAGCTCATCAGAGAGATAAAGTCCCAGGTTCGCCTTATCAACACGGCTGATTATGCAGTTGAGGACGGCCAGTCCCTTTACGGCTTTGTTGCAGGAATTTGCGCAAGCAACTACGATATTACGCATATTTTTATAGATTCTGCACTCAAAATATGCAAGAACGATATTGCATCGTTTGAGTATTTCCTTAAGGAATGCGAGGAGCTTTCTTCTAAGGACGGCGTCGCTGTTGACTTCATAATCACAGCTTCCATGCCTGTTGAGGAGCTTACGGAAGCTCTCAAAAAGTACGTTGACTGATAAACGCATTTAACGTAAATATGCTTACAGATATCGGCAGGGGAAAATATCCTCTGCCGATTTTGTATTGATGCGAAAATACGAAGAATGCTTCTTTTACACATTCGTAACACATTCAAATCAATAATTTTGTATAATAAATTCATATGATATATCAATGTGGGGGGAGAATATGGCAAGCGACCGACTGATAGCAGATGCAATAATGTCACCCGTTTTGCGTGATTTCCGCGTGTATAAGCTGACGAGCCAGAACAGAACGCCGAAAACGGTTGACGAATATATATGCGATCTTCGTATTTTTCTGAAATTTATCATCGCATCGAGAAAGGATCTGCAAACGTTCGGTGAGGAATTTGAAAAAATAGATCTGTCGGTGGTTGACGCATCCTTTCTTGACGGCATAAGCGTTGCGGAAATATACGATTATCAGCTTTATATGCGGTCTGACAGAGGAGTTTCGGCAAGGACTCTTGCAAGAAAAATGTCGGCAATAAAGGCTCTTTATAAGTACGTCTGCGTTGCGGTGCGTATATGCAAAAACAATCCCGTAAAGGACATAGAGGGGGCGTTTATCCGCAATTCCGCCCCGAAATTCCTGACGCTTGAGGAAAGCACCCACCTTTTGAGCGTTATAAATGCTGACACGCGCTCCTGCACACGCTTGCGTGATTATGCGATAATACTTCTGTTTTTAAATACAGGTATGCGTCTGTCTGAGCTGGTTATGATAAATCTTGAGGATTTCGACGGGCAGATGAGCCAGATAAGAGTCATCGGTAAGGGACGTAAGGAAAGAATAGTTTACATAAATCCCGCCTGCAGAGAGGCGATAGCTGCATACCTGAACGAAAGAAAGGATGCAGAATGCATAGAAAAGGGCAAGCACCCTTTGTTTTTGTCAACAAGGCAGAAGCGTATATCAAATAATGCCGTGCAGAAAAGAGTTGAAAAGTACCTTAAGGATGCCGGATACGAATATAAGCATTTATCGACTCACAAGCTGCGTCACACGGCGGCAACGCTTATGTACCGCGAGGGCGGCGTTGACGTGCGTATCTTGCAGGAGATACTCGGTCACGAGCAGCTCAACACAACTCAGATATATACCCACGTTGTGAACGAGGATATAGAAAGGGCGACAAAGCAAAACCCGCTTGCAAATTTCGCCCCAAAGAATGAAGAATAACTGTAAGCACACATAATTATCAAGCATACATCACAATTATATAAGAAAATGTTAATGCAATAACTAAAAGGGGAGTTTTAAAATGTATAAGCTGCTTATTGTTGACGATGAGGAGAAGATACGGCAACTGATAAAGAAATATGCCGAATTTGAGGGATATACAACAGATGAGGCATCTGACGGTATGCAGGCAGTCGAAAAATGCCGCGCGGAAGATTATGACCTTATAATAATGGATATAATGATGCCGTTTCTTGACGGATTTTCGGCATCAAAGGAGATAAGAAAAACAAAGGATATTCCCGTTATAATGCTTTCTGCAAGGGGCGAGGAGTACGACAGGATACACGGCTTTGAGGTGGGCGCTGACGATTACGTTGTAAAGCCGTTTTCTCCGAAGGAGCTTATGATGCGCGTTGCCGCCGTCATAGGCAGAACGAAGCAGCGCAGCGAAAAAGCAGAAAAGGAAATAGTAAAATTCGACGGTCTGACCGTTGATTTTACCGCAAGACTTGTGTACGTGGACGGAGAAAAGGTCGAGCTTACGCCGCTTGTGTACGATCTTTTGTTTTTCCTTGTGCGTAACAGGGGCATAGCCCTGACGCGTGAAAAGCTTATAACACAGGTGTGGGGATACGATTATTACGGTGATGACAGAACGCTTGATACGCACATAAAGCTCCTGCGTCAGAAGCTCGGTAAATACGCCAATTTCATTGTAACGCTCCGAGGCGTCGGCTACCGATTTGAAGGTGAAAGCGAGAATGTATGACATTTGAACAGAACAAAAAAAGAAATCTGTTTTCAAGCATCAAGACGAAGGTCATACTGTGCGTTACAGTATTTTCGGTGATGCTTTTGCTCACTGTGTGGA
The DNA here is from genome assembly GCA_045544195.1 of Eubacteriales bacterium. Classification (GTDB taxonomy): domain Bacteria; phylum Bacillota; class Clostridia; order Oscillospirales; family CAG-272; genus RGIG7213. The sequence goes on from JAZPYO010000008.1 coordinate 5,643, forward strand.
TATTTCAGGTCGTTTTATTGAACTACTTTTATGAAAATGCGGTCAAAAGCGAAATGAAAAACGCCTATTACACCGTGCAAGAGCATCTTGACGCTGATGACCTGAACGCTATGGTGAACGCCGTGGCAGAGCATTACTCAACTGATATAAAGGTTCTTATTGAGGACGGAAGCGTGCTCAGATACGTTCAGTCGATCTCATACGGCGGACTTCTTAATAATGACAGCGTTGTTTCATATTACATATATAAAGCGAAGATAGCGGGCGGTGAATATATGGCTCACCACACGGAAACTGTCAAGGAAAAGCCCGAGATCTTTCCGATCCCTCACGATAAGAACAGGGAAAACGGTATGCGTCCCGATAATGTCATAGCGGAAATGGAAAGCCTTATGTACTGCGCTGTTACGGAAAACACAGTCGGCGATACAGTCTATATTCTGATAAATGCGCGCCTTACTCCCGTTGACAGTACGGTGAAAACGATACGCTCCCAGCTTCATTGGATAAGTATAATATTCGTCTGCCTTTCCATCCTTATGGGAATTATTCTTGCAAGAATGATCGCAAACCCCATAATAAGAATAAATCAGGGCGCAAAAAGGCTGGCAGAGGGTGATTACAGCGTCGGCTTTGACGGCAAGGGCTTCAAGGAGGTGCAGGAGCTTTCCGACACGCTCAATTATGCGGCAACAGAGCTTTCTACTGTTGAAAAGCTCCGAAGAGAGCTTATTGCAAACGTTTCTCATGACTTGCGTACACCGCTGACGATGATAAGAGGCTACGGCGAGGTAATGCGTGATATTCCAGGAGAGAATACTCCTGAAAACGTTCAGGTGATAATCGACGAGGCAGAGCATCTGCACAGACTCGTTGACGATATTCTGTCAATATCAAAGCTGAATGCAGGTATGGATGAGGCAAATATCACAAGATATGACCTTACGGACAGCATAAATAAGATCGTTGCAAGGTATTCGAAAATGAAGGCGGCAGAGGGCTATAACATCGAGTTTATCTATGATGAGTCTGTGTATGTAAATGCTGATGAGGTCAAGATAACACAGGTAGTATACAACCTTATAAACAATGCCATAACGTATACGGGCGATGACAGATCGGTCAAAATAACTCAATCCGTATCAAATGGCAGGGTAAGAATATCCGTTGCCGATACGGGATGCGGTATTTCAAAGGAAAGCATAAAATATATCTGGGACAGATACTACAAGGAGGACAAGGCGCATAAAAGAGCAGGTGTCGGAACGGGGCTCGGTCTTTCAATAGTAAAGGGAGTTGTTGAGCTTCACGGAGGACTTTACGGCGTTGAAAGCTGCGAAGGGCACGGTGCTACGTTCTGGTTTGAGCTTGCGCTGTAATACATATGACGAAAAAGGAAAAGGCGCGTTACTGCGTCGGGGAGCTTAAAAAAATGTACCCCGATGCTTCCTGCGCGCTTGAATACGGAAACGATCCGTGGCGTCTGCTCGTTATGGGCAGACTGTCAGCCCAATGCACCGATGCAAGAGTAAATGAGGTGTGCAGAACGCTTTTTAAGGAAATACCGCGTATTGAGGATATGGCAAACGCTCACACAGAAAAAATTGAGCAACTGATATTCTCCTGCGGGCTGTATAAAACAAAGGCGCAAAGCCTTAAGGGTATGGCGGAAATGATACTTGATAAGTATGACAAACGTGTGCCCGACAATATGGACGAGCTATTGACATTGCCCGGAGTAGGCAGAAAAATAGCAAATCTCATTCTCGGTGATATTTATAAAAAGCCGGCCATCGTTGCGGATACTCACTGTATAAGAATATGCGCAAGACTCGGTCTGTGCGGAAAAAACGGCGTAAGCACGACACCCGAAAAAACGGAATACGAGCTGAAAGGGCTGATAGACGAGGACGAGCAGTCGGATTTCTGCCACAGAATAGTCCTTTTCGGCAGGGAAATATGCTCAGCGCGCTCGCCTGTGTGCCATGAATGCCCGCTCGGCTCTGTGTGCCTGTATAAAAAAATGAAAAAATGATGTCCGACACATATTGACATTTCGGTATTATACGGATATAATTAATTCAATAAGTATTTTCGGGAGGAAATTATGACAGAAATAATATACGAAATTATAGGTTATATCGGAACGGCGCTCGTTTTGTTTTCGATGATGATGACATCTGTCGTCAAATTAAGACTTGTTAACATTCTCGGCTCGCTTTTCAGTATGACGTATGCGTTGCTTGCAGGGGCGTACCCCGTTGCGCTGATGAACGCGGGACTTATCATAATAAATCTGTTTCAGCTTATAAGATATAAAATACACCACAGATCGTTCAAGGCGATTTGCGTATCGCAGGACGATGAGAGCTTCAAGTATTTCATGAACCTTTTTGATGAAAACATCAAAAAGTTTTTCCCGAGCTTTTCTCTGAATGTAACGGACAAGACTCAGATATATATGGTATACGATCAATCGGAGGCTGTCGGCGTGCTTACAGCAGAGGTAGACGGTAAAAACGCAGTCATATCCCTTGATTATACAACGCCGAAATACCGTGATACGTCAGTTGCAAAATTTCTGTTCTCGTATCTTAAGAAAAACGGAATAAAGCAGTTTGAAACGCCGTACGGCACACCTGAGCATAATAAGTATCTTATGAAAATGGGCTTTGAGCCGCACGACGGAAAGATGATAAAAACGAAATAAGGCAAAAAACAAAACCGTCTCATTATACAACAAATCGGCAGGGGAAACGATTCCTCTGCCGAATTTTATGCTTTACAGCTCGTCGCGGACGCCAGCCCTGATGCGAAAAAGCGTTATTTTTTTGATTCTTTACACGCATTTATGAACGCATCGAATAACGCTCTTGACGGGCCTGAGATTTCCGCCGTATATTCAGGATGCCATTGGACAGCAATGAAAAACGGGTGGCTTTTGTCTTCTATTGCCTCTATTATTCCGTCGTCCGACCTTGCAGATACCGAAAAGCCGTCTGCAACAGTCTTTACTGACTGATGGTGAAAGCTGTTCGTCATTATACGCTCTGAGCCTATGATCTCGTAAAGGCGTGAATTTTTGTCTATTGTGACACCGTGCGTATCACGTTCGCCGTTTTCCTTTTGCCTGTGGGCAATATCCGACGGTATCTGGGCAGGTATATCCTGATATAAAGAGCCGCCGAGAGCTACATTGCATATCTGCATACCTCTGCATATTGCAAATATCGGCTTTTTCGTTTGCAGGATCATCGGCAGGGCAAGACATTCGGAAGCGTCACGCTCAGGATCGATGCTGACAGAATCGTTCAGCTTTTCCTCGCCGTACAGAGCTGGGTCAACATCGATTCCGCCTGCAAACATAAATCCGTCGGCAAGGTCGATGAAATACCGAATATTTTCCTCAGGCTGACCTGTGAAAACGAGAACGGGCACGCACCCGAGCTCTACAAGAGCCTTATAATAATGACATCGTAAATACGCCCCGCCGTTATCGTTTGAGCCGAATATGGCTATGATCGGTTTTTTCATTTTTTATCCTTCCTCAATCATTGCTGAGTATGTAATTTGCCGCTGTGATAATGCCGTATTTTCCCGATTCATATGTAAGACCGCCCTGGAAAAATGCAGTGAACGGCGGCTTTATCGGAGCATCTGCCGAAAGCTCTATCGATGCGCCCGAGGTGAACGTGCCTGCCGCCATTATTACCTGGTCTGTATATCCCGGCATATCCCACGGCTCAGGCGTTACGTACGCATCAACAGGCGAGCCTGCCTGAATTCCTCTGCAAAACGCGCATAACGGCTCTTTTTCACGGAATTGGATGGTCTGGATTATATCGTATCTTTCCTCGTCGTATTTGGGGCTTACATCGTATCCGAGCCTTTCAAATACGTATGACGCCAACGCGGCGGTTTTAAGCGATGCGGCAACGGTGTGCGGCGCGTAAAACAGACCCTTATACATGCTCTTGCTCTGACCGAGGCTTGCTCCGCATTCAAGACCGACACCGGGGCAGGTAAATCTGTACGAGCAAAGCTCGACCGCTTTTGCAGTGCCTGCAATATATCCGCCGCTTTCAGCCATACCGCCGCCGGGGTTTTTTATAAGAGAGCCGACTATTATATCCGCTCCGTATGCGGTCGGCTCATATTCCTGAACAAATTCTCCGTAGCAGTTATCGACCGTGACGAAGGCGTCGCTCTCTGCTTGTCTTACAGCGCTTACAGCTTGTCCTATCTCCTCGCACGAGAGTGTTTTTCTGTTCATATAGCCCTTTGAACGCTGGATGAAAACCATTTTTACCCTTGAGCCGTATTGCTCAAGAGCGGCTTTTACGCCTTCAAGGTCAATGCTGCCGTTCTTCATATCTATCTGCTTGTATTCAACGCCGAAATCGGCAAGCGAGCCTGAGCCGTCCTTTCCGTTTATTCCGATGACCTCATCAAGAGTATCGTAGGGCTTTCCCGTTACGGAAAGCATAATGTCACCGGGACGTAAAATGCCGAAAAGGGCGATGGTCAATGCGTGTGTTCCGCTTACGATATTGTGGCGGACAAATGCCTTTTCCGCCTTGAAAACATCTGCCCATATCTCATCAAGAGTATCTCTGCCCTTGTCGCCGTAGCCGTAGCCGCTCGTGGAGGAAAAGCAGGACTCGTCAACTCTGAATCTTGCAAAGCTGTCCATTATCTTTTCGGTGTTTTTATATGCAATACTGTCGAATTTTTTGAATCTTTCCTCAAGAGCCTTTTCAGCCTGCACAACAAGTGCGTTTATCCGTTCGTTTTTTACCATTTCATTTTCTCCTGTCAGATCCTTATATCACACGCCAATACGCCGAGCCTTATGCATTCTTCAATATCCTTCATATCGACCGTTTCGTTCTGTGTGTGGATATAACGCGTCGGTATTGATATACAGCCGACTTTTGCGCCGCCCGCTTCCGTTTGCATAACGGCGGTATCTGTACCGCCTGCGCGGAGTATTTCGTGCTGATATTTTATTTTGTTATCCTTTGCAAGCTCGGTAAGATATGAAACGAGCTTTATGTCGCACAAAACGGAGCTGTCCTTTATCTTTATCGCCGCGCCGCCGCCGAGCTTTACCGCCATAGGCTTACAGCCGGGAATATCGCCGATGTCGGTTACGTCAAAGGCTATTCCGTAGTGCGGGTCAATATTGTACGTTGCCGCCTTTGCGCCTCTCAGTCCGACCTCCTCCATTGAGGAAAATACGAAATAAACGTCATTTTTCGCATCCTTCAGCCTTTTTGCTATTTCCGCCTGAACGGCGCAGCCTGCGCGGTTGTCAAACGGACGGCCGCAGTATCTTGTTCCGTACAGCTTCGTCATATGAGGCACGACGGTGAACATATCGCCGAGAGATACACGTCTTTCAGCCTCCTTTTTGCTCTTTGCTCCGATGTCGATAAAGAATTTGTCCGCTTTAAGCTCGCTTGCCTTAGTGCCTTCCTCGTACGCCAGCACACCCTTTACGCCCTTTGATGATACTACCGAGCAGTATGAATAGGCGATAAAGTCAATACCGCCGACGGGCGCTATGCGGATAAGTCCGTCATCCTGAATGAACATTGATATAAAACCGATCTCGTCAGCGTGAGCGCAAAGCATAACTCGCTTGGCATCGGGATATTTCGATCTTTTAAGGCAGATCAGATTGCCGAGTGCATCGTATGATATTTCGTCCACATACGGAGAAATTTCGTTTTCAATCAGCTTTGTCACGCGGCTCTCGTCCGAGGTGACACCGCCCGTCATCATTATTTTTTTAAGAAAATCAACCATTTCAAAGCTCCTTTATATATCGTTCAACCCTACCGCATAAGCAAAATCAACTGCGGAATAATAATCGTCCATATGGATAACACAGCAGGCTGTGTGTATATATCTTGACGGTATTGAAAGCGTTGCGCACCGCACCCCGCCTACTGATTTGTGTATGTGTCCTGCATCGTTTCCGCCCGAAACGAGCGTTTTTATCTGGTATTTAAGACCGTTTTTCTTTGCCAGATCCATCATAGCCTGTATGACCTGCTTGCGATATACGGTAGAATGGTCCATAAGAGAAAGGCTGACACCCTCTGACAGATGCGATACCTGCTTGTGCGGCGGAACGTCAGGCACGTCAGCGACGGCAGTACATTCGAGTATCAGGGCAAAATCGGGCTTTATACGCTCGCTTGCGGTCATAGCGCCGCTTCTGCCTACCTCCTCACGCACGGTAAATGCAAAATACAGAGTGTTTTCTGGTATAATTCCGTTTTCCCTTATGCGTTTTATAACGTCGCACATAACACAGCAGCCTGCCCTGTCGTCAAGCGCCTTTGCCTTTATATATCCGTTTCCGAATTCTATAAACTCCGAGTCAAACGTTCCGTATGATCCGACGGGCAGATATTCAAGCGCCTGCTGCTTGCTGTCAGCGCCGATATTTATGTGCAGAGCCTCAAGCGGAATGTATTCCCCTCTTTCCTTTGCGCTCTGGCTGTGTATCGCCTTTGAGTCTATGACGCCCTTTATCTTCTCGCCGTTTTTGCCAAGAAACGTAACTCTCCTTGCGCATAACGCTCCAAGGTCGATGCCGCCTACGGTGTGAAAGTACAGACAGCCGAATTCATCTGCCGTCCGTATCATAAAGCCCACCTCGTCAGTATGGGCGCATATCATAACACGCTTGTCTGTTCTGCCGTTTATCTTGATTATCAGGTTGCCGAGCGCATCCGTTATCATCTCGTCTGCGTACGCGCCGACCTGCTCCCTTATTAGCTGTACGACCTCATATTCGCATCCCGACGGACCGAATGCACAGCACAATTTTTCCAAAAGCTGCTTACTGTCCATTTATTTCACCAATACGTCTTTTATAAAGCCTGCTGTAAGGCGGGCGGTATATTCAACGTCCTTTACATCAATTATCTCCGAATACGTGTGCATATTCAGCAGAGGAATGCTCATAAGCACCGTGGGAATGCCGATGCTTACTGTCGGTATATCGTTTGCATTCGTTCCCGTATTTGCTCCGTCACAGGCAAGACTGTAAGGAATATCACAGCCTTCGGCATACGATATAAGACTGTCAACTGTATTCTTTTCGAGAATTGCCGAAACGGATATTTCAGGGCCGTGACCCATAGACGATGAGGAATAGACCGTGTTTTTCTCCTCAGGTATTTCAGCGCCCGTAACGTCAAGCACTATGGCATAGTCCGGGGCGAAATTATACGCGCCGACAACGGAGCTTTTTCCTATCTCCTCGCGTGAGGAAAGCATAACGGCAAGCTCGAGGTCGCACCCGTCAAGCATTTCCGCAGCCAAAAGTGCGCACACAACGCATATTTTATCGTCAAAGCCCTTTCCGCAAAGACGGCCGTTTTTAAGCTCCGTCATACTGTATCTGAACGATACGGCGCAGCCTATGCGAACGCCAAGACTTTCAAGATCGTCCTTGCTGTAGCCCGTATCAATATACAGTTCGTGTATCTGCGGCGGTTTTTTTTCGGTCTTTAAATGCGGTGGAGTTGAGCATATTACGCCGTATATCTCTTTGTCCGCATGCACTGTCACCTCACACGGCTGAAGTATCTTGCAGTCTATCCCGCCGACATTTATGACACGCAAAAATCCATTATCGGTAATATCGGATACGAGAAATCCGACCTCGTCCATATGGGCGTCTATCAGTATTCTTTTTGCGTTTTTGCTTTTTGCGTGCCTTATGAGAATGATGTTTCCCGCTCTGTCGCATACAAGCTCGTCAAAAAAGCGTTCCTTTATTTCATTTATCACATCAAGAGCGTTTTCCTCACTGCCCGAAACTGTGACAGGGCGCGTAAGACGCTCGCAAAGGCTTTTTACGTTTATCATTCTGACCTCATTTAAAATCGTTTACTATCTTTTTGAAGGTGTTTCCTCTGTGCTCAAAGTTGTCAAATGCATCAAAGCTGGCGGCGGCAGGGGAAAGAAGCACGGTATTGCCGTCCTTTGCAATGCTTCTGCATTTTTCTACTGCCGATGCAAATACGCTTTCACGGTATATCTTTATCTTATCAGGCGTATATTCCGGGTGAGATACTATCGCAGAATATATTTTTTCGGCGTTTGCGCCTGTCAGCACAACTGCCTCAGATTTGTCAAATAACGGCTTTACAAGCGGCTCGTAGGGGATATTCTTGTCATAGCCGCCGAGTATCACTATCACTCCCTTATCAAAGCAGGAAAGCGCCGCCATCGTTCTTGTGGGGCTTGAATCTATTGAGGAATTGTAGTATTTTACCCCGTCAAGCTGACGGACAAATTCGCACCTGTGGGCAACTCCGCCGAATGTCCTTGCAACCTTTCTTATGCTTTCGTCCGATACGAGTCCCGATAATACGCCGATCGCCGCCATATAGTTTTCGGCGTTGTGGCGTCCGGGGATCATAATTTCGCAGAGCCTTACGATGCTTCTTTCGGAATTTTCATCGTACTGTGTTATACAGCCGTCCTTTATATATATTCCGCATGGCGAGGACGGCTTTTCGCCCGACGAAAAATAAACTGTTTTTCCGTTGCCGATCATATTTGCGGTTAACGGACATACGGCATTCGTCACAAGCAGACCTGTACTGTCCTGATGTATGAAAATGTTCTTTTTTGCGTTGGTGTATTCGTCCATATCGGTGTGCCAGTTCAGGTGGTTCGGCGAGACGTTCGTCACAACGCAGCGCTGAGGCGAGCGTGTCATAGTCTGAAGCTGGAAGGATGACAGCTCGATCACGGCGTAATCGTCCTTTGTCATTTCTTCAACACGGGGCAAAAGCGGAGCGCCGATGTTTCCGCCGAGGAAAACACGCTTTCCGTCCGCTTTGAGTATCTCCGATACGAGCGTCGTTGTGGTCGTCTTTCCGTCGCTTCCCGTGATCGCTATCATATTGCACGGGCAAAGCTCAAAGAAAAGCTCCATTTCCGATGTGAGATAAGCGCCGCTTGAAACGGCTTTTGCTATATGCTCCTCAGTATGACGGATACCGGGCGAGCGGAATATTATTTCTCCGTTTAAAGATGACAGATATTCATCTCCGCATATTACCCTGACTCCCTTTTTTTCAAGCTCATCGTACTTTTCCTTTGCCTTGTCATACGGCTTTTTGTCACGCGCCGTGACAAATGCCCCCGCAGAAAGCAAAAAGTCAATAAGCGGCATATTGCTGACGCCGAGACCGATAACGTCGATGCGCTTGCCCTTGACGGCATTTTTATATTCACTTACTGTCATTGTAGATTCTCCGTTCTTACGTCTGTGACATTATATTTTTTATTATACTACACTTGGTGATAATATTCAAGGGGCGAAAACAAAAATAACGCGTTATACATCGGGAAAAAAATTATATTTTTTCGTTTTTGGTATTGAAAACATCCTTGTGAAATGATATAATGGGTAAAATCGTATTTGACGAAAGGAATATTCCAAAAATGCAGATAACAGTTTCCAACAGAGCTTCAACGCTGAAGCCCTCAGCTATAAGAGAGATATTCAAGTCCCTTACAGATCCGTCCGTTATATCATTTGCCGCGGGCAATCCGTCGCCTGAGAGCTTTCCTGTTGCGGATATGCAGCGCTTTGCAAACGATATATTTGAAAATGAAGCAAATACCGCGCTTCAGTACAGTATAACAGAGGGATATATCCCCTTGAGATCAGCCATTCTTGAAAGACAGAAAAGAAAGTTCAACATCGGTAAGGAGCATGACACCGTTCTCGTTATGACAGGCGGTCAGCAGGGTATTGAGCATACATGCAAGATGCTGTGCAACGAGGGCGACACGGTCATTTGCGAGGAGCCTACGTTTATCGGCGCGCTGAATGCGTTCCGTTCATACGGCTGCCGCCTTGCAGGCGTTCCCATGGACGATGACGGAATAAACATAGAAAAGCTGGAGCAGGCTTGCAAGGATAATCCCAACGCAAAGATAATATACCTCATACCCACGTTCCAGAACCCCACAGGCAAGACGATGAGCCTTGAAAAGCGTATAGCGTGCCTTGAGATCGCGAAAAAATACGGTCTTTTCATCCTTGAGGACAACCCCTACGGAGAGCTTCGTTTTTCAGGTGAGGACGTTCCCACTATAAAGAGTATGGACACAGAGGGCAGAGTTATATACTGCAGCTCGTTTTCAAAGATACTGTCCGCAGGTATGCGTGTAGGCTTTTTGCTTCTGCATGAGGAGATAGCGGGCAAAATAGCGATATTGAAGCAGATATCCGATGTTCACACGAATATCTTCTTCCAGATGATGTGCCATAAATTCCTTACGGAATATGACCTTGATGCCCATATAGAAAAGATAAAGAGGCTGTACGGCAGAAAAGCGGGCCTTATGCTCAAGTGCCTTGACGAGTCGATGCCCGAGGGCTTTACGTATACAAGACCCGACGGCGGATTGTTTATCTGGGGCGATATGCCGAAAACGGTAGACCCCAAGGCGTTTATAAGGGAGCTTACGGAAAATAAGCTGGCGGTAGTGCCGGGGGCTACGTTTATGTGCGACGGCGATGCCGTATGCCACGGCTTCAGAATGAACTATTCAACCCCGTCGGACGAGCAGATAATCAAGGGCGTTGACATTCTTGCGACAGTAGCGAAAAGGAATTTGAAATAATGGAAAACACACAGAACAAGAAAAGAATTTTTTCGGGCGTACAGCCCAGCGGCAATCTTACTATCGGAAATTATCTCGGCGCTATCAAGAATTGGACAACGCTTCAGGACGATTATGAGTGCCTTTACTGCGTAGTCGATCAGCACGCTATAACAGTACGCCAGACCCCTGCCGATCTCCGCAGAAGAACGTATGAAATAATGGCAATATACATCGCGTGCGGTCTTGATCCCGAAAAGAATATAATGTACGTGCAGAGCCACGTTCCCGCGCACACTCAGCTTGCCTGGGTGCTTGACTGCTATACGATGTTCGGCGAATTGTCAAGAATGACTCAGTTTAAGGACAAAAGCTCTAAAAATGCCGATAATATAAATGCGGGTCTTTTCACTTATCCTACGCTTATGGCGTCTGATATTCTGCTTTATCAGGCTGATCTTGTGCCTGTGGGCGAGGACCAGCGTCAGCACATCGAGCTTACGCGTGACGTTGCCGCGCGCTTTAACTCGGTATACGGCGATACATTCAAGATACCCGAGCCGTACATAACTAAGGGCGCGAAGATAAACTCCCTTGCGGAGCCTTCAAAAAAGATGAGCAAATCCGATCCGAATGCCAACGCATACGTATCCCTGCTTGACAAAAAGGACGATATAATAAAAAAATTCCGCAGAGCCGTAACGGACAGCGATGCTGTCGTATGCAGAGCAGAGGGTAAGGACGGCATAAACAATCTTATGACGGTATACTCCTGCTTTACGGGCAAAACGGACGAGGAGATAGTAAAGGAATTTGAGGGCAAGGGCTACGGCGATTTCAAGCTGGCTGTAGGCGAATCCTGCGCTGACAGTCTTGCTCCCATACAGGAAGAATTTGAAAGACTTATGAAGGATAAGGCGTATTTGGAGCAGATATTCAAGACGAATTCCGAAAGGGCTGCATATCTTGCAAGAAAAACGCTCTCTAAGGTCTACCGCAAGGTCGGCTTTGTTCAGATATGATAGAATACGGGGCTGCCGCCGTAAAGACGGCAACTCCGTTTTCGCTTTTAAAATATCCCTATTGCAAACAGCAAGGCAAGCAAAAGGATAAGATCGTTTTCTCCGTCGCCCGACATAAGCAAAAGGGCAATTCCTATCAAAAGCAGGTCCTCTGTTTCAAGTCTTTTTCCCGTATTACACGCATCAGATTTTGGCTTGTCGGGCTTATCGGGCGGTCCTTGATGACCGTTTTCATCGCTTCTGTAAAGCGTGCCGCTGTAATTCTTCGGCATCTGCGATCTGTCTGGAAAGCTACGGCTATACATTCTCAGCTCCTGTTATCATCGTTAAATATTCCTGCAATTCCCGCGAGAGTCATAATACGCAGGATCTTGTCTATCCTCTCACGCTTGTCATCTGACAAAAACGGCTTCAGCGCCCGCAAAAGCTCGCTCCGCTTATCACCTTTCGGCAAAACCTCAGGTATGCTCAGAGTCTGTAAGACATCTGTGCTTTCCTGTGTATGCTCAGCGCCTTGCTCTGAGCTCATCTTGTCTGTAAGAGAGCTTATGACGGACATCATTCCCTTAAGCCTTTCAGGGTCGTTCAGCACCGCATTGAGCTTTTCGGATAAATCTGCGTCCATATCATTCTCCGTTTTCAATGTTGTCTTTGATTATTTTTGCGTTTTTCGTTCCGATAAGTGAAACTATCCTGTCTATATCCTTCTGGCTCATCGAGGATATACTGCTTTTCAGCCTTTGAATATCGAGCTTCTGCGCGAGCTTTTTCGTATCAGCTCCGCATTCAGATGCAATTTTCAGTATTTTCATACGCAAAACGGTGTCATCGAGCTTGCCGAGCTGTTCAAGTGCATTTTTATCAATATTCATAAAACCGCCCCTTTCAGATTTGTTCTTACGTTATGAATAATATGCGCATAGCATCGTTTTGTTGAGATAAATTTGAGAAATTTTTTAAAAAAGTAAAGGTATTATATGAAGGTGCTTATATTTTCAGATTCGCACGGGAAGGTGCAATATATGCAGCGCGCGATAGATATTCATTACGATTGCGATTACATAGTGCATCTGGGGGATGGGGCGTCGGATGCCGACTATCTCGTTATTCCGAAAAATGCCGTATATATCGGCGTTAAGGGCAACTGCGATGTATATGCAGACGCTCCTGTTGAGCTTACAGAGTCCTTCGGTAAGGTGAAAACGCTTTTGTGCCACGGACATAATTATTTTGTAAAATCGTCGCTTTCAGCGTATGAATCGCACGCAAGGGCGCTCGGTGTAAGTGTCGCGCTGTACGGCCATACGCACGAAAGATACCTTGAATACAGAAACGGAATATACTTTTTTAATCCGGGCAGTATAGGAAGACCGCCGACGAGCTGCCACTCCTACGGGCTTATGAGCATTTCAAACGGTCAGGTGCTTTTGTCGCACGGAGAGGTATAAGTGAAAATTTACAATAAATTAAATAAATTATTTTAAATATTTTTTATTATACGCGTGTGCGTGTGTTAATATGAAGCGTTAATAATAGTTTCAGCGTAAAAAAATTAAATGAAAAGGAAGTATAGACTTTGAAAAGGGAAGATTTGAGAAATGTTGCGATAATCGCACACGTTGACCACGGCAAAACGACACTCGTGGATGAAATGCTCAAGCAGGGCGGTGTTTTCCGTGACAATCAGGCAACGGAAGAAAGAGTTATGGATTCAAACGATCTTGAAAAAGAACGCGGAATAACGATACTTGCAAAAAATACGGCTATACATTACGGCGATATCAAGATAAATGTCATAGATACCCCCGGTCACGCGGACTTCGGCGGTGAGGTCGAGCGTATACTCAAAATGGTAAACGGCGTAGTTCTTCTTGTTGATGCGGCAGAGGGTCCTATGCCTCAGACACGCTTCGTGCTTGAAAAGGCGCTCGGACTCGGTCATAAGGTCATAATAGTCATAAACAAGATAGACAGGGCAGATGCCCGTGTTGACGAGGTGCCTGACGAGGTGCTTGAATTGTTTATCGATCTTGATGCAACAGATGAGCAGCTTGACTCCCCGATCATATTCTGCAACGGCAGAGCAGGCACAGCATCGCTCAATCCGCACTCTCAGGACGAAAACCTCAAGGTGCTTTTCGATGCGATAGTGAACCACATTCCGTGTCCTGAGGGCGACGAGGACGGCGAATTGCAGCTTCTTGTGTCATCTATCGACTATAACGATTACGTCGGCAGAATAGGTATAGGAAGAATTGAAAGAGGTAAGATAAAGCTGGGTCAGGAGATAATGATCTCCAACTACCACAGCGGAAAAGCACCGAGAAAAAGCAAGATAGTAAAGCTGATGCAGATAGACGGGCTTAACCGTGTGGCAGTTGAAGCAGCTCAGGTGGGCGACATCGTATGCTTTTCGGGAGCTGAGGATATAACAATAGGCGATACTGTCACATCGACATCGTGTGTTGAGCCGCTTGAATTTGTTAAGGTCAGCGAGCCGACGATAGAAATGACGTTCTCTGTAAACGACAGCCCATTTGCAGGCAGAGAGGGCAAGTTCGTAACGAGCCGTCAGATAAGAGAAAGACTTTACAGAGAGCTTCTGAAGGACGTTTCGCTGCGTGTTGAGGACGGCGAGACGACAGACTGCTTCAGAGTAATGGGCAGAGGCGAAATGCATCTGTCAATACTCATAGAAACGATGCGCCGCGAGGGATACGAGATATGCTGCTCCACGCCCCGAGTTCTTTTCAAGGAAATTGACGGCGTAAGGTGCGAGCCTATTGAAAGAGCGCAGATAGACGTTCCCACCGAATACGTCGGCGTTGTCATTGAAAAGCTCGGCGCGCGCAAAGGAGAGCTGCTTGAAATGACTAACCAGGGCAGCAGAACGAAGATATACTATAAAATACCGTCAAGATGCCTTATCGGATACAGATCACAGCTTATGACCGATACAAGAGGCGAGGGCATACTGAACACTCTGTTTGATGGCTACGAGCCTTATAAGGGCGAAATAGTACGCCGCTATACAGGCTCTCTTATCGCATCGGAAACGGGTGAGGCAACGTCATACGGCTTGTATAACTCTCAGGAAAGAGGAGATATGTTCATTCCCGTTCAGACACCCGTTTACGAGGGTATGATCGTCGGTCAGTCCCCGAAGCTCGGAGATATAGCAGTCAACGTATGTAAGAAAAAGCACCTTACCGCAATTCGTTCAACGGGCGCTGACGAAGCGTTAAAGCTCGTGACACCCATAATCTTCTCACTTGAGGAGGCAATTGAGTTCATAGCAGACGACGAGCTTATAGAAATAACCCCCAAGAGCATAAGACTGCGTAAAAAGATACTTGATAATTCATTAAGACTGAAGGCACAGAGTAAAAAGAATCAATGAAAGAAATAATATTGCTTAAGTACGGCGAGATCGCTCTCAAGGGCGCAAACAAAAGCAGCTTTGAGGCAACGCTGGCAAAACAGATAAAATACCGTATGAGAAAATACGGCAGCTTTGAGATAAAAAGAGCGCAAAGCACGGTAAATGTAATTCCGCTTAACGATGAATGCGACGTTGACGGAGCATACGAGGCGTGCAAGAAGATATTCGGCATCGTCAGAGTAAACAGAGCGATCGCCTGCGAAAAAACGATGGCGGATATAATAAAGACCGTCAAGGAATGCTGCATTGATATGCTTGAAGGGTGCAAGACCTTCAAGATCGAGGCAAAAAGAGCTGACAAGCGTTTTCCCCTCACCTCACCGCAGATATGCGACGAGTGCGGCGGCGCGGTGCTTGAAGCTCTTCCCGGAATAAAGGTAGACGTAAAGGATCCTGACGGAGTTGTCAGAGTTGAGATAAGGGACGAAGAGGCGTATATACATCCGAATCAGGAAAAGGGCGCGGGCGGTATGCCCGTAGGCACTAACGGTAAGGCTCTTTTGCTTTTGTCGGGCGGTATCGACAGCCCTGTTGCAGGTCATATGATATGCAAAAGGGGCGTGAAGATAGAAGCGCTTCACTTTGAATCGTATCCGTATACGAGCCAGAGGGCGCTTGATAAGGTCGGTACGCTTGCGGAGCTTTTGTCGGAGTACAACGGCAGAACGGTGATGCACGTTATAAACGTAAAGGAGATACAGGAAATCCTGCGTGACAAATGCGACGAGGATTATTTTACCCTGCTTCTGCGTAGGTTTATGATGCGCCTGGCGCAAAGATGCGCGCAGCAGTTCGGCTGTAACGCTCTTATTACGGGCGAAAGCATAGGACAGGTCGCATCACAGACGATGGATGCTTTGTGCGTTACCGATATCGTTTGCGACATACCCGTATTCCGTCCGTGCATAGGACTTGATAAGGAAGAAATAGTTGAAATATCACGAAGAATAGATACATATGATACATCAGTTCTTCCGTATGAGGACTGCTGCACCGTATTCACTCCGCGTCACCCACGCACACGCCCTGAGCTCGCAAAGGTGATAGCGCAGGAGGAAAAAATAGACGTAGAGCAGCTTCTGGAAAGAGCCTACGCAACGATGTATACATACGAAAAGCAGGAGCTTTGACAGCGCCTGCCCTTGCAGAATGCAGAATGGAGATGGATTTGATTATGTCAGGAGTAAATATACCACAGGTGTTCGGCTGTATGGTGTTCAACGATGCCGTAATGAAGCAGCGTTTGCCGCTTCAGACCTATGAGTCGCTGAAAAAAGCGATAAACGAAGGACGCTCACTTGATTCAGCGCTTGCCGCAACGATTGCAAGCGTAATGAAGGAATGGGCGATAGAAAAGGGCGCAACGCATTTTACTCATTGGTTTCAGCCTATGACAGGTATGACTGCGGAAAAGCACGACAGCTTTATTTCTCCCACCGCAGACGGCGGAGTTATTATGGAGTTTTCGGGCAAGGAGCTTATAAAGGGCGAGCCTGATGCATCTTCCTTCCCGTCAGGCGGTCTGCGCGCCACGTTTGAGGCGAGAGGATATACCGCATGGGATCCGTCGTCCTATGCGTTTATAAAGGACGATACGCTTTGTATTCCCACGGCGTTCTGCTCCTTCGGCGGAGAAGCGCTTGATAAAAAAACACCGCTTCTGCGTTCTATGGAGGCGCTGAATATCCAGGCTATGCGTATTCTTCGCCTGTTCGGAACGGACGCGACAAAGGTAACTCCCAATCTCGGAGCAGAGCAGGAATATTTTTTGGTGGACAAGGCGCTTTATGATAAACGCCCCGATCTTATATTCACAGGCAGAACGCTTTTCGGAGCGCGCGCGCCGAAGGGGCAGGAGCTTGACGACCACTATTTCGGAACGATCAAGGACAGAGTAAAGCGTTTTATGCGTGATCTTGACGAGGAGCTGTGGCGTCTGGGCGTCGTCGCAAAGACAGAGCATAACGAGGCAGCCCCCTCTCAGCACGAGCTTGCCCCCGTATATACCACAGCAAACATAGCGACAGACCAGAACCAGCTTATGATGGAAACGATGAAAAAGGTTGCCGCCCGCCACGATTTAGCGTGCCTTCTTCACGAAAAGCCGTATCTCGGAGTCAGCGGATCGGGCAAGCACAACAACTGGGGCTTGAATACCGATACGGGCGAAAATCTTTTCAAGGCGGGAAAATGTCCGAGCGATAATTATAAGTTCCTTTTGTTCCTTGTTGCCGTTCTGAAGGCGGTAGACGATCATCAGGATCTGCTGCGAATATCCGTCGCAACGGCAGGCAATGACCACAGACTCGGCGCAGCGGAAGCGCCGCCTGCAATAGTTTCCGTATTTTTGGGCGATGAGCTGCTTGACATTCTTGAGGGTATCGAAACGGGCAGTCTGTATAATGAAAGACGCCGCGCCTCATTTGAATCAGGCGTTCACATACTTCCGCAGTTCAACAAGGACACGACGGACAGAAACCGCACGTCCCCCTTTGCCTTCACAGGCAATAAATTTGAATTCCGTATGCCCGGCGCGGCAGACTCCGTAGCTGAGCCGAACATAGCGATAAACACGGCTGTATCGGATGCGCTTTGCTCCTTTGCGGATATTCTTGAAAAGGACGTAAATGACGGAAAGGAATTGAAATATGCCGTAACAGAGCTTCTGAAAAAGGAGATCAAGGAGCATAAGCGTATTGTGTTCAACGGCAATAACTATTCTGAAACGTGGGTGCAGGAGGCAAAGAAAAGAGGACTTCTGAATCTTGCATCAACTCCCGAGGCGCTCAGATTGTTCAACAGCGAAAAGAATATAGCCGTATTTGAAAAATTCGGCGTGCTTTCGAGAGCTGAGGTAGAATCAAGACTTGAAATAATGTACGAAAATTACCGTAAGACCATCAAAATAGAGGGCTACACGATGATCGATATGGTAAATAAGCACATTTTACCGTGCGCCTTTGAATACACACGCACGCTTGCACAGACCGCAGGAGCAAAAAAAGCGATTTGTCCGGATATTCAGTGCAAGGCGGAATGTGATCTTATATTAAAGCTGTCAAGCCTTACGGACAGTGCCGCAGAGTTGCGTGACGAGCTGCGGGCAGAGCTTGACGAAACGAAGAAATTTACCGTCAAGGCGGATAAGGCGATGTATTACAGAACGAACGTATTTCCCGTTATGCAGAAATTACGCAAGGTTTGCGACGAGATAGAGCCGCTGATCCCTGCAAGCGTTCTGACATACCCGACGTATTCGACCCTGATGTTCAGCCTTAACTAAGGAGAAAATGAGAACGATCAAAAAAATATCGGCGCTTTTTGCGTGCATATCTCTCATAGCGTCTGTGATGCTTGTGAGTGTCTTTGCAGAGGCGACCGTTAACGATTACGAAATACCGATAGATTCGAGTATAGAAACCGTAACGTCCAATGTGCTTTTATACTGCGTTGACAGAGATCAGTATCTGTATGCCAAGGGCGCAGAGGAGTCTGTAAACATATCAGCGTCAGTCAAAATGATGGTCGGCGCCGTAGCGCTTGAGCTTTACGGCGATAGGCTCGATGAGATAGTGACCGTAACGCAGGAGCTGCTTGAGGGCTCACAGGGCTATAACGTCGGTCTTGAAAAGGGCGAAAAGGTAACGTACGGCTATCTGCTTTCAGCCGTTCTGATGCGCGGGGCAAACGATGCCGCAACGGTGCTTGCGCGTCTTTATAACGGAAATCTCAACGATTTTCTTGCTCTGATGAACGAAAAGGCGAAAGCGTGCGGAGCTGAAAATACGTCATACAAGAATGTGACAGGACTGTATGCAGACGGTATGACGACGACTCTGTACGATCAGATAAAGATAGCGCAGTATGCAGCAGGCGTTGACGGACTTTTGGAAATGACCTCAAGGGATACGTACGTTCTGCACCAGACTGATGAATTGAAGCTGAAAACTCTGAACAACCGAAACGGACTTGTCAGAAGCACAACGAAATACAAGACAGAGGGCGTAACGGGGCTTTGCTACGGTACTACCGAAGAAAGCGGCGATGTGCTTATGGTCAGCGCTGAGATAGGCGGTATGACGTACTATATGGCTCTGTACGGCGGAACCGAATACGAAAACAAGGACGACAAAACGCTTGAAACATCGGTCTATGTCGATGCAATAAGGCTGCTTAAATACGCATCCGAGGGCTTCGGCTTCAAAACGGTGCTCAGCACGGGCAAGCCGCTTTGCGAGGTTCCCGTAAAATACAATACGACGGTCGATTCCGTTCATCTCGTTGCAGAAAGCGAG
Organism: Eubacteriales bacterium; assembly: GCA_045544195.1. Taxonomy (GTDB): domain Bacteria; phylum Bacillota; class Clostridia; order Oscillospirales; family CAG-272; genus RGIG7213. Next base: position 25,052 of record JAZPYO010000008.1, read on the forward strand.
ATAACCTTGTATCTTCCGACAACGCTCGATGTCGAAAAGGATCTGAAATACGAAATAACGGTATTCAAGGAAGCGCTTGATGCTCCCGTCGAAGAAGGACAGGCAGAGGGCAGAGTAACGGTATACTACGCAGGTCAGCAGCTATGCTCTGCCGATCTTGTGACGAAAAATCCCGTATCGAGAAATAAAATACTGTACGTTATAGATCAGATAGAGGAATTCACGAGCAGCCGCAGATTCGTTATAACCGTCATAGTATTTCTGCTGATCGCGCTTGCGTACGTTCTTATAACATCGGCAGTCAGACACGCAATGAAGAAAAAACGCAGAAGACTGCGATAATAATGAGGAAAGGGGCGTTTTTGTGGACGGCTTCAGACACGAGCATAAATATTACATCTCATTGCACCAGGCGCTTGATATCGCCTCACATCTGAACGGTATAATGAGGCGTGATCCTCACAGCGATGAAACGGGCAAATATCTCATATCGAGCGTCTATTTTGACAATTACGAAAATCGGGCGCTGAAGGCATCTGAATTCGGCGTAGCGCGCAGACATAAGTTCAGAATAAGGGCGTACAACAGAAGCGACAGCTTCATCAGCCTTGAAAAAAAGGAAAAGGTGCGTGACCTTTGCAAAAAAACGTCTGTGAGGATAGACCGCGGGATATACGATAATATAATGTACGGCGACGGCTCTCTTTTACTGACGCTGAACGACCCTGTTGCTGACGAGTTTTACGTTGCCCTGCGTTCGCAGCTTTACAGACCTAAAACGATAGTCGAGTATACACGCAGAGTATTTGTTCACCCCATATCAGATACAAGGGTGACGATCGACACGAACATAAAGGGCTCAAGCGCAGGGTGCGATCTGTTCTGCGACAGTGGATCGCTCGTTTATACAGTATCGCCCGCAAGGGCGGTGCTTGAGGTGAAATACAACGATTTTTTACCTGAATTCATAGCAAGCGTTCTGCCGCATTTCGGCGCAACAATGCAAACATCAATTTGTAAATACGTGTTCGGAAGAACATTTAAATAAGGAGATATGATATGACACAGTATCTTACATCATTTTCTGATATTTTCAAAAACAGCTTTCTTGCAGACAATGCCGCAAGCACGCTGACGGTTCCGAAGGCGCTGCTCATTCTTGCAGTATCACTCATTCTCGGAGCAGTATTGTGCCTCGTTTACAAGATAACGTACAGAGGCGTTCTGTTTTCAGCGAGCTTCTGCCTGTCACTTCTGGCAATACAGCTGATAACGACGCTTATAATTATGACGGTAACATCAAACGTCATTCTGTCGCTCGGTATGGTCGGCGCTCTTTCAATAGTCCGTTTCCGCACGGCGATAAAGGACCCTATGGATATAGCGTTTCTGTATTTTGCAATATGTATCGGTATTATGACAGGCGCAGGACTTCTGTGGCTGGCAGTGATTGGTATAATTATCGTCGGCGTTATACTGATAGCGGCAGGTAAGATACCTGCAAAGGAAGCATCCTACATACTTATGGTGACTGTTGACGAGCAGGACGAGGAGGCAGTAGCCAAGTACGTTGAAAAAAGCACGGCAAGATCGTCGCTTAAGTCAAAAAATATCACAGGCGGTATTTCAGAGCTTGCATTTGAGGTGAAGCTCAAGGGAAGCTCTACAAAATTCTTGAATAAGCTGAGCGCATATCCGACAATATCATCTGTAACGGTAGTAAAGGCATCAGGAGAGTATATTTAAGCTGTTGAAGCGGTGAAAGGTACGGTAATATTTTGAAAAGGATCATAGCAATAACACTTGTAATATGCACGCTTTTAAGTGTGCTTGCTTCCTGCACGGACACATCGGTTGAAACGGGGCAGGGCTCAGGAACGGACGGACAGATAATTCCGCCGAATGAGGACGGTGTCATTCTCAATGAGCTTATGCCGTCAAATAAAAACACATTAAAGGACAATTACGGCGAAAATTGCGACTGGATAGAGCTTTTCAATAATTCAGACAAGGACGTGAGCCTTCTTAACTATATGCTTACGGACGATCCGAATAAGCCCGAAAAGTTCGTGTTCCCCGACATTGCGATAAAAGCGGGCGAATATATGGTCATCTACGCCAGCGGAAGAAACGAATCTGATGTTGAAAAAGGCATAATTCATCTTCCGTTCAAAATAAATTACGTAAGCGAAATTGTATGTCTTTTCGACTCCGACGGCGTTGAAATAGGCAGAATAACAGTAAACGATGTTCCGTCCGATCGCTCGTGCGGACCTGACAATAAGGGAATTACGGTCATATTCGCAAATCCCACGCCGGGAGCTGTGAACGATACGGAGATGTACGTTCCGTCAGCGCCCGACGTACCGCTGAACGTTGACGGCAAGGACGTAAACACATTGTATATCAACGAATATACAACGAACGATACGGTCACGGTGACAGATGAGGACGGCGAGTTTAACGGCTGGGCGGAAATATATAACTACGGTAACAGCGATGTTAAAATGTACGGTCTTTTCCTTTCGGACGACCCTGAGGACCCTGAAAAATGGGCGTTCCCCGATATGACGGTGAAGGCAGGACAGTACGTTGTCGTATTTCTGTCAGGCAAAGAAAAGGCGTATACAGACGGCGCGGAGCTTCATGCAACGTTCGGTCTTTCAGGTATAGAGCAGACACTTGCCATATATAACGGCAAGGCTGATGAAATAGACAGCGTAGCAGTCCATCCCCTTATAGCAAATCTCACATACGGCAGAGATGCATCTGATGCGTCAAAATTCAGCTTTTTCCCGTGCGCAACGGCAGGAAAGGCGAATACCGTTGCGGGCTTTGATAGCATAGAAAGCGCAAAATATCCGCAGAATAAAGCGGTTTTTATAAATGAGATTGTCGCTGTCAACAGCACGCTTGCCGAAGCCCCCGACGGCAAAACGTATGCTGTCGGTCAGCTGTACGATTATTATGACCTTTACGATTATGCAGAAATATATAATCCATCGGGCAGTACAGTGACACTCTCTGACTATTATATCGGGGACAGTAAGGATTTTTCAAAGGCTGTTCAGCTTCCCGAAGTCGAGCTTGCAGGCGGCGAATATCGGATAATATATTTCGATAACGAGAATTATTACAGCACAAAAACCGACAAGATATACGTTGATGTCGGCGTTAACAGATATGGCGAAACGGTGTATATATTCAATTCTGACGGCGTATGCATCGACAGCCTTGAATACGGTACGCTGTTCGACGGAGCAAGCGCAGGCCGATGCAGTCTTACGGACGATACGGTGTATTACTATACATCTGTGACACCCGGCAAGGAAAATGCATCGGAAAAGCTGGCAGGGGCGGTAAAGTGCCCTGAATTTCTCACACCGGGCGGCTATGTAAATGCGGGAACTAACTGTATTATACAGGCGCCGTCCGGTTGTAAGGTGTATTACACGCTTGACGGCTCGCTTCCGTCAAATACGTCAAAGCTCTACACAGAGCCGATAGTAATAACGAAAACAACAACGGTAAGAGCAATAGCGTATAAGGACGGATACCTGCGAAGCGACGATGTTTCCGCATCGTACATCGTGGGCAGAAAGCACAATATGGCGGTGATCTGTCTTACAACGGAAAGCGATAATTTGTTTTCTGATGAATACGGAATACTCGTTGACGGACTTCTTTACGATGAAACGGCAGCGTTCCCGTATAAGTACGCAAACGCAAACTATTGGGAGGATTGGGAAAGACCTATCCGATTTGACTATATAGACGAAAACGGCAGTCAGGTGCTTTCATTTAATGCAGGACTTAAGGTGTTCGGTCAGTACAGCAGGGCAAAGGATCAGAAAAGCGTGTCCGTATATCTGCGTGATAAGTACGGACCTAAGGAGATATGCTATCCGTTCTTCGGAGAGGATTACGTTAACGTATTTTCATCGCTCGCTCTGCGTTCTTCAGGACAGGACGGAAAGTATGCGCATATAAGAGATGCATTCTGCGCAGAGCTTGTCAGGGGCAGCATCGATGTTGATGTTATGGCATACAGACCCGTTGCGGTATATATCAACGGAGAATATTTCGGTCTTTATGACCTGCGTGAAAGAATAAACGAGGATTATATAGCCAATCACACAGGGGCAGACCCCGATAACGTCGATCTTATCAAGGGCGGTAACTATAAGGATACAAGCTATAATGTCCTTGAGGGTACGATAGACGAATACCAGAAGCTCGTAACCTTCCTTAAGGAGAATTCGCTGAAAAATGAGGATAATTATAAGAAGGCGTGCCAGATGGTAGATGTGGACGAGCTTATAAATTATTGGATATGCGTTATATTCTTTTCAAATACCGATTCGGGTAATATAAAGTATTATAAGGAAAATAAAGAGGGAGCAAAATGGCGTTGGCTCCTGTACGATATTGACTGGGGCTTGTGGGCAAGCACATATTGGGAATATAATATGTTCGAGGAGGTGACTAACCCCGAAGGACACGGAGTAGGAAACAGCTTCTCAACATTGGTTTTAAGATCGTTTATGAAGAATGAGGGCTTCAAGGAGCAGTTCTTGACGACATTCGGCAAATATCTCAATACTGTATTTTCAACGGAAAATATGCTGAAGCTTTATGAAAAGATGATAGCTGAAATAGCAGACGAAATGAAATACCAGATCGAACGCTGGAATTATCAGGACGATGTAGACAAGCTCTCGGCGCCGTACAGCTATGCATCGTGGGAAAGAAACGTAAATACACTGCGTTCGGTAATCTCTGAAAAAAGAGAGCAGACGATAACGCATATGATAGATTATTTCGATCTGTCAAAGGCAGAACAGGAAAAATATCTCGGCGAAGTATTTTCATAAGATCATTATTTATATGAATAAAGGGAGGATAGAACAATGAATTCAAACAAAAGACCGGATTCAATGCAGCGCATAACAAATTTTGAGCTTGCAAATGCTTTTATTAACGAGCAGGTTGAAGCCGTGCGCGATCAGGTGGGTGACAAAAAGGTGCTTTTAGCTCTGTCGGGCGGTGTTGACAGCTCAGTTGTCGCAGCGCTTCTGATAAAGGCTATCGGCAAGCAGCTCGTGTGCGTTCACGTTAACCACGGACTTATGCGTAAGGGCGAAAGCGAAATGGTAATTGACGTATTCGGCAAAACGCTTGATGCAAATCTGATCTACATCGACGCAACGGACCGCTTTTTGAATTTGCTTAAGGGCGTATCAGAGCCTGAGAAAAAGCGTAAGATCATAGGCGGAGAGTTTATCAAGGTCTTTGACGAGGAAGCATCAAAGCTCGAGGGCATCGAATTTCTGGCTCAGGGAACTATCTATCCCGATATTCTTGAATCTGACGGGGTAAAGGCTCATCATAACGTAGGCGGTCTGCCCGAGGATATGAAAATGGAGCTTGTAGAGCCTGTAAAGCTGCTTTATAAGGACGAGGTGCGTGTAGTGGGCGATGCGCTCGGCTTGCCGCATCAAATGGTGTACCGTCAGCCGTTCCCGGGCCCCGGTCTTGGAGTACGCTGCCTCGGCGCTATAACACGTGACCGCCTTGCAGCACTGCGTGAAGCTGATGCAATATTGCGTGAGGAATTTGACAATGCGAACCTTGCAGGCAAGGTATGGCAGTATTTTATAGCAGTCCCCGACCTCAAATCCGTAGGCGTGCGTGACGGTAAACGGTATGAGGGCTGGCCCGCTATCATCCGCGCGGTAAATACAACGGACGCAATGTCCGCCACGGTCGAGGAAATACCGTACGATGTGCTTCATAAAATAACCGCCCGTATCACAAACGAGGTAGAGGGCATAAACAGAGTCCTGTACGACCTCACCCCCAAGCCCTGCGGCACGATCGAGTGGGAATAAAATAAATAATGCCCGAAAGCCTTGAAAATACAGGGTTTTCGGGCGTTTTTGTTTTGTCAGCGTACCACATTCGTACCATTATCGCTATCACCCCGCTATCATAGCACATATTCCGTAAGGATTTCCGCTATCTCACTTTGCTTGTTTGGGTACAAATGCGAATATGTATTAAGCGTTGTTTTTATATCTTCGTGTCCTAACCGCTCACTTATCGAAAGCGGAGAAACGCCTAACTCAATTAAATGGCTTGCGTGGCTGTGGCGCAGTTCGTGTACTTTAATTTTGCGCACGCCGGAGATCTCACAATACTTGCGCATATCTCTATGTAGTGATGTTTTGCTTGATATAAATAATCTGTTTGCAGGGTTGTATTCGTACAAATGCCCTGCATATTCTTTTATCATTTCCATTATCGGAACGGGCAACGCAACAATGCGTTTACTCTTTTCCGTTTTGGTTTTCTTTGTTGTTTGCTCACCGTCAATTACGGCAAGACTTTTATTGATTGATACGGTGCATTTATCAAAGTCAAAATCATTCAGCGTAAGGGCAAGCAATTCACCCATACGCATACCGCTATAAAAGAACAGATTGTATATTGTATAAGCGTTTATATCGTCCTTTGCGGCTTGGATAAACTTTTGAAATTCGTCATAAGTCCAAAAATCAAATTTTTCAGCGTTCTGTTTACCCATACTGCCGCACAGTTGGGCGGGATTTCTTGATAATCCGTAATATCGAATTGCAAAGTTAAAGATCGTTGATAACTGATTGTGTATCTGCCGTAGGTATGTTTGCGAATACGGCTTGTTTGTCTTTGGATTGCGGTAGTTCATAAGCTCCGTTTGCCAATTCATAACGGTAGCGGTGTCAATCTTGCTTAACGGCATTTTAGCAAAGTAAGGTAATATCTTTGTCCGTATCATATGCCCTTTGGTTGCTAAAGTAGTTTGCTCTATTCGGGCGTTTCTGTTCTCTACATACGCCTTTACAAGATTTTCAAAAGTAATGTCAATATCCGTCCTTTTGCTATTCAAAAAGTCGGCTTCTGCTTCTTTTGCTTCTCTTTGGGTCTTAAATCCCTCTTGCTTTTTCCGTTTCCGCTCGCCCGTCCAATCGGTATATCTAACCGAAAAATACCATAATTGTTTTCCGTTTTTAGCGGTGTATTTCTGTACTGCCATAGTGTACCAATTCCTTTAATCCATATATAGTAATTTTACCATTTTGCGTGGCGTTTGCACACTTCAAAATCTTTGTCAACAGTACCACCGCTCCCGAAAAAACTTTATAGGCACTTTACCGCAAATGGTGATATAACCTTGCTTTTTCAGTTCTTCGTTTAATTTTTTGATTTCTCTATATGCCGTTGATCTCGAAACATTGAGTATGTTTATAATATCGTCAACGGTGTAAAATAGTTCTTCGTTATTGGGTCTATTAGTCATTTTTGCTCCTTTAGGTCATTCTCCTGCTAACAACAAGGATTTGAGCCGTAAACGGCTGTGAAAAGCCAAAATGACGATGTATTTTGTTTATAAAACAGTTGTTTTATCCTCTGTATTGAGAAAACGCATTTTTCCGCATTTTCACTAAATGCCGTTGCATACCGTGTATTTCCTCATTGGGTATAAGTTGCGGAAAAGCGTTTGAATAATTATTTTCAAAATCACCAGAGGAAGAATAAAAACTATCGGATAGTTGCATACCCGCTTTTGCCTTGCGCAATTCCCATTTATGCGCCTTTAGGTGTCGGTACAATGCGTTTAAGTCATTGGGCGTATCGCAATAATACCTTACCGCTCGTATGCCTTTGTTTAAGTATGTAAACTGTACTCTATATCCCTCTCCGTCATAAGCAGACACAATGTCAAAAATGTTCTTAAAACGCTTGTCAAAGTGTCTTTTTTGCATATTATCAGCTTTAGGCATAAGAGATAAATTCCATTTTCTGTTGTTGTAAATCCCGTCTTGCAGATGATCTACATTCAATTTGCTTTTTGATAATTCGTTGCTGAATTGGCGTAAAACATCGATGTAGTTGTCCTTGCGCAATCCTCGATAGTAATAGCAAAAAACAATGTGATGAAAATACGGGTCAAAATCGGTATGGGTACAAGTGAATTTCAAATAATCGCCCTTGCTTTTCCCGTTTGTCCTTGCTCCCGTAAAAACACCGCTTTTCATTAGTTCATAAAAACCTTTGTCATAGTTGGTGTAGTATGTTTTACCGCTCCGCAGTATCGTAATATACATATCCGTGTCATTAACGCTTATAGCGTAATTTCGGACTAATTCTGTTATGCTCATAAAGTGGTGTTCCTTTCTATTCTGTGAATATAAATATGGGGCAAGCTGAAACGCTCACCCTACAATTCATTTACCAAAAACAGCGGAATTATCTCATAGTTCCGCAACGGTGTTAAAATGGTAAATCTTCATTTTGCAGACTTGGAAACAAGTCATTATTGCTTTTTCCTTTGTTGGTTATAAAACTTAAATCCGGCAATGTAGTATCAGTATTATTATATATTTGAGATGTAATATTATCTATTATTTCTCCCCCCGAAACAGACGGTTTGACTTCCCATATCGGCTGTTCTATATAGTCATTATGGACGGCTGTACTTTCCGTTTTGGGCAGATAGTCTATCTCTTTTGGCAATACTGAAACATTATCAATAGCCGGAGCTTCGTAAAAGATATATACGCTCTTATGGTCTTTGTGTTGCACCAAATAACCCTTGTCAATCAATTCTTTTACCGCTTCTCTGTAACGCTTATCTGTCATACCAATACTATTGTTGATCTCAACGGGACTTAAAGCGTAGGTATGCCCGTCTTGGTGTAATGACATTCGGATATACAGTTTATAAGCTCTGTCGGTTAGCTCCTTTGCGGCGGTCAGCGTAGCCGCTATATTGCATATCCCGTATGGGTGTTCTTTGTCGGATAGCGTTTTATGCGTTATAACGCTTCTTTGGTTTGGTGATGTATGGTATATATAAATATTCCCCATTTGTTATTTGCCTTTTCTGTTTGATTGTTTCCCTTTAATTCAACGGCGTTTGTCCCTGCCGTTATGGGTGTTTTTGCGTTTATCACGCTCCTTTCATAAATGGATAAATCAAAACTCGTCCCGCTCGTTCTCTCGTTCAGTTCTAATTAAGTCATACAGAACAGAAAACAGATCGGTTTCATAATACGCTTTGATCTCTTGTAGCCAATCGTAAATCTCGGACGGCTTGTCAATCACTATTTCAATGCCCTTGTCCGTTTCGGTGATATGAATACTGTCTGTGTAGGTCATAAGTAAATCCATACTCTTGTTCTCCTTTCTTTCGTGATAGCGTTTTCTTATACACCATAAGAAAAAATTGACATACCCCTACAAAAGTGCGAAAAATACGCCATTTCGGTATGTGTCTAAATCGAAGTGCCGAAAAATGCGTACTTTCTATATACACTATTAAGCGTTGCTGACAGCACCCTTGAAATTACGCCAATCTCCGTATTTTCATAGTGCGCCTAAATCAAAAATTGAAGTGTGCAACGCATTTTCGGCGTGGTATAATGGAGTAAAGAAAAACAGAAAAGGGCGCATATTATGAGAGGAATACTTGAAGAATTATGGTACGGCAATGTACACCCACAAGAACAATGCACGGACGGCAACAAGCGGATTAAACACTTGCTTGATCTTATGGGGCGTAATCGTGATGAACTCACCGCCACAATGACCGACAAGCAAAAGGAAATACTTGAAAAATACGAGGATTGCCTAAATGAAATGAACGGCGTTATAGAGTGTGAAATATTTGCTCACGCCTTTCGGCTCGGCGGTAAGATTATGCTTGAAACGGTTGGTACAGATACAAAGGAATATCTAATATAAGCAAAAAAATAACGGACGAAATCAATCGTCCGTTTTGCTATATAGATATGTGTTTTTAGGAGCGGCGCAAGCCGCTCTTTTTTTATGCCGTTTCGTTTTGAATGTTAATTTTCAAAAATGCCGGTGTGAGAAAGATCAAACAACTTGCTTATTTTTTATCGTCCGTCCGGCGTGAAATATGGGAAATACCCCCGCCTTGCTCTATGCGTTCAAGCTCGGTATCAATCAATCTGTTAATAAATGCGTTCACGCTTTCGCCGTTCGCCTGCGCCGCCGTCTGTATGCTTTCCTTTTTTCCTTTGGGGACGGTCAAGTTAATACGGTCATACGCTTGCTTGTTGTATTCGTTATTGTATTTGATTGCGGTTGATCTGTCTTTATAAGCCATAATAGCACCCCCTAATTATATACATCATTATAGCACACTTTGGAACATTGTGCAATGTACAAAATAAACAAATCGTCAAAAAGAACATTGTGCAATGTGCCTATTGACGACCATTGCGCAATGTGCTATACTATAATCACGGCAAGGGCAAACGCCCACGCCGAATATATTAACAAAGGGGACAATAACAATGTCAACACACGAAATGGAAAGCAAGATCGCAAAGTTGCAAGAGTGGGAAACACTTGCAGAAGAAGCCAGAGCAGAAGCCGAAGCATTAAGGGACGAAATCAAAGCCGAAATGCTTGCAAGGGACACGGAAGAATTAGAAGCAGGGCGTTTTATTTGCCGTTGGACTTCTGTGTTAAGTAACAGATTTGATACTACATCATTTAAGAAAGAACACGCCGATATGTACAAGCAGTACACCAAACAGACGGCAAGCCGCCGCTTTAGTATTGCATAAAGAAAGTGCCTTGTATAAACCGCCGACCAAAGCAATCATACAAGACACTTGACCCACAACCGCAGGGGAGCGGGACAACAATATTATACACGCCCGCTCCCTTAAAATCAATATCAATATAATTGAAAGGGAGTAAATAACTATGAAACAAGTAACCAATATGTCAAGACTTGTCAACCAATTAGAGAAAATGTTTAGGGCATTAAACGCCGATATGTTCAACAATGCACTTGACACGCCCGTTATAACTGTAACGCCGTCAAGCCGATCATACGCACACTATACGCCGTGGGATGCTTGGAGTGCCGGAGATACACAAAAGCGTGAAATCAATATAGCAAGCGGAACACTAAACAGACCGCTTGAAGCTATCACCGCTTCATTGCTTCACGAAATGGTACATATGTACAATGATACCATACTGAACATTCAAGACACATCAAGGAACGGAACATATCACAACAAAGCATTTGCAACCGCTTGTAGAGATCACGGGTTGATATGCACCAAAACAGAAAAATACGGGTGGTCGCATACAGAGCCGGACGATACCCTGCTTGAATGGCTGTTAAACCATAACGAGCTACGGGAAATAGAAATGTGCCGAAATGATATAGGATATATGTCTGTTGGTGTTGGCGCACATTCCGCAAGCGGTGGTATTCAAATCACCACAACCGCAAAAGGCAATAGCCGCCGTTATATCTGCCCTTGCTGTCATACGATAGTTAGAGCAACGCGCACAGTAAACATTGTATGCGGTGATTGCGCCGTGAAAATGATAGAGGGGTGATGTGCAATGCTGAACGATACAGAAACTTGCATTGTGATTTTCTTACTTTTGATATTGTCCGCAGTTTTGCCGATAGTTGCAGGGGTGATATTCTTTATTCTTGCATACAAGCGGATTATATAAAAGTCAACGAGGGGCGGCAGGGTTAGTCCCTGCCCCTCTCACACAGTACCAAAACTGACCTATTTCACGATTGTACCAAAAGCGCAGACGGCGCAAGGCGTTTTTGCCTTATCACAGCGTACCAAATCAGACGGTCGTTAAATTTGAACATAGAAAGGGATATAACCAATGACAATATACGGATATGCACGAATTTCCACACCCAAGCAAAGTATTGACAGACAGATACGAAATATAAAAGCGGCGTACCCTAAAGCAATTATTTTACAAGACGAGTTTACGGGTACAAAGCTATCCCGCCCTAATTTTGATAAGTTGCTAAAAATCGTAGTTGAGGGGGATATGATAGTTTTTGACTCTGTGTCAAGAATGTCCCGTAACGCCGCTGACGGCTTTGCAGTATATCAAGAGCTTTACAATAGGGGCGTAGAGCTTGTTTTCCTTAAAGAGCCGCAAATCAATACACAGACCTATAAAAAGGCGGTAGCAAGCTCTGTGAAGCTCACGGGGACGGCTGTGGATTACATTTTAGAGGGTATCAATAAATATCTAATGGAATTAGCCAAAGAGCAAATAAGGATAGCATTTGAGCAAGCAGAAAAAGAGGTAACAGACCTACACCAACGCACCAAAGAGGGCATTATTACCGCTCGGCTGAACGGAAAGCAGATAGGGCAACAAAAGGGTGCAAAGCTCACCACCAAAAAGAGCATAGCGGCAAAAGAGATTATCCGCATACATTTAATTGATTTTGGCGGATCACTAAATAACGCCGAATGTCAACGCCTTGCCGGAGTTTCCCGTAACAGCTTTTACAAGTACAAGCAAGAGCTTGTTTTGGAGCAAGGGCAGTTTTGAATATTATTATTCAATAAAGCAAATAGACCGCCATTGCTGACGGTCTATTGCTATTATGTATTTGATTGTATGCTTAAATAGTCATTTAATATCCTGCGCCCTCGATCATTTCTGCCCCTGCCATATGGCGTGCAAGTTTGATTAAGTCCCTGCCGTCAACATTGCTATCCTTGTTTACATCTGCTCCGTATGTGTTGATCTCCGTTTCCAAATAAACCAAATAACGAGCAAGCTTAACAACATCAGCACTATCAACAGAAAGATCGTTATTGACATCGGCGAGAAGATAGCGAAATATTGTGATTTCCCCCGCCTCCACTTGCAGGGGAATACGAGAGCCGTTTTCGTCGCAAATATCGTTTTCGTTAAAAAGGAGCGTAACGGGATATTTGCCCTCTCTTGCTCCCTCTTTAACAACAAAGGTTAAAGTGAAAACAGGTTCTTGTCCGACAGCCATATTTTGAGGGTGATACCAAATAAATTTAGGGTTAGTGGGATTTTCGTTGTATATGAAGCTACCGCCCGGTATGCCACACTCAACATTAACCAACTCTAAAGCGGTAAAATCAAAATCGGGAGTAAAGGTCAAACAAGCAAATTCTTCATCGGAATTGATATAAAAGGGGATTTCAACTGTTTCTCCGGCTTTTGCTCTTGCGTTGTAGGCATAGACATAAACATCACCTTCAGCAGCAGAAGCGGACACAGAGCAAACACTAACAAGCGTTGTGATAAGGCATACAGCCATTAAGAGTGATAATATTCTTTTTTTCATAGATATGTACCTCATTTCTTTTTATTTTCCATAAATACATTAACCATTTCGCATACTGCGGCGGCTTCCCGCTCCGATAGACCCGATATATCCAAATACCGTTTACTATCAATACATAATAGATAGTCGGTTGTAACGCCGTATAACAGCGCAAGGCGTATCAGTATATCATAAGACGGTTGCCGTATATCCGTTTCGTATGCACTTATAACGGCACGGGTAACACCCACATATTGAGCAACTTGCGCTTGTGTTAGATTTTTATTTATGCGCAATTCTTTCAAGCGCACAGACAAGCATACAATCATAAACATCACCTCTTTATATAATTTTACCAAGAGTGATGTTTCCCATAGAAACATTGGTGATTTATTTCGTTGCTTTTCGTGAAAAAACGAAAAATCGCAACTATCTGCAAACATAAATGTTGCTATCTGTTGCAATTTGAGCGTTTTTGGTGTATAATAATATTTGTATATTTGTGCCGTTTTTTATTTCGTATTAGGAGATATGTTATGTCGATATATTTTAAGGTGCTTGGCACACAATTAGAATTTCACGATGATCTAAAAAAATACTATGAGCTGTCTTGCGAATTTCAAGCCGCTCACGATAAAGTGTACAAAGCTGTAAAGAGCAGTTTTAATATCAAGAAAGAACCTACCGAGATTTTTCAAAGTGTCGAAACAGCCGCCAAACAGTTTATTGGTGATCTCATAAACCGCCTTTCTAACTATGGCGTTTTTGATAGGGCGGCAAGTGATTACTTAAATACTAACAATGGCTATTTACAGCTACTGACCGCTACTACCGCATACTATGAGTACACCAAAAACACAACAGAAAGAAACCACGCAATAGCAGAAGCAAGCAAAGAAAGTGCAAACGCTTCAATTAACAGTTCTATTTCGGGATTGGATTTTGGTATTATTTCAAGCAGTATTATAGATCACGCTGTATATGCCGCAATGAATAACGCCGAAATACGCAAGCAATCTGCGGCGGCACTTGACCGCTATTGTGCGGTATGTAATGTTATCAACGCAAATAGAGATAGCAAAATCACAGAAGAAATTACTGAATATTACATCAATCAATATATTCCCGCTATTACAGCCGCTTTAGCCGCTCTGTACGGGCATTTGTTATCTACATACACCACCGATCTTAACACTTGCGGTCAGCTCGATTTAGCTTGCTTGGAACATATAGATTTGCAACGCTCCAACGAGATTGTAAACAACATTGAGAATATTGACAACAAGCAGGGCGTTTTCTTAAAAGCAATAGAATTATGTCCCTATAATATCAATGCTTATCTCAAAGGATATTCAGCATATCTATATCCGCAAGGCTTGTCGGCAAATGATGTGTGTGGTGATTTGATTAAGTACTTTAATCTTGAAAAAGCATTGAGCAATATTCTTGTTTCCGCTTCTTCCTTGTGCGACAAAGCAAAGGAATATTTGATTAAAGACGATTACTACAAAGCAAATAAAACCTATGAAGAAATTGCTTCTACATATCCCCAAAAGCATTTTGGGTGGTTAGGTTTGCTTCTGTGTGAAACGAAAAAATTTACCCATACCACACCGGATATGAGCATTGTTGAAAATTATTATTCAAAAGCAATCAACGCATTAGATGATAACGATCTGCGAAGCACGCTTAAAAGACGATTTGATAATTATAAATACAATGTAACACGGTATGCCAAACTTCTTAAAGAAAGAGAAGAAATAACACACCAAGAAGCTGTAACACAAGGCGCATTAGAAGCGGCGCAAAAAGATCGTTCAAAATGGTCTATGTTGACGGCGTTGTTCGGTGTGATTTCTGCGATTGCCTTAATAGTAGTTTTCATAGCACCAAGTTCTTTTGCACTTCTTTTAATTAGCGGTGGCGTAACAGCCGCAACCGGCTTTATGCTTAGTGATAGCAAAAAGAGGATTGCAGAATGTGAGAATAAAAACTCAAAGCGTTCCGAAAAAGAAAAGGAAATTTCCGAGTTAAGAAGCGTTATTATCAATTCTGCAAGCATTGAAAATATGCTATAAATGATTACTCGGACAGAGTATGGAAACCTCGCAATTATCCCTCTCAAAAAGGGCAAAAAAATGCCGTTTTTTGATGTTGTTCGGATAGCAGTTTGAAAATATAAACTACCCCGTGAAACACACGAAAAACAGCTTTTTACGGCGTACCAAAATCGTACCAATATTTTTGAGAGCCAATTTTTTGTGGGATTTTAGGCGCAAAAAATGAGAATAAATAGACTAAATAGAGCCATTAAAACCATTGATAAAATAATCAATCTTGAGTGGGTATAATACAAACCGGCTGACAAATGCCCGAAACCCCTTGAAAACAAAGGGCTTTCGGGCATTTATGCAATTAAGGAAACTGTCATTGCAACACTTTTGCAACACGTAGGGATAAATTTGCAAAAAGGTAGTTACCGATGAGACACCGAAACCGACCGAATAGGCAAAAAACAACATTTAATCTTTTTTATTTGCTATTATGGTACTGCAAACGAAAAAGGAGGATGACATATATGCAAGAAATAAAAACTACCCGGCTTGTCAAGCAGTATAAGGATCTGACTGCCGTGGACAAGCTGGGTTTAGAAATTCGGCAAGGCGAATTGTTTTCGCTGCTCGGAGTGAACGGTGCCGGAAAGACTACGGTTATTAAAATGCTTTCCTGCCTTACAAAGCCTACGAGTGGAGATGCTATCGTAGGTGGATACAGCATTACAAAGGAACCTGAGCAGGTAAAGCGCTTGATTGGTGTATCTCCGCAAGAAACCGCCGTTGCTCCTAACCTTTCCGTGAAAGAGAATTTAGAACTGATCTGCGGCATCCACGGTTTTTCAAAAGAAAAAACGAAAGCAAAGATACAGGAGCTTGCTGTGCAGTTTTCTCTGGACAGTGTTCTTCAGAGGAAGGCAGGCAAATTATCCGGTGGCTGGCAGCGACGTGTCAGCATTGCTATGGCATTGATCAGCGAACCCAAAATTCTATTTTTGGATGAACCCACTCTTGGCTTGGATGTTCTTGCACGGCACGATCTTTGGGAAGTGATTCGTTTTTTGAAAGGCAAGATCACTATCATTCTTACTACGCATTATATGGAAGAAGCCGAGGCGCTTTCCGATCGCATCGGTATTATGAAAAGCGGCAGACTTCTTGCAGTAGGAACAGTAGAAGAATTGAACGCATCAGCCGGAACAAACGATTTTGAAACAGCCTTCGTTTCTATTGTAAAGGAGGGGGCGTAATGAGAATGATGACTTTTGCCAAGAGATGTGCCAAAGAGATTTTGCGAGATCCGATCAACCTTGGCTTCGGTCTGGGATTTCCCTTGGTCTTATTAGTGCTTTTGAGCGCTATTCAAGCGAACATTCCGGTAAACTTGTTTGAGATCAACACACTGACTCCCGGTATTACCGTATTCGGATTGTCGTTTATGACACTTTTTTCAGCGACTCTGATTTCTAAAGATCGGGAAAGCGCCCTCTTGCAGAGATTGTACACAACACCACTCACGGCAATTGACTTTATCTTAGGCTATATGCTCCCGATCCTGCCCATCGCAATCGGACAGACTATAATCTGCTATTTGTTTGCGATTCCTTTAGGACTCGAAATCAGTGTAAATATTATTTATTCCGTTATTGGCATTATCCCCATGGCAATTTTTAATATTGCGCTCGGACTTTTGTGTGGCAGTGTTTTGGGAGTGAAACAGGTTGGCGGTATTTGCGGAGCACTGCTTACCAATCTTTCTGCTTGGTTTTCGGGCGTTTGGTTTGATTTGGATCTTGTGGGAGGTGCTTTCAAAAAAATAGCAAATGCACTTCCGTTTGTTCACGCAGCAGAAATGGAAAAAGCGTTATTTAACGGAAATTTTGAGATCGCAGCTTCACATATTCTGCCGATTATTCTGTATAGTGTAGTAATAACGGCGGTTGCTGTGTTCTGCTTTCTGAGACAAATGAAAAAACAGTAAGGATTTGAGGCGATGAAATACAAGCTTATTATCGACAAAAACGCAGATGAGGAGATCATAGCAATCGTTCGTGCTCCATCATCTTTGACACAACAGATCGAAGATCTTGTCTGCGGTTATTCCGGTGCGGACAGTATTATGGGATACAGTGATGACGAGATGCGGAAACTCACATTTCAGAAAATCGAATGTATTACCATAATTGACAGAAAAGTGATTGCCGTTGACAGCAAAGGCAATCATTATTCGCTCAAAGACAGGCTTCGTGATTTGGAGGATATTTTGCCTTCTTATTTCATCCGCATTAACAAATCTACCCTTGCCAATGAGCACTGTATCGAGCGATTTGATGCAGTATTCAGCGGCGGTGTGGATGCTGTGTTTCGGTGCGGCTATCGGGAATACGTTTCAAGGCGTTGCTTTGCGGAAATCAAAAGGAGGTATGAAGGAGTATGAAAAAATTTGTTTTGGAATTTTTGCGCCGCGGCTTGATTGCTTCCGGTATCGGTCCGATCGTTTTGGCTATTGTATATCTGATATTGCAACAGACTGCCGCAGTTGAAACGCTATCCGTAAATCAGGTCTGCATTGGTATCTTTTCAATCACTGCACTTGCCTTTATTGCAGGCGGCATAAATGCCATTTATCAAATCGAACGGTTGCCTTTGATGGTGGCAATTCTGATTCACGGCGGCGTTTTGTATATCGGCTACCTCGTCACATATCTGCTCAACGATTGGCTTGACTTTGGCGTAATGCCGATAGTAGTATTCTCTGCAATTTTTGTTGTTGGATATATCGTGATTTGGGCGATCGTTTATTCCATTATCAAAAGGAATGCGGATAAGCTCAATAAAATACTGAAGCAAAAGCAACAAAGCACAAAAGATATTTTGAAAAACAGGTAATGAGGCATATAAAACCGCAGTTCTTTACGATAACTGATCCCACGATCGTTTTATATCTTCTATATGCAAGGACGGCGCCTTATTGGGCGCCGTTCTTTGATATTAAAGATATCCACAAAAAAGAAGGACGTTTTGCACCGTATAGAATGACTTGCAAAAATATGTCAGTGCTTGCGCTTGACAAATCAGTGCTGTTGTGATAATATAATGATGTGTGAGTTCATCACAATATTTTTCTACGGAGTATAAAGATGAAAGAATATTATGAAATAGAGGTTGCGGGATTAAAGCGTCAGCTTCCCATATGTCCTCTGAATGAAAATCTTCAGATAGGCGCATTCGTCATTTTCGGTGATGTTGAGCTTACCGTTAAAAGCGCAGAGGAGCTTTTGAAGCTCGCCCCCGATGATTACGATTATATGATAACTGCCGAAAGCAAGGGTATTCCGCTTATTCACGAAATGGCTCGCCAAAGCGGCAAAAACAAGTATATACTTGCAAGAAAAAGCACAAAGCTCTATATGAAGGGCGTTGTAAGATGTGAGGTCAACTCCATCACCACGGCAAGCTCGCAGACGCTTTTCCTTGACGGAGCAGACGCGCAGCTTATCAAGGGTAAAAAGATCCTCATCGTTGACGATGTAATAAGCACAGGCGAATCGTTAAAATCTCTTGAGCACCTTGTCCAGACCTGCGGCGGTGTGATAGCAGGCAGACTTGCAATTCTTGCAGAGGGTGAAGCTGCCGAAAGAGATGATATAAAATATCTGCAGTATCTGCCCTTGTTTGACAAAAACGGCGATCCCATAAAATAATCCGTTAATAACACTTAAACCGATCTTTACAGGTCGGTTTTTTGTTTTTTTATAAAATCAAAACAACATATTGACAAATTAAGATCACAGTGATATAATACAGTTAATTCAGATAGTACAGTTAATACAGAATGGAGAGCTAAATGGCTTGGAAGTTTTCGGGTAAAAAAGAGGTATACGTTGAAATTGCCGAACGGTACGAAAATTATATCACCCTCGGCATAATGAAAAGCGGCGATAGATTACCTTCCGTGCGGCGCGCGGCAGAGGATTGCGGCGTCAATCCGAACACCGTCGCCAGAGCATACGAGCTGCTTGAAAAAAAGGGCATTATAAAGACCTTGCCCAAAAAGGGAATATACGTATCATACGGCGCGTCAAGTGTTATGTCGGAAAACGATGAGTGCCTTGATGCATTGAGAGAGCTTAAGAAAAAAGGCATAACACTTGAACAGATAATGTATGCTGTAAACGAAATATATAAAGGAGAAAGCACTGATGATTGAGATCAAAAACCTTTTTCATACCCTCGGCGGTAAAAGTATTCTGGAAAATGTGTCGCTTAACGTGAGTGATGGCAGTATTCTCGGCGTTGTCGGCATAAACGGAGCGGGAAAAAGCACGCTTTTACGTCTTATGTGCGGAGTTTATAAGGCGCAAAACGGACAGATACTGTATGACAAAGTGAGCATCAAAGATGAAAATATCAAAAATGACATTTTCTTTTTGCCTGACGATCCGTATTATACTCATAATTCAACGTGCAAAAATGTTGTCGATATGTATAAAGCATTTTATCCGAATCTGGATATGGAAATATACCGAGCTTTTATGGAAAAATGCGGTCTTGACGAAAAAAAGCATTTAAGAAATTTTTCAAAGGGTATGAGAAGACAGTTTTATATCGCCGTTTCGCTTGCCGTAAAGCCAAAATATCTGTTGCTTGATGAAGCATTTGACGGTCTTGATCCGCTGTCAAGAAAATATTTCAAGGATGCCATAATTGAATACACGGAAATGTTCAATATGACCGTCGTCATCACAAGCCATTCGTTAAGGGAGCTTGAAGCCTTTTGCGACACCTTTGTCCTTATCGACAGTAAAACGGTAGCAACGTGCGGCGATATTGCCGAAAAGGTCAGCAATCTGTGTAAATATCAGCTTGCGTTCGTGCAGGACGTTTCCATGGATATGTTTGACGCTCTGCCCGTAGCTTCAATAAATAAAACGGGAAAATTCGTTCAAATCGTTCTGGAATGTGAAAATGAAAAGGCTCGGGCTCTTCTTGAAGGGCTGGCGATAAAGCCCGCCGTTATTGAGGAAATGGAAATGAATTTTGAGGAAGCGTTTATAAACGAGGTGGAAAGGAGAAATAAAGATGTCTGATTTCAGAAGATACTTTTCATATCATTTTAAATCATCGCTGCCCCGCCTTGCCGCCGTTACGCTTTTATGCGTGATACTGACCGTTATGACGGTAAGCGGTGGGTGCGATGTAAAAAAGCCCGAAAACAGCAATTGCAGTATATACATCCTTTCTGTTATCATAAGCGCATGCGCAAGCATAATGCCGATATTAGAGTTTTCAGAATACAATAACAAAAGAAATCTTGATACGGTCTTTTCCTTACCGGTCAAAAGAAGGAGCATTGCCGCTGCAAATTATCTGAACGGACTTATTCACACCTACCTTATTTTTACCGTGTGTACTGTAGCGGCATCGATAACGATGCTTCAGCGTATAGATTACTTTTCTATTATATATATTATACCTTATTATCTCACTGCTATCGCTTTATCAGCCATCGTGTATTCAATATCTTCATTCATATTTCTCAAGGCTAATACCACCTTTGACGGAATACTGTTTATAATTATGTGGATAGGCAATATTTATTTTGCCGTAACGAGCGTGTATTATTGGATGCGTCATTCCTTCCAGATAAAGTATTTTGATTTCAGATTTGAATATCTTGTGCTTTTTGAACCGATAGACAGTTATACGATGCATTTTCAGGATCTGATAAATGAAAGCGCAGATGCCTTTGATGTCAGCATTGCAGGGCATATCTATACTGCACTGTGGGCAGTAGCTGCCATAATATGCACAATAGGCATTTTCAGAACGTTTGATAAAAAGCGTGCTGAACGTGCAGGGGAGATATCAGACAGTATCTTCGGATATAAATTAAATATACCTTTATATATGATAAGCATCAGTCTTTCAAGCCGCAGCTATTATTTCTGCATATTCATATTCTTATGTGCAGTTGCAGGATATTTTGTATATAGAAGGGGTATACGCCTTAAAAAAGGCGATATTGTCACCCTTATACTGTCACTTGCAGCATCGTTGTGCGGATTATATATACTGATAAGCTGAAAACAGGAATGATTTTTGTTAATATCACACAAGAGAACGGTTTATAAATGTAAATATTATTTGATAAAAATATTTATTCAGTTCACAAAAACAAAATCGGACAAAATAATGCACAAAAAAGGCTATGATGTATTATAAAAGTTGCCCAAAAAGAGATTTGTACCGACTATTTAAAAACTTCTTTTTAGTTATAGTGATTGTGCAAAATATCGCTTTTTTGTGCAAATTGCCCATAAAAAAAGAAAAAATAAAATTTATCTTTAGAGTATTGACAAATCGGAAAAACCTTGCTATAATGATTTTACCATGTAAATCATATTTCTTAAGGAGGAAACATGAAAAAAATATTATCCGTTTTAATCGTTGCGGTAATGGTACTTTCGATCGTACCCTTCTCCGCAATGGCTGCAGTTGATGCATCGACTGCTTCGGGTGCTCATCTTAGCGTTGACTTCGTTAAGGGCGTTGGCTCGGGCGGTACTACCGAATTCGATAAGACCCAGAGCACATTCACCATTACCGAAGGTCAGTATGCAAGCATTCTTTTTCAGGGTTGGTTCGCTTACAGCGAAGACCCCACATCATTCGGCTATTCCGTTGACGGTGGTTCTGTAGTTTATGATACAGGCTTTGCCGGAACAGAACAGCGTGAGGATGTTAAAACTGCTATGAAAACAGCTTATGCAAGAAGCTATAATATCTCAGCTTCCATAAGCGGTCTCGGTCTCGGCACACACTCTATCACACTTTACGTTAAGACCACAAGTCTTGAGGGTTACTTCCACACTGTTAACATTGTTATCAATGAAGCAGGCGCGCGTGAGGAATCCGTTCCCGCACTTACAGACACATCCATCTTTTCTTCCATCGGTGCTACATTCCAGGAAGCTGTTTACGTGAACGGCTACAGCGTATCAGGTACCCCCGGCCCGAGCGGCAACGTTGTAAGAAACCACTGGACACCCCAATTCATCACACAGGGTAACGGTCTTGTTATAGCTGTTGACGGTACTAACAAGTACGTTACAAGCTCAGGCTATACACAGTTCTTCTCTGACTACAGATGGCAGGGCGGCTACGATTTCACATGCAAATATGCAGGTGTAAGCACAAGCGGTGCTGTTGGTATCCACTTGAACTATTCAAACGAAGGCCGCGCAGCTGCTCTTTATGAGTACAACGGCACAGCAGGTATCGGTGCTTTCTCCGCTTTGACGGGTAACACAGGTATCTACATAGTTCCCACCTCTGCTAATACTGTATCTGTTGTTATCTACACTTACGATTATTCCAAGGCTAATTCCGGTGCAGACGGCGATTACAATGCTTATATAAGTTACATCTCCGCTGACTTTACTCTTGACGGCGTAGATCTTACAAAGCTCACAACATTCTCCGCTAAGGATAGTGGTGCAGGCAAGATGGAGCTTTATTTCGGTAACTCCAAGTTTGCAAGCATTAAGTACAGCAACGACGGTCTGTACGGCAGCACATCCTCAGAGGCTGACTGCCCCTTCTATGAAAGATATTATAAGACAGCTTCCATTTGCGATGCTACGGGCGCAACCAAGGTATCCACAAATGCAGCTCTTATCTCTTACTACAAGACAGTAGGTTTCGGTGACCGCTGCACAAACACACTTGCTTTTGACGATCTGTCTGTATCCACATACACAGCTCCCGCTGCTACTATCACAGTTTCTATGCCTGATGATATCGCAGTTGATGCAGGTGCAACCATCGTGCTTCCCATCGATATTTCCGGTGATACTTCTATCATCTCTATGAGAGGCTCTCTTTCTTACGATCCCGCACTCACATTCAGCAGTTGGTCACTCGGCAATGTGTTCAACTCATATGACACATCTGCTACAGTTGTTCAGGGTGCTGACGGTAAGGTTGATCTGCTTGTATTCAACAACGAGCTTTCTGATGCAGCCGCTTCCGGCACGATCGTAAAGCTTGAGTTCACAGTTCCTGCAGATGCAGCAGCTGGTACAAAGTACACATTCACATTCACACCTTCCGCAGATGATGACGTATTCTGCGATCTTGCTGAAAACGACTACGACGCAGTAATCGGTACAGCAGGTGTTGCAACTGTTAATGAGTCTGCAGTAGAAGAAACTCCCACGATCACACTCGTTGATGGTTCTTCCTACGCACTCAACACAACAAAGGATGTAGTTATAATTCCTTCTGCAACAAAGGCTACTACATATGCTAACTTTATAGCTAACTTTGTAAAACCCACCAGCGGATCTTTGGTAGTTAAGACTGCTGCAGGTGCAGTTACAACAAATTCTCGTGCAATTGCTACAGATTTCTCTATCGAACTTCAGGTAGATGGTGTTGTGATAGAAAAATATGTTGTAACAATGGTCGGTGATGTTAGTGGCGATGGTCGTGTAACATCCAATGACGCAAGTGCTCTTGCTACAGCGATTGCTGCTAAATCTACAGGTTCTTGGTCTACAGCGATGAAGCATGCTGCTAATGCTTATTCCAAGGATTCACGTGGAACCATTGCAAACTCTGACGTTATCTCAATCGAGGCGTTTGTATCCTCAGGTGTATTCAACTAATATAATAAGTTAATCTCTAAAAGGCGATGTGTTCTCACATCGCCTTTTGTTATTTATTAAAAACTCTGCCGGAATAATGAACGGATATAGACTTTTGCAGTTGGATAATACTCTGTTGCGGTATAACATTTCTCAATATACGTTCGAAGGACTACGTTAGAATAAATGAAGAAATTGAGTTTTCTGAATGGAAAGATCGTGTGCGTGTGTATAATGATGAAATCTGCATAAATGGAAATATGTGATATGACCTGATGCAAAAACCGAAAACGATCAAATCGTTAACTATAACAAAAAAGAGTTTTGTTTGTTATTTAAAATGACAAATTGAGCTTTGATGAAATAAAGAAGCGTAAAAATCGAGGTTTGATTTTTTGAAGATCGTCGATTGAGTAGATTGGGGGGCGGAGGTTTTCTCGTTATGTGAAAGCTGCTGCAACGGTGCTTTAGGGTCATTTAACGAAAAAACTTATTTATTCAATAGTCTTGTTTTGATTTTCTGATATATAACGCTTTTTTTATGGCGGTTTTCTTGATATTTGCGGACGGTGATTTTTGTGATTGTTTTTTTTCATTATCGGTAGAGGAGAAGCTCGATCTGATCTTGCATTATTTGGTGAGAATTGATTAAAAAAAATGCTGTTTATCCGAAAAAACGGTGTGAAAAAGCAAATATTTAAAGAAAAATGTAATTAACAATTAATTTACAAATAATGATTCAATGACTATTGACATTATACTATATATATGATATAATAACTCCGCTTGATGTGCGATGAAGCGGGAGGTGGCTATAAAGGATGCAACCCACATCCTTGTATAGGGAATTTCCGCAGAGTATGTCCGATTTTTAACCGGGCGATAGGAAAAATGAAAAGACACACAAAGGAATTTTGCGTGGATATTCCGCCATTTGTTATTCTTCTATGGCGGCAATCCGAAAACGCTGTATTTCTGTGGCCGAATTTTCCGGAATTATCGTTTATGGTGTTCCGGTTTTTATTAGGGATGAGGGTGAAACACCCGGAATCGTGTATACATTTTGAAAGCCCTTTTAAATCAACCCACAAATTTAAAAGGAGGAACTACAATGGCGACTAAAGAAAAAATCAGAATCAGACTTAAGAGCTACGATCACACTCTCGCAGATGCAGCTGCTGCAAAGATAGTTGAAACTGCAAAGAGAACAGGTTCTGCGGTATCCGGTCCTATTCCGCTGCCCACAGAGCGTGAGATCGTTACGATCCTTCGTGCAGTGCACAAGTACAAGGATTCGCGCGAGCAGTTTGAAATGAGAACCCACAAAAGGCTTATAGACGTACTGAAGCCCACTAAGGACACAGTTGACGCTCTTACAAAGCTTGAGCTTCCGGCCGGCGTTGAGATCGAAATTAAGTTATAATATATACCTTATATTTCGTGCAACACGTGGTCACGTTGGTCACTTGCGGATCAACCAATAACCTATAGGAGGATTAAGAAAGATGAAACATGCAATTATTGGCAGAAAGATCGGCATGACGCAGATCTTTGAGGAAAACGGAAACGTTATTCCCGTAACGGTAATTGAAGCAGGTCCCTGTGTTGTTACACAGAAGAAAACTGTTGAAACAGACGGCTATGATGCCGTTCAGTTGGGTTTTGCAGACGTTAAGGACAAGCACCTTACAAAGCCCCAGAAGGGACACTTCAAAAAGATGGGCGTAGCTCCCAAAAAGTATCTGAAGGAATTCAGACTTGACGATATTTCAGCGCTTGAGGTTGGCGCAATAATCACTGCTGACGCATTTGCAGCAGGCGACAGAGTTGACGTAACAGGCATTTCCAAGGGTCACGGTTACAGCGGCGTTATCAAGAGATGGGGCTGCCACAGACTGAGAATGACTCACGGCGTTGGCCCTGTTCACCGTCAGGCAGGTTCTATGGGTGCTAACTCAACACCTTCAAGAATATTCAAGAATAAAAAGATGGCAGGTCAGTACGGCGCAGAGCAGGTTACAATACTTAACCTCGACGTTGTAAAGATCGACGCTGAAAAGAACATAATCGCTGTTAAGGGTGCCGTTCCCGGCGCTAAGGGCGGTATCGTGTTCGTTCGCAGCACATGCAAGTGAGAGAGGAGGAGAATGTAATGGCTAATTTTAACGTAGTAGACATGGCCGGTAAGAATGTTGGCACAGTTGAGCTTTCCGAAGCAGTATTTGCTTGCGAGCCCAATAAGGCTGTACTTCACGCGGCTGTCAGAGCGTACCTTATGAATCAGAGACAGGGTACACAGTCAACTCTCACACGCACCGAGGTTTCCGGCGGCGGCGCTAAGCCCTGGAAGCAGAAGGGAACCGGTCGCGCAAGACAGGGTTCAACACGTTCACCTCAGTGGACACACGGCGGTATAGCTCTCGGTCCTAAGCCCAGAAAGTACCGCATCGACCTTAATAAGAAGGTTAAAAAGCTGGCTATGCAGAGCGCAATTTCTTCCAAGGCTATTGATAACGAGCTCGTTATCGTAGACAGCATCGCAACCGACGCCTTCAAGACGAAGACAATGGTAGCAATGCTTGCTGCAGTCAATGCAGGTAAGAAGTCTCTCGTTGTTCTTGACAGCAACGACGAAAAGGTTGTTAAGAGCTTTGCAAACATTCCCGGCGTTAAGACGGCTCAGATCAACACGATAAACGTATACGACATACTCAACTGCGACACGTTCATCGTTGTTAAGGCAGCAGCCGAGAAAATTTCGGAGGTGTATGCATAATGAAAACATCATACGATATAATCATACGCCCCATCGTAACAGAAGCTTCTATGATGATGGCGGCAGACAAGAAGTACGTATTTGAAGTACTTCGCACTGCTACAAAGTCCGAGATCGCAAGCGCGGTTGAGGAACTGTTTAAGGTAGACGTTGCATCTGTCAACGTAATCAACGTAAAGAAGAAGCCGAAGAGACTCGGTGTACATTCAGGCTACACACGCACTTGGAAAAAGGCAATCGTAACATTGAAGGCTGACTCCAAGACGATAGAGTTCTTCGACGGCTTGATGTAATGGAGGTAAGCGGCAATGGCAGTAAAAACATATAAACCGACTACTCCGGGCAGAAGACAGATGACCACTCCTTCATTCGAGGAGATTACCAAGAAGACGCCCGAAAAAAGTCTTATATTCACAAAGAAAAAGCACGCCGGCCGTAACAGCTACGGTAAGATAACTGTTCGTCACAGAGGCGGCGGCAACAAGATCAAGTACAGAATTATCGACTTCAAGCGTCAGAACGAATCTGCTGCAACTGTTTTGGCAATCGAATATGACCCTAACAGAACAGCATATATCGCTTTGATCCAGTATGAAGACGGCAAGAAGGCTTACACGATAGCTCCTGTAGGTCTTAAGGTTGGCGATGTTATCTACTCCGGCGAAAAGGCGGACATTAAGCCCGGTAACACGCTTCCCATATCCTGCATTCCTCAGGGTACTTTCATTTACAACATTGAGCTTTACCCCGGTAAGGGCGCTCAGCTCGTAAGAAGTGCAGGCACAGCCGCACAGCTTATGTCCAAGGAAAACGGTATGGCGCTCGTTCGTTTGCCCAGCGGTGAGATGCGTTATGTTCGCTTGAACTGCAAGGCTACTGTTGGTCAGGTCTGCAACATCGAGCATGAAAACATCAAGCTCGGTAAGGCAGGTAAGACACGCCACAAGGGTATCCGTCCTACAGTAAGAGGTTCTGTCATGAACCCCTGTGACCACCCGCACGGCGGCGGTGAAGGACGTTCACCGATCGGACGTTCAGGCCCTGTGACACCTTGGGGCAAGCCTGCTCTCGGTCTTAAGACGAGAAACAAGAAGGCAAGAACAGAACAGTTCATCGTAAAGCACCGTAACGGAAGATAAAGGATAGGAGGAAGTAAACAATGAGCAGAAGTTCAAAGAAAACCCCTTTTGTTGAAGCTAAGCTTTATGCAAGAATCGAAGCTATGAACGAAAAGGGCGCAAAGCAGGTACTCAAGACATGGTCCCGCGCTTCCACGATATATCCTGAATTCGTTGGTCACACGATCGCAGTTCACGACGGCAGGAAGCACGTTCCCGTATTCGTAACAGAAGATATGGTCGGTCACAAGCTCGGCGAGTTTGCACCTACCAGAACCTTCAAAGGACACGCAGGCTCTAAGACATCCAATAACGGTAAATAATTAAGGAGGCAATATTACAATGGAAGCTAATAAAACAGCTAAGGCGTACCTGAGATACGCAAGAATATCGCCCCGTAAGGTCTGCATCGTCCTCGACCTCATCAGAGGCAAGAAGGTAGACACCGCAATGGCGATATTGCAAAACACACCTAAGAGCGCAAGCGAATATATAATAAAGCTTTTGAAGAGTGCGGTTGCTAACGCAGAGCACAACTTCAATATGGACCCCGAAAAGCTTTATGTTACAGAGTGCTTCGTTTGCCCCGGTCCTACACTCAAGAGGATCAGACCCAGAGCGCAGGGCAGAGCAAACAGAATACTCAAGAGAACAAGCCACGTTACACTTGCAGTGGCTGAAAAGAACTGATCTTACAAGAAGGAGGTATAGAACGAAATGGGACAGAAAGTTAATCCCCACGGTCTTCGCGTGGGCGTTATCAAGAAGTGGGACTCAAGATGGTTCGTTTCCGATAAGGAATTCGGCGATACACTCGTATCTGACTACAACATCAGAAAGTTCCTCAAAAAGCAGCTTCAGCCCGCCGGTGTTCCCCGTATTGAGATCGAACGCGGCGACAAGTATATAAGAATAATCATTCACTGCGCTAAGCCCGGTATGGTAATCGGACGCGGCGGCTCTGAAATGGAAAAGCTGAAAGAACAGCTCAAGAAGCTTACCGATAAAGACGTTCTCGTAAACGTTATCGAAGTAAGACAGCCCGACCTTGATGCACAGCTCGTTGCAGAAAACATCTGCTCACAGCTTGAACGCAGAATTTCCTTCCGCCGCGCTATGAAAATGGCTATCGGCAGAACAATGAAGCTCGGCGCAAAGGGTATCAAGATCGCATGCTCCGGCCGTCTCGGCGGTGCGGAAATTGCTCGTACAGAGCACTATCACGAGGGTACTATTCCCCTGCAGACACTGCGCGCAGATATTGACTACGGCTTCTATGAAGCAAATACCACCTACGGTAAGATCGGTGTTAAGGTTTGGATATACAGAGGCGAGGTTCTTGCTGATGTGAAGCGTGAGCGCGAGTATGACAAGCGCGACAGACGCGACCGCCGCGACAGACGTGACCGTGGCGAAGGACGTCAAAGACGCGACAACAACAGACAGGATAGACCCTACAATAAGGAGGGACGTCGCAATGTTAATGCCTAAGAGAGTTAAATACAGACGTGTCCAGAGAGGCAGACTCAAGGGCAAGGCAACGAGAGGTAACACTCTTGCTTACGGCTCCTACGGTCTTGTAGCTACTGAGCCCGCATGGATCACGTCCAACCAGATAGAAGCAGCCCGTATAGCGATGACACGTTACATTCGCCGTGGCGGTAAGGTTTGGATCAAAATATTCCCCGATAAGCCTATCACCGAAAAGCCTGCTGAAACACGTATGGGTTCCGGTAAAGGCTCGCCTGAGTATTGGGTAGCAGTTGTAAAGCCCGGCAGGATCATGTTCGAAATGGACGGTGTTGCTGAGGAGGTTGCACGCGAGGCTATGCGTCTTGCAAGCCACAAGCTGCCTATCAAAACAAAGTTCATCAAAAAAGAAATCGCAAGTGAGGAGGTATAATTCTGATGAAAGCAGCAGAACTTAAGAAATTAACTGTTGAAGAGCTTAACAAAGAGCTCCGCGACCTTAAAGATGAATTATTCCGCCTCCGTTTCCAGCATTCTATCAACCAGTTGGATAACCCCAACAAGATTCCGGAAACAAAGCGTAACATCGCAAGAGTAATGACGGTTCTTCAGCAGAAGAAAAGCGAAACCTGAGTACATGAGAGGAGAAACAGTCGATGAGTGAAAGAAATTTGAGAAAAACAAGAGTCGGCAAAGTCGTTAGCGATAAGATGGACAAGACCATTGTAGTTGCTATTGAAGACAATGTTAAGCACCCGAAGTACAATAAGGTTATTAAGCGCACTATCAGATTGAAGGCGCATGACGAAAACAACGAGTGCGGCATAGGCGACAAGGTAAGTATTGCCGAAACAAGACCTCTCTCAAAGGATAAGAGATGGCGCTTGGTACAAATCATAGAAAAAGCAAAATAATCAGAGCATTATTACATTGAATGCCTGCCATGAGGTGTCAATAAAAGATACTGTTACTGCAATGGCAAGAGCGATTTGTGAGATGCGATTATTATGAATAGGAGGATTACGCAGTGATTCAGCAGCAGTCATTAATGAAGGTCGCCGACAATACAGGCGCCAAAGAACTGATGTGCATTCGCGTACTTGGCGGCACGGGTAGAAGATACGGTAACATCGGCGACGTTGTGGTTTGTTCCGTAAAAAAACCTGCCCCCAACGGTGCTGTTAAGAAGGGCGAGGACGTTAAGGCCGTTATCGTAAGAACAAGACACGGCTTGAGAAGAGCAGACGGCTCTACTATCAAGTTTGACGAAAACGCAGCAGTTATTATAAGAGAAGATAAAACACCCAGAGGTACACGTATTTTTGGCCCGGTAGCAAGAGAGCTTCGTGAAAAGGATTACCTTAAGATTCTCTCTCTCGCTCCCGAAGTGCTGTAAGGAGGAAACAAGAATGAGTAAATTGCATATAAAAACAGGCGACGAAGTTATTGTTGTTTCCGGTAACAGCAAGGGCGTAAAGGGCAAGGTGCTTGAGGTTTCCCCCAAGGAAGGAAAGGTGATCGTTGAAAAGGCGAACATCGTTTCAAAGCATGTTAAGCCCAGAAAGCAGGGCGAGCACGGCAGCATCATTCAGGTTGAGGGTGCTATGTACGCAAGCAAGGTACAGCTCCTTTGCAGCAAGTGCGGTCCTACGAGAGTTAACTTCACACTTGAAAAAGATGAAAAGACGGGCAAGACCGTTAAAACAAGAGTATGCGCTAAATGCGGCGCAAAAATATAAGAAAGGAGCTTAAATCATGGCAAGATTAAAGGAATTTTACAAGAATGAAGCGGCTCCTGCGCTTATGACTAAGTTTGCTTATAAGAGCCCTATGCAGATCCCGCGCTTTGATAAGATCGTTATCAATGTCGGCGCAGGCGACGCAAAGGATAACTCTAAGGTTATCGATAGCATTATCAACGACCTCACGATAATCACAGGTCAGAAGGCTGTTCCCACGTACGCAAAGAAGTCCGTTGCGAACTTCAAGCTCCGTGAGGGCATGAAGATCGGCGCTAAGGTTACACTTCGCGGCGAGATCATGTACGAATTTATGGATAAGCTTTTCAACTTTGCTCTTCCCAGAGTACGTGACTTCAAGGGTATCAACCCCAATGCTTTCGACGGACGCGGTAACTACGCGTTGGGTCTTAAAGAGCAGTTGATATTCCCTGAGATCGAGTACGATAAGGTAGACAAGATCCGTGGTATGGATATCGTATTTGTTACAACAGCAAATACTGATGAAGAAGCTAAAGAGCTGCTCACTCTTATGGGCGCTCCGTTTTCTAAGGAATAAGGAGGTAAACGCAAATGGCAAAGAAGGCTATGATATTAAAGCAGCAGCGTCCGCAGAAGTATGCTACCCGTGAGTATAACAGATGCAAGATATGCGGTCGTCCCCATGCTTACCTCCGCAAATACGGTATTTGCCGTATCTGCTTCAGAGAGCTTGCATACAAGGGTCAGATTCCCGGTGTTAAGAAAGCCAGCTGGTAATCTTACACAGGGCTCCATTCTACGACAGGAAGCTATATTAAAGATAGCTTAACCGGCGTATTTATAGCCGATAAGATCGGCAGCAAGGGGGCAAAGCCCCAAAAAAGATAACTTGCATAGGAGGATTTTAAAAATGCAGATGTCAGACGTAATTGCAGATATGCTTACACGCATACGCAATGCAAACAACGCAAAGCACGAAACAGTTGATATTCCCGCTTCCAAGATGAAGAAGGCTATCGCTGATATTCTCGTAGACGAGGGCTACATCAAGAGCGCTCAGATCATCGAGGACGGCAAGCAGGGTATCATTCGTGTTACACTTAAGTACGGCCAGGGCAAGCAGAGAATACTTCAGGGTATCCGCAGAGTATCCAAGCCCGGCTTGAGAGTTTATTCAAATTGCGAGGATATGCCCAGAGTTATGAACGGCCTCGGCGTAGCAATCGTATCAACTTCCAAAGGCATAATGACCGATAAGAAGGCAAGAAGCCTCAACATCGGCGGCGAAATTATTGCCTTTGTATGGTAAGCGGGAGGTATAGAGTATGTCAAGAATAGGTAGAATGCCCATAACAGTTCCCGCAGGTGTAGACGTAAAGGTTGAGGACGGCAACATCGTTACCGTTAAAGGCCCTAAGGGTACACTTACAAAGCAGCTCAGCGCAGCTATGATAATCGAAAAGGACGGCGCTGTTATCAACGTAAAGCGTCCCTCCGACGAAAAAGAACATAAGGCTCTTCACGGTCTTACAAGAACGCTTCTCAACAATATGGTAGTCGGTGTTTCCGACGGTTATTCCAAGACGCTTGAGATCGTTGGCGTAGGTTACAGAGCAGCAAAGACCGGTAACGTTCTTTCACTTGGCCTTGGTTACTCACACGGTATCGAGATCCCCGAAACAGGCTCGATAAAGTTTGAAGTTCCCAACCCCAACACGATCATCGTATCCGGTATCGATAAGCAAGAGGTAGGTCAGATGGCAGCTGTTATCAGAGGCAAGAGACCTCCGGAGCCCTACCACGGTAAGGGTGTTAAGTACTCCGACGAAAAGATTCGTCGCAAAGCCGGAAAAACCGGTAAATAATGAAAGGAGAGTAGTAAGATGGTATCGAGAAAAGACAGTAATGCACAAAGACTCAAAAGACATAAGAGAGTCAGAGCAAAGATATCCGGCACACCCGAACGTCCTCGTTTGTGTGTTTATCGTTCCGCTAACAACATCTCCGTTCAGGTTATAGATGATGTTGCAGGAATTACGCTTATTTCCGCTTCCACCCTTGAAAAAGGCTTCGAAGGAAACGGCGGCAATAAGGAAGCAGCAAAGAAGATCGGCGAGACTATCGCAAAAAGAGCAATCGACAAGGGTATAACAGAGGTCGTTTTCGACAGAGGCGGTTACGTATACCACGGACGTGTTAAAGAGCTTGCGGACGGCGCACGCGAAGCCGGACTGAAGTTTTAATAGGAGGATAATATGGCAAAGAGAATTGATCCCAACGGACTTGAGCTTCAGGAAAGACTCGTTAAAATCAACCGCGTATCCAAAACCGTTAAGGGCGGTCGTATAGCTCGCTTCACGGCTATTATGGTCGTTGGCGACGGTAACGGCCACGTAGGCTACGGTCTTGGCAAGGCTGCCGAGGTTCCGGATGCTATCCGTAAGGGTATAGAAGACGCAAAGAAAAATCTTATAAAGGTTTCCACAGTAGGTACAACTATTCCTCACGAGGTTATCGGTGAGTTCGGTGCAGGCAAGGTATTGCTTAAGCCCGCTTCAACCGGTACAGGCGTTATCGCAGGCGGCTATGTAAGAGCCGTTATAGATATGGCAGGTATCAAGGATATCAGAGCTAAGTGCCTGCGCTCCAATAACCCCGGAAATGTTGTTAAGGCTACATTTGAAGGCTTGAAATCCCTCAGAACAGTTGAAGAGGTTGCTGCTATGCGCGGCAAGTCCGTAACTGATATTAAATAAGGGTAAGGAGGCATACAAATGGTAAAGGTAACACTTATTAAAAGTCTTATAGGTACTAATCCCAAGCAGAAGGCAACAGCTAAATCCCTTGGCCTTAATAAGATCGGTGATTATACCGTTCAGAAGAAAAATGCCGCACTTGATGGCAAAATCACTATTGTATCCCACCTTGTTAAGGTTGAAGAAGCTTAAAAGCGGATACTAAAATAATATAATAAGGAGGATACCAAATGAAGCTCCATGAACTTTCGCCCGCTGAAGGCTCTGCTAAGAAGTCTTACCGCAAGGGCAGAGGTCCCGGTTCCGGTAACGGTAAAACCGCAGGTAAGGGCCACAAGGGTCAGAACGCTCGCTCAGGCGGCGGTGTAAGACCCGGTTTTGAAGGTGGTCAGATCCCGTTGTACAGAAAACTTCCCAAAAGAGGATTTAAGAATAAATTCGCTACAGAATACGCTATAATCAACGTTTCTGATCTTGAAGTTTTTGAAAATGGCACAACAGTTACGCTTGATCTTCTTATGGAAAAGCGTATGATAAAGAAGGCTTATGACGGTCTTAAGGTGCTCGGCAACGGTGAACTTACCAAAAAGCTTACGGTTGAAGCTTCCATTTTCTCGGCAGGCGCTAAGGCAAAGATCGAAGCTGCCGGAGGAAAGACCGAGGTGAAGTGAAATGATCAAAACCCTTCGTGAAGCGTGGAATGTTCCCGAATTACGTAAAAGAATACTTTTCACTTTATTTATCATAATTCTTTACCGTATAGGTTCGGTCATTCCCGTACCTTACGTTACTCCCGATCTGTATACGGAGGTTGCAGCTATAACAGACAGCTCGCTTCTTTCGTACTTCAGCATCATCGCCGGCGAGGCTTTCTCAAAGGCAACATTGTTCGCACTTTCAATTTCTCCCTACATCACCGCATCCATCGTTATGCAGCTTTTGGCAGTTGCGATCCCCGCGCTCGAAAAGCTCCAGAAGGAAGGCGGCGAAGAGGGCAGAAAGAAGATCGACAAGATCACCCGTTACGTTACAGTCGGCTTGGCGCTTATTACCGCTTACGGTTATTATAAGTACCTTTCGTCCGAGGGCAGTATCGTAAACGTTTCCATCTTCCCCAACGCTTCATTCAATAAGTTCTTTATCGGCGCTGTTATCATTATATGCTACTGCGCAGGCGCTGCACTTATTATGTGGCTCGGTGAAAAGATAAACGAGCACGGTATCGGTAACGGTATTTCGATCATACTTTTCATAAACATTCTTTCCAGTGTTCCCCAGATGGTATACACCTTCTATGTGACGAATCTTCATCCGCAGACAGAAGGCAAGGAGCCTATGGCTATGCATTGGTTCATACTTCTCGCTGTCGGCGTTATAATCTTTATGCTCTTCGCAGTTGCCTTCGTTGTTCATATGACGAACGCTGAAAGACGTATCAAGATCACATACGCTAAGAGAGTACAGGGCAGAAAAATGCTCGGCGGTCAGAGCAGTGACCTTCCCATAAAGCTGAATATGACAGGCGTTATGCCTATCATCTTTGCTCAGTCTATCGTTGCTATTCCTTCTACTATCGCGCTTCTTGCGCCCGGTAAAGAGGGAGCAGAAGGATTTTCGGGTTGGTGGTACAGCTTTACAAACAACTGGTTCTCTTACACCAGCTGGCTGTATATGATCGTTTTCTTAGTACTCATCATCGCTTTCGGTTACTTCTATATTGCAATTTCCTTCAATCCTATCGAGATTGCAAATAACCTGAAGAAGAACGGCGGCTTTGTTCGCGGTATCCGTCCCGGCAAGCCTACGTCCGACTACATTCAGAAGATAACCAACCGCATAACGCTTCTTGGTTCGATATTCCTGTCGATCGTTGCGATCGTTCCTATGCTTGTAAACAACTTCCTCGCAGGAAGCCTTGGTATCGTTGCATTCGGTGGTACATCGCTGCTCATCGTTGTCGGCGTTGCTCTTGAGACTGTTAAGGAATTGGAAGCACAGCTTACGACATATCGCCGTCCCACAGGCATATTCAAGAAGTAATATAAGGATAGAAATATGAAGATAATATTTCTCGGCGCACCCGGCGCCGGTAAGGGAACACAGGCAGAGATAGTCAGTGAGAAATACTCAATACCTGCTATCTCCACCGGTTCTATTATTCGGGAATCAATAAAAAATGCTACGGAAATGGGTCTTGCCGCGCAGGAATACATGAAAAGCGGCAAGCTCGTGCCCGATGAAGTAGTTATAGGGATAATAAAGGAAAGACTTGCTCAGGATGATTGCAAAAACGGCTTCATTCTTGACGGATTTCCCAGAACAGTCCCCCAGGCAGAAGCGCTCGACAGAATGGGCATTTCAATAGACCTGGTAATATCTATCGAGGTAGCCGACGAGGACATCGTAAAGCGTATGAGCGGCAGAAGAGTTTGCTCTAACTGCGGAGCATCGTACCACACGATCTACAAGCCCTCACAGGACGGCGAAAACTGCACAAAGTGCGGCACTCCCCTCACGCTTCGAGAGGACGATCGCCCCGAGGTAGTTTTAAATCGTCTGCAGGTTTACCACGAAACAACAGAACCCTTGAAGGATTATTACAGCTCCACAGGCAAGCTGCAGCTCGTGACAGGTCAGGAGGAGTTAGCTGATACGACGGCTCTCACTCTGGCAGTGATCGATAAGGCGGCGAACAATTAATTATGATACACATCAAAAATACTGAAGACATCAAGCTGATGAAGATAGCCGGCAGGATCACAGGCGAGGCGCTTTACCTCGGCGGTGAGGCTGTCAAGGAGGGCGTAAGCACAAAACAGATAGATGACATAATCCGTCATCATATCGAAAAGTGCGGAGCTAAGCCGTCTTTCTTAGGCTACGGCGGGTTTCCCGCAAGTGCATGTATAAGTATAAACGATGAGGTTATTCACGGAATACCCTCAAAGGAACGCATCATTCAAAACGGTGACATCGTCAAGATCGACGTGGGCGCTTTTTACAAGGGCTTTAACGGCGACAGTGCAAATACCTTTATATGCGGCTCAGGCTCTGAAGAGGCTGTAAGGCTCATTCAGGCAACAAAGGAAGCGTTTTATAAGGGCGTTGCGTTTGCAAAGGCGGGCTGCCGTATAGGTGACATCGGATCTGCCATTGATGCCCACGTGAGAACGTACGGCTTTTCAGTGGTAAGGAAGTATATCGGTCATGGTGTGGGCAGAGAGCTTCACGAGGATCCCGAGGTTCCCAATTTCGGTACTGCGGGCAGAGGCGCACGCCTTTACCCCGGTATGACGATAGCTATTGAGCCTATGGTAAACGTAGGATCGTATCAGGTGAAGGAAATGCCTGACGGCTGGTGCGTAAAGACCGCAGACGGTTCACTTTCAGCTCACTATGAGCATTCGGTTGCAATAACCGACGGCGAGCCGATATTGCTCACGGCGATATAATATGCGGTATGTAATTCCATATCTTACGGATGGGATCGAAGCTGACGTCGGAAGAATAGTTTTCTGTCTCAAAGGCAGGGACAGCGGCAGGTATTATGTGCTTGCCAAAAAAGAAGGCTGTTTTTCTTACATTGCCAACGGAAAGCTTCGGAAAATCGAAACACCGAAAAGAAAGAATCCCATTCATTTGCACATCACTCAATTAAGAGTGCCGGATGAATATCTTGCAAACGGCAGACTGCTGCTTACAAACAGGGAAATAAAGTACCTGTTGAAGCAGGCGGAAATGCTTATTGCAGGAAAAAAATGATGTATAACGAATTAATTAAGGTTTGGAGGGATAATTCTGCCAAAGGATGATGTAATTGAATTTGAAGGCGGCATAGTAACGGAAGCGCTTCCGAATGCGACCTTCAAGGTAAAATTGCCCAACGGTCATATAGTGACTGCAAGTATTTCGGGCAAGCTAAGACTTAATTGCATTAAGATACTCGTTGGTGATAAGGTTACAGTTGAGGTATCTGTTTACGATCTCACAAAGGGCCGTATCACATGGAGAACAAAATAAACTAACGCACATTCAAAATTATGAAAGGAATGGTGTCACAATATGAAAGTTAAGCCTTCCGTAAAGAAAATCTGCGAAAAATGCAAGATAATCAGAAGAAAGGGCCGTGTAATGGTCATATGCGAAAACCCTAAGCATAAGCAGAAACAGGGTTAATAATACAGGAGGTAAAAAAATCAATGGCACGTATAGCTGGTGTTGATATACCCAACGCAAAAAGAGTTGAAATAGGTTTGACCTATATTTTCGGTATCGGCAGAACAACGTCGAATCAGATCCTGGCTAAAACAGGCATCGACCCCGATACAAGATGTAAAGACCTTACCGAAGAAGATGTAGCAAAGCTTCGTGACGAGATCGAAAACAACCACTTGGTTGAAGGTGAACTCCGCAGAGAGATCGCAATGGACAAGAAGCGTCTTGTTGAGATCGGTTGCTACAGAGGTATCCGTCATAGAAAGAACCTGCCCGTAAGAGGACAGAGAACAAAGACGAATGCGAGAACAAGAAAAGGTCCCGCAAAGACAATTGCGAATAAGAAGAAATAAGGAGTGAGAAGCTAAATGGCAAAGGTAAAAACCGCTGCAAAGAAGGCTGTGAAAAAACGCCGCGAGCGCAAGAATGTTGCCGCAGGTGCTGCACACATCCAGTCTACTTTCAATAACACGATCATAACCATAACCGATATGGAAGGTAATACCGTTTCTTGGGCTTCCGCAGGCGAGCTTGGCTTCAAGGGTTCAAGAAAGTCCACTCCCTTCGCAGCTCAGATGGCAGCTGAAACAGCAGCAAAGCTGGCTGTGGAACACGGTATGAAAACCGTAGAAGTTTACGTAAAAGGCCCCGGCTCCGGCAGAGAGGCTGCAATCCGTGCGCTTCAAGCAACAGGTCTTGATATAACTCTCATCAGAGACGTTACACCCATCCCTCACAACGGATGCAGACCCCCCAAGAGAAGACGCGTATAAGGAGGAAAAAACGCAATGGCAAGATATACAGGTCCTGCGTGCAGACTTTGCCGCAGAGAAGGTACAAAGCTGTTTTTGAAGGGCGACAGATGCCTTTCAGACAAGTGTGCGCTGGTGTCCAGAAAAGAATCTGCTCCCGGTCAGCACGGTATGGCAAAGAAGAAGGTCGGCGAGTACGGTATGCAGCTGCGTGAAAAGCAGAAGGCAAAGAGATACTACGGCGTTGCTGAAAAGCAGTTCAGAATGTATTTCGAAAAGGCTGACAAGAAGGCAGGCGTAACCGGTGATAACCTTCTTTCATTGCTCGAAAGAAGACTTGATAACGTAGTTTATCAGATGGGTATGGGTTCTTCCAGAAAGGAAGCAAGACAGCTCGTTCGCCACGGACATTTCACATTGAACGGCAAAAAGGCTGACATTCCCTCCATCATTGTAAAGGCCGGCGATGTTGTAGCGCTTACAGCTAAAGCAAAGAACGGCACAAGAGTAAAGCAGCTTATGGAAGAGATGGCTTCAAAGTCTACTCCCAAGTGGCTTGAGGTCGATGCAGAAAACGGTACAGCGAAGGTTACAGTTCTTCCTACAAGAGAAGATGTTACATTCCCCTTCGAAGAGCACCTCATCGTCGAGCTTTATTCCAAGTAATAACAGCCTCCCGACAGCCTGTGTCGCATAGGGTGGCATAGGTACTTATTTGAATTAAATAAATTTAGGAGGTACACATGATAGAAATACAAAAGCCCAATATAACCGCAGTAGACCTCAGTGAAGACGGAAAAAGCGGTTCATTCGTAGTAGAGCCCCTGGAAAGAGGATACGGAACTACTCTCGGTAATTCACTTCGCAGAGTTCTTCTTTCTTCACTTCCCGGTGTAGCTCCCGTAAGCGTTAAGATCAGTGGCGTTGAGCATGAGATCTCCACAATTCCCGGTGTCAAAGAGGATGTATGCGAGATCATACTCAACATCAAGGGTATAGTAGCACAGCTTTACTGCGACGGTCCTAAGAGAGTTATCATTGATATGACAGGCGAGTGCGAGGTAACAGCAGGCGATATAAAGCCCGATTCGGATATAGAAATACTTAATCCCGGTCATCATATCGCAACACTTTCCGAGAACACAAGTCTTACAATGGAAATAACGTTCGATAAAGGACGTGGCTATGTATCACAGGATAAAAACAAGCAGATCAATCCTCCGCAGATAGGTTTGATATATACCGATTCCATATATACTCCGGTGCTTAAGGTAAATTACACGGTAGAATCCACCAGAGTTGGAAACAGCGGCATAACGGACTTTGATAAGTTATCCATATTTGTTACTACCAACGGTACGATAACAGCTAAGGAAGCTGTATCATTGGGTGCCAAGATACTCAACGAGCATCTCAATCTCTTTGTAGATTTGTCCGATGAGGCAAAGAACACTGAGATTATGGTAGACCGTGAAGAAACAAAGAAAGAAAAAGTTCTTGAGATGACCATTGAGGAGCTTGACTTGTCTGTAAGAAGCTTCAACTGCTTGAAGCGTGCAGACATACACACTGTAGAAGATTTGATCAACAAAACCGAAGAAGAGATGATCAAGGTGAGAAATCTCGGTAAAAAATCCCTTGAGGAAGTTCACCAAAAACTTGCCTCACTCAATCTTTCCTTCAAAAAGAGCGAAGATTGAGAAAAACTATAAGGAGGTAAATAAAGATGCCCGGTACAAGAAAATTAGGCAGAACGACCGAACACAGAATGGCAATGCTTCAAGGCATGGTTACTCTGTTGCTTGAAAACGGTCAGATAGTTACAACACTTACAAGAGCTAAAGAAGTACGTCCTCTGGCAGAGAAGATGATAACACTCGGCAAGAAGAATACTTTGGCATCACGCAGAGCAGCTCTTGCATTTATAACAAAGGAAAGTGTAGTAAGCAAGGTATTCAAAGAGCTTGCACCCCTTTACGCTGAAAGAAACGGCGGCTACACAGCTATTTATAAGCTCGGTCCCCGCAGAGGCGACGCAGCTGAAATGGCAGTTATCAAGCTTGTTGGCTACGAAAAGCCCGCAGAAGACAAGAAAGCAGCAAAGAAGGCTGCAAAAGAAGCAGCAAAGGCTGAAAAGAAAGAAGAAGCTGCTGAATAATGCAACAAAAAGAACCGTTTTGCAAAACGGTTCTTTTTTTGTCAATGTTTTTGAATTAAACTATTGCAATTCTCAATATTAACTGATATAATTAAATAAGATATATATTGGAGAGAGTGGTATGGTTAGAAAATTATATGATGATGTAAGGGCGAATATATGCGAATATTTCGCACTCGTCAGAAAAATGGCAATTCCCGTTTTGATATTATCATCAGCTTATGCAGTTTCCTTCTTTGCGATATTCCGTGCAGATTTTTATTATATCGACGATATGAGCAGGGCATATCACGGAATGAAGGGCTGGGAGTATTTCAGCAGATATTTGTCAAATATATTCTCACGTTTATTCAGTACGGGAAATTACCTGACGGACGTTTCTCCACTAACGCAGATATCCGCGTGCGTCCTTCTTGCTTTTGCGGGTATTATATGTCTGTATGCGATCACTGACAAAACGAAATTTTCTGTGTGGCAATACGTTGCAGCATCATTTTTCGGACTTACGCCGTTCTTTCTTGAATGTATCTCATATAAATACGATTCGGTTTATATGGCGTTTTCGATCTTCATTTCAGCCGTGCCGATGCTCTTTTACAAAAAGAATAAGATATTCTACGGCTTTACCGTTTTTGTATGCATTCTGATGATGTGTATGACATATCAGGCAGCAAGCGGTATTTTGCCGATGCTTACTGTTCTGATAATGGCAAAAATGTGGAACGAAAAACAGTCCAATAAGGATATTATCAAGTTTTTCCTGTCGTCCATCGTCGGTTATCTTTCAGCACTTGTATTTTTCAAGCTTTTCATTATGCAAAAGGTTGACAATTATGCATCGGGAAATATGCCGTCAGCATCGGGATTTCTCCCGAATGCCATTGAAAACTACAAGGCGTTTTTTACAAACGTAAAAAATGACCTCAGAGCAGAATGGCTCATTCTTGCAGCGTTGATCGGCGTTTCGTTTGTATATGCATTTATCCGCAATTCAAAGCAGAAAAAATATATAGCCGCAATAGTAGCCGTAGCAGCAACGCTTTTGATGATCGCTCTGTGCTTCGGCGCATATCCGTTTTTGCTTCAGCCCATAATCGCCCCCAGAGCTATGTACGGCTTCGGTGCGATGATATCGCTGTGGGCGATCTATATGGCATCGTCAAAGAAAATATATTGGGCAAAGCTCGTAAGCGTTGCGTTGTGCTGGATGTTTGTTGTGTTTGCTTTCTCATACGGAAATGCCCTTGCAAGTCAGAAGCAATATACTGAATACCGTATAAGCTCAACGGTGGACGATCTTATACATCTCGGTCTGCTTGACGGTGATGAGGTCAAAAAGGTACAGATCACAGGATCTATCGGTCAGGATATAACGATACGGAATATGCCCCAGGATTTTCAGATGATGAACAGACTGATCCCCGTTACCTTCGGAGATTCGGGCTGGCACTGGGGAAGATACGAATTTGAATTTTATTACGGACTGAAAAACATCGAATTTGATAATTCTATCGATCTTACAACATACGATCTTCCCGTTTTGGAGGATAATATCTATCACACGATAAAAAGTGACGGTAAGCATATTTTAATACAGTTAAAGCCGTAAAAATATCGGATCTCCCATTATATACGGGAGATCCGTTTTTAATTATACTTTTTTATTACTATCCGCAATTTGCCGCTTCTTGTCGTGCTGTCGGTGATGTGCGAAAAAATAAATCTTCCGTAGCCTCTCACTGAAACTATGTCGTTTTCCTTTAACATCTTGTGGTTTTGCGACAGCTCGGCGCTGTTAATGAACACCTTACCGCCCTGTATCAGCGATACGGCATCGCTCCTTGATATATTGTATACAGAGGAAATAACGGCATCTGTTCTGTTGCCCGCTGAAATGACCGTCATCTCCTCGGGCTGCGCTATTGCAAACGGCGGAAGAGCTTCAACCGTCATACATTTCACTTTTGTATTTTTTACCGTTTTAAGCTCGGAAATAATGTACTGAGCCATATTTTCCATTATGAATACAAAGCAGGAGTTTTCGTGTATTATCAGATCTCCGAGAACAGACCGCTCAATGCCCGTATTGATAAGCGCGCCTAGATAGTCGCGGTGGGTAAGAGTGTCTGCAAATTTCGGCGCTATTGGTGAAATATTCATCCATACGGCAGGCAATTCAAGCTCTGCACCGTACAGATATTCCTCACCGAATACGGCTATTTTTCTTTCCGAGCCTTCATAACCGCCGCAAAGACGGCTGAACGGTATTCCGCTTTTTATAAGCAGGCTTTGCATCTGAAGATCAAGAAAGTCGGAAAATACGACGGAATATATTTTATCGCATCTGCCCGAAAGCTCCTCAAAGTGCTTAATAATGATGTTGTTGTTTTGCAAAGGATCACCTCATAAAAATTATATATCGTTTGCTTTAAAAAGTCAACCGTAATATCAGAATTAACAAACAATCTATTGTAATTCGGTAAATTTTGGGTTATAATAAAGACAGCGAAAGCAATAAATTTGAAAGGAACGTATTCAAAATGAACAGATTTGTACTTAATGAAACGTCTTACCACGGTGCAGGAGCTATCACGGCTATTCCTGAGGAGATCAAGGCAAGAGGCTTTAAAAAGGTGTTTGTAGCATCAGACCCCGATCTTGTAAAATTCGGTGTTTCTGCAAAGGTTACAGACCTTCTTGAAAAAGCAGGTATCCCTTACACTCTTTTCACCGATATAAAGCCAAATCCCACTATTGAAAATGTTCAGGCGGGGGTTTCTTCGTTCAAGGCATGCGGCGCTGACTGCATAGTTGCCATCGGCGGCGGCTCGTCGAT
The DNA here is from genome assembly GCA_045544195.1 of Eubacteriales bacterium. Classification (GTDB taxonomy): domain Bacteria; phylum Bacillota; class Clostridia; order Oscillospirales; family CAG-272; genus RGIG7213. Next base: position 68,727 of record JAZPYO010000008.1, read on the forward strand.
AGATACGGCAAAGGCAGTCGGAATAGTTATCGCCAACCCCGAATTTGCGGATGTCCGCTCACTTGAGGGAGTTGCTCCGACAAAGAACAAGTGCGTTCCGATACTTGCAGTTCCCACAACGGCGGGAACGGCGGCAGAGGTTACGATAAACTACGTTATAACAGACGTTGAGAAAAATCGCAAAATGGTTTGCGTTGACGTTCACGATATTCCCGTCGTGGCATTTATCGACCCTGATATGATGTCAACTATGCCCAAGGGCTTGACAGCAGCTACAGGTATGGATGCACTGACTCACGCAATTGAAGGATATATAACAAAAGGCGCGTGGGAGCTTTCCGATATGTTCCACCTGAAAGCTATCGAGATCATCTCAAGAAGCCTCAGAGCAGCAGTTGAAGGCACAGCAGACGGCAGAGAGGGCATGGCTCTCGGTCAGTACGTTGCAGGTATGGGATTTTCCAACGTAGGACTTGGTATAGTTCACTCGATGGCGCATCCGCTCGGAGCATTGTATGACACTCCCCACGGCGTTGCAAATGCGATAATTCTTCCTACGGTAATGGAATATAACGCATCTGAAACGGGCGATAAGTATAAGTATATCGCAAAGGCTATGGGCGTTCACGGAACGGAAAATATGTCAGTTGATGAGTATCGTAAGGCAGCAGTTGACGCGGTAAAGAAGTTGTCGCTTGATGTCGGAATACCTGCCGATCTTAAGGATATCGTTAAAAAAGAGGATATTCCTTTCTTGGCGCAGTCCGCTTATGACGATGCGTGCCGCCCCGGAAACCCGAAGGACACGAGTGTTGAGGACATTACAGCGCTTTACGAAGCACTGATGAAATAAAAGGCAGAGGTTACTATGAAGATAATTACGGGCAGCGCAAGAGGCTGCGCGCTTACCACTCTTGAGGGAGAGGAAACACGCCCCACACTGCAAAGAATAAAGGAAACGGTTTTTAGCTCGATACAGTTTGAAATAGAGGGCAGAAGCGTTCTTGATCTGTTTGCAGGATCAGGTCAGATGGGGCTTGAGGCTCTGTCAAGAGGGGCAGAGAATGCAGTTTTGTGCGATATGTCAAAGCAAGCGTGCGATATCATACGCCAGAATGCTCAGAAGACAAAGCTGTATCAGAAATGCAAGATAATGAATCTTGATTATAAGGAGTATATCAGGGCGGCATCAAATTCAGGACGGAAATACGGAATAATATTTCTTGATCCGCCGTACGCATCGGATATTCTGCCCGACGCTCTTGAAAGACTGTATAAGTCGGATATGGTGCAGGACGATGCGATAGTGCTGTGCGAAACGGAAAGTGAAGCTTTCCTGTCCGACAATCCGAAAATACTCGAAATGTACGATGAGGTCAAAACGTACAAATGCGGTAGAGTATATTACTACCGATTAAAAAAGAAAGCATAAGAAAAACGCTTCCTTGCCGTTTCAACGGTTTGGAAGCGTTTATTTTGTGTTTCAAAGACCTAACAGCCTTTGTGCCGATGCACCGAGAATGTCGGTTTTTTCTTTGTCGGTCAATGGCATAGAACAGATATTTTCTATTTCCTTTTTCGCATTGCTCCACGGACTGTCAGAGCCGAAAAGTATCTTTTCGCTACCGTGGCTTTTTACAATGCGTATAAATTGCTCCTCTTTGTAATATTCCGTTCCCATAGACGTGTCAAGATAGATCTTCGTGCCTACAAGGTATTTTTCAACATCATCCCACTGCGCGTGTCCGCCCAAATGCGCGGCGATAATAACTCCGCCCTGCATTTCGTCGATCACGGATCTGAATGCCTTGGGACTTGAACGGAACGGCGCTTTATATGCCGGGTCTGCCCCTGCGTGAAACATCAGCATAAGCCCTTTGGATAAGGCGTAATCATATAATTTCAGCATATTTTTATCATCGACATTGAACGCTTGGTATTCCGGGTGCAGCTTTATACCCTTCAAGCCGAGAGAACAAATGCAGTCAATATCTTTTTTGTAATCGTCCGTTTGCGGATGTATTCCGCCGAAGGATATGATCCTGCCGTCAGTTACGCTTTTTGCAAATTCATTCGTGCGTTCAAATTGCGATATTTTTGTCAAAACGGGCATAGCTACGGAAACATCTATGCCCCATTCGTCCATTCTCGATAAAAGCTCGCTTTTTGAGCCGTACGTTACGGGATGATAAAGATAGTCTATCTGCTCTGCTAAAGACGTTATTGCGCGCTTTGCTATCGCATCGGGGAAAATGTGTGTGTGAAAGTCTATTATCATTTGTTTTCGTTCATCATAACGTTCATCCATTTGACTGACATATCGAACCATACCTCAGCTTCACGGTTTATGAACATTTCGCCGTTGAGAGACGTCTGCTCGTTTGAAAGGGAAAGACCGTGACAGCCCTTCGTGAATATATGCATTTCAAACGGAACGTTATTGCGTCTTAACGCGCTTGCCATAAGAAGTGAGTTTTCAACGGGAACACAGTTATCCTCAAATGTGTGCCAGATGAAAGCAGGAGCGCTTTGCGCGTGTACCTGATTTTCTATTGAGTATTTTTCCACACCGTACGTTTTTTTCATTTTGTCGCCTATAACGTTATCGATGCTTCCTCTGTGAGCATGCTTGCCGCCTGTTATAACGGGATATGCAAGGACAGTGCCGGCTACCTTACCCTCGTCTGCGGTAAAGCCGCACTGCGCTTTAAGCTCCTCATCGTTCCAGAATGTACCGAGCGCTGCGCACAAATGACCGCCTGCGGAAAAGCCTACTGCGAATATCTGATTCGGATCGATATTGTATTCCTCTGCGTGATCCTTTATGAATTTTACAGATAATAATGCATCTATCAGAGGGCGGGGAAATACCGCCTTGCTTTTTAATGAATATCTTAATACGAATGCGTTGAAGCCCTTGTTCATATAAGCAAGCGCTATCGGCTCTGCCTCTCTGTCAGAGCATACCTCGTAGCCACCGCCGGGTAAAACGAGCATACAGGGACGCTTTTTGTAGGTGTATTCGGGCGATCTGTCGTGCAGATAGCTTGTAAGGACAACACCTTCATCAGACGGAATGGGATAAAAGACTTTTTCGTGTATCATTTTCAATTCTTCCTTTCTTTTATTCAAAAATATCTTCATCGACCTGCTGCAAGGACGGATAAATAAAATCAGGTCTTGCGTTCGGGCTTGCCTGCAATGCTTCTGTCTCTGTTGCCTCGCCCGTTAATACGAGCGTGCTCGTTATTCCGTGTGAGGCGCCCATTGCAATATCGGTATACAGCCTGTCGCCGAATATGCACATATCGTTTTTGTCGATACCCGTTATTTCGCATATCATATCAACGGTCTCTTTGTGCGGCTTTCCGAAATACCGCGGGCTTTTGCCCGTTGATGCTGTAACTGCGGCGCATATAGCACCGCTGTCGGGAATGTATCCGTCCTTTACAGGACAGTTCAGATCGGGGTGGGTTGACAGAAATTCCGCGCCCTGACGGATAAATCTGCAAGCGTGATTCAGCTTGTTGTATGTAAGAGTTTTATCAAAGCTGACAACAACTATATCTGCATTGCCGTTTTCGTTTGTAAGCTGAACGCCGTAGGTGCAAAAGCACTCCTCAAGCTCGGGTGTGCCGAGAAGATATACACTCTTGCCCTTTCTGTATTTTGTGAGAAAGGCTGCGCAAACGTCGGCAGACGAAAGTATTTCATCCTTTGTTGCCTCAAAGCCCATTCTGTTGAGCTTGTCAAGGTATACCCTTACGTTCTGTGATGCGTTATTTGTGAAAAAAAGCACTTTTTTTCCCGCTTTTCTCAGTCTGTGAATGAACGATACGGCAAACGGGAAAACGGTATTTTCAAGATATACCGTGCCGTCCATATCGAAAATATACAGCTTTTTGCTTTTCAGTATTTCGTTCATTGTCTTTTACCGTCTAACAGAGCCGTGCCTATTACAGTGCCGAATTCCGAATTTTTCGGAATTATGAAATTTACTCCGAAAAGTGAAGAAAGCTCCTTGAATATCCCCGCTGATTGCGGTATTCTCGTCATATGTCCTGTGAGGACTATATCCTTTATGCCGTGTGTTCTTGCGGCGAAAATGCTCATCATACCTGCCGTTTCAAATACAAGGTTGATAAGACCCAGAGCAATATCGCCCTTTGTTGCAAGGTCGCTCAGCTTGCCGAAGTTTGCCGCCGTTATGTTGTCTGAAAGTCCGATGTCCTTCTGTGTCATATCCTTTACTCGAAGATCGACATGCTCTATATTTCCATCTGCGGCAAGCATTACGGTAGATTCGATGCTGTCAATGCCGAGCATTTTTTTAGCAAGACCCGACAGCGTGCCGCCGCCGACACCCGTACCGCCGAGATATTCAAAGGCGTAATTGCCGTTTTTCATCGTTGCGTGTGTTATCGATGTACCTGTTCCCATGCTTACGACTATCGCATCGTCAAGCCCTGAAAGATACAGTCCGCCAAGCCCTACGCTTTCAAATTCGGGAACGTGGCAGCATTCAAGACCGTATATCGGCTTTGAAAGAAACGAAGAGCCTACGCCTGTTATCATCACACGCTTTATGTCAGAAAGCTCAAGCTCGTTTTCCTGGGTGAATTTTCCGAACGCACCGTATACCGATGTTATAGGGTCGGTAGCTTTTACGGACGTCGGCATTATGAGATTTTTGTTTTCGTCAAATCCGACGATCTTTGTAGTGCTTCCGCCTACGTCTATTCCGATTACTGTTTTCATATGGCGCTCCTTTATGCGTTAAGGTATTTTTCCTGCTTTTCGGTGAGGACGTCTATTTCATCACCGCAGGCTCTGAGCTTTTCAAGCGCAACATAGCGGTCGATCTGTTGCGGTACGCTGTAAAGGTCGACAGGCATATTTCTGCCGTTCTTCGCAAGATATTCAAGGCATTTAGCCTGAATAGCAAATGACATATCCATGATCTCCGCAGGGTGTCCGTTGCCTGATGCAAGGTTTACAAGTCTGCCCTCGGCAAGAAGGTTTATTATTCTTCCGTCCGGCATCTGATAGCCTGTGATATTCGGCTTTCTTTCCCAGACCTTTACTGCCTTTTGGCAGAGCGCCTTTTTGTCTATTTCAACATCGAAGTGACCTGAGTTTGCAAGAAGAACTCCGTCCTTCATACAGTCAAAATGCTCTGCTGTTATTACATCGCAGCAGCCTGTCAGCGTTACGAATAGATCGCCCAGCGGAGCTGCCTTTGCCATAGGCATTACGGTGAAGCCGTCCATTTTAGCCTCAATAGCCTTTACGGGATCTATCTCGGTTACGATAACGACAGCCCCCATACCCTTTGCGCGCATAGCAAAGCCCTTGCCGCACCAGCCGTATCCGCCGACAACAACGGTTTTGCCCGCTATTATAAGGTTTGTTGTGTTCATTATTCCGTCAAGCGTTGATTGACCTGTGCCGTAGCGGTTGTCGAAAAGATGCTTGCAGTCGGCATCGTTTACGTCCATCATGGTGTAATCAAGCTCTCCGCGCGCCTTGCGCGCTTTCAAACGGTGTATGCCCGTTGTCGTTTCCTCACATCCGCCGATAAGCTCCTTGCCGTACTGTCTGCACTTGCCGTGAAGGAGATTTATAAAGTCGCCGCCGTCATCGATTATAAGATGCGGGCAGAATGACAGCGTTTTTTCAAGGTGACGCTCGTAATCCTCATCGCTTACGCCGTGAATGGCGTTTACCTCAAAGCCGAGATGGGCAAGGCCTGCTGCAACATCGTCCTGTGTTGAAAGGGGATTGCAGCCCGTGACATATACCTCAGCGCCGCCTGCCTTGAGAACGGTTGCAAGGTACGCCGTTTTTGCTTCAAGGTGTATTGACATTGATATTCTCAAGTCTTTAAACGGCTGATTTTTTATGAAATCCGCTTTTATCGCATTGAGAAGCGGCATATATGACGCTACCCATTCTATCTTGTCAATTCCCGAGCTGTATAAGCCTATATCTTTTATTTCACTCATTTTTTATTGCTCCTTTTAAAAATCAATATCGGCAGGATCGAATGTATCATCCTCACCGTCCTGCGCGTTGTTATCGGTCTTAAGCGATACGGCGTCAGTTTTAATTATTTCAAGCGGCGTGGCATTCGGATTTTGCATAAGAATGTTAAGCAGGGTAATATAATCTCTTATTATCTCACGGGGCGTTATCATAACGTCTGCGCCCGCGCGGGCAAGACAAAGATTTAAAAACGCCCTCATTTCGTCTGTGCTTATTCTTGCCTGTACGCCGTAAAGCTGACTGTGCAGACGTGTTATTCTCAGTATCAGGGCAAAAAGCTCCGCATCAGACAGACGCTTCAAGCGAATAACAGGACCTATAAGGTTTTTGTATTCGGCACTGTCAAATCTGCCGTCAAACAGTCGGCTTCGCAGAGCCTCATAGCTGTATATCCCCCGTCTGCTGTCCTCAAGAAATTGGGGAGTTCCGCCGAGTATCAGCTCAAGCCCCGTTGCCTTGCACTGCAAGGTGTCATTGAACATCGAAAGTATCTTTTCGTAGTTGTTTTCTCTTGAGATCCTGTTTGATATTTTATATAGGTTAACACACTCATCGATGAACACAACAAAGCCCTTATAGCCGATAAGACGGAAGAATACAGCGTACAGCTTGATGTATTCGTACCAGTTATCGTCGTCTATAATGCCGCTTACACGAAGCTGCTGCTTTGCCTCAGTCCTCGTTGAATATTCACCCCTGAGCCACCTTAAGCACAGTGCGCACGTTTCATCATCGCCGTCACGCGTTGCTCTGTAATACTTCAAAAGCACCTGGGCAAAATCAAATCCGCCGACAAGCTGACGCAGGACCGAGAGCGACTGCATGAGCTTTTGCATAACACATTTTTCAAGCATAGGATCATCGGGCATTATTCCGCTGCTTACGGCATCATACTGAAGATCCGACAGCCATTTTGATATTATCAGGCTCAGCGCTCCGCCGTCAGGCGATGACTTTGAGGAAAGATTTTTCATTATTTCCCTGAAGGTCGCTCTGCCCATTCCCTTAGCTCCGCACAAGCGTCTTTCAGGTGACAGATCGGCATCGGCGGTGATAAATCCGTTATCAAGCGCGTATCCGCGCATAAGCTGGATAAGAAAGCTCTTTCCGCTTCCGTACTTGCCTATGATAAACCGCATACCGCTGCCGCCGTCAGCTACGTTTTCAAGGTCGCGCGATAGGGTCTTTATTTCTTCCTCTCTGCCTATTGCAATATACGGCGCGCCGCTTCTCGGCACAACGCCGGCAGAAATGGAATTCATCAAGGAATTAAGGATCCTTTTCGGTATTTTTATTTCGTCCATCAAAGCTCAATCCTTTCAAATGCTGATCTGAGCAGCTCTTCATAATCCTGCACTACTGCTCCGTTTTCTATAATTATATCGTCTGTAATATCACACGAAAGCTCGTTTATCTGTTGCACAGCCCCGTCAAAAAACGCTCCGTTTTCCACGCACAAGCGTTCTGCCTGCGCGCGTTTGCCATTCAGAATAAGACGAAGGACATCAAAAAGCAACGGCTGTAACGCGCGTAAAAGCGTATCGTATACCGACTCGGAGTCAGATAACTGCATCGGTATGTCCGTTACAGGCTCATTTATTTCCGTTTTCGGCTCGTCCTCATCAAGCGTTACAAGCTCCTTTGTTATTTCCCACGAGGCTTTTTCAAGCATCAAGGCGTCGTCCGTTGTAAAATCGGACGTGTCCGTATCGTAAAGGGCGTATCTTCTTTCCTCGTCCGCCAAACGCTTCTGCGTCGGTGTGCGTAACGGCGGAAGCTCCGCTTCAAAATACTCGTTTGCGTATTTCATAAGCTCATCTGAAAGTCCGCTTGATGAAATGCGGCTCTTTATTCCCAAATGCGCCCGCACGCCGTTTTCGCAGTATCTTACAAGCGCGGTTATCTCGTTTTTATATTTTACGTTCTGCTTGACTCGGTAGCAGTCTATATCTATCCGACGCTTGACATCAGGCGTGCATAACGCTCCGCTGTAGCTGCTTCGGCTTATGCGGATAAGCTCAGGGGTGTTCTGAGAAGCATCGCCGTCCTGAGCCTTTTCCAAGGCGTACGCGCCTGCTCTTATAACGTGCTTTTTGAATATATCCTCATTTTCGGCGTTTACAACTGTCGATCTCAGATAATTATACGATGAGCTTGATGTAATATAGCTTTCCATGGAGTACGGAAGCTGATCGTCGGTGTAAAACTCTCTGAGCGATGATATCCTGTAAATGTCGGGCAATATCGCCTTAAGACGCTCCGTCGGCGGCGGAAGCCTGTGTAAAAGGCAGAAATCGCACACCCATTCTGTAAGGTACTTGTTTAAATGCGGGAACTGTTCTCTGTAATAAAGCCATATATCGCACAGCATATTCAGCCTTTTTTCAGGCGTTGACATACGCTCAAGGTTCAAAAGCTCGTATATGAAAAGCAAAACGTAGCTGAAATCGGTGGGCAGCGGGTCTTTTTTTCTGAATGAGCTGCGCCATTTTATATAATACCTCATCTGGCGTATATTAAGCTGGTTATATTGCGGCATATACGAAAAAAACGGTGTGTACGGACAATCATCGGGTATTGAAGCCTTATAATATTTTTCCCCGTCGCTGACGAATTTTTCGTAAAAGGTGTATTTAACGGGCCAGGAGTAGACCTTGACTGACGTTATGCTCTTGCATTTCGGCTCATACGAAATAATAAGACGGCCCGATCTGTTTTCGTACGTGTCGATTATGCTTTTTGCCTTGATGTGCCTTTCGGGTACGGGCTTTCCGACGTCTGATTCGCCTTTGCCGAAGGTGATCTCAACGCTTGATGTATCAGGCTCATCAAAGCTGCTTTCAGCTTTCGGTCTTTGGGGTATTATCTTGTCAAGATCCCAGAATTCATCTTCGTTTTCCAATGCAATACCCCCTTTTTAAAGTAAGTCCTTTGTATCTTTTAATTTTATCACACAAGGCACGTTTTGTCAATCGTTAAACGTCGGATTTTGCAATTTGATATAAAGATGCATAAAAAGAATGTACAATGACCGATAAAGTGCATTTTACTGTAAATAAAATTGTATATTATCATAAAAAGTTACCGTATATTAATATATTTTTAATCATAATACGATATTATGTAAGGGTAAAAATATTAGTATGTGGAGGGTTTTGCTATGGCAGAACTTAAATTTGAGATCCGAGAATCATTTGGCAATATTTCCGAGGAAAAGGGCGGCTGGGCAAAGGAGCTCAATTTGGTAAGCTGGAACGGCAACGAGCCTAAGTATGACATTCGCTCGTGGGACGATTCTCACGAAAAAATGGGTAAGGGCATCACGCTTTCTGCTGATGAGCTTAAGAGGCTGAGAGATATTCTGGCTGACATTGAGCTTTAAGGAATGGGCATAAAGCAACGCAAACCGTTTATATTGCACGATAAAGAAGCGGCTCGTAGGGAATATGAGTTTTCAAAGCTCCTTACGATGTCGCTGATTTTTTCTGCGCTTATAATTCCGCTGATAAACGATTTCTTCTTTTCATATCTTCACGGATATTACGTACACGGCGACTATTCGCTGACTGCGCTTGATATGATACTGTCTTACCTGTTACCCGCAATAACGGTAATGGCTATGTATTTTTCGTATGCGGCGGTCGTTTTGTCCGTGTATTGCTACGGGGTGAAAAAAAGCCTTGCGAGAATTGCAATTCTTATGTGCGGCGTTCTTTTTTCATACCTTATGAATTATCTTTGCGTGTGCGTAGTCAACGGCTACGTCATATTCGATATTTCCGATGCAAACGGATTTATGACGCTTGTTTCAGCCTTGATAACAGCCGTATTCTTTTTGTCGAAGAACACCGTGCTGATAGCATATACGCATTTCGCGCTGAAAAAAATGCGTAAAAGGGAAAATACGCTCTGGCTTTCACCGTCGGAGCGAAAGGGCTTTTTCGCTTTTATCAAAAGCGTATTCGGCAAAAGATGCGTAAACAGACGAATAGCGGTGCAGTTTTTCTCTGTAAGCCTTGCGTGCGACCTTATCGTAAGAACGGCATCCACGTTTATGGAGATAGCCGCAGCAGGCGCGCCTGAGGAGCTTGTGCATTACCTTTATTTTGCCGAGCAGTACGCCCTTGCCGTATTGAACAATCTTTTGGGATTTATCATTATGGTGATAGCAGGTGGAATTTTAGGCAGATACGTCAAGGATAAGGAACAAACGGGAAAATAAGATTTCAATTAAAATGAAAAGAACGCTTCGGGCATATCCCAAAGCGTTCTTTTGTTTTATGAAACGGCATCTGTTCCGTCCGTCGTATAATATATGCGTATGATGTCATTATCAGACGGATAATATGCCCCGCACGATAAATGCGGTGATACACCGTTTACGGTGTATACCCAGCCGGACATGTTGCCGTATTGATGCTCGGCTATTCCGTTAATTGCTCTTATGTAGGCAAACTCGCCCTTTCCGCTTACGTCAAGTGTAAATTTATGCGTTTTTGAAAGACTGAGCAGTATATCGTATACAGACTGATGCTCAAAGATCCCGACCTTCGTTTCAGGCACGATGATCCCGTTTTCCGCTACGGCATCGCAGCTTACGGAAATTGTAACGTATCCTGTCGGCTCTTTATCACCGCTTGCCTGCCCGTAATACTGATCGGGAGTTGACACGTCGATAAAAAACGATATGCATATAACAAGCGCACAGGCTAAAAACGCCGTTATAAAATTCTGTGCCTTCGTCTTTTTCTTTATTATAAGAACGGAGCATATAACGGCAAACGCTATGCATACTGCAATTATGAATATTATCCGCCATAATGGCATAGAGTCCTTTTTTTCTTCCGATGTACCTGTGCCGTCGTTTCCCGATGCTTGAATATTATCGGTTTGCGCAGGCTGTACGGCATCCGTTTCGGGTATAGACGGTACAGACGGCTTTTCAAAAATGTAAAAATAACCGTCATTTTCATATGCGGCAATGGCACACATAGCCTGCGATGAAGCAAGGGTGCTGTATTGCCCCTGTAAAGCGTGACTGTAACCGCCGTCAACCTTAAAGGCATCAAGCCCGTCAAGCACGGTAAGCCCGTTTTTGATAAAATGGGCATCTGTCTTACAGTCTATTCCAAGATCGGATAAGGCAATGATGACCTGGCTTGTGCTTTCCGCGTTTTCAACTCCGTAGCTTGAAAATGTGCCGTTTTCGTTCTGACGCGACGATAAATAAGACAGACCCTTCTCAACTGTGCTTTCGTATCCGTTTGCGTGCTTTGCAAGGGCTTGAAGCGCCATTGCGGTAACGTCAACATCAGAGCGGCCGTTTATAACAGACCAGCCGCCATCGCTGTTCTGGCGCTCTGAAAGCTCTGTACAGAGCATAGCTGTGTCCTTGCCGTTCAAAAGTATTCCGTTGTTCGCTAAATGCAGGGCAAAAACGGTATACATCACGGTGCTTTGCTCCTGAACGTTCTTCAGCATATCGGAAACCGATACGGTATTTCTTCCGCACGCAAGATATACAAGGGCATACTTTAAAAGCGTTACCGACGGTACGTCGTTTTCGGCAATATATTTATCAAGAGCGCGCGTGTAGCTTGAAAGATCGTAATTGCCGTATCTTAAAGCGAATATATACCACTCAGAGCTGACGCCCGCATTTTCCGTAAGCTCACCGTTTATAAAGCTCTGTATTTCTGTATGCGATGCGCTTTCGGTGATATCAAGTCCGTATGCATTAAGCGTCAAAAGACATACGAGAAAAATGCAGATGAGCTTACGCATTTTCTTTTCTTTTTTTTACACAGCTTATTGCGATAAGCGACGCTGCCATTACGGAAGTAATGACGGATACCGCACCGTCACCGGTATCTGATACCTGAGTTACCTCTATTTCTGCATAGGGAGGTGTCAGATTTGCCCCTTCCTTTACGGCGCTGAGCTTATATATGCCGTCAATGTCGAATTCTACGGTAAAGCTGCCGTTTTCATCGGTAACGATACCGCTTTTTTCGCCGTTGATCATAATTTCGGCATTTGCAACGGGCGCGGGCGTATAATTCCAGCTTTCGTCAAATGCTCCCTGCATAAGCGTCATTTTTATATCCTCGCCGCATACTGCCTGAATACAGGAGCTGTCAAAAAAGCAGAACGTGTCCGAAAAGCCCACGCTATCCGTATAAACGAATGCGTATATCTCATCGCCGTTTTTTACCGCATCGGACAGACTGTACGCCATACCGTTGTTAAGGTAATATCCGAAGCCGTCGGCGCTTACGCCCCAGAGCTTCGTAAGGCTCAGACCGTATTCCGTTTTTGCATAACCGTAATCGTCCTTATTATCGTGGGCAAGCATAAGGGCATCGTTTATCGTAAGCGCCCCGTCGCCGTCGGCATCTGTCAGGGTCACTGCCTTGCGCTCTGCCAAAAGCGTGCCGTTTGCTATCGTAACGTATACGACGTCATTGCTCGCAAATACGTAAGACGTAAGTAAAAGGGATAAAATTACGGTGATAACTAAGAGCTTTTTCATTTCTTTTCAGTCCTTTCTTTAAGTCCCGCCTTTTCGAGCGCGCGCGGCCACGGGCCGAGATGTGCCTTTATTGCCATCACCTCGTACGCATCGAAATCTGATCTGCGGGGATAACGGTCTGATCCTTCTTCCTTCAGCTGTTTTTTCTTTTCCACAAGCAGCGATATACAATTTTCTTTTGAATACGCCATATTTTTTCCTTTCCGTAAAACGAAAAAACGCTTTTACAAATGATAGCAAATGTAAAAGCGCAGCGGCAAACAGTCGGGAAGGTACACCACTCCCCAACAGAAAGCGGCCGCACTTTTCCTTGCCCAAAAATGTTCCGAATGATCGGTGCCGTACACACGGGGTGAGTATTCCGACTTTGCAATAATTGCGTTTACGGTAATGGCGGTTGCGACGGATTTTCACCGAACTTCCCTCAAAGCACCCGTATGCTTATTTTTTTTGTATTATATCACAAGATGAAACGTTTGTCAATACCGATCACATCTGATGGATTATGGCTGAATACAGATCGCCCTTCAGCTTTGCGTATTTATATGCGTTTTTATAGTCCTCGCTGCTTCTGCATATCGACTCCATATCTGAATATACGTTATACAAAAGCTGCGCCGTATGCTCGCTTGCAGGACGGCTCAGCAGCTCTGTCATCATCTGCTTTGCCTCTGTATAATTTCCCTTTGACATTTCATATCTTGCGTATATGTGCATAACAAAGCATTCATTTGAAAAAATGGGAAGCTCAGATGCGGCAATAGCATGCTCAGCGCCGCCCGTTTCGATCAGCTTCAGACAGTATACGTAAAGATATTCGCAAAGGCAGTCGTTGCCGAAAAACGAGTCGTCCGAAAAATCAACGAAATCACCTGCATATTTTCCGAAATAAAAGTTTATAAGGTTCATATACAGCTTTGCGGTGTTTTTAAGCTCGTCCGTATTATACAGCGTTTTTCCGCAGTAGCTTATGCAGGCGTAAAAGTGCTTTTCGGCAAGAGGCATATCGCCCGATCTGTATTCGTCCTTGCCAAGCGAAAGACAGCAGTCTGCAAGCATTGCGGCGATCTCATCGGAGATCTCGCCGTCATACCGCTCCGCCTTTTCGAGTATGCATCTGTATTCGCCGTTTTTATAAAGCGTCTTGTATTCCTGTAAGGTCTTTAAGTAATCGTATTCGCCTATGTCGTTTTTCTCCGTAAGCAGAAAGCCAGATGGAAGATCAAGACGGCGTGTTAGATATTCGATCGTTGCCAAAGACGGCTTTGCCGAGCCGTTTTCTATCTGAGAGAGCATATTTCTCGTCATATGCTCGCCTGCAAGATCCGCCTGTGTCAGCGATGCTTTTTTTCTGTAATACCTGATCTTTTCGCCTAATGTCATATTTTGCTCCGTATGTTTTATGGTAAATACAGTTTACCATACCTTTTCGTTCAAGTCAAGGCAAAACTATTAATAAATATTAAAGCAAAAAACATTGCAATTTATACGATTATGTGTTAAAATGCCGTATACGCTTTTAACAGCGGTATTTATTGTAAGCGGGGTGAATGATATGGGCGTGCTGTTTACAGAGCAGATGTTCAATGACGCTATGCAGACCGTTATGCACTCCGAGCACGAGAGATATAACATAGGCACGTATTCAGAGGGAACGCTACACGCAGTCTTAAAGTACGCATCAGAGCCTGACAAGGCATATCACGAGTTTTCTGTTTGCGGATATATAGCCGATATTTTCAAAAACGGCGTAATAACGGAGATACAGACGAGAAATTTCAGAAATCTTAATAAAAAGCTCTCTGCATTTCTTCCGCTTTATAAGGTCAATATCGTATTTCCCGTAGCGTGCGTGAAATATATATCCGTCTTAAACGGCGAAACGGGCGAGATGAGCAAGGAAAGAAGATCGCCCAAAAGGGAAAATGCGTACAGCATCCTGCCTGAGCTTTATTTTATAAGGGAGCATTTGAAGGATCCTAATTTGACGATCCATCTGTGCTTTACAGAGCTTGTCGAATACCGTATGACAAATCCGAAAAGAAAAACACGCTTGATGCGGTTTGACCGTGTTCCGAAAAGGCTCATCAGCGTTGTAAAGATAGGGTGTGACGATCACAGCCTGCTTTTGCCGTGCGATCTTCAGGGCGAATTTACTTCAGCGCAGCTATCGAAAAAAACAGGCTTGCGGGGAGTAAGGCTGTCAGGGGCAATAAAGGTGCTTGAAAGCGTCGGCGCAATAAGGCTCTGCGGTAAAAGGGGCAGGGCAAATCTTTATGAAATAATATAAAACGGAGATATAAAATGACACATTTACAGTATTTTTATGAAATTTCAAAAATACCGCGTCCGTCAGGCTCAGAGGAAAAGATCGCAGAATATCTTTGCGATTTTGCAAAAAAGCACGGACTTGAATATTACGCAGATGAAAACCGTAACGTTCTGATAAACAAGCCCGCATCATCGGGATATGAAAACGCTCCTGCGTTTTGCCTGCAGGGGCATACGGATATGGTGTGCGAAAAGGAAATATCAAGCACGCACGATTTTACGTCAGACCCTATACAGATATACGAAAAGGACGGAAGGCTTTCAGCGCGCGGCACGACTCTCGGCGCAGATGACGGCGCGGCTATCGGCATAATGCTCGCTCTGCTTGAAAGCGCAGAGCCGATGCCGCGCTTACAGTGCCTGTTCACCGCAGAGGAGGAAACAGGGCTTTTCGGCGCGTCATCGTTTGATTATTCAAAAATATATGCTGATTATATGATAAATATCGACGGTGAGGAAGAGGGCGAGATCCTCACAAGCTGCGCGGGCGGCTTGCGTGTGAAGATGCAAAAGCAGCTTGAAGCAAAAAAGGCAGGTAACTGCGTAAAAATAACGGTAAGCGGTCTTGCGGGCGGTCATTCGGGAAGCGACATAAATAAAAACAGAGCAAACGCATCTGTAATTATGCTTCAGCTTATACAAAGGGCAAAAGCTCCCATATGCTTTTTTGAGGGCGGCAGTAAGGAAAACGCAATAACTCCTTACGCTGTAAGCGTGGTCGAGGGCGATGCAGAGCAGATACGGAAATGTGCAGACGGGCTTGTAAGTGAGTTAAAGGGCGGACTTTGCCCTGAGGATATGAGATTTGAGATCACAGTAGAGCCGACAGAAACGCTTTGCGCAATATCGCTTGAGGAAACGATGGCTCTTTGCGGTATGATGCAGGAAATAAAGCACGGAGTTATAAGAATGTCTGAGGATATGGAGGGGTTTGTCAGCACCTCTGCAAACGTAGGCGTTGTGAAAATAGAAAACGGAAGCGTTTATATATGCGTTTCCGTAAGGTCGGAGGATGATGGCGAAAAGTACGGTGTATATGAGGAATATGACGCTGTATGCCGCAAGTACGGATTTTCCTGCGAGCAGGGGCAGGGATACCCAGGCTGGCGCTTCAGAAAGGAATCGCGCCTGCGCGCTCTTTACGCCGAGGCGTATAAGCAGATAACGGGCAAGGATATCAAGATATCTGCAATTCACGCAGGGCTTGAATGCGGTCTTATAAGCGGCGCTTTGCCCGAGCTTGACATAATCGCAATAGGACCTGATATGAGCTTCGTTCATACAACGGCGGAATATATTGATATATCATCATTTGACAGAGTGTTTGAAGCTGTAAAGCTCTGTCTTAAAATGGCGCTTGAAATATGACAAACGAAAAGGAAAGACAGCTTTACTCACGGTTTAACGGCTTTTTGCTTGAAAAGCTGAGCATTATTCTTAATAATATCCCCGATTTTATAACCGAAGAATTTATGAATGATATTATGCTTGATACGGACGTTTCACCGCAGGCGCTGTACGCTGCCATTCTTGCAAGGGCGACGGGGCTTGATATTGATAATAACCTCTCGCATAATGAGCTGTACAAGAAATATTTCTTTGAAATGGTGCATATGCTCGATAACGGAAAATACGAAAACGATCCGTATTATAAAACTGTGAAATTTCCTTGCATCAAGGGCAAAAAATGGTCGCTTTCATACGCTGAATATAAGCCCTATCAGGCATTTGTGTGTAACGATCTTAAGCAAAAGTCTGACGGCAGAGTAATACCGCAGATAGGCTTTTTTCAAAAGCCGTTCAGATATCCCGTCGTTTACGAAAACGGCAGGGAGTGGATGAGCATTACTCCGAATGAAATAGAAACGATGGTGCAGGGGATAGAAAGGGCAAACGGCAAGGTGCTGACATACGGTCTTGGCTTAGGGTACTATGCATTTATGGTCAGCGAAAAGACTACCGTCAGCTCCGTTACGGTCGTCGAAAGGGAAAAGGAGATAATAGACTTATTCAAAAAGCACCTTTTGTGCCAATTTCCGAACGGACATAAAATAAACATCGTTCAGAGCGATGCGTTTGAATATGCAGAGAAAAAAATGATGCAGGAAAGATTTGATGTGATCTATACTGACCTGTGGCACGATCCGACCGATGGCATATCTCTTTATAAAAAAATGAAAGAATATGAGCATCTTTCCCCCGACAGTCTGTTTATGTATTGGATAGAGCCGACGCTTCGGTATTATATGAAAGAGTGACAAAGATGACAGTATCCGACAGTTTTTTGAATAAGGTATTGACAAATTCGGTCGAAAGGTGTATAATAAGCGAAAACTGTTTAAAAAAACAAGTAACTTTTAAGGAGGACAATACCAATGGTATGTAACAAGTGCGGGGCACAAAACCCCGATGAGAGCAAGTTCTGCCAGACGTGCGGAGAAGCTCTTGAAGCACAGGCTGAGCAGACAGCACAGACGGAACAGACTGCACAAACGGAACAGACTGCACAGACTGCACAGGCAACACAGCCTGCACCTGCGGCAAATGGCAAAAAGTCAAACAAAATGCTTATTGCTATCGTTGCGGCAGTTGTTGTAATAGGATTGCTTATAGGCGTTATAGGCGTTATTGCGATCGCAAATTCAGGTCCTGACAGCTATATCAAGGGTGACTTTTCCGTTATTTACGATGAAGAAAGCAACGAGAGCACAGTTATTTACGCAGGCAAGATAGTTGCTGAAAAGATCGAGGGCGAAATAAGCCTCAGAGAAAGCCTTGACGGTACGGTAGCAGTATACAAGGATTCCGAGGATTCTCTGCACAGCATCACAAAGTCAGGCTCAAAGAAGATCGTTGACGAGGCTGCATCATTTGAGCTTTCCGATAACGGCGCAAAGCTCGTTTATACGGATATAGACGGTACATCGTTCCTTTACGATATGAAAAAGGGCGACAAGAAGTCCATCACGGACGAAAAGGCTGGGCAGTGGGTATTTTCACCTAACGGCGATGCTTTGGCTTATCTCGTTTTGAACGTTCCCGGTGACGAGACAGAAGCAGAGGATGAGATCACAGAGGACGAGGATGAGCCCAGTGTTCTCACATATGTATTCTACAAGGGCAAATCAACAAAAGTAGCCGAGGACAGCGTTGTCGTAGCTCTTTCAGACGATTGTAAATACATCTACTACGGTAAAGCTGATTCCGATGAAAACGGATCCGAGGACGCAGTAGCTCTTTACGTTACAAATCTTAAGGGCGAAAAGACGAAGATATCCGCAACTGCAAAATCTGAACCTGCGTTCAACGCAGATCGCACACAGATGATCTTTAACGATGAAAGCGGCAAGTGGTACGTTTCCGTTAAGGGCGGCGAAAAGATAAAGATCGACGGTGTATCATCATCCGTGTCCAGACTTTATGTTATTGACGGCGTAAAGCAGACGGAAAAATTCCAGAACAACTATTTTCTAGGATACTCTGACGGCGAATACGCTATTTACAAGGTCAATAAGAAGTGGTCTGCAGAAAAGCTCGCAGGCGGTATTGATTCATGCAGTATAAGCGACGACGGCAAAACTATCTACTACCTTAAGTCCGATAAGCTTTATATACTCGGTAACGATGAAGCGATAGAAGAAGATGTTAAGGGCTTCAGCCTTACATCAGACGGAAAGGCAGTATACTTCAGATCTGAGGACGATACCCTTTACTACAAGAAGGGCAAAAAGGCTAAAAAGCGTATTGCAGACGATGTTAAGACCGCTTATATAACACACGACGACACGATCCTTTTCCTTGATGAAGACGATGCGCTCTTCTCATCCGTTAACGGCAAAGCGCCCAAGAGCGTTGGCGCGGATATAGAGGACGTATATGTATGCCACGATTACACGTATTTTGTAGGCGATTATGACGCAGGTGAGGGCAACGTATACCTTGCAAAGAGCAAGGCAAAGTTCCAGAAGCTCATCAGCAATATTACGTTATCCAAGTAATATAAAACGGCATAAACAGACTCGGGCAGTACCGAGTCTGTTTTATTTTATCGCTCTGTACTCTTGTTGACACAGAATACGTTTTGTGATATAATATTCGTTGGTGCTGGGGTGAAGAATAATTCAAAGGAAGTGAAATTTTGCTAAATCAAATTCATAATTATCCTGTTTGGTGGATAAAAACAATGGAATATCTTCGAACAGTCAGCGGTACTGTATACGCCGATCAATTGAAAAGGTACGCTTCAGGTATGGTGGAAGCATACGGTGGAGAGAGGACTATTCCAGATAACGTACATATTGTCGATTATCTTAATAGTTTTTCCGGAAATAACAAAACGGAATTTATAAAAACTCATCCGCTGACAGAAGAGATATATACGGTTCCGTATATGAGAAGGATACTTGATTTTGTTATATACGATAATAATCCCGAATATGTGTTTAACAAATACTTATACACAGATTCACTTAGTTCTGAAAAGGATGTATCCAATCATTTAATTGTTGATATTCTCGACGATTTGTTTTTGGAGCAGGTAATACTGATCGATAAAGAAGAATATATTATCAATTTTGATTTTTCCAGATATCAATGTTCGCTGCCGCTGTGTGTAAGTAATTTCAGCCTCGAAGGTATTTATAGACATGTGAAGGAAAAATATGACCTGCCTGATGGATATAACATTGGGTATCTGAAAGCAACTAATGTTGTTTTTTTTTGGAACCTTCCAAATAGGCTTTTGGGATGATATGAAAAGTATTCCTGTTGTTATGCAAAATCTGGATTTTTCTGCTTCAAGTTTTGAAAATGACATTGATATTTGTAATGTTGTGTTTTCTCCTTGCTTCACATCATCGTCAAAGGATTCCAATCTTTTGAATTTCAGAAATGCACGTGTATTCGGTGGCGTTAAAATGAGGAACCTGCGATTTGTAGACACTTCAGCGGATCACCGTATTTCGTTCGAAGATGCACGAATTTCAGGAAATTTTGAAATTACAAATTCCGACCTTGAACACGTAGGTATTTATTGTTTTCAAACGATTTTTGGTGATTTTTTGGCATCATCTGCGAAGAATACAGATGAGAATAGCATACTTTTGAACAATTTGAGGTTCGAAGATGATGCACACATCGATTTCGTTGACGCAGAGGTGGATAACGGAAAAATGAGAGTGTGCAATATTCCGTATTTACCTCGTATAGATCTGTGCTTTTCATCGAAACAGAGTGGCGGAATGAGTTTTTGCCCTAATAATAAGCTGCAGATATATAATTGTGATATACAAAGGCAATTTAATATATCAAATTTTTCAGAGGTATCTTTTGCTAAAACACGAAATTTTGGAAGAATAGTTGCGGATGAAAGATGGTGCGATGTTGACGTGTCGGCATGGAGAGAAACTCACAACAGCAAATATCGAAAGAAAAGTAAGGGAATAGGCGGAACATGCGTAAATAATAAACTTTTGCTTGCTGTCTATAATTACGAAATAAAAGGAACATCTGAACAAAAAAGAAATATCAATAATTATTATAAAGCAAAGGATTTCGTTATGCTTAAAGAGAATTTTCTTTCTCAAGGAATGTATGACGAAGAGGATATTGCGTTTATTTTATATATGGAATTCAAGCCTTATATAGACAGCTATAACAAAATGGGAGATCTGAATAAAGTACGAAAGCGGAGATCCACAAGTTTACTTTACAATATATTGTATGCTTCTGGTAAATACGGCATTTCGCCAATAAGAGTTGTTAATGTTTTACTATTAACCGTTGTTATTTTTGCTGCTTTGTATTTTGCTGTTTCAATAAGCGTTGATGATAATGCATTCAGTATAGGAAATGTTATTTTGTCAAACAATAATATATTATTCCGAATATGTAAAAGAATTTTCTTCGATTCAGCTACGATTGGAGTTGAAAGCTTTAGTGCGAAATTGATAGGCTCTTTTTTTTACAGTCTTGAAAGTATAGTTCCGTTTATTGCACAGTTTGAACCGTACAATATCACAATCATGTGTCTGTCCTTTGTTGAAAACTTCATAGGCACTTTTATGATGGGTTATTTCTCGGTTGCTATTATCCGAAAAACATTACGGTAGGTGATTGATATGTCAAAAATTATAATCAGAAAAGTTGAAGAAGAAGATGCATCGACGCTAAGATATCTGGCATCTATATGCCCGCCGCTTGATGTGCATACTCATTATACATTTTGGGTGTTGTGCCGTTTTTTTAGCGATTCGTGCTTTATAGCGAGCGAGGACGGCGAGAATATAGGCTATATTACCGCTGTTGATACAAAGGAGGGCTTGTTTATATGGCAGATTGGAATATTGAAAGAAAAAAGGGGAAATGGACTTGCCTATCGTTTAATTGAAAAGGTGTTTGATATTGCCAAGAAAAAAGGATCGCGGATATTGGTGACGATCGCAGAAGATAACAAACGAAGTTTCAACACATTCAAAAACTATTGTGAAAGAAATTCGGCGGTTATGAAACCAATCGATGAGTTAAGAATTAATGATATTGACGATTTCGATTTTTTGGAAAAAGAAACTGTTTACAGTATCGAGTTCTAATATGATTTTATGGTGAAAATATAAAACTGTTGCGAGGGTATGAAATGATAAAGCTGATACAGCCGCAAAACGGTGCTTTTGTCGAGCTTATGACCGCAAAGCAAAAGGAATTTTTTAATATGGACAGATCTGACATCGTGCCTGACAGTGTTCAGTGGGACGATCTTAAAAAAAGCAACGACGGGGATAACAGTCAGCCTCCTTCAGTCCGTTTTTCTTGGCAGGAATATAAAAGCGTTCGTCTTTCACTGTGGGAAGAGGGAAAGGAAGAAAAGACCTTTAATTGCTGCGGCGGTGAATTTGAAATTCAAAATCTGCTCGTCGGCACGCGCTATTTCTGGTACGTTGAGTCAGAATGTGACAGATCTGAAATATACACCTTTACAACGTCACCGTTATGCCCCAGATGGATAGCACTTGACGGAACGACTAACGTAAGGGACTGCGGCGCGTGGCGCACGGTGGACGGCAGAGTCGTTCGCCAAGGGCTTTTGTACCGCGGCGCAGAGCTGAATAATCACGTTAATATCACCGAAAAGGGAATAAAAACGATGAAAGATCAGCTTAAAATAAAGACCGTTCTTGATATAAGAGGGCTGTGGGAGCAGGTCAGCAACGTGTACAACGGAAGATACTTCAATATTCCCGTTTTGCCGTACGCTGAGTATCTGAGCGACAGGGAAACGAATAAAAAAATATTCGATATACTGTCAGAGCCCGATAATTACCCGATCTATTTTCATTGCTGGGGCGGAGCTGACAGAACGGGAACGATAGCCTTTTTGCTTAATGCTGTGTTGAACGTGCCGCTTTGCGATCTTATAAACGATTATGAGGCAACGAGCCTTTCAATATGGGGCATACGCTCAAGAAACACTCCTCTGTTCGATACGTTTTTGAAGGCTCTCGATCTGTACGAGGGCGATGCGGTAAACGAAAAGGCAACGAGCTTTATGCTTTCAAGCGGCGTTACGCAAGAACAGATAGAACGCATAAAAGAAATACTTCTTGAATAAAAAATACGCCCTTTGCTCAAGGGCGTATTTTTTGATCAGATATTGAATTTCTAATTAATTTGTTATATAATAAACTTATCAGAAGGGCTTGCAGCAGCCTGCGGCAGTGCACGTCGGGTGAGCTGCCTTAAGCTCGTCAATGCTTCCTTCAAAGTATATTCTGTTTTCTTCCTTCATGCTCTTTACGTTTCCGCACGTAGCAAGGTGTACCTTCTTGTTGTTCTTGTTTATAATGAAGTCAGCCTGGATCTCCGTGTCCTTTGTTTCCTCGGAAAATCCGGGAACTTCATTGTTTTTACCCGTTGCGTAATCTATCTGAACACCGGGCTGTACGTTATAGGAAAATACGCAGAAGCATACGCCGTCGCCCTCGTCCTCAACTGACCAGCCTTCTATAAGAACACCGTCTGCAAGAAGATTGTTTCCGTCAAATTTTGGCGTTACTCTGTACATAACGTGATTGCCTGTTTCCTTTACATATGACGCAACCATATCTTCAAACGGGATCATACCCTGCACGTTCATATATCTTGTGCCTGTGAGAAGGTTCTGCTTGTTGTTGTTTTCGCCTGTAAGCTGCCATGCGATAAGATGGCATCTGTTATACAGCGCGCCGCCGTCAACGAAGCTGTACGTATTTTGCTCCCAGCCCGTAGGCTTGTGGGAGATGTCACCTCTTTTATCAGTGGGCATAGTTTCCTTGCCGACGCAAGCGAAAACGTATCCGCATCTGTTAAGGCTGTCAAGCTCGCTGTAATATTCAAACGCTACTGTTGTAAGCTCGTCCTTTGTGAAAAACGGCTCGTTGTTGTTTACGGCAACGTATGCCTTGTCCGTATAGTCCGCTACGGTAAATTCGGGCTTATACGTTGCAGGCGGCGTTATAGGATCGCTGTAATCGTCATCGGGCGCATCTGTCTGAACGTCCTGAGTCTGCTGCGCTGTGTTTTCATCGGGCGCGTTTGTTGATGCATCTGTTGACGCATCGGTCGAAGCATCGGTCGACACATCGGTAGATGCGTCAGTCGCAGCATTCGTCGCAGCATTTGTTGCAGGCTCGTTGCTTGATAATGCAGATGTGTCATCGTTCTTGCTCTCACAGCCTGTGATAAATACAGCAAGACACATTAAAGCTGCCAGAATGACGGCAAGTGAGCGTTTTTTAAAATTCTTCATGATCGTGTTTCCTCCAGATCTCTTTCGTTATTTTATCGTGTGAATATCCGCTGAATTCAGTTACCTTTTCGCATACGAAGCCGTTTTCGACAAGATCAAGATCAAAGGTAAGGTCACACGGATAAAGCGTGTTCCATTTGTATAAAACAAATCCCTGCGCATTTTTTGCAATTTCGTTTGGAACTGCGCATTCCGCAAAGCAGTAATCGTCATCTCCCGCGCCAAACGGAAAAGCGTCGTTTGAAAGGGTCACTTTTGCGCTTTCGGAGAAAAGACGGGCAGAATACATACCTGCAAACAGTCTGCCGTCAGACAATTCAAGCATATCCTTGATTATCTCCCTGTCTCTCGATTGACGGCGTTTGTTGAACATAAGTCCGTTCTGTGTGTCAAGACACATAATTATATACATCAGAGTGCCACCGTTTCCTTTCGTTATTAATAAAATTATTATACGGTATAAAATTCAAAATGTCAACATCAAAAGGAGCTATTTATGAATATTGATCAAAAATCAGCCGCATTTACGGGTCACAGACTGTCAAAGCTGCCCTTAGCGCTTCAAAAAGAGAAAAGACACCTGCTTATAAACGCTCTGTCTTCAGCTGTGAACGAGCTTTATAATGACGGCTACACCGTTTTTTACAGCGGTATGTGTACGGGCGTTGATCTGTGGGGGGCAAGGTGCGTTCTTGAATTCAAACACACACACCCCGATGTAAAGCTCATCTGCGCAATACCGTTTGATGGACATTCCGCAGCTCTCAACGGCGAGGAAAGGTCTCTTTATGACAGCATAGTGAAGAATGCCGATTCTGTCGTAGTTCTGAGAGGAAGACTGCCGTATTCTGAGCGCGCAAGAGCCTTCAATCAGCGTAATTACTATATGGTCAAAAACAGCGATGCTCTTATTGCCGTGTTCGACAGAAGCAAAAACGAGAAGAGCGGCACCGCCAACACGGTAAAAATGGCTTACGAGAAGGGAATAAGAATAATATTCATAGACCCTGCAAGCCTAATATGACCGTCAGGACGGTAAACGCATATCCGAATCTCTTATCCAGCCGAGCTTGCGCATAGCCTCTGAAAATCCCAGACACATAACAGCAGGAAGGATAAAGTACATTAAAGCGATCTTAATAATGACAGATGCTACGCTTTCACCGCTTGCGGTCATATCCGCAAAGGAGAGTATCGGGCCGACAAGCCCCGCTGTGCCCATGCCCGAGCCTGCGGGCACATTTGTCATTTTGAATAAAAGCGTTGATATAGGGCCGAGTATGGCGGACGTGAGTATACACGGAAGCCATATAACAGGCCTTTTTATTATGTTCGGCATTTGGAGCATGCTTGTTCCGATGCCCTGAGCAAGTAAGCCGCCGAGCTTGTTTTCACGGTAGCTGATGACCGCAAAGCCTACCATATTCACACAGCAGCCGACAGTTGCCGCGCCTGCCGCTATACCCGAAAGATTGAGAATAACGCCTATTGCCGCCGAGCTTATAGGCAGCGTTAAGAACATTCCCATAAGAGTTGATACGATAATTCCCATAAGAAGCGGATGTGCTTCCGAGCCGTATTCAACAAGACCGCCGAGATACGAGCTGAACTGTGATATGGGACTTGATGTCAGAGTGCCGACAAGACCGCCGCACACTACCGAAACGAGCGGAGTCAGAATTATATCAATTTTCGTTTTTCCCGCAACTATACTGCCTGCTTCAATGCATATGTAAGCGGCGATAAACGCATTAAGCGGATCGCCCGGGCCTGATATCTGTACTGTGCCCGATGACTGTACGCTTGAAGCAAACGCGCCGACAAAGCCGCACGCTGCTGCCGAAAAAATGACAAGCGGTTTCGCCCCGAGCTTTACGCCAACGCCGCAGCCGATGCCCGCGCCTGTTGCAAGCTGTGCTATTGCTCCCGTGATTGAAAGCATCGAGCCGATGCTGCCGGGAATATATGAGCCGAGCTGCTTTAAAATAGTGCCTATTATAAGTGTTGCGAAAAGCCCCTGCGCCATACCCGAAAGACCGTCAATAAATACTCTTTGCAGATAGCTTTTTATAAGCTCCAGAGGACCTTTTCCCTGGCTTTTCTTTTTTGCCATACCTTTTTTCCTTTCTTTAATGTCGCTTTTTCAATTATACCATAAGATAAGAAAAGAAACAATACCCATTCTTTAATTTTTTATCACGATCGATGCTCTTGCGGAGCTTATACACAGTTTTTCTTTATTTACAAATATATAATATTACTGTCTTGAATGATAAAAACGTTGGTGGTAGAATAATTAGGTATCTAACAAAGAAAGAGGGTAATTTTACGGCTACTGAGCATATCGGCAAGCGTCTTGGAAACGTGACGAACAGACTGCACCGATGTATTGATAATGAGGCAAGCCGCCACGGAGTGACACGTACACAGTCAATGATACTCCGCTTTCTGTCATCAAACGGCGGAGAAGCGTATCAAAGAGATATAGAGCAAGAGTTCGGAATTCGCCGCTCAACTGTCACAAATGTTCTTAAGCTGATGGAAAAAAACGGGCTTATATGCCGTTTTTCAGACGAAAAGGACGGCAGAATGAAGCGCATACGGATAACCGACGTCGGAAGATGCGCAAACGAGCGTGTAAACGGTACGGTCACAGCCTTTGAAAAACGGCTTAAAGATGAATTGACAAAAGAAAAAACGAAGGAGCTGTTCTGCATTTTGGACACTCTTGAAAAATGTCTTGTACAAATTGAAAACGAAACGAAGGAGGGACGGCATTTATGATAAAAAAGCTTGCAAAATACGTGGGCGAATTCAAAAAGGACGCGTTGATAACGCCGATACTCATAATATGTGAGGTAGTGCTTGAAATAGCGATACCTTATCTTATGTCTATTATAATCGACGAGGGCGTTGAAAAGGGAAATATGGACCTGATAATCAAAACGGGTCTTCTTATGATATTGATGGCGGCGCTGTCGCTTGTGTTCGGATCATTCGGCGCTCTTATTGCATCAAAGGCATCGGCAGGCTTTGCCAAAAACCTGCGTTTTGCCGTATTTTCAAAGGTACAGAGCTTTTCCTTTGCAAATACCGACAGATTTTCAACGGCGGGACTCGTTACGAGAATGACTACGGATATATCAAACGTGCAGATGTCCTTCCAGATGATGATACGTATTTGCGTCCGCGCGCCCATAATGCTCATTATGGCGCTTGTGATGTCATTCAGAATAAACAGTCAGCTTTCACTCATGTATATAGGAGCTATTGCCTTTCTCGGCACGGTGCTTGCGGTGATCGCTATCGTATCGTTTCCGAAATTCAGATTTGTATTTGAAAAATATGATAAGCTGAACGAAAGCGTTCAGGAAAATCTTACGGGTATGCGTGTTGTAAAATCGTACGTAAGAGAGCAGCACGAAACGGAAAAGTTCCATAAAGCCTCGGGCTTTATTTATAAGTGCTTTGTAAACGCCGAAAAGGTCGTTGTTATGAACGGCCCTGTAATGAACCTTACGATGAACACCTGTATGCTTCTTATCGGCTGGATAGGCGCGCATCTTATCGTAAATTCAAACAGCGTCGCAATGTCAACGGGCGACCTTACGAGCTTTTTGTCGTACACGATAAACATTCTTATGAACCTTATGATGATCTCTATGGTGTTCGTGACGATGGCAATATCAAAATCGTCCGCAGACCGTATTATTGAGGTGCTTGACGAGGAGCTTGACATAACAGATCCCGAAAACCCCGTAACGCACGTTTCAAACGGACAGATCGTATTTGAAGACGTATGCTTTTCCTATTCCAAAAACAAGGATAATCTCAATTTGGAGCATATAAATATCACAATACCGTCGGGGGCGACAGTCGGCGTTATAGGCGGCACGGGAAGCGGTAAAACGACATTCGTTCAGCTCATCCCCCGTCTTTATGATGTAACGGACGGCAGGGTGACTGTCGGCGGCGTTGACGTTCGCGATTACAGCCTTCATACACTGCGTGACAGCGTTTCAATGGTATTGCAGAAGAACGTGCTTTTTTCAGGCACAATAAAGGAAAATCTGCGCTGGGGCAATAAGAATGCAACCGACGAGGATATAGTAAATGCGTGTATTTCCGCTCAGGCGCACGATTTTATAATGTCGTTTCCCGACGGATACGATACTGTCATAGACAGAGGCGGCACGAACGTATCGGGCGGTCAGAAGCAAAGACTTTGTATTGCAAGAGCGCTTTTGAAAAGTCCGAAGGTGCTTATTCTCGATGACTCCACAAGCGCCGTTGATACGGCGACTGACGCGAAGATCCGTCAAGCGTTTGCAGAGTATATTCCCGACGTTACAAAGATAATAATCGCACAGAGAATATCGTCCGTATCGCACGCGGATATGATAATCGTGCTTGACAACGGTAAAATAAACGGCGTCGGCACGCACGATGAGCTGCTTGAAAACAACGCAATATACAAAGAGGTATACGAATCTCAGATAAAGGGGGCTGACTTCGATGAATAATATGAAAATGCAGAAGAAAAACCCCTTTCCGACGATAATGCGCGTATTGAAATACGTTATTAAGGACTATCCGTTTGCCTGCCTTGTCGTTCTTGTGTGCCTTATAACAAGCGCGGTCACGACGGCTTACGGAACAATGTTCTTCAAGGAGCTTATTTCCGAATTTATCGACCCGATGCTCGACAGCACCGTTATAGATCCGCCTACCTTTGACGATCTGTTCAGAGAGATAATGAAGGTCGCTTTTGCTTACGGCCTTGGCGTTATTTCCGTTTTCCTTTCCAATCGCATAATGGTAAATATAACGCAGGGAACGCTCAAAAAGATAAGAGACAGTCTGTTTGAGCATATGCAGAAGCTGCCCGTCAAGTATTTTGACAAAAATTCTCACGGCGATATAATGAGCATTTATACAAACGATACAGACACGCTCCGCCAGCTCATCAGCCAGAGCATACCGAATATGATATCCTCAACGGCAACGATAATATCGTCTGTAATTTCTATGCTCTATCTTTCTCCCATACTTGCCTCGGTCGCCTTTACGGTCGTCATATTTGCGGTGATATTCACACGGCTTCTTGGCGGAAAGAGCGCAAGGTTCTTCCGTGCAACGCAAAAAAATCTCGGCGCGTTAAACGGCTACGTTGAGGAAATGTCCGAAGGACAGAAGATAGTAAAGATATTCAATCACGAGGAGGACTCCATAGAGGAGTTCAGAAAACTGAATGACGAGCTTTACAGAACCACCAAAAACGCAAACGGCTTTGCAAACGTCGTAATGCCCATTATGGGCAACCTCGGCTATCTTAACTACGTTATCGTTGCGATAGTCGGCGGATATATGGCGATAAACGGTGTAGGCGGCTTTGAGCTTGCAGCGCTCGTTCCGTTCTTGCAGTTCACACGCACATTCAATATGCCCATATCCCAGGTGTCACAGCAGATAAACGCCATAATTATGGCTCTTGCAGGTGCTGAAAGAGTATTTGCCCTGCTTGACGAGCCCGTCGAACAGGATGATGGCTACGTTACGCTCGTAAACTGCAAATACGAAAACGGAGTCATTACGGAAACGAAGGAAAGAACGGGTAAATGGGCGTGGCGTCATCCCCACAAGGCAGACGGGACTGTTACGTATACGCTTCTTTCGGGTGACGTTGTATTTGAAAACGTAGATTTCGGATATACAGACGAAAAGATCGTTTTGCACGATATAAATATGTACGCGCGCCCCGGTCAGAAGGTCGCCTTTGTCGGCGCAACGGGTGCAGGCAAAACAACGATAACAAATCTTATAAACAGATTTTACGATATTCAGGACGGAAAGATAAGATACGACGGTATCAACATCGAAAAGATCAGAAAGTCGGATCTTCGCCGTTCTCTCGGCGTTGTTTTGCAGGAAACGCATCTTTTTACAGGTACTGTTGCAGATAATATAAGATACGGCAGACTCGATGCAACGGATGAGGAGGTAAGGGCGGCAGCAAAGCTCGTTAACGCCGATTACTTCATCAGTCATCTGCCGCAGGGATACGACACGATGCTTACAGCGGACGGAGCAAGTCTTTCACAAGGACAAAGACAGCTTATCGCCATTGCGCGCGCGGCAGTTGCAGACCCGCCCGTATTGATACTCGATGAGGCAACGTCAAGCATTGATACGAGAACTGAGGCAATAGTTGCCGCAGGTATGGACAGTCTTATGAAGGGCAGAACAGTATTCGTTATCGCGCACAGACTGTCAACGGTGCGTAATTCCGATGTTATTATGGTGCTTGACAAGGGCAGAATAATAGAGCGCGGCACACACGATGATCTGTTAGAGCAACAGGGCGTATACTATACACTTTATACAGGCTCAAAAAAGGAGCAGTAAAATGCAAAATAACGGTATTGCGGAAAATAGACCGTCGGCTGTGCTTTATCAGATAGCGCCCGATGTCAATATGCTTCTGAACTGCTACGTTATCAAAACGAAAAACGGTAAGCTCATAGTGATAGACGGCGGCGGCGCGGGAAGCCCTGACAGCAACGGCTATCTTTACGGACAGCTTCAGAAGATAAGCGGCAGGAAAATACCCGAGATCGAAGCATGGATATTAACGCATCTGCATGACGATCACGTCAATGAATTTATCATCATAGCAAACGATGAAAGTAAGAAGATAAAAGTGAAAAATATTTATCTTAACGCGCCGTCAAGGCAGTTTATGCAAAGGGCTGAAAACGGCAGATTTGCATATCTTTATGACGATGTGAAAAAAGCGTACGATATATTTACAGAGTCAGGGGCGTTTGATAAAATTCACGGTAAAAGCGTTTTCAAGGGCGATGTTATCAATATTGACGGAATAACGCTTGAAATACTTCTTACCGTCAGCGATGAATGTACTGAGGATAATATAAACGATACGTCACTCATTTTCAGAGCCGATATTGAAGGTCAGACGGTATTGTTTCTCGGTGATGCGTATATTCCCGAGGGCAACAGACTTCTCGATGAATACGGTGTCGGAATAAAAAGCGATGTAGTCCAGATGGCGCATCACGGACAGAACGGCGTTACAAGACAGGTATATGAAACGGTAGAGCCGAAAATATGCCTGTGGCCGACACCGATCTGGGTGTATAATAATGCAGACGGCATTTATCAGACGACACTCGTCCGCCAATGGATGACGGATATGGGTGTAAAATATCATTATATCGCAAGCAAGGGGCTGATACAGACATTGTCATTTCCGATAGACTATTCAACGCTTGAGGAAAACGATATTTCACCGAATAAAAATTAAAAATACGGATATTCATTGAATTTCAAAAGCAAATTTCCCACAGACCGATCGATCGGTATGTGGGAAATCTTATTTTTGAGTTTTTCTGTTTTTTCTGCGTACACGGTTCAGGTGACGCTCAAAATCACCGTTGTTGATAAGATCGGTCAGAACAAGCTGATCAAGCGTCGGTACAGTGCAGGAATAAAAGCCCGCTTCCTTTTCAAAAATCGGTAAGAGCTTTTTCGGCAGCACCATATATCCGACTCTCACCGCCTGTGCAACAGTTTTTGAAAAGGTATTTACATATATCACGCTTTCGCCGCTGTCAAGGGCGTACAGGGTATCCTCTGCCTTTGTAGATGCGGTAAATTCCGATTCGTAATCGTCCTCTATTATTATTCCGCCCGTTCTGTGCGCCCAGGCTAAGTATTCCTTCTTTTTTGATGCGCTTGCGGAAACTCCGCTCGGATAGCTTCTGTATGGGGTAACGTGCAGAATATCTGCATTCGTTTTTTCAAGCTCTGATGTGGCTATTCCGTTTTTGGCGAGCCTTAATCGGTCGCTTTTTACGTTTTCGGATGCGTATATCTTGCTTATCTTTTCGTATGACGGCTCCTCATATGCGTAGATCTTATCTCTGCCAAGAGTTTTGACGATAAGACCGTACAGATATTCAGCGCCCGAGCCGATGATTATCTGATCGGGATCGGCGCGCATTCCTCTGTTACGCAAAAGATATTTTGATATTGCATTACGCAGCGATAAGATGCCGTTTTTCTCCGAACGCTGTAAAATGCTTTCGCGGCTCTCGCTAAGCACGCGGCGGACAGCCTTAGCATATACCGATGCGGGAATATCCTCGCTTGAGGCAGAAACGATCGCTCCTACGTGAACTATCTCAATGTCAGGGTGCGAAAAATGACTGTCCGTACGGTATACTACAAAATACCCGCGCCTTTGCTCAGAGCGTATATATCCCTCATCTGCCAAAAGCTCGTATGCATGCTCGACTGTTATGACGCTTACGCCGAATACATCTGCTAAAACTCTTTTTGAAGGCAGCTTTTCTCCGTTCTTATATACGTTTTTTTCAATATCGTCGCGTATTCGCTTGTATATGGCAAGATACGCAGGCTGATCCTTTTTCACTATTTTACCTGCTTTCCGTTAATATCATATTATTAAGCCTGAGAAGCGTAAGACGTTTTCGCATATACGGGGAGTATTTCATACACGAATAAAACAATTCAGGGCTTTTTCCGATATCGCTGACGGTTATTTTACAGCCCGCCTTTATCATAGCGCGCTTGCATTCCTCATAAGAGGGAAAGCTCTTTATTATATCCGTTATCTGTCCCCATACCTGCATAAGATGCTCTGTGCTTACACAGTCAACGATGTTTTCAGGATGGTTCACTTCCTTCACGTTTTCTGCCATATCGCCGTAATATTCATATACGTCATCCCAGTTGACACATTCTTTTTTCGCCTTGATGCTTTTCAGACGTGACAGCTTTTCATAATGCTTCAATACCTCAAGCGTGCATACGCCGACATCATCTCCGTGAAGATTTGGTATAATGCCTTTTTTTAATTCTATACATTCGATAAGATGCGATACGATATGCTCAGCGCCGCTGGCGGGGCGGGAGTTTTGCATAAAGCTCATACCGATGCCCGTTTTCAGTAACGCTTCAAATATCTTTCCTGCCGTATGCTCATCGTTTTGAGTTACTCTGTCTGCCATTTTCATAAGCTCGTCAACGGCACTTTTCGTTAAGTGCGCGATCTTTTCGCAGTACGGCTCATTTGTCAGAAGGGAGGATACCTGCCAGTCGATAAGACCGACATGCTTTGCGACCATATCGCCAAAGCCCGCCGATTTCAATTCGACAGGGGCATTTGCAAGTATTCTCGTGTCGCCTATTATAACGCGCGGGCTTTCTGCGGGATAGCTCATCTTAAAGCCGTTATGCACCAACGGGGAGCTGTATGAGGCAAAGCCGTCCATTGACGGAGCAGTTGCAAAAATACACAGCATTTTATTCTGACGCGCGGCGGCAAGGCGGCAGATGTCATTGACAGAGCCTGTTCCGACAGACAAAACTCCGATGTCGCCGTTTTTGATAAGCTCTTCGATCTGCTCTGCGTGCTTTACCTGCGCGACTCTCAATTCATCGTATATCTTGTATTGTACATCAAAGCCGTCAAGACTTTTTTCTATGCCGTGTGCGGCTTTTAAGGTGTTTTGATCGGCAACGAGCAGAATTTTTTCGGGAAAACCGTTTTCACGGAGTATCTGCCCGACGCTGTTAACGAGTCCTGAGCCTATGCGTATGTCCTTTACGGATGTATAATGCGATCTGCCGCATGAGCATTCGCCCTGCATGCTGTTTATCAATTCAAGTATATCGGACATTTCAGTTTTTACAGCTTTCCTTCCCGTTTTATTTTTTCCTCACTGTCACGCCTGAGCTGTGCGCGAAGCTGTGCAGTCCACTCCGACCAGGTGCAGTTTTCCTCGCCGTATACGAGATTTTCAGTGTATTCAAGCGGTATCCAGGTGGAAATATCAGCCTCATTGTGCGATACGACGGCTTCCATATTGTCAAGCGCCTTGTAGAGCTTCGCTTCGGGACTTTCCAGCTTTGCCATCTCGTCAAATAAAAGTGAAAGCTCGTTGGCAGTAGCTTCGGGAAGCGTACTGAGCAGCTCTGTAATTGCGTTTTCTTCCTTTTTTTCGTGATCGTCTGTTTTGTAAAATGACGGAACATCGCCCGTTATCGCCTCGCCGAAATCGTGTATAAGACACATTTTTATTACCTTGTCAATGTCAAGCGTCGGATATTCGTCCTTGCAAAGCAGAGCCATAACAGCAAGACGCCATGTATGCTCTGCAACGGATTCCTGTGTTCCGCACGTTGTCCACGAATGGCGTGTGTTGCATTTCAGCTTTTCTATCTTGTTCAAAAAATCTATATACTGTCTTGCGTTCATAAAAATTCTCCGTATTAAAGTTTGCTTTGAAGTAACTGATACGATCTTATTTTTTACCTAAAAACACCTTTTTACAGGTGTTGCAGCGGTAACATACGTTTGGTAAATGACGCCTCAGTCTGCGTCTTGTAACGACGGTTCTTGATATAAGCTCGCCTGCAACGCCGCCGATGATACCTCCGATAAGGATAAGCCACAACACAAGATCAAACATATCGTACGGCAATACGAATGACGCTATGATGAGAAAAATAAATGACGATGCTATTGCTAAAACGGGGATAAGCAGCATTGTGCTCAATTCAAATAAGCCCGAACGCTTGATGCGTCCGCGAAGCACCTTAAGATCACTTGACGAGCAGGCAGGGCAGATGAGTCTGTCAAGATCCATACGGCTTTCATTAGATGCCGCCTTTGAAGTCTGCTCTGCAATGCCATCGCTGTGTGCGTAATTATCCGTCCCTGTGCCGAGTATTGCGTGTATACGGTTTATAAGCGTTTCAAGCGCATCGGATTTTTTCTGATAAGCGGCATAACGCTGTGTGCCCGTCAAAAGAAAATTGAATTCATCGTTCAGACTGCATTCTTCGAGCATAAAGGGCAAAATGACCTTGCCCGAATTGACCGCAGAGTCAAGCTCCTTTAAAACCCAATGTGAGCTTTGGGCGTTTTCCGACAGCATCAAAACGAATATACTGCAATTTCGGATAGCAACGGGAATTTCCTTTGTATAATTGGAGCCTGTCGGAATATCTCTTGGCGCCATCCAGCAGGAAAAGCCGTTTTCCTCTAAAATATTGCGAACGGATTCAGCCTTCGACGAATCTACCGTGCTGTAGCTGATAAATATTTCTTTCATAGTTGACCTCCGATACGTCAAATATCAACCTTTGCTGACAGTATACCACAACACTAAAATTCTGTCAATTATTTTGTTTTCAAAATATGACATCGACCTTGATGTCATATCCGTATTATACTTAAAAAAAGCACCCTTGTCGGTATGACAAAGGTGCTTTTGACTGTGAAAACGAACAAAAGATCAACGGTTTAGTGTGTATTTTCGACCTTGATCATATAGGATCGTTTATTTTTATATGTAATTTATCAGCTAATCCTTCTAAATAACTCAAATGAGCTTTCAAATAACCATATGATTTCCATCCCTCGTGGCATTTATACTCTTGTGCTTTACTGTCGTAATATTGATTAAAGGCCTCTTCTGCTTTCTGCAAATTTCCCATTCGCCCCCAAATCATAGATTCTTCTAAAAGTATTAAAGGACGATCTAAAGCCTTAAGGAGAGGATTGTTTTTGCGGCTTGTCAGGATGGCACAACGGCTATCCAACGCATTGAACGCAGGGATCACATATTCTCTGATTTGACGAATGATATCGTCTGTTATTTCTTGAACCGAGTTATGAAGATCGTAATAGTCCTCTTTTTTTCCTTCGATCTCTCTAAGACGGCTCCGTATGTTGCACTCGTATTCGTTGTAATACTTTTTAACAGTATCCTCCGGAACAAAGCTACGAAGTTCGCATTCCGGAACACGAATCCCTATGTTAACCCAAAGAACATCATAAATGCCCTTGGGCGGACATCCTATTTGAAAATTGATGACTTGAGAAATGTCTCCATCAACAAAGCGATGAAGGGTGCGCCCGTGTTTTTTGAAGCCTAACGGCTTCAACTCCGTATATACGGCTTTTTCAATTTCATCAACGATGGGTTTTGTGTCAAGGCGCTTGTCCTTTTCAAAATACATACACTCATCTCCTTTCAAGAGCACTATATCACACTTTCGCAAATAAATCAAGGCGAAGCCCTGCATCCTTAATGAAATCGTGCGAATTTAGTTGAAAAAGGTGTCTAATCAGGGGTAAAAACGAAAAAAAGGTGTCTGTTTTTCTCCTGTTTCGCTACCCGACAAATTGGAATTAATCTAACTGTCTGATGACTTTATATGTTGTTATGGAAATAATACAGGACTTGAGTTTGAGTATCAAATAAGTAAATATTATACCTTACAAGCGAAGTGTGGCCGTCGCTCCATGTGTGGTCTTCGGAATCAATATAGAAATAATCTTCCGTGTCGATGATTTTTCGATTAAAATCATAATTAACAACAACTTCGCTCGATGACTTACTGTTCTTTATAGTTTCAATCCATCCCTCAAAATCATCCAAATGCGTGTTAATTATAACAAAGTCAGTTTCCTGTACTTTGTTCAAATACTTATTCTCTACAATGTTGGCAGAGGTGAAATAATATTTTGCATAATCGGTATAATCTTGAAATCCACCTGAAGTGAAGAATTCATTCTTTTCATATTTGCCCAATGAAGCAATCACTGCGTCTTCTGGTACTGCACAAGAACTAATAGACAATAAGAGCACAACGCAAACAAGAACTAATGCAATTTGCTTTTTCATAAGAAATCCTCCGTCAAATTCTTATTTATCGGTGAGTTTATTATATCATATTTTGCAAAGTAATTCAAGAACTTTCCGCAATCTCACGTCCCAATCACGCCGAAGGC
>JAZPYO010000009.1:0-2385 GCA_045544195.1 Eubacteriales bacterium
GGGACGTTCCTCAAAGCCGTGTTTTTGATAGAATTTTACTGCATTTTTTGAGCTGATAAGCTCCAAACTAACCGCCCATCCGGGTTTGATGTTTTCTTTGATATACTTTTCCAAAGCGTTCAGCAACAGCGTGCCTACGCCCTTTGATTGATATTCGGGAACAACGGCGAAGTCCTTGATGTAGAATGACATTCCGCCGTCACCGATTAAACGAACCATACCGACAGGCGTGTTATCATCATAAGCCGTAAAGGTTGCTGTAGTATTTTTTTACGCCGTTTGAACCTGCTCAATCCCGGGCGGCTCCCAACCGACAGAGGTGTAGAGCCGCAGGAACAATCCGGCAGATAACTCATTTGTTTTTATTGTCATTTTTTCTCCTTTTCCACGGACGCGCCTTGTCTGTCCAGCCCTTCTCCTTCCAGTAACGCACATCTGCCTCGTTCCAACCTTTTTTCTGCAAAAGGCGCATTATATTAAAGAAGCCTTTGGTTTTCAAACCGGGCTTTACGCAGCCTTGACGGCGGCGTATTCTTTTAGCAATAGAGTCTGTTTCTCTTTCGATTTTCTGCTTTTTCTTTTCAGACACTTTGTTCCAGTCAATAGCAGCAACCCCTATTCCGAATTTGTATATCTTGGCTACTCCCCAGAAAAACAAGCTGTCTGCCATATCCTTATTGGTGGATCTCATACCCCCGCCTGCGGCTGTGGAAATACACACGCCCTGCTTTTTGAACATCCTTTCCTCGGGGCGGTGAACCATCCAACGCCAGCCGTAATGATCCAAAAACGCTTTCATAGCTCCCGTTGCGTGATAAACATAAACAGGACTCGCGAGGATTATCACATCCGCTTCGTCGATCGTTTGTGTAATATCGGAAAGCTTGTAATAATGCGGACATTTTGTTTCGCTTTCTTTAAAGCAGCGCGTACATCCGCAGCAAAATTCTCCGAAATCCTTCGGTAAAAAGAATTCGGTTGTTTCTCCGCCGATTTTATCCGCAAGCATACGCGCAATATGACAGGTCGAGCCATTGTGACTCTGACCGTGAATGATGACCGTTTTCATTTTCTCACCCTCTATCAATGCTTATCGTCTTGATCTTTTGTTTCATACGGCTTATCCCAAGAGCCGATCTCTATCAGGTTGCATTCCGGGTCGGCGATATAACAGGTGCGTTGTCCCCAAGGCTCAGTCGTCGGTTCCAACACGGGTTCGGCACCGTTTTCAACAGCCGCTTTGAAGGAAGCGTCGACTTCATCAAAGGTATCGACATACAGCGCCAGCTCAAAGTGACCGTTAAGACCTTTGACATAGTCATATTTTCGGCTTGTCATTTTTTCAAAGTCTTTTCTGCCATAGAGCAGGAACAATGTTCCGTCCTTGACAAGATACACGTTTTTCGTGTCCTCAGCCTCTTTTATCTCAAAGCCGAGCACATCCCTGTAAAAACGGATCATTCTGCCCATATCATTTACCAATAATCCAAAACCGTCTAATCGCATAGCTTACCTCCAAATTCATTCAGTCATATACACATCGCAAAAATGACGGACGTGTTTTTCGATGCTTTCCATACTCTCTTGCTCACATTCAGGCTGCCTGTCTGCTTTTGCAATCCAAAGAGCGACAGGCGCGGTAACCTCGGTCGCAAGCAGCTCGGAATCATCCTCTTTGAATAAGCCCTTACGCATCATACCTTCGATGATCTTCGTGTACATTCCTTGGATTCCGCTGAGCTGATGCTTTGTGGTGATCTCGGCAAAGCGTTCGTTCCTGAATTGCTCGCGTACAAGGAATTTGCGCATTTTGCGGATTATCGGATCGCGCATTGTAAAAGAAATCTTTTGAATCGCCGTTTGTATAAATTCCTCTTTGCTCTCCGCAAGCTTGCCGATATGCTTGTCCGAGCCGAAGAATTCCTCATAACGGGCTTCCGCCATATCGATCAGCGCGTTCAAAATATCCTCTTTGCCCTTGAAATGATTGTAGAGCGACGGCGCTTTGATACCGACCTTCTCCGCGATTTCTTCCACACTCGTCCCGTCATATCCGTTCTCCGCAAATAACGTCAGAGTTTCATCCAGTATTTTATCTCTTGTTGTCATATTGTCCTCCAAAAAAGCAGACTAATAACTATTAGTTTAATTATAACTAATAACCATTAGCCTGTCAATAGAAATATAAACAAAACCACCCGTTGAACGGCAATATCATTAAGTTAAAAAAGCAAAAGGAATAAAGAATGCAGTCGAGACGAAAGTCACGGCTGCATTTTTGTAAAAAAGAGCAGAACGAAAAGACCGACGAAGCGTCAGTCAGTAAAAAAGTTATTGAAAAATGAAGGTGAATTATGCTATTCTGTAAAGGAAGCTGACAGCAGG
>JAZPYO010000010.1:0-1635 GCA_045544195.1 Eubacteriales bacterium
CATTGGTCCCCCCTCCCTCTCGGAGGGAGGCTTTCCGTTAGCCCTATTATACTACAAATCGGCAGAGAAAACACTTGTTTTCTCTGCCGAAATTTTGTGTTCGCAAATTCTCCGTTAAGAACAACAGAGAAATGATCCTCAGGCGTTTTTATCAGTGCTTTTATTTAAGTATTTCCTTAAATACTCTTGCTACGTTTTTGTAGAATATTTTTTCTATCAGGTCGTCAGAAAAGCCCTGACGCTTCATTTCTGCTTCAAACATAGGCATATATGAAGCGTTTGCAGGCTCTAAGTTGAGGCTTGATATACCGTCATAATCAGAGCCGAAGCCGACACAATCTGTGCCGCCTGCGTTTATCAGATGCTTCATATGCTGAACTGAAAGCTCGAACGTTGCGCCGTAGTCTGCGGCGCTTGTGTACGATTTCATAAATTCAAAGCAGAAGTTCACGCCTGCAACACAGCCGCGCTCACCCATCTTCTTTATCATATCGTCGGATATGTTTCTGGGGTGGAAGAATACTCCTCTTGCGTTTGTATGGCTGTCTACGAACGGCTTTGTTGTATGCTCGAGAATATCATAAAAGCCCTTGTCGGAAATGTGGGCAGTATCTATTACGATACCAAGACGCTCCATTTCCTCAAGAAATTCAAATCCCTTGGGGGTAAGGCCCTTTTCTTCCTGAAGCTGATTGTTGTTGCTTATACCGTTCGCGGTGGTGAGAGAATTGTCATAGTTCCATACAAGATTCATCATACGGACGCCTCTTGAATAGAAATGGTGAAGATTTTCTATCTTTCCCTCACACGCTTGTCCTTCTTCTACGGTGAGCAGGGCTGAGATCAGCCCTGCTTTTTCATTTTTCTCAATATCCGAATACGACAGCACAGGAGCGATATAAGCTTTGTTAAGCTCCATTTGTTCATAAAATATATCTATCAGATGATTTATATATTTGAACGGTGAGCCTTCTCTTGCCTGCGTATCCATAAACGCCGCAAAGCATTGAACGAGGCATTCGCCCTTCTGGAGCTTCTTTATATCGATGTGCAGATCGTTTTCATAAAGAGCATACGGAATGTTCGCTAATTGCTTGTAATACAGCTCCGATATCGTATCACAATGCATGTCAATATATTTCATATTACATCAAAGACCTGTAAAGTGTTTCAAGTGTGTCAGGATCGGTAATTTCATCATTTGCAATTACTATCAGTCCTGCGGTAGTTATTGTGATCTTCTTACCCATAGATGCTACTGCATCGTTTATTGCAACATAAGGTACGCCTGCATATGCGTAGGATGTAGGAAGCGAATCTTCAGATATTCCCATCGTATTTACAACGAAGGATCTGGGAAGATATACCGTGCCCTTTTCGCCTACTGCAACGATCTTCGTACTTGAGGCATCGAGCATCACCTGCTTGCCGTTTACATATGCGTTATAGGAATTTGCCTTGAATACCGTCATATCCTCTGTAAGACAAGAGGGTGCGGCGATCGTTGTGTCTGTCGTTGTATATCTGTAATTGAATCTGCCGTTGGGAGCTGTGTCGCCGAGATCAAGGAACTGAAGTATCTCCTTACCGTCTGCAACAGAGTTGTCAGCCCACTTGAAATCGAATGTGTCGCCC
>JAZPYO010000011.1:0-118007 GCA_045544195.1 Eubacteriales bacterium
ATATCGAAACACAGTTTTTTATGCTTGCACTTGCATTTAATGTTGAAAAACTGTGCAACAAACGAAAAAACGGACGTTTTGGACAAGATTTGTTTCCTTTGAAAACCGGATAACGGTACTTTACAATCAAATATCACGGTTAAAAAAACGAGGATTTTCTCCCTGTCTTTTAGTTTTACACTTTTTAGCCCTGCAAAAGGCTTTTTTCTTTTATCAAACCTATTTTTTTATATACTTTCTGCAAAACATGACAAAGGCCGGCTCAATTTCCTCTACTTGAGCCGGCCTTTGTCATATATAAATTTTGCTGTCATATGATTGCATCTTTGCTTTATTCCGATGCCTTGAGCATATTTTCAATGAAGATTCCGTAGCCCTTAGTCGGGTCGTTTACAAGCACGTGAGTGACTGCACCGACGAGCTTGCCGTTTTGTATTATCGGGCTGCCTGACACGAGTGTGTCCATATAGGACCAACACTCTTCTACATATAAAAACAAATAGCAGCAAGCTCTCAGCCTACTGCTATTTGTATGGTCCAAATATATTGGTTAATACGGAATCAACCGCATTTTCTAACAAAACGGCATCAATTTATTTGATCTTATCAAATGCAAAAATACGAAAATCGTTGGGATTAAGCTTGCGCGCAGTCGCTATGCAAGCTTCTGCCTCAGCAATTTTGCCATACCCTAAAAGGGCGAATGCCTTGAGTATTGAACCGTCGCACAGATTATTCTTTTCAATGTCGTATTCAAAAGGCATGGGAGACGGAGAACCAACACCATAGTAGGTGCGCAGATCCTTATTGACGATAAGATTATCGGCAACCTTGATCATTTCTTCAAGGACCGCATTTGCCATATCATATTGTCCCAATTCCTTAAGAGCCAAGGCGCGGAAGAGTGAAAGCTCGGAAACAGCAGCTTTGTATATTGCCGCCTGTTCGTATGCTTGCTTTTCCTGCTCGGTCTTACCTGTTTTGGCATACAGTTTTGCAAGATAATAGAAGATGTGTGCTTCTTGATTAAAGAAGGTTTTTGCTTCGCCATAGGATTTTGGCATATTTACGCCGTTCATAAAGATCTGCTCGGCTTCTTCGTATTTGCCTGCCCCAGTCAGTTCTTTACCGTACAGCGTGTGCATCCATGCATGCTGCTTGGTCAGCTTGCCCTCGCCGCCCTCATATATGTGAAAGTGCTTTGCAGCAGCCATATCGATAGCGGTCCTGAAATCTCCTTTCTGGCAAATCATTGTCAGTTTATCAAGATAACAGTCGTCTCTTTCCGTGAGCAATTGGGAGTATTTTTCGTACACTGAGAGCCTTTCCTCAATAGGGCAGTTCATGTTTTTCAAAAGCTGCTCGTATTCCAAAAGCAAGCGTGGATCGTCGCTCTTGAATTCCAAAGCCTTTTCCATACAAGTGCGTGCGCGTGCCGCATCATTTGCTTTGTCAAAATAGTAGAGCGACAGATTTCTCCACGCTTTTCCGTGGGTAGGATCGTTGGCAACGCAGTTTTTCCAAGCCTTTGCGGCATCTGCATAGCGGAATTTATCGTAACAGAGACATCCAAGATAGTAGTAGGCGTTGGCACCGCTTGCATCTGTGTCGATCGCATTCTTCAAAACAAGAATATCCTCAAGACGAGACGGGAAGCAATAGCCTGTCTTGCATGCGTTTGCGGATTTGACATGTTCGGTTCCGCATCTGCCAAGCTGTTTTTCGCAGTACGCTTGATAATAACCAACCAACGGATAAGAGCCATCCGCAAGAGCCAGTGTGTAGAGTGCATCCTCCCAGAGTCCTGCCTTCATGTAGTCAATGGCCACGTCGATCATATTTTCTGCTTTGAAACGGAACTGCTCAAGCTTTGAAGAATTGTCGGTGTAGTGAGAATACTCTATTTTGGCAAACAAGTCGAGAAGGTCGTCCTTTGTATTCTCCTCGGCATAGGGTCTCGCGCACTCGCATCCCAAATGACGCAAAATTGCCGCCTTGAGATTTTGTGCCTTGGTGTGTCCTTTATTCAAACCGAGCGATTCATCTACTTTTTCAAGAGCCGACTTGAAATCGCCCATCTTACAATCAAGGCACGCCAGTTCAAACATTGCTGCAGAGCGATGGTTATAGTTCCATGCCGCGCGGTAGAGGATGTCGTATGCTTCTTTATTTCGACCAAGATAGGTCAGAGCGATACCCTTGAGATAGAATGCCTCGGTATCGGTAGGGTGTTGATTACGGCAGGTTAAACGCTTGATAGCAATGTCGCAGTAGTCTATACACTTTTCAAACTCACCGTTCTTTAGGCAAAGACGCCCCATAGATGTATTGCAGCGTATGTCGCCTTTATCTCTGCGAATGCCTTCCAAATAGTAATTTTCGGGGCGGTAGTTGTGCTGCTTGTATTGCTCCAAATGATAGCCGTTGATGTAAAGCTCCTCCACTGTTTCGATCTCTGAGGGGGCGCTTTACAGGTTCCCGAACATCTATCGGTGTTTTCTGTCCTCTTTGGTAAGGGGTATAGGAGATCAATTCCTTGCCGTCGCATGAGGTAAGGGAAACGGTAAGTTTAGAAAAATCTGCATCGTTCAGCGGCAGAGTCTTCATATAGGCGGCAGTAGGATCAAGGTCTGCCGTTTCGGCAAAGAGGATATTGTTGCCATCTGTAACCTTTATTACAGAATCCTTGAACGTGCCCGTTACGTTGAAGCCGATAAAGAGGTCGTCTCCTCTTTGCTCCATGTTCATTGCCGCATCGATAGAAGCGTTCTTCAGTTCTCCGATATCGCGGATGGGATACCAATACTGCTCAAATTCCTTGGTCTCATAAGGAGAGATCCAAGTGAAGTCAGGTTGATTATCGGTGTAAACGCCTGTCATTAGTTCGATGTAAGGTCCGTTTTTATCGGTGAGGTTTGAACACCACATATCACCAAAATCGCCGATGCCCCAGTGCCACATCTTCTTGCCCGGCGAGATATGATGGTTTGCCACGGTTGCGATTCCTTTGTTGATCCCTGTGTCGTAGCCTGCGATATAATCCATGTCGGACTGTCCTTGCGAGATCAGATAGGAAGACGGGACCTTTACGGCATCGTAGTGGGAAAGGTCGGTGCCTTCACCAAAA
Source organism: Eubacteriales bacterium (assembly GCA_045544195.1). Taxonomy (GTDB): domain Bacteria; phylum Bacillota; class Clostridia; order Oscillospirales; family CAG-272; genus RGIG7213. Next base: position 3,128 of record JAZPYO010000011.1, read on the forward strand.
TTGTAAGGGCGCGCGGTTTTATAGATGCCCTTGGCAATAGGCCACTCCAAAACGGCGCGGCGGTCATGGTCATTTACCCATTCACAGTCGGGCGGAAAAACGGTACGATAATCATTATTAACAGGAACTGCGAGATTTGCCCACCACATAAAGAGCTGAGGGAGGGCGGTACGATTGTAAACTCTGACCTTTGCCTTGATATAGCTTCTGCCTGCGTCCACGGTAATTCCCGCCATGCCCTTCATGCGGTTCATGGGTTCAACCTCACCCGTCCAGACAGTCTTGCCGCCGTCGGCGTTTTCCTCAACCACAGCCTCTAAGGGCATATAGGTGGTAGGACGGTGATGCTGAGGCCAGTTGAATTCGATTCCGCCCGAGATCCAAGGGCCTGCAATCCCAACGAGCGCAGGCTTTACCACCTCATTATAGTAGATAAAATCGTAGTTGCCTACCTTATCCAATCCTCGCAGGATTTTTCCGCCAAGCGCAGGAACGACTTGTGTTTTGATATATTCGTTTTCAATGGTAAAAACGTCGTATTCTACATCGGTTTTGGTGTCGCTAATTCCATCGGAGTAAGGAATGGGATAAATCCTTCCCGATGCGCCCTGATAAGGCTTATTCTCAAAGAACATAGGCAGATCGTGTGCCGCCTTTGGAACGTAGGTTGGAATGATTTGTTTCTTTTTTTCAGCGCTGACTTTTTTCATTGATATACCTCAATATTTATATCGTAACAATTATATTTTCTCGAAAAAAATTCTCGAACAGTAGGTCTTACTCTCTCCGATTTTCAAAAAGTCAAAACCTGCTTCATCTCTTGAAAAGGGAGAATTCTGACAGCCCGCAAGACAGGTCTGCGGTTCAAGACAAATATATCCGTCATTTCCGCCGTTGTAGATCAGACGGAATCCGTATTTTTTATCGTTTTCATAAACCATTCGTAAGCCTTTTTCCACATCGGTCAGTGACATTTTTCCTTGCCCTTTGTAGTGGCGGCTTGTCTTTTCCTCAAAAGGCTTGTAAGTACCCTCGACCAATGCATCCGACGTAGCATCGAATTCGGGCTTTACACCGGTAGGAAGATAATTTATCTCCATATTTCGCTCGTATTCCTCGGATATGTCGGCAAAAACACGAATATCTTCAGGACGGCTGTTATTGGTAAACAGAGTATTAAACGTTGTGTGAAATCCGAGAAACAGCGGCATATTGTGCTCCGACAGATTGGTGATTATTACCGTGTGATAAAAACCATCGTCTTTCAATTCGTATTCCATCACGATTTCAAACGAGTGAGGAAAGAAGAGATACGGTGATTCTGCTGTTGCAACATAGCGGCATTTAACCTTGCTTTCACAGATATCGATTGGCTCAAATTTCGTTCTGTGAAGTTCACCGTGCAGATGACAGCCTGTTGAAGGCTCATTGATTGGAAACACGTATTGTCTTTCCTCAAACTCAAATGTGCCGTTTTCGATTCGATTGACAGGGAACAGAATCGGCATTCCGTAAAGATACGGATTGTCAAGCTTCACACATTCGGGTGGCTCGCGCAGCAACGTTGCATGATATCTTTTATTGCGCAGAGAAATGCAGTTTGCCCCATGGAACAGATCAATAACAGCACTCCAAGCATCTCTCTCGAGCTTAATCAAGCGTTTCATTTTTTGACGCTCCATATTCCGCATCTGCCAATTTGCAAAAGTCCTTGATCAAGGCGATCTCTTTCGGATCATAGGGGCGATGGTTGGGACGGTAGAGATCATGGAACCATTTGGTGAAATCCACCTCTGTAGCAGTGCCTTTCTCGTATTGTTGCCATGTTCCTTCCCACGGTTCGTAGGTCTGGTATTTTCCTGCCACAAAGCCCCAATTATAGCAGCCGATCTTTTCTAAATAGAAGAGAGGGAACAGAGAGAATACATCATTCCCTAAGCAACGACCCAGCCATTCGGTATTCAGAATGGGGCGTCCTTCGTTTTTTAGGCGTTTGATGATCTTCACATGCTCATTGTAGTCTTTGTAAAAATGGTAGGAAATAATGTCCGAGTTATCAAGGGCATATTGTTCTATCTCATCCAATGGAATATTTTCATCACCTTTTATTTTGAATAATCCCGTGGTCAAGGGCTGTGACGGATTGATTTTTCGTACGAGCTCAAAGAGTCTTTTAAGGTTAGGCAAGGTGATATCTTGTCTGCGGCTGTTACCGGGCTCATTGTAAATGTCCCAAACGCAGATTCGCTCGTCATTTTTGTACTTTGTAACGATCTCTGTGACCATTTTGAAATAATCCTCGCGGCAGATCGGATCGTCAAGATAAAAGTGAGGGGCAGGTTCAGCGTGAGAACCGTGCTGCGAGTGTTTTTTTCCTCCATGATAACCCCAATCGTACTGTTGCTCTCCAATATAGGGCATCTTCCAGCGTTCTGTTTTGGGAGGCATACAGTCGTTGGCGAGAACGATCATGCAGGATATGCCATATTTTGCGCAAAGGGAGAGATAACGGTCAAAGCGTTGCATAAATCCGTCGTGCTCTTCTTTCCAAACCACGTACTCGAGTATCAGACGAACGGTGTTAAAGCCCGTTTCCTGCATCAGTTTTAATTCTTCCTCGGTTGTTTTGAAGCGTTCCTCGAATCCGAGCTCCTGCCACTGATCGATCCGGTTGGCGCAGTCTGCGCTCATGTAATTGCAACCTCTGAACCAGGGACGCCTATTGTACCACTCCCAAGCTTTTTCTTTAGTCCATCTCATGATAATCACTCCTCTCATACGATCATTATATCTTTGCGGCGATTGACAAACAAGCCAATGCATGTCATAATATAGCCAAAAGGTTAGGTGGTGTCGATGAAGTATCAACTTGAAAATTTCAAAGGAAGCTATGATTTTCGTTGCAATTTTCATGATGGTTGGGAGATGGAAAGCCATCTTCACGAATATAGCGAGCTGCTATATTGCCAAAGTGGCGATTGCGAGGTGGTGGTGAACGGGCGGCTTATAACGTTGCCGCAGAAGCACCTGATCTGGTTGCCTCCCAATTATATCCATCAATATCGGGCAACGGATGCACAATTGATTTGTGCAGTCTTCTCTAAGGATCATATCCCTGCCTTCTTTCATTTGCTCGGTAATAAAAGGCTAAAGGTGGCTCCGGTGGCTGCAGAGGAACTGGAGGCGCTTCTTGAACGTCTTCCCTTCATGAAAGAGGAGGGCTCATTGCAGATCAGTGGTTGCTTGAATCTGATCGGTGCAAAGGTAATGAAGCAGTCGGCATGGGAGCAAGAGTGTGTTGCCGATGAGCTCCTTTATCAAAAAGTTATCACCTATCTTTCTACCCATTTTCGGGAGGATATCTCATTAAAAAGTGTTGCACGGAGTTTTGGCTATAATGAAAAATATCTCTCCCATAGCCTCCATTCCTTAACCGGTATTCATTTCAGTAAGCTTCTCTCCCTCTATCGCATTGAGTATGCGCAAAAGCTTCTGCAGGAGCAGTCGCTTGCTATTTCTCAAATTGCCACGGAGTGTGGTTTTTCAGCGATCAATACCTTTAACCGCACCTTTAAGGAAGCGGTCGGAAAGACCCCTCTTGAATACAGAAAAGCATCCCGATTTTGATCGGGATGCCTTTGCTATTCTGTTGCTGAGAACATATTTTCAATAAAGATGCCGTAGCCGCGGGTGGGGTCATTGACAAGGACATGGGTGACTGCGCCGACTATCTTACCGTCCTGCAATATGGTTGAGCCCGACAAGTTTGATGTTCATTAGGGACAACATTTTTGCTTATTCGACAGCGTTTTTGAAAAACAACGAAAAATGTTCATTCTTCGTCGGTCACCATCGTAAAAATGTTGCCATGCGGAGGTTGATCTTCATTATTCATTGCAATATAGAATAAGTCTTTTTGATTATAGAGTTTGATGGTATGCGTATTTAAAAGATTAATAATTAAAATTCCCCATTCTGTAATCTCATTCCATACTTTAGAATACTCATTATCGATATCCGCATTGGTCATTTTCAGAGGATTTTCATGCAGGAATTTTCCACATCTTTCATATATACGTACAAACTTTTCTTTCGTTAAGTAATCGTCAGTAATATCATTCCATTTGGATTTATCAGCAGGATCAATTACTATTGGCTTTGGAAAAAAATCAGGATGTATTCTTTCGATGTCTGCTAAAATCAAACGTGCATTCCACATAGCGCCAATGTTATTTAGATGCTCTTCGTAAACATCCTGATCAGAGATTAATGCAGACAAGGCTATAAGTTCCAGTATTTTTCTTATCTGTAAAACACAAAACTCAATGTTTGTCATCTTGAAGGTGGTCTTAGTTTTACCAGACTGAATATCACGAATAGAACGTAGTCTCCACTTAATGATTTGCATGTTACGCAGGTAAAGTTTCTGTAGTTCTGTTTGGCGTACTAATTCTTGGCTACCCATTCGAAACTCCTTATTATTTTAATAAATACTTTTTTATGTATATGAACCAGAACTCAATTTGGGCTACACATTCCTTTATACCACCGTCAACAGTCATAGATTCATATAAGTTTTCCATATACATAATAAATTGCTTGTTTCCCTGCAACTTAACCTTTCCAACAAAGCCACCATTATGGTAATAATCATAATCAACATTTATTGTTCCATTAGCCAGCCTTGTGAAAGTATACTTCTGTGGATCAAGATTATATTCCTCGCTTTTGGCAAACAACTCCTCAATGAAAGCTTTTTCCTCGTCGGTAACTTCATATACTTTACTTGGAGGATTTGTTTTATACTTGATTGTATAATTATATTCCTTCTTTGCTATTCTTCTTTCATTTTTCTTCCGAAACAAACCGAATAGTGCCATGGATAACCTCCAGATGAATTTGTTTTTGTAAATTATACCACATTTTCATGAACTTTTCTACGCAATACACCATCAGATGCGCTTAATCGCCGTCTTTCCACAAATCAGCATGCCGTTTCTCATACCCCGCAATACTAATAATCACCAACACGCCATACCCATTCCGAATGATGCTGATCGGTTCATTGGTATCAAAGCAAAGTGCAGACACCTCACCAGTGTTTTTGAGTTCCTTAATCGTGATCGTTTTCGGGATGGATGCGAACTCTCTCTGAATATCAAGTTTCCCATCCTCCTTGCGATAGCGCAGATATTCATCAAAGAACTCACTGTCCATAATTACCAGCTCCGGCGTGCCGTTGCGAGTGACAAAGACAGGTTCTCCGCACTCCTGACAAAACTCAACGATACTTGTTGTGTCTTTCAAAAAAGTTAATGGTACAAATTTTGCCATCATGATTTCTCCTTTTTCTGTCTTAATGTTGTCCTTATTATGGACTTACCAAATAAATGAAGCACTCACTTTAGGGACAACATCCCAGGTGAGTGCTTCGATGTTTAGGGTTAATTCACGCCATTTTCAGCGGCTTCAAGCATGTTTTCGATAAAAATTCCGTACCCCTTTGTCGGGTCATTGATGAGAACATGTGTTACAGCTCCCACAATTCGGCCATTTTGGAGGATGGGCGACCCCGACATACCCTGGACTATTCCGCCCGTTTCGTCTATTAGCTTTTCGTCTGTAACCTTGATGATGAAATTCTTATTTTCCGATGATCTGTCGATGATACGCACGATCTCTATATCGTACATATCCCTTTTGTTATTACCTGTTGTGCACATTATCTGCGCTTTTCCTGCCGATAACTCGTCCTTAAGGGCTATCGGTATAGCTTGCTCCTTGCTTATCGGGCAGTCCGTGAACGATCCGAAAACGCCGCAAACGGTGTTTTCACGCAGCACACCCGTATCGCTGCCTGAGAAATATCCTCTGAGTTCTCCGGGAGCTCCGCTTTTTCCCTTCGTTACACCGCTGAGCGTTACATTGCACACGCTTCCCTTGCGCAACGGCATAAGCAAGCCTGTGTCTGTGTCGCACACACCGTGACCGAGTCCGCCAAAGCTGTTATTCTGAGGGTCTATATATGTCAGCGTGCCTATGCCTGCCGTACTGTCCTTTACCCACAGACCTGCCTTGTACTTACCTTCGATCTTTTCGTAGACAGGTGTTATTTTAGTTTTGAAGCTCTGTCCGTTTCTCGTGTATTCTATACTTATCGGCTTTCCGTTGCATGCTTCGATCTGCTTTATAAATTCATCGTTTGTATATATGGCTTTTCCGTTTACGCTTGTTATTATATCCTTGATCTTGATCCCGCCGTCAGTGCCCGGAGTAAATGTGCCGTTTTCGGTCACTACCTCTGATACACCTACTACTATTACTCCGTTTGTGGACAGCTTTATTCCAAACGGTACGCCCCCCGGAATAACGTGGAGTCTGTCGTGAACAGACAGGCTGACGGTCTTTATGTCTACGCCGAATACCGAAACCGTAGCATTCGTTTTTTCGTTAGCATACGCATTTGTTTTAAGCTGCGCAAACGATGGCAGATCTGCATTTTCGCCGCTGAAATATGAAATACTGTCATCTATTGCGTTATCTGCGTATCCCGCTGATGCCGTAAAGCACGCCAACAAAGCAAAGAAAACACCGAAAAGTGCCCGTCCTGCCTTGAATTTTATTTTATTCATTCATTTTGAACCTTGCCTTTCCAAATCTGTATACGGTATTATTATTTGCCGCATAATAAAAATAATTCCTTACCGCCGTTTTGAACGGCATTATTATTCTTGACGTTTTTAAACGTATTATCCGAAGAAAAAATTAATATGTTATCCAATTATTTATCGCCTGTGGTAAAGCTTAAAAAACAGCCCTTCGCTCTGCGCTTTGTTTTGAAAGTATTCCGTTTCCGCTTGCAGAACGCGGTTGTTCAAACCGCGAGGAATATTTTATAACGGCGTAAATGAACTTTCATTTTACCGCTGACTGTGCGCGCGTTAAATAAACGTTTTTTTTGAAAAAAACAGCATAAAATTTATAAATATTATATGTGGTATTATTCTTGATTTTTTTGGTAAAATATGATATAATAATTACATAAATTATATTATTTGAAAGGGAAAATATATGAAAAACCTTATCAGTAAAATCGGAAAAGAAAAATTTTTCGTGTTGATCGCCGTTGCAGTATTATTGATCGTGGCGATTGTAGTAAGTGCTGTATTTATCTCGAAAAAATCAAATGTGGAAACATTTACAGTAAAATTTGATTATAATTATGATGGATCAATTGCTCCGGTGGAGCAAAAAATACCAAACGGCGATTTTGCAGTAGAACCTGAAATTCCGAGCCGTGACGGATATGTGTTTTACGGATGGCTTACGTATCCGGATGTAGAGGCATGGTCTCAGAATCCTGCAGATTTAAGTACTTTTTCGATAAATGAAGACATTACTTTCTATGCTATTTGGTATAGTGATGAATTTGATGAGGACGGCGATGGTTTATCGCACGCTGACGAATTACTCAATAAAACAGATGCATTCAAATACGATACTGACGGTGACGGAATTTCTGACGGAGATGAGGTAAACAATTACAATACAAATCCTTGTGAAAGTGATTCCGACGAAGACGGTATTGCTGATGGTACGGAAGTTGCTTTAGGACTAAATCCTCTTAACTCACATTCTGATGGCGTTACTCACGATACAGAAAGAAAACTTGAGGCGATATATGAAGATTTTGATGAGCTTTTTGATTTGAAAATTACTTCAAAAGCAAATATGCTGTCTACTGTTTCGGTTCAAACGTTTGATAACGACGTAATTTCCGATCCAACTGGTTTGATCAGCCCTGTTATTGACGTTCAGTATGAGAAAACATACAGCTTTGATGCTGCTGAATTGGTGTTTGATTATTCTAATTCCGATCTTTCCGGAATAAACGAGAATGATCTTATTTTCCTTTATATAAACGAAGAAACAGGCAAATATGAGGAGATATCTTCGGTTATTGATAAGGAAAAGAAAATAATTATTGGTAAACCTACGCATTTTTCGGCATATGTCGTTGGAGATAAAAAATTAGTTACAAAATCAGTATCATTTAGTCCATTTATGACATCAATCACATATGAAGAAGAATTAATAAGAGCATATGATTTAGCAGTAACAGGATTCGATGTACAACAACATGGTTATGCATTTTCTAATTTTGTTACGAGAAATCAACCTGGCGGAGTATGTTATGGTATGGCATGGACTACATGCCTTAATTATATTGAAAAATTACCGATATCAGGGCTTTCGTATCTATATAAAGGGAGATATATACCTGCATATAATTTGTTTTCTGTTCCTAGATATCAAAATAATAAGCTGTATTATGAGAGTGAAAAAAATATCTTTAACAGCTCCAACAATTATTGTTGGACTGATAGTAACACAGAAGCTAATGAAATAAAAGATGTTCTAAATTGTATTATACATTATTGGGGTAAACAACCACTCTTATCCGATCAGTTTGGTTCTAACCTTGAAAAAGAATCTAATTTTAAATTATTAATAGATAAATTGAAAAATGATAATCCTGTTCCATTATCAATGTATAAATATCGTGATTTTGATGAAGTTGAGAGTGCGCATGCTATCTTAGCGTATGGATTATACTACGATATATCAAATGGTGTAGAGAATTATTATATATTGGTTTATGATAGTAATTATCCAGGTGAAAAATGCTATATTAGAGTAACTACTAAAAGATCATTGTTAGAAAAAACATATGTATTAGAATATAAAGGATATACAAATTTTCAACTTTCTGATGATATTGACCTGCCTGATGATGAAAGTCTATTTATCAAACATACAACAGAAGAAACTACTTCCCCCACTCCCGAAACTACCGAGCACGTTCATTCTTACACTTCCACCGACAATGCGGCGTCTTGCACAAAGGAAGTTAAGATAGTTTACACTTGTTCTTGCGGCGAGAGCTATACCGAAACTCTGCCGATGATCGAGCATAATTATGTAAATAATGTTTGCTCTATGTGCGGGCTTAAAAAAGAAGTTTTCAGCGAGGGACTTGAATATAAGCTTAGCGGCGATAAGACATATTATTCCCTTGTCGGCATAGGATCCTGCACCGATGTTGATATCATTATTCCTTCGGTATATGAAGGGCTCCCCGTAACTGAAATTGAAAGCGAAGCATTCAAGGGTAACAAGACTATTAAATCAGTTGTAATTCCTGAAAGCGTAAAAACTATCGGAATAAGCGCATTTAATAATGTGGTCTCTCTTGAAAGTGTTACATTTAAAGAGGGACTCGTTTCGATCGAATACGGAGCTTTCTCTTTTTGCGATAATCTTACAAAGATCGTTCTTCCCCAAAGCCTTCGAAGAGTTTCTCAAGTGTTTGCATGCTGCCCAAAGTTGACGGATATAACACTGAACGAGGGATTGATTGAAATTGGCTTTGGATCGTTTGAGGCTTATTCTCCTTTCGGAAATTACAACGACGTGGCATTCAGCTTCTACGGAAACGGAAAATATCTCGGAACTAAGGATAATCCTTATTATGCATTTATGGAACTTGCCGATCCTTTCAACAATAAGAATTGCGAGATTCACAAGGATACGAAAATTATTGCAAGCGAAGCTTTTGCCAATGGCATTATCGAAGAACTTGTCATTCCGGACGGAGTCAAAGCAATCGGCACATATGCATTTTTATCTTGCCCGAAACTGAAAACACTTAAATTTGGCGGCGTTGTCGAGAATTTGCCAGCCTTGTTGTGGTCTAGCGACAAAACAAATATTACTTTTAACGAATACGAAGGCGCACTATATCTTGGCAACGATTCGAACCCATATCTTATTCTTTTCTCCGTAAAAGATAAGAATCTATCTTCATACACCATTCATCCCGATACAAAACAGATCGCAGACAATGCTTTCCGTGGGTGCTCATCTCTCAAGGCGTTTGTAATTCCAGACAACATAACCGTTGTAGGGAAATATGCTTTCGCCGAATGTAAGGCACTGACTGAGATCGTTATTCCGAAGAGTATCACGAGGATTCCTACAGGAATGCTTTATGACTGCACTGCGATAACCGAATTCACCATTCCGAATCATATCGTATCGATCGGCGATTATGCTTTCCGCGGATGCTCAGAGCTTGCAAAGGTTGTTATGAAAAATAACGTAAAATACATCGGCAAAAGGGCGTTTGCGGTTTGTTCTAAGCTCAAAACGATTGACTATTACGGAACAGAGGCGGAGTGGAACAAGGTTGAAACCGGCAAGAATTGGAACTTGACTAATCAGTATCTTTCACCTATTAGCGTTAATATAATCGAGCACGTCACTCTCGATGCCGGCGCTTCCGAGGGTATAGTTTATATAAAATCTAAGGACGAAAAATACTATTACGTTGTATCACTCGGTCTTTGCACCGATACTGACATCATAATTTCAGCAAACTACAATGGTCTTCCTGTTGAATTAATAAATAAAAACGCTTTTGAAAACTGCAAAAATATCGTATCAGTAACAATACCTTCTTCGGTTAAAACAATTGATTCATCTGCGTTTAAAAATTGCACCGCACTTCGAAGCGTCAAGCTGGCAGAGGGCGTTGAAAAGATTGCGTTTCTCGCTTTCGAGGGATGCACCGCGCTGGAAGAGGTTAATATTCCGTCCACCTGTACGCTCGAAAATGCTTTTGTTGGTTGCACTTCGCTTAAAACTCTCAATATCTCTCCCGCGAACACAAGTTTAAAGATGATTGGCGACTGTCTTATTTCGGTTGAAAATGATGTGATACTTGCACTCGGAGAGCAGAAAATCCCGGAAGGTGTAGGAATCGACCGTATTCTGTCCAATGCATTCTATCATGCTGCTATTAAGGAAATTGTGATTCCCGAAGGTGTGACCACAATAGATCTCATAGCTTTTGATAGTTGCGCAAAGCTTGAAAAAGTGACTTTCCCTAAAAGTCTTAAATCCATCGGTAATGCGGCATTCAGAGATTGCAAGTCTCTTCGAGAAGTGTTTATTCCAGAAAACGTAAACACATTGGGCATCAATCCTTTTAACGGTTGTACTGCAATTACTTCGATCATGGTTGATACCGAAAACAAAACATATAAAGCTGTTGAAAGTTGCATTATAGATATTGCGGGCAAGAAACTCGTTACCGGATTCTCGACAAGCAAGATTCCGAACGACGGTTCAGTCACTGTCATCGGTCAGGCGGCATTCAGTGGGATTGACAATATCAAGAACATAGAAATTAACAACAATATTACAAAAATCGAAGAGGGTGCATTTATGGAATGTCATGGCATCGAAAAACTTGTCATTCCCGACAGCGTAACTGAAATTGGCTCAACTGTAATATATCAAATGAATTCGTTGACTGAGCTTGTACTCGGAAACGGTGTAACCTCTTTGGATTGTATATACTGTTCAAGCTTGAAAAATCTCCAAAAACTCACTATCGGCAACGGAATCACCGTCATTGAAAAATACGATTTGATGTCATGCACGGCTTCCGAAATCGTTCTTTCTAAAAGTATTAAAAAGATTGAAGCAAGCGCAATATGCTGGTGTGATAATCTCAATGCAATTAGATACGAGGGCACCGTTGCTGAATGGAATGCAATTGAAAAGGAAACCGGATGGGATAATGGTACAAACAATTACACCATTTACTGTTCTGACGGAGAAATAAAAAAATCAAATTAATAGTCCTAATATCCGCACGTGTTTGGGAGGATATTAAATGATTTGCAAAAATATGTCAGTGCTTTTTTGAAAAAAAAACAGCATAAATGATATTTACAAATCGTTTTGCGCGTGATATAATTAATATAATAGCAATAAAGCTACTGCTATTATTCGTGAAAGGGGTGTTTTTAATGCATCGAATACTTACGATAAGCGGCGTATATATGTGTCTGAGGGCATATGTGGGCAATATTCCCATGCGTTATCAGGAAAAATACGGCGAGGGCTTTGAGTTTTTGCCCGGCGGAAAGGGAGTTGTGGCAGCCGCAGCATTTTCGGCTTTGGGCGCTGACAGTATGCTTTGCGCCAAAATGGCAAACGATGCCAACGGGAAAACGCTGTCCGATTTTTTCAATGCGGCAAACGTTTCCTGCCGATACGAGTCAAAGTCAAAGACAGATAAAACAGGCTATCAGCTTACTGTATTTGAAAGCGATTCCTCGTGGCGTACTGTCAAGTTTCCCGGGGCGAATATGGCTCTTACTGCCGACGACGTTGAAAGCGCGTTTACCTGTATGCCCGATGCTGTATACATTCAAAAGGAAGTGCCTGATAAGATAATAATCGAAGCGTGCCGCCTTGCTCACGAAAAGGATATACCGATATTCTATCAGCCGTGTGCCCCCAGAGGCGAGCTTACCCCTGCGATGCTCGGAGAATTGGAAATGTTTATAATTGACGCTGATGACGTTTTTTCGTACAGCGGCGTTGAAATGAGAGATTTTGACAGCTACCTTCAGGCGTGCATCGCGCTTGAATCACGCGTAAGAGCGAAAAGATACGTTGTGCGCATTGACGATGAGAGAGGAACATTTATATACGACAGCAAATTCCATAATATCATAGAGCCTTACACGATAGCTACCGTTGATAAGGGCGGTGCATTTGAAGTGTTCGGCGCTGCCACGGTCTGCGAATATCTTAAAAGCGGCAACTTCCGCAAAAGTGTGACATACGGCAACATCGCATATTCACTTTCAGCCTCAAGGCTCGGTGATGTGGATTCTATCCCAACGGCAAACGAAATAGACGATCACATCAAAGAAAACGGCATTGATCTCGGTTAAAAAATTGTAAATAAAACGCAGGTGCAGTTGACAATTTTGTATTGCACATATATAATCATTATTTAATAAGTTAAAAATGCCGTTCGACATATGCCGGCGATGGTGTCAAAACGGTAAAATCAGTTTGCGTCGGAGAAGAGGTGTGGAATGTTTAACTGTAACGAAAAGGATAAGTTTGTTAAAGAAGGCTTGACTTTTGATGACGTGCTGCTCATACCCGCAAAAAGCGATATTTTGCCTGCGGATATTGATCTCAGCACAAGACTTACGAAAAAGATCTCGCTTAATATCCCGCTTATGAGTGCGGCGATGGATACCGTAACGGAATCAGGACTTGCTATTGCTATGGCAAGAGAGGGCGGTATAGGTATAATCCACAAGAATATGCCCGTTGATCTTCAGGCTGATGAGGTACAGCGTGTTAAGCGTTCCGAAAACGGAGTCATTACAGATCCGTTTTATCTCGGTGCGGATAATTATGTTTATGAGGCAGATGCCCTCATGAAAAAATACCGCATTTCAGGTGTTCCGATATGCGATGAAAGCAAGACCCTCATAGGCATCATTACCAACAGAGATATGCGTTTTCTCGTAGATCATAACGTGAAGATAAAGGACGTTATGACAAGGGAAAACCTTGTTACAGCTCCCAAGGGCACAAATCTTGCACAGGCTCAGGAGATACTCAGAAAGCATAAGATCGAAAAGCTCCCGATCGTTGACGAAAACGGAAAGCTGACAGGTCTTATAACGATCAAGGACATCGAAAAAGCACAGAAATACCCCAATTCCGCAAAGGACGCTACGGGCAGACTTCTCGTAGGCGCGGCTATCGGCGTAACGAACGATGTTCTTGAAAGAGCAGGAAAGCTCCTTGCAGCAGGAGCAGACGTTCTTGTTCTTGACTCTGCTCACGGTCATTCCGCAGGCATCATAAGCTGCGTTGAAAGGATCAAAAACACATTCCCCGAATGTCAGCTTATAGCAGGTAATATCGCCACTGCCGCAGCGGCACACGATCTTATTTCAGCAGGCGCTGACGCAGTAAAGGTCGGTATAGGCCCGGGCTCTATATGCACAACGAGAATTATCGCAGGTATCGGCGTACCGCAGGTAACGGCGATATATGATGTTGCGTGTGAGGCTGATAAATACGGTATTCCCGTTATCGCAGACGGCGGTATCAAGTACAGCGGCGACTGCGTAAAATCGATCGCGGCAGGCGCTGAGGTAGTAATGATCGGCTCACTGTTTGCAGGCTGCGAGGAAAGCCCCGGCGACTGCGAGATATTCCAGGGCAGACGCTTCAAGGTATACAGAGGCATGGGATCGCTTGCGGCTATGGAAAAGGGCTCAAAGGACAGATACTTCCAGCAGGGCAATAAAAAACTCGTTCCTGAGGGAGTTGAGGGCAGAGTTCCCTTTAAAGGCCCGCTTTCCGATACTGTATATCAGCTCGTAGGCGGCTTGCGCTCAGGTATGGGCTACTGCGGAGCGCATACAGTTGCAGAGCTTCGCGAAAACGGACAGTTCATAAAGATCACCGGAGCAGGCTTGCGTGAATCGCATCCTCACGATATCAGCATTACGAAGGAAGCACCAAACTACAGCGTACAGGGCTGATCGATAAGCGCTTAGCTGTAAATTATGAATAAAGGATCGGTTTTTTCCGATAATACTAATGTTGAAAGGTTATTTTTGAAATGACGCTTGTTATTATGGCAGCGGGTATGGGATCACGCTACGGCGGCTTGAAGCAGATAGATCCTATCGGCCCGAGCGGAGAGTTTATAGTTGACTATTCTGTATATGACGCAATAAAGGCAGGCTTTACAAAGATCGTTTTCGTTATCAAAAAGGAAAACGAGGAGATATTCAGACAGACGGTAGGATCACGTATAAAGGGCGTGCAGGTCGCATACGCATTCCAGGATGTAAACGATCTGCCAAACGGTTACGTATGCCCTGAAACGAGGGTAAAGCCCTGGGGAACGGGACATGCTGTTCTTTGTGCCAGAAACGAGGTTGACGGCGGATTTGCCGTTATAAATGCTGACGATTTTTACGGCAGAGAATCATTCGAGCTTCTTGCAAAGCATATCAGAAACGCTGAAAAGGGAAGCTACTGTATGATCGGATACAAGGTATCCAATACCATAACCGAGAACGGCACTGTTTCAAGAGGTGTATGCGAGGTTGACGGCGGCAAGCTGTCCGACGTTGTTGAGCGTAAGAAGATACAGCGTATGGACGGAGAAATAAAGTATTTCGATGAGGAATGCGACAAGTGGGTGTCAATACCCGAAAATACAGTCGTTTCGATGAACTGCTGGGGCTTTGCAAAGGATTTCTTTGAGGAGCTTGAAAGAGGATTTTCCGATTTTCTGCAGGATAATATTGATACTGAAAAGAACGAATATTTTCTGCCGTTCGTCGTTCAGGCTCAGATGAAGCGCGGAGACTGCACGGTAGACGTATTCACAACACCTGGCAAATGGTACGGCGTTACATACAAGGAAGACAGACAGTCAGTCGTTGATTCAATAAGAAAAATGGCTGAAAGCGGCGAATATCCGCTTGATCTTTGGGAAAATAAATAAGAAAGGCTTGGTCTTTTTATGGCTGTTTTGGTTGCGGGCGGCGCAGGATTTATAGGCTCTCACACAAGTGTAGAGCTTCTTGAACGAGGCGACGATATCGTAATAGTCGATAACTTTTCCAACAGTAAGCCCGAGGTGCTCAACAGAATAAAGAAAATAACGGGCAAGGATCTCACGTTCTGCCTTGCCGATCTGTGCGATTATGAATCGGTTGATGAAATATTTGCAAAATACAGCATAGATTCCGTTATTCATTTTGCAGGATACAAGGCGGTGGGTGAAAGCGTTGAAAAGCCGCTTATGTATTACGAAAATAACCTTATTTCCACCTTCAATATTCTGAAGGCTATGAAGAAATACGGCTGTAATAAGCTCGTATTTTCGTCCTCTGCCACAGTATACGGTATTCCGAATACCGTGCCGATAAACGAGGATTTTCCTCTGGCGGCTATAAACCCATACGGTCAGACAAAGCTCATGATAGAGAATATTCTGAGGGATTGCTGCAATGCAGACAGTGAGCTTTCTGTCGTTCTTCTCCGTTATTTCAATCCCATCGGCGCTCACGAAAGCGGTCTTATCGGCGAAGATCCGAAGGGTATTCCGAACAATCTTATGCCGTATATTATGAAGGTAGCATCCGGCGCTTTGCCTCACCTCAACGTATTCGGGGACGATTATCCGACGAAGGACGGAAGCGGTGTGCGTGATTACATTCACGTTGTTGACCTTGCAAAAGGCCACCTGTGCGCTCTTGACTATATGAAGAACAACAAGGGCGTTCTCGCGGTAAATCTCGGAACGGGCAACGGATACAGCGTTTTTGAGATGGTCAAGGCGTATGAAAAGGCATCGGGCGCAAAAATACCGCTCGTTGTAACAAAAAGACGCGCGGGAGATGCGGCTGAATGCTATGCAGATCCCTCAAAGGCAAAGGAGATATTGGGCTGGTCTGCGCAGTACGGCATCGACCGTATGTGTGACGATGCCGTAAGATGGCAAACCAACAATCCCAACGGTTACGACTGCTGAGACGTGCAGTCCGAATGACCGCACAGACCGCTTGAAAGGCATTTGAAGGCCTCGCAGCTTCCGACAGGGCGCTGCATTACGACGCTGAAGCCCAGTCTTTCACAGTATTTTTGCGATATTTCGTATTCCTCGGTTAATTTTTCCTTTGATGGCTGAGAAAATACGGTGTTTCTGTCAATATACAAATAAAATCACTCCCGTGTGTAGTATTCACGCAGGGAGTGATTTTTATTCGTTTTTATTGATCTTGGATATTGCCGTCATAATTCTGTGATTAGCTCCGCGGCTTATCCTGTCAGCTTCCTGTATCATCTGCCGAACTGCCTGACGCTGTGTCTTTTTATCGTAAGGACAAAGACTTTTGCATACGGGAAGACCGCAGCTTTCAACGAGCTGCGAGCATAGCCTTTCGGGCAGCTCGTAAAACGGGCGTATCACCTTGATAGCCTCATATTCCGTCAACGGCAGAAACGTTTCTATTTTTCCGTTATACAGAAGGTTGAGCAGGACCGTCTGCGCCGCATCGTCCTGCGTGTGCGCAAGAGCTATGGCGCAACAGCCCATTTCAAGCGCCGTATCACACAGAATACGTCTGCGTATTCTTGAGCATACCGCGCACGGATCGTCATTTTTGTCAGCAATATCGGCTATCTGTGTTTTAACAATCCTGTATTCTATGCCGAGATCTTCGCATAGCTGCTCCATTTCCTCATAGCTTGCGTTTTTGTATCCGTTATCTACTGTTATGGCGCAAAGCGAAAATTCATTCGGATAAAATGATGAAAGGCGCGCAAGGGCATAAAGCATAGATACGGAATCCTTGCCGCCGGACAGCCCCACGGCGATCTTGTCGCGAGGCTGTATCATTCCGTATTTTTGTACGCACGATCTCGTTTTGCTCAAAACGAGCTTTAATGCGTCCATCAGGAGCTTATCCAGGATTCATCAGAGGGGTCGTTGCGGAATTTGATAAGTCTTTCCTTGTCTGATTGCTTGATGTATCCTTCATTTGATGCAACCTCAACGGTCGTGTCGAAGTCTGTGAGCGATACGTTTTTAACATTAGCCTGTTCAAGACGGTCAATACCCTTTTTCATACCGTACGTGTAAATGCTTGCAATTCCAAGCACCTCTGCGCCTGCCTGACGCAATACGTTAACGACCTCGATAACGCTGCCGCCCGTGGATATAAGGTCCTCAATTACAACGACCTTCTGCCCCTTTTCGAGCTTGCCCTCTATCTGATTATTTCGGCCGTGATCCTTTGCGCCTGAGCGGACATATCCCATAGGCAGTCCCATAATGTGACCGCATATAGCCGCATGCGCAATGCCCGCCGTGCTTGTGCCGAATATTGCTTGACATTCGGGGTATTCTTCCTTGATTATCTGAACAAGGCCGTTTTCAACGTCATTTCGCACGTTCGGCGCTGTAAGCGTCAGTCGGTTGTCGCAGTAAATGGGGCTTTTGATTCCGCTTGCCCAGGTAAACGGCTCGTCGGGGCGGAAAAATACTGCTTTTATGGAAAGCAGGTCCTTTGCAATAAGCTCTTTTGTGTTCATATTATTTCTCCTATCTTATTTAACAAACTGTTCGATACATTCAAGGTAGCTTGCCAGCGGGTCGGGCGATGCGGTAATGGGTCTGCCGACAACGATAAGGTCGCTGCCCAGCTCCTTCGCCCTTGCGGGTGTTGTTATACGCACCTGGTCGCCAACATCGCCGCCTGCAAATCTTATACCGGGTGTGACTGTCAGAAAATCGCCGCCGCAGGCATTTTTTACGTCAGATGCTTCCAATGGCGAGCAAACAACGCCGTCAAGCCCTGCATCCTTTGCCGTTTTTGCGTAGCTCATAACGACCTGCTTCAAGGGCTTGTCTATCAGAAGCTCGTTTTTCATTCTTTCCTCACTCGTTGACGTAAGCTGTGTTACGGCTATAAGAAGCGGGCGCGTTCCGTCAGTGCGTGTAAGACCGTCAAGAGCGTATTTCATCATTTCGCTTCCGCCTGCGGCGTGAAGGTTGCATATGTCAACATCAAGGCGGGAAAGGGAAGCCATCGCCTTTTTGACCGTGTTCGGAATATCATGCAGCTTCAGATCAAGGAATATTCTGAAGCCTCTGTTCTTTATCTCGTAAACTATCTGAGGGCCTTCGGCATAGAAAAGCTCCATACCGATCTTGAAATAAGGTGAATACCCGTCGAATTTTGAAATAAAATCAACTGTTTGCTCCTTGCTTGCAAAGTCGCAAGCAATAATTACGTCACGATTCATTTTTTACTTACTCCTATCATATCACTTATTCTGCTGTACCCAAGGCGGGGAACCAATACCTGAAGATCTTCTATTATTTTTTTGCACGCATACGGATCAGTCAGGTTTGCCGCGCCGACCTGAACGGCGCTTGCGCCCGCCATCATCATTTCAACAGCGTCGCTCGCAGAGGAAACTCCGCCCATACCTATCACGGGAATGCTTACCGCGTTTGTTACCTGGTATACCATTCTCAAGGCAAGGGGAAGCAACGCAGGACCTGACATACCGCCCATGATCCTTCCAAGGACGGGCTTTCCCGTTTTGATGTTTATCCGCATACCCTGAACGGTGTTTATAAGCGACAGACCGTCAGCTCCGGCAGCCTCGCACGCCTTTGCTATAACAGTTATGTCAGTTACGTTCGGCGTCAGCTTTATGAATATCGGCTTGTGAGTTACCTTTTTTACCTCTGCTGTAACGCTTGCGGCAACGTTTGGGTCTGTGCCGAACGCCATACCGCCGCCGTGAATGTTGGGACAGCTTATATTCACCTCTATTATGCCCACCTGCTCTTCTTTGTCAAGCAGAGAGGCAACGTATACGTAATCCTCTATTTTGTCACCGCTTATATTGGCTATGACCTTCTTTTTGAAATACTTTTTCATTTCGGGCAACTCATGCTCTATAACACTGTGAACCCCGGGATTCTGCAATCCGACGGAGTTGAGCATGCCGCAGGGGCATTCGGCGATCCTCGGCTGCTCGTTGCCGTTTTTAGCGTAGCGTGTCGTGCCCTTGAAGGAAAATGAGCCGAGAATGTTTATATCGTAGTATTCGGAAAACTCCTTGCCGTATCCGAAGCATCCGCTGGCGGGGATTATCGGATTGTCAAGCTCAAGTCCGCACAAATTTACGCTCAGATCTGCCATACTATTTCTCCTTTTGTGAATACGGGACCTTCCTTGCATACCCGCTTCATACCGTTTTTCGTCATTACAGAGCATCCCATACAAGCACCGAAGCCGCAGCCCATACGCGCTTCAAAGGAATACTCACCCTCGCACTCGGTCTTATCATATAAAGCCTTAAGCATCGGCAAAGGACCGCAGGCGTATGTGTAATCGTATTCAATATCCGATAGGGCATCGGTAACAAAGCCCTTTGTGCCGAATGTACCGTCAACGGTAGTGACCGTGACAAAAACGCCTAAGGATTCAAACTCGTCCTTGAAAAAAACGTCCTTTTCGTTGTTGAAGCCCAATATGACAGACGGCTTTTTGCCGTTTTCTATCAGTCTTTTGCATAAGTAATACAACGGCGGAACACCGACGCCGCCGCCCACCAAAAGAGGACGGTCGCATACGGCATTTGCGTCAAAGCCGTTTCCGAGTCCTGTGAGAACATCAAGCGAAAAGCCGCTTTCATATTGACTCATAGCATCAGTGCCGACGCCTACGACCTTGTATACAAGCGTCAGCTCGTCATTCTTGACGTCGCATACGGAAATGGGACGTCTTAAATAAAATCCGGGCAGCTGTAATTCCACAAATTGCCCGGGCGCATTTATTGCTCCCGTGTCGCCCTTTAATACCGTTTTGTATATGTCAAGGGCGATCTTTTCGTTTGATAATACGGTGAATTTCATAATATACCACTCCGTTTTGAAAGGATCATATTTGCCATACAATATTGCCGTTATATACGGTGAGCAGATTTTTTCCGAACACCTCGTAATTGTCAAACGGCGTCGATTTACCCATTGAAATAAAGCTCTCTGAATTTATTTTATATTTTTCATCAAGGTCTATGACCGCGAAACGATCGTTGCGGCAGGGAATACCGAGTATCTGTGAAGGGGCATAGCACATCAATTTAAGCAAAAGCTCAAGGGATATGACGCCCGTTTTTACAAGGTACGTGTAAAGTATCGGAAACGCTGCTTCAAGCCCCGTGATGCCCATAAGACTCTTTTCAAGTCCTCTTGATTTTTCTTCCTTTGAGTGCGGCGCGTGGTCGGTCGCAATAACATCTATCGTACCGTCCTTGATGCCGTTTATGAGGGCTTCTCTGTCGCTTGATGAACGCAAGGGGGGATTCATTTTGAATCTGCCGTCCTCCTGAAGATCGTCATCACACAAAATAAGATAATGCGGAGCTGTCTCGCATGTTACGGGAAGGCCGTCTGATTTCGCCTTGCGGACAAGCTCGACCCCCTCCTTAGTCGATATGTGGCAAACGTGATACCTGCAGTTCGTCTTACGGACAAGCTCGATGTCACGCTCTATCATAACATATTCGCTTTCAGAGCTTATGCCCCTGTGCCCGTGCGTGCGTGCGTACTGTCCGTCGTGTATGTATCCGCCGAACAAAAGCTCGTTGACCTCGCAGTGCGATGCGTAAATACCGCCGTATTCAGCGCATTTTTTCATTGCCTGCTCTGCCGTTTCAGCGCTTTGAACGCCTGAGCCGTCGTCTGAAAACAGCCTTGTGTATTTTATCATTTCACCAAAATCAACGGGCGATATACCGCGCCGATCCTTTGTTATACAGCTATACGGAATAATGCCGATAACACCGTCGGAATTTATATATTCAAGCTGCTTTTCAATATTCTCCGCACAGTCGGGCGCAGGTGAAAGATTGGGCATCGTGCATACGGTCGTATATCCTGCGCTTGCAGCGGCAAGCGAGCCGCTTTTTATCGTTTCCTTATAACAAAAACCGGGTTGTCTGAAATGCACGTGCATATCGACAAAGCCCGGTATCAAAATTATATTCTTATCGTCGAAAATACGGATAACACGGCCGTCGAAGATAGCGTTTTCAGCGGCGTTAAAGGCAGCATCAGCAAAGCGTTTGTCTGTACCCTTCATAGTTACTTCCTCCCGATATTTTAATTAATAATATCATTGTAAGGCAATGATTGTCAACTGTTGTTCGTTAATAAATTGTAAATATACCGTACAAACAATTATACAAAAATCACCGACAGGTATATTTTGGGCGCATATTGACATTAAAGGTTCGTTTATGGTATAATTAAGGCACATTAAGAAGGGAGACGATCTGATATGAAAAATAGGATTTTCAGTATTATTACGGTACTGTCCTTATTCATTGGCTGCTGCTCGTACACCGTCAATGCGGTAACTATATCGCCGAACGGTGACGGTGTGTACGAAATATCAAGCTATGAGCAGCTTTGTATTTTTGCTGACCTTGTTAACGGACAGGGCATATATTCTTCAAGCGGCGCGATAAAAAACGCTGATGCTGTGCTTGTTTCCGACATAATAGCAAATGAAGGACTGTTGAACGAGGACGGAAGCATAGCTCCCGACGATCCTTGCGTATGGGAGGCTATGAGTGATTACGGCGGAGTGTTCGACGGCGGCGGATATTCAATAATCGGGCTTTATTCTGACGGCTACGACACGGATACAGGACTGTTTTCCGTTCTTTCGGAAGGCTCTCAGGTGAAGGATCTCAATATAAAGGGCTCGTATATCGGCGGTAAAACGAGTGTCGGTATGATAGCAGGCAGATCGTACGGCGATATAAGCGGCTGTACCTCTGACGGAAACGTCGCAGCATACGGCTGTACGGATGGCATCGGCGGTATCGTCGGCGTAACATACGGAAACGTAACAAATTGTAAAAACTATTCCTATATTCTTTCTATTTCAGAAGCAACTGACGGTAAATACGGCGACTATGCCGCGGGAATTGCGGGTATTTCTTACGGAAAAATCGAAAAATGCGTA
Organism: Eubacteriales bacterium; assembly: GCA_045544195.1. GTDB lineage: Bacteria > Bacillota > Clostridia > Oscillospirales > CAG-272 > RGIG7213. The sequence continues at coordinate 25,597 of JAZPYO010000011.1, forward strand.
AATGAGGGCGATATTACAGCAGCAGACGCATCATCAGGCGGCATATGCGGCAAAGGAACACTTGTGACCGATTGCTACAATATATCAAGCGTAAGCGGCATTGTGAGCGTCGGCGGTATATGCGCAGCGCTTGAAGGAAAAATAGAAAATTGCTATAATGTCGGTGAAATATATGCAGATGCAACACAGCACACAAATGCAGGGGCTATACTCGGTGTGTGCAGTGTATCCGATGAAAATGTCGGCGATACAGATACCGTCAACGGTGTTGTAAACAGCTACTATATTACTACGTCGGTAAACGGAGTAGGTGCGTACATATTGCCTGACGGCAGCCTCGATCAGAGCGAAAGAGAGGATACGGGAGCGGAAATGAAAGCCCCTGTGAGCTTCGAAAACGGAAATGTGGCACATCTTCTGGGCGATAGCTACGGTATGCTTATAGGCCAGGATAAATACCCCGTATTCAACGACGGAAGCAATACCGTATATATGATCGGCGGTATTGCGTGCAGTAACGGCGGTGAGGTTCTCGGCGTAAACGAATACGGCTATACAAACGGCGGCGCTTTTGCAATAGCAAAGGACGGATATGCCTTTGCGGGCTGGTATGATAACGCGGGCATTGTCAGTCACGATAGCGAAATATCTCTTGCATCTGTATCGGACAGCACAGTCTTGAGGGCTCTTTTTGTGCAAAAGGGCGATGTGAACTGTGACGGAGTGATAAACGCAAAGGATGTAATAAAGTATAAAAAGTTTTTTGCGGAAAAAACGGAGATATATAACGGCATCGGAGACGTTGATAACGACGGCGATACGGATACCGATGACGTTAAGCTCATAGCATCTGATATTTTACAGTAAAAGCGATAAATCTTGTGCAACTTAACCAAAAATAAATTTTCTAAACCGTGTTTATTAACAAATTCGTCGGTTTGCACAAAAAAGGCGATAAAAGATTGTGAATGATTTTCGCCGGGTTAATATTGACATATTTGCCCCCTGTATGATAAAATGATAGTGCGAGATAACAGTATATTTTCTCCGACACTTAACGAAATCGTGCAGATTGCACAAGAAAGGTGATTTTATGAAAACAGTTTCTTCTTACGCTATGAAGACTCTGGCGGTGCTTTTGGCACTTATTACGCTCGTTGCGGTGCTTCCGCTTACGGCTATAAAGGCAGATGCTCTTTCATACAGCGGATCAAGCTCTTATATGAGCGGTCCTTATTATCAAAAGCTCATAGCTGTTAACCTTACAGGTAACCAGCGTGTTGACATCGTCAACGTAGCTAAATCTCAGGTAGGCTATCAGGAAGGTTCGGGCAGCTCGAGTCTTTCGGGTACTTCCTACGGCGGCAGTAACTATACAGAGTATGGCCGTTGGTACGGTATGCAGGATATGTGGTGCGCAATGTTCGTTTCATGGTGCGCAAAGGTTGCAGGTATTTCCAGCAGCATCGTTACATACCACTCCTACACACCCACAGGTCTTCAGTGGTTCAAGGACAGAGGCAGAGCTTATTCCCGTTCCACAGTTGCAAACGGCGGCTACACACCTATCCCCGGTGACATCGTTTACTTCAAGTCGGGAAGAAACAGCAACCCCACGAACCACATCGGCATTGTAACCAGTTACTCCGGCGGTACGCTTTATACGGTTGAAGGTAATACATCTTCTGCAACAGTATCCACAAACGGCGGCGCAGTTGCAGCGAAGTCCTATTCCATTTCCAACACTTACATAGTTTACATTTGTAAGCCCGCTTACACATCGGGTGATTCCGTTGTTACATCGTCTTGGGTAAACACCTTTGACTTTACAGACGGTACAGGTACAACAAAGTCAAATACTCCTGTTTCGGGCGCATTGACTATTACAAAAGGCGATAATTTCAATATAGGCGGTTGGAGCGTTCACTCCGATGGCGTTGCAAAATATCAGTGGAATCTCAATAACACCTCTTGGGGCGATATGGATTCAAGCTGGATGAAGTTCCGCCAGGATGTTGCAAATGCAACGACGTCATACAAAAAATGTACGGAGATCAACTCCTTCAGCTTCACGCTGAACTCCGGAGGTCTGAATGTCGGCTCTAATACCATTTCAATTCGCGGTGTGACAAAGACCGGCAGCACATACACAGTAGGTCATTACGACATATTTGTATATCCCGCAGAGGGAGAAACATACCTGTCAGTTGACAGATACAAATTCCCCGTTGACGAGGGCATTACGTTCTCGGCAAAGGGTGCAAACGATTATGCTTGGGTAGGTCTTTTCGCAAAGGGCGACGTTCCCGGTCAGGTTGCTTCTTACCGTTGGTACGAAATGGGTAAGAACGATGTTAAGAACATCAACCTTATGACAGACCCCAATGCCCGTATTAACAGCCGTGGCGAGCCTACAGAGGGCGAATACACACTGTACCTCTTCGTTGACGAGGATTACACTGTTGATACAAAAATTGATATTACGATAACTGCCGCAGAAGGTGCGAAGTCTTCTCTTGACTTCCCGAATCCCAGAGATTTCGAGATCTTCCAGGGCGACAGCTTCCTGACGGCAGGCTGGGCGCTTCACAACAAGGGTATCGAAGCGTTCTACTATATACTGGATAACGATACAACTAAATATGCCATCCAGAATGTTTCTTCAAGAGCAGACGTTCTTGCAGCATTCCCTGCTTACACAGCAAGCTGCGGTGATCTCAACAGCTTCAGCGATCACATTTCAACAAGCGACTGGTCTGTTGGTAAGCACACGGTTAAGATCGGTGCAATATCTACATCAGGCTATGAAATAATTTTGGGCACACTTACAGTAAACGTAACAACACCCCCTGTAAGAATTACCGGCAAAGACTCAAGCGTTGCTATCAGCAGAACTGATAAGCTCAACTGCGTAAAGAATATTAAACCGGATCTTTCCGTAGCAGAGATCAAGAAGCTGTTCAACGAGGATTGTGTTGTTGTTGATGCACTTGGTAACACAAAGACTGACGGTGTAGTCGGCACAGGCTGCAAGGTCAGATACTATACTGGTGACAGACTTGACGATGAGCTTGTTATCATCGTAAGTGCAGACGTTAACGGCGACGGTGCTATAACCTCACGTGACGTTATCAAATTAAAGAAGGCTGTTGCCGGCGTACTTACAATGAGTGCGGAGTTCACTGCTGCTGCAGACGCGGATGGAGATGGCGTTATTTCGTCAAACGATCTCGGTGTTGCGGTAGACTTGATGTAATTATTGAACACGAATAATTAAAATTTAGTTTTCGGCCTACTGCGGAGAGATCCGCAGTAGGCTTTTTTAGCGATTATTTTTCGTCACCCTATTGACAAACAGTGAAAACGGGTGTATTATTAACAAATGCACGGTCAAAAATTCCCATTATAAAATGGTTTTTCCTATAGCGATTTCTTTTGAGCTGTATTTGAAATATCCGTATAAAATGGCGTAGTGCTGAACTGTTTGTGTATAAAATAAATTTTATTTGAAGATTTTTAAGGAGGTAGGTGCGTATGGCGCTTTTGGAGTATAGGGACATAAGTAAAAACTACGGCACGTTCTCTGCGCTTCAGAATCTTAATCTTGATGTTAATTCAGGTAGGATCGTAGGCTTGCTGGGTCCGAACGGTAGCGGAAAAACGACACTTATTAAAATGACGTGCGGGCTTTTAGCTCCCACCACGGGCACAATAAGCATTGACGGTAATCCCGTAGGTGTTGAAAGTAAAAAGATACTTTCATATTTACCTGAAAGAACTTATCTTGACGAAACTCTTACAGTTGAAAAAACTATAGATTATTTTGCAGATTTCTACAGTGATTTTGATAGAGTCAAGGCTAATGAGCTTTTCAGCCGCCTGAAAATAGACACGAAAAGCAAGATAAAGACACTTTCAAAAGGCACAAAGGAAAAGGTACAGCTCTCGCTGGTAATGAGCAGACGCGCAAAGCTGTATCTGCTTGATGAGCCTATAGCGGGGGTCGATCCTGCAGCGCGAGACTATATTCTGGATACCATCTTATCGAATTATGCCGAAAATTCCACGGTGATCATTTCAACGCATCTTATCTCTGATATTGAAAAGGTATTAAACGACGTTATCTTTCTTTCATACGGTAAGGTAATTCTCACATCAACAACAGAAGATATAATGCAGACACACGGTAAAACCGTTGACCAGCTTTTCAGGGAGGTGTTCAGATGTTAGGCAAGCTCTTAAAGTACGATATGCGGTACGTTGCGCGCATTATGCCGTTAATGTATTCGGTGGCACTTGCAATGTCCTTGCTGATGTCGTTGGTGATCTTTCTGATATCCAAGCTCACTGAAATGTCATTCATTCTTGTAATGATGCTGCCGCTTTGGGCATTGGCACTTGCGGTCGTAGCTTATTCGGGTGTCATTATGATAGCATCACGAATTTACAAAACCTTTTACTCCGACCAAGGTTATCTTACATTCACCCTTCCTGTAACTTCCTCACAGCTCATATGGAGCAAGGTTCTGCTGTATGTTATATGGCAGTTGATCGGTATTATCGTTGCGCTTGTCTGCGTCGCGCTTCCGATCGCCACAGCCGTGGTAACATTTGCAACAGACGGCTTCTATGGCGCTATGAACTACATTCTTGATTTTATGACATATTTCTTCAAGGAAATGTTTGGCTTTGAGGGGGCAACTTTTATAGGCGCATGTATCTCGATGCTTGTTTATACACTTGTATCGTACGTAAGCGCACCTATTGCGATAATATTCTCATTTTCGATCGGTCAGTTTGTAAATAAGCACCGTGTAATAGCGGCAATAGGCATATATTTTGCTTATTCAACCGTTATGTCTATATTATTTTCAATACTCGAGTTATTCATATATATTCCCGGTATGATGTCAGATGCATATGTTGACAGCAGTATTATTGGAATTGCAAGTACACAGCTTATGTGGTATATGATCTTTTGCAGTATTTTGACTATCATTGTTTCCTCTATTTGTTATGTTGTAACAAAACATATAATGGCTAATAAGCTTAATTTAATTTAGGAGGTAATAAAATGACTGTTGGTGAACGAATTACGCACTTCAGAGAGCAGAAGCACATCACGGTTAACAAATTGGCTAACCTTGCCGGTGTTTCACAGAGCTATCTGCGTGACGTTGAAAGAGGACAAAAACAGCCGACGGTAGAATATCTTTCCTATATATGCGATGCTTTAGGTATTACCGTCTCCCAGTTTTTCGACTACGATCAGACAAGTGACGAGTTGATGCAGGCTATCAGACGGCTTACCGATGAGCAAAAAGAAAAGCTCGTGCTTTTTCTCAACACCTTTGATGAATTCAAATAATTAAAAATAAAACTGCCGCATAAAATGTGCGGCAGTTTTATTTTTTTATGGTTTGCTGAAAGCCACCGTTTCAGACGGCGGGTATGACTTTCGTTAAATCCGTTCTTGCGCACAGTATATAAAAACGAAACGGCGCGGGTGTGTCAAACACTATTACTTTAGTAGTTTGAGGAAATAATAACACCGAAGGTGTCACGCCTCGCCCCGTGGGGGGGCGGGGACGAGGCGTTTGTTACGTTATGCGAACGCTATTCTGTCCGTCAATCAGGTATAAAAAACGACTCCGTAAGGCGTTACGCCTGCACACGTTGAGGTGCAGGACGAGGCGTTTGCTACGATGTGCGGACGCTATCGTATCCGTCAATTTAGTATAAAGAAAAACACCGCAAGGCATTTTAAAAGGTCGATCAAAAAATTGCAAAAAAGCAAAACTGCCGTACTCTTGATACGGCAGTTTTATTTTTTTTTATGTAGCCTTTCCCGAAAACTGATGGTTGTATAGCTTGTAATATTCGCCCTTAAGCTCAAGAAGCGATTCGTGATCGCCCGATTCTGCAATGCAGCCGTTTTTTAAAACGACTATCATATCCGCGTCACGTATCGTTGATAGCCTGTGTGCTATTATCAGCGACGTTCTTCCTTGCATAAGATTGTTCATCGCCTGCTGTATCTTCAATTCCGTGCGTGTATCGACGGACGATGTAGCCTCGTCAAGAATAAGTATCTTCGGGTCTGCGAGAACTGCGCGCGCGATGGCTAACAGCTGCTTTTGACCTGCGGACAGATTAGCCCCCGACTCTGCAAGCATTGTGTTATACCCGTTCGGCAGTCTGTCAATAAACGTGTCAGCCATTGCGATCTTGCACGCTTTTTCAATTTCCTCTTGCGTAGCATCGGGCTTACCGTAGCTTATATTTGCGTTGATCGTATCATTGAAAAGCACGGTGTCCTGCAAAACTATCGCTATAAATCTTCTCAGATCCTGCTTTGGTATCTGCGTTATGTCAACGCCGTCAACGCTTATTGTTCCGCTGTCGGCATCGTAAAACCGTGTCAGCAGATTTATCGCAGTCGTTTTTCCTGAGCCCGTTGCGCCTACGATGGCGATCTTCTGCCCTTGCTTTACGCTCAGATCAAAGTCCTTTAATACAGGCTCGCTTGGGTTATATCCGAAATAGACATCCTTGAATTCAATGCTGCCCTTGACCTTATCCAATGGCATCGAAAGTACACCGTCGTTTATTTCTTCCTCTGAATCGAGAATTTCAAATATTCGTTCCGCGCCTGCAAGCGCTGTAAGTATCGTGGCGTACTGCATAGCGATCATATTGATCGGATGGCTGAATTTTTTTGAGTAGAGAAGCATAGCCTGTATTGAGCCGGGTGTTAATGACGCCTTTCCGCTTAAAGCGAGATATCCGCCTATGCACGCTAAAAGAACGTACTGCAGATTTCCGAGAAAGTTCATTATCGGCCCCATAACAGAGCCCCATACCTTAGCCTTTACCGCGCATACCTTGAGCTGCTCCGATGTCTGATCGAACGAACGTATAAAATCGTCCTCTTTTCCGTATGCTATCACGGTTTTATAACCCGTTACGCTTTCCTCAACGCAGCCGTTGAGAGCGCCTAAAAGCTGCTGCTGACGGACGAAATACTTGCGCATGAACTTTGCAAGATTATTTGATATGAATATCGTAAGCGGTATTGCAACGATCGCTATAAGCGTCATTACGGGGCTGTAATATATCATCATTGCAAGAGCGCCTATCAGGGTAAGAACGGCGGAAAAAAGCGCCGTTACCGATTGGGATATTGCATTTGAAACATTTTCAACGTCATTCGTCATTCGGCTCATTATGTCACCGTGGCGGTGGCTATCCGTGTATTTTATCGGTAATCGCGATATCCTTTTAAACAGATCCCGCCTCAGTATAAATACTGTTCTTTGCGAGAGCTTGGCAGAAAGAACACCTTGAAAATACGTTATGGCAGCGCTGAAAATGAATATTGAGCCGATGATGATCAGGTACATCTTCATAGCTTCGAAATCGACCTTTAAAGAGCCGTTTTCGATATATATCGTGTCTATCGCCTTTTGCTGAAAGAACGGCCCTAAAATATCCGCCGCTGTTACAAGAACCATAATGACGATAAGAAAATACAGTATTTTGCTGTTTTTGCCGATGTATTTCAAAAGGCGGAAAAGTGTATTTTTTGTATTTTTCGGCTTTTCCGCTGACATTCGGGCGTTCATAGGTCCGCCGCCCGGACGGCCTATCGGAGGCATTGTGCCTCTGGCTTGATCTGACGGTCTTTTTTGATTATTCATACTCAAGCCTCCTGTTCGGCAAACGCGCCTGAGCGTATTTGCGAATTATATATGTCGTAATATGTCTGACTTGTTTTTAAAAGCTCACTGTGGGTAGCGCAGTGCTTTATTGTTCCATCGTTTTCTATTACGGCAATTCGGTCAGCTTCCATAACAGATGCTATTCTCTGGGCTATCATAATTACCGTTGTTGAATCGAGATGCTCCTTCATTGCAGCTCTGAGCTTTCCTTCGGTTGCAAGGTCAAGGGCAGATGTTGCATCGTCGAAAATGAGGATATCGGGCTTTCGTATAATACCTCTTGCTATCGATATTCGCTGCTTCTGACCGCCTGAAAGGGAAGCACCCTTTTCGGCAACCTTTGTATCAAGACCGAGGGTGAAGCTATCAATAAATTCCTTTGCCTGTGAAATGTCTATCGCTTTTTCGAGCATTTCCTTCGTTGCATTTTCATCTCCCCAGCGGATGTTACCCTCAATGCTGTCGGAGAACAGCTCGCTTTTTTGCATTACATAGCTTATTTTGCTTCGCAAAGCATCAAGATCGTATTCCTTGACGGGTACACCGTCAACGTATACTACGCCCTCAACGGCATCGTAAAAGCGCGGTATAAGCGATGCAAGAGTTGTCTTTCCGCAGCCTGTCGAGCCGATTATGGCAAGAGTCTCACCGCGCTTTATATCAAGGCTTATGTTGTTCAGCACGGGTCTGCCGACGGTTGACGGATAGTGGAACGATACGTTTTTGAACGATACGGCAATTTCACCGCCTTCACCGCACGTTCTGTCTGATGAAATAATAACGGGGTCTGATTCAAGCAGCTCGTTTATTCTTTTTGCAGAGGCATTTGCTCTTGAAACAGATTGAAACATATTCGTCACCATCATTATGGAGTTGAGTACCATCGTCATATACGTTATCGCCGCCATAATAGCACCCGTGGTCATTGAAGCATTTTCGATATAAATGTTGAAGCCGCCTATGTATATAACGGCTGCTATGGAAATGTTCAGAATAACGGTAAGAACGGGAGAAATGACCGCCATCAGCTTCAAAACCTTCAAGTTTATGCCGAAAAGGGCGCTGTTTGCGATGTCAAATCTCTCACATTCGTAATCCTCCTTGACATACGCCTTTACAACTCGTGCGCCGCTTACGTTTTCCTGAACTACGGAGTTTACCTTATCAAGACGCTGCTGAACCTTGCTATAAAGTGGAATTGCCTTTAAAAGCACGGTGATAAGAACAATGGCAAGAACGGGAATGGAGCAAAGCAGAATGGCGCTGAATTTTAAATCAAGTAAAACGAGCATCACAGTTCCGCCAATAAGAAACATAGGCGCTCGAACGAACATTCTCAGCAGCATTTCAAAAAATTCAACGACCATCGAAATGTCGTTTGTCATTCGTGTCACAAGTGAGCCTGTTGTGAATTTGTCCGTTTGCTCAACTGAAAGCGACATTACCTTTTTATATGCAAACGTGCGAAGATCGTGCCCTGCGCTTTGTCCTGCCTTTGATGCGGTGTATGCACATATAGTGCCGAAAAAACCGCCTATGAGCGTTATTATAAGCATAAGCACACCAAACGTTACAATGGTCTGTAAGGGTGTGAAGCCTTCGCCGTGGATCGCCTCCATAACGGTGTATGCAACCTTCGAGCCGCTTTCGTTGTCATATATATCCTTTTCGTATATGCCATAGTCAACTATGTATGACATAAGGTAGGGAAGCATAAGATCTGCTGTCACCTCGCCTATCATAAACAGCGGTGATAAAACGGCAAATACGGCGTATGGCTTTAAGTATTTAAATAGCTTTTTCATTAAAAATTCCTCCGTATGCTAACAATTGTACTAAAAGACGGCGCAATAAAAAAGAGTATTTTTTAAACAATGTGAAAAAACATTATATAAAACGAAAAATGTCGTAGCGTGCAGATGAATTGATCAAAATACATTCGCAGTTGACAAATGTGCTTTTATGTGATATAATGCGTGTATAGCTTATATAAAAGGAGAAATATTATGAGTATATGCAGATATTGCGGTAAAACGATAGAGGATAACGCATCGTTTTGCGCTCATTGCGGTGCAGCGCTTGGTACATACGCAAGTACAACTGTGCAAAGTGCACCTCCCACCCTTTGCACTATGGCGTTGATAGGATTTATTTTGTCGTTTTTTGTGCCGATAGCAGGACTTATTGTGTCGATAATCGGCAAATCACAGATCAAAAAATCAAACGGATCGCTTAACGGTAACGGATTTGCGCTGGCAGGTATAATAATCAGCGCGGTAAGTATGATAATGAGCTTTATAGTTATTGTGGTTTACGTTATTTTTTTTATTGCAATGGCTATGGGAGCAGCATCATACGATTCGGAAATATATTATCTTATCGCTAATTTCATCAGATGAATATGATGCTTTTATTGAATTTCAGGACGGTTGTATATACTGTCCTGATTTTTTTTGCAAAAAAGCAATTTTTTTCATCAAAACACTTGACAAATCGTTTTTTTTATGATATATTGATTAGGCGCTGACAGCGATGCGGCGTTTTGGCGGAATAGCTCAGTTGGCTAGAGCGCTCGGTTCATACCCGAAAGGTCGTGGGTTCAAATCCAACTTCCGCTACCATGTTTTGTATGGCGGCATCGAAGATCGTTGCCGCTGTGCAGAGCATAATTGAATATGGCCCGTTGGTCAAGAGGCTAAGACACCGCCCTTTCACGGCAGTAACAGGGGTTCGATTCCCCTACGGGTCACCAAACGTAACAAATCCGAACTATTTCGTCAATCGAAATTGGTTCGGGTTTGTTTTTTACTATTGATTTATCATATTGACACAGTTTCGGAGCGAGGTCACGCGACCTCGCTCTTTTCCTTTTTCTCGGCTTCCTGCTGTGCTTTCCACTCGACAAACTCCCTTTGCCCCTGCTCCGATTCAAAGTAAGCAACGATATCTGGCAGAAGACAACGTGCGATCTCTTTGCGGATGTGTTCCGGTATCTGTGGGATGTGACTCTCTCCACGTGTGCTACGGAAAACAAATTCGAGGCGCAAAAGGAAGCGTTTGAAGCAACCTGCGTTAATATATTCCTCGCGCAGAAACCAAGTGGCGAGGATCTCTTGCTCCTTTCTCTGCCGTTCCGCTTCTTCTTCACGCTGCTTACGCTGAACTTCTTCCCAATCCTCTATGTCTTCGCCCTCACGAAGCACGGTACGGTTATCGTGAAGCAGTGCGTTTACACGCTTCCAAAACTTTTTCCAAGTCATATCATCATCCTTTCTCACATCGAAATTTCAAATCCTTCGTCCTCACCATCGTCAACATCTTCGGCAGGCGTGGGGTTTTGTTGCGTTAAACCAATCACACCATCAACGACAACACCGATAGCAATTCCAAAAGCAGAGCCTGCATTTCTTGCTTCTCGCTCTCGCTTTTCTTCCTCGGATTCCTCGCCGTCAGCATCGATGATATTACCTACATTCGTAATCCCACGTAGACCCATAAGAGAAATATCAAGATTGTTGGGATGAACGTTAGTGCGAGACGAAGAAACCATATTGCCTCGTCCCGATGAATTCTTCTGTCGATAACTTCTGAAGCTTTCTCGCTCGCTTTCCCAACCTGTTCGGTAGCTTCGTTCGTGATCTTCCGTATCGCTTTCGCTGAAGCCTCTGTCTGCTCCTGTGCTACCTTCTTCATCACCGCGGCGTAACTCTCCGCTGATGCCTTCAAATCGGCTTTCTGCGCCGACAGCTGGGCTGACAGAGCCTCCATTCTGTGTACCGTTTCGCTCAGGCGCATCCATTCCTCTGCGCTGATCTGCACCATCGGAATCTCCTGCTCCACCTTGGGCTCCGGTGCCGTTTCTTCCATCGCTTCTTGCAGTGCCGGAGAAATATTCCGCGCCTTGAGCTTGTCCATATAACTCTGTCCTGATCCTGAATTCATGTTCCATATTCTCCTTTAGATATTTTTCATCGTTTAGTTTTATATCACGGACTCTGCATTCTTTTCCGTTTTGTGTTGGGCAGATGTACGTGATGCATTTGCGCTCCGGTGTCCACATCATATCGTAGCCCAGCTTCTTCATCTCGCGCTGAAACTCGTCCTTGTTTGTAGCCCTCGTCATGCAGAAATCAATGGCGACTCGCAGAGCCATCTTCCAGCTGTTACAGCTCATAGCGGCACGATATTCCTTGGGGCCGAGGCGTTGAGATTTCACGTTCGGATTATATTTTTTGAGAACGTTCAGCCCATGAGCCTGACATATTTCGTCACTTTTTTGCCGTAAGTCCGAGAGAAAATATTTATTATAATGCAATTTCAATCCGCTTTCGAGGTCATAACTGCACGCGACAATGTGGTTGTGAAGGTGGTCTTTGTCAATATGAGTTGCGACAATTACCTCGCGATTTCCAAAGATTTTTGCCAGCTCCATTCCGATCTCATTTGCCTCTTGCGGTGAGATATCTTCACCGATCTTGAAGGACTGAATGAAATGATAGAAGCGGATGCCGTCGGGCTCGTGACCAAATATCTTTTGCGTGGCAAGGAAAGACTCGTTCGCCAGTTCCGGGATGCAATTGTAGCCCGAAATATAGGCGAGCTGTTCGTCCTCGTCAAAGGTTTTTGACGGCTGCATACAGTAATCAAGCACGCCTTTCTGTGCGCTGGGTGTCTGATTCTTTTCGGGAATACTTTCAACAACTGCCATCGTTTTCACCTCCGAGTGCGAGAAGGATCTGACGATTGAGAGACAATAATTCCGAGAGATCGACCGCAGAGATCATACCCTGATGGCAGAGCTTTGTGAGCTGGTTAAGGTTGTTACCCTGATAGCGAAGCTCTTGGTTTAGCTCTCTCAGATCCGAATTGACAATGACCTTACCGTCCATGCACATTCTCAAAATAAATTCTCGCATCGATGGAGCAACCGCCGCATACATCTTGCCTTGCATCGAGTGTTTTTCTTCGGGAGTGACTCGAATCGTAATGGTTTCCGTTTGTGATCTGCCCAATATATTTCTCCTTTCAATGAAAAGTGGGTTCGGGCTTCTGCCCGATTCTGTCCCGGCGTGAGCGCAGGGACGGTGCGAGGTGGGCGCCGCCAATGGCGGTGTGACATCATAGGACGCCGCTGCCATTGGCGGTGGACGTCCTGGCGCTATGCTTGCCCCAGACGCAAGCGTTGGGAAAGCTGAAAAATAGTGACCTTGACGTATGCGGCAAAATATCCACGTCGATAACGATGGTTTCAGAAGGCTATTTTGCCCATAGCCTTTTCTTTGATTTCAGTAGGTCACTTCTTGACATCTGTGACAGCATGACAAGTGACAGCTTCATTTTTCTCGATGGTAGCACCTCCGGTGGCGTCATCCGACAATTCTCGTATTTCATTCTCAATATACTCTGCCAGATCTTTGAGGTGTTTTATAATAACTCTACGATATATCGGCATTGTTTTTAGCTTTGGAAAATTCTCGTATTCATGTAATAGCAGTTGAATCAATTCATCAATTTTTCCGGGGATGCCTTCTGTCACGCAATAATACTCCACCGGCTTGTCCGTTTTATGGATTGTTACTCCGTTTTCTTCAACCGTATATCCGTTGGCAAAAAATTCATCAAGCTCTTGATACATGCCTCTTTTATGACGTTCATGCAAACCACGATTCATGAGTTGATTGGGATGCATGCGCTTTCTTTCTTTAAGGGTATTATATCCAAAAAGATCATTAGATGTGTCGATGATAGCTTTTTCCTCCGGGGAGTCAATAACCGTAACGGTATTTTTACAACTGTCACCTGTCATGCTGTCATGATCCACTTCGGGCTCCACAGACCTCGCAGATATTTCTATCGGCAGCTTTCCTTTTTCAAAATAGAGACGTCTGACTTTTTCAAGAATGAATCGGAATACCAGCGTCCTTGTCTGTCCCGTTCTCTCGCTTTCAAACTTGAAACCAAGCGCTTCAAGCTGAGCATGGTACTCCACCAATTTTTTCTTGATCATATTTGGCTTCAGAGCTTCGTCGCCGGACAACTCCAAGAATTTATTTGCACCTTCTGCCAGCTCAGATGCTTGGATTCTTACATACTCCTTGCTCCAATCAACCTTGGGGGAAGTATCGTCCGCGCTATATTCTCCCGATTCCTGACGCAAGTCATTGGCAGAGAGCAGATACAATACGATAGCGCGGATATATGGATCCGTGCGCTCCAATTCGTATTCAAGTTCCTCGGCAAGCTCCCATATAGCATCGTCGCTCATTTTGATTTTCACGTCACGGCTCTCGATGTCACGCCCCGAAATATAGAGCGTACCCTCACGAGCGATTCGGTCGAGGCGCTTGAGCAGAAGGTAGGAATCGGCTGCCGCTGTCATACCCATACTGCCCGATGCTTGCTTGTATGGGTCGCTTTCCTCAGCCTTTTTTCCGTGGTGGATGAGTACGATAGAGAGGTCGTTTTCCGTAGCAAACTGCTGAAAACGATTCATCTCCACATAATCACGCTCGTACATATTTTGACCGTTATTTTTTGCCGGCGCACGAACAAGAAGGAACGTATCGATTACGATGAGCGCCGTGTCGGGATGAGCCTGCTTGAACAGCTTCAGCTCGTCCAACAGGCCTTCGTCAAGTCGAGGCGCACGATTGCAGAAGAAAAGGTTCTCTGATCCCTCGTCCGTCATAGCGTAGAGTCGCTTCTGCAGACGCATCATCGAATCCTCCAGTGCGAGATAGAGGACCGTTCCTTTTCTCGTATGATAGCACCAAAAGTTTTCACCGTTAGCAACCGCCAAGCACAGTTTCAAGATGAACAGCGATTTACCCACCTTAGGCGCACCTGCAAACACCGTCAGCCCCGAGGGAAGGATGTCCGCAACCGTGAACCGTATGGGCGGTAGTTGCATATCCATCAGCTCGGCGCTGTTGACCAAATTCAACTTACTTTTCTGTTGTTGTTCCATTATTACACCTCCTAACGCAACAATTACATTGTATTATACCACTGTTGTTCCAATTTTCTTTGGTATTTGACATTATAACACAATGATATTGTGTTGTCAATAGGATTATATAATATTTTTGTATTTTTCTCTTGACAACTACAAGGAAATATGTTAAAATAGATCAGCAATACAATTGGAGGTATATCCGTATGAGCTTTATTGGCGAACAAATAAAGAAGTACCGTAATATAAAAGGCATGACTCAGCAGGACATTGCCGATGCACTCGGTGAGAGTTCGGGCAGAGTTATCTATAATTGGGAGAAAGGTATCGGTCGCCCCGATTGCGATAAATTGGCAAAGCTTTGCGACCTGCTCGGCGTATCTGCAGATGAGCTGATCGGATGCAAGTCCATGGCGCAACGCCCTACCGCTACCGAGTGGACGACACTACAAAAATACCGCGCCCTTGATGAGCACGGCAAAGAGATTGTTGATTATTTGATCGACAGTGAATACAAGCGCGTGACGGCGCTGACGAGAAAGCCCAAGCCTCGTATGCTGAAGATCGATTGGTATGCTCAACCTGCATCTGCCGGTACGGGCAATATTCTTGACAGTGATCTGGCGGAGGAACTCTATGTTCCCGAAGGTGCAGAAGCAGAACAAGCGGATTTTGTCATCTCGGTTGGCGGTGACAGTATGGAGCCTACATACCGCGATGGTGACAAGGTCTTTGTTGAAAAGTGCGATGCCGTAGATGTTGGCGAGGTCGGTATCTTCGTTGTCAATGGCGACGTTTACATCAAGGAGCTTGGCAATAACTGCTTGATCTCGCATAATGAAAAATATAAGCCTATTCGCGTCGGAGAGAACGATAGTGTTTACTGTTGCGGCAGGGTTATTGGAATTGTGGAGTAAAATTTAAAAGGTGGCACAAATGAACTTAACATTTGTGCCACCTTTTATTGTTGCAATAGAATGATACAGATATAGTTAAAGCAACCCACACTCCAAATACACACTTTGGGGATCGGGTGCTTTATATTTTTGCTCGCTCCACGGGAATTTGATCTCGTAAATTTCCGTTTTGAAGCCGATGCTTGGGAGCTTATCCAAAATGGGTCTTGCAAAATGGCTGTCGGGCAAACCAATTACAAATATACCATAATCCTTGGAGATCTCTCGTTTGATCTCGTTAAGAAAAATGCGGTAATTGTCTGCGTTATCATCTTTACTTAGAAAGAATGCAAGCATTGGAAAATCAAGAGGCTCGTTCGCTTTTGGCAACTTGATGTACCGCAAAGCAGAAATCATAGGATTGAAAATGCGAGCAAGCTTCATCACTCCGCCGTATCGCTTAACAATATATTGCTTGTACTCCGTTTGTTTCCAAAGCGCTGCGGTTGCAATGATATTCTCTCCATCGAGAAGCAAATAAAAATCACTAATATGAAGGTTGTAGAAATCATTAAGAGAGTTTACAACGGGAAACATATCCTTTCTTTTCCCTTCAGTATTCAGAAAATTCAGCAACGTCGACGTGTCGCTCTCTGTTGCTCTGCTAAAAGTAAAGGTGTGCTTCAGCACTTTTATTTTCACCTTCGGATTTATGATATAGGTTTTATATTCCGAAATCGGTTTCATCGAAAGAAGGCGACGGCTTTTTTCAAACATTCTCCGAGCATCAGTGTTTTCTGCTACTACAGAACAGTAATAAAAGTCAACGTCACTTTGCTGAAGGTCTTTGATAAACCTTGCGCCAAAGCCTACGCCACCCTCATATTCCGCGTCCTTTTTGAGTCCGCATACGTATGCTGCGCGGCACATCTCACCGCCGATATACACCTCGCGGATAAGCTCTGCACAAGTGCCGATTGCTCGGTCTCCGTCACGCGAAATGAATACACGCGCATCTTTTGCATCCTTCATATAGGACTCGTAAGCATCGGGGCGCCGTGTGTAGATGAGCTCAATACTGCCCTTGGCTGCCGAGCTTTCAAGAATACGCAGTATCTCTTTTCCGTCATCCGGAGTTGCCTGATATTTCGACTCGCTCATTTCTTCGTTTCCTCAAGGTTCTCGCCAATGGGAATACCGGCACGCTGATCTACTTCAAAGTGGAACAGAATATTGATAAACCAATACGCAAGATTGATCATAAATCGATGTGTGCGTTTGAACATGGTTCTGCCTCGCTTAAAGATAGAACCGAAGCGGAAGAATTTTCTCTTGTACTCCTTGCAGAAGGTACGAAGTGACTCGGGAGTTAACTGCTTAGGGGTGAAAGTGATCGTACCGAACGTGTATCCGCTTTGTAACCACCAGCTTTCCGAAATCAAACGATTGTCTGCCTTGAAAGCATCGTATGTTTTGGTGTTGGGGAAAATGAGAAGATGATTAAATGCGACCACAAAGAACTGGTGCTTCTCACAGAACGCAAGAGTAGCTTTGAAAGTATCTTCGTTATCAGAATCAAATCCAAATACAAAGCTGGCATAAATGCCGATACCAACATCGTGAATCTTTTGAATCAAAGCATCTCGCTCGCCGAGGCGTTCCGTCCAACCCTTGTTCATCTGCTTCAGGTTATCACTCTCAATAGATTCAAAGCCAATCAGTACCATCTCGCATCCGCTTTCCTTCATGAGGCGGAGCATTTCTTCATCTCTTGCGATATCAAGAGTGATCTGCGTTGTCCAGATGATGTTCAGCTTTTTCAGTTCTTCGAAAAGCTCTTTTGCAAAAGCCTTATCCGAGAATATACTATCGTCTACAAAGAAGAATATTTTATGCTTGCACGCCTTGATCTCTGCGATAATATCCGCAACCTCTCTGTGAAGATAACGCTGATGATAATATCCTGAAATCGAGCAGAACTCACAGTTATGATAACAGCCTCTGCCTGTTTCAACCAAGGAAACGGGCAGATATTTTTTCATCTTATTCTCGTAAATGCTTCTGTCGGGCATTTTATACATGATACATGCGCCGCCATCGTATCGCTTTTTCAGTTCTCCAGCCTCAAGATCGGCAAGGACGGTGGAAATAATACGGTCTGCATTTCCGACTATGATCGCATCTGCATGCTCAGTTGCCTCTTCGGGACAAAGTGTGACGTGATAGCCACCCATAATGACCTTCTTGCCACGCTTCTGAAACTCGGATGCGATAAAGTAAGCACGTTTTGCGGTATAGGTTTCGACCGTGATGAAAACAATATCCGTTTCAGTTTCGTAATTGATATTTTCAATTCTATCGTCGAAAAACTCTCGCTCATATGTATCGGGTATCATAGAATTGAGAACCGCGATGGTTAAAGGCTCCATCAGCCAACTGCGTAGGTATTTCTGTCCCGGCTTTTTACCTATCGCGGGAAGTATAAAGGTTATTTTCATTCAATTTCTCCTTCGTCCTTTTCCCGACAGCCGAAGGTCATTCCTTGTTTCTCGAACACCTCTCTGCGAAATACGGGATTGTAGATTATATATGTGAAAAAACGAATCGGATTGCGTAAATTGGTTCGTGGCTCAAACAGTCGATATATTACCGACGAGATGCTGTTAAAATGTTTTCTGCAGTAATATGCCGCTTCGGTAAGCTGGGGGGCGGTCATGTTGGATGGTACGAACGCGGCGTAATTGAAGCGGTATTCGGGATGCAGCCACCACTTTCCGTCGTAAAGCAAACGTCCCTCTGCTGCCAATTGATCATAGAGCGCCGTTCCGGGGTAGGGCATCAGAATGTTGTATGCCGAGAAACAGAATTTGTTTTTCAGCGCAAACTTATAGGTTGCTTTGATGCTTTCGGGTGTATCGGTGTCATGTCCTACTGTGAATGCAGCCCATGTTTGCAGTCCGTATTTTCTCAGCTTTTTTATGGCGTCCTTATACTGATCCTGCACAAATTTTTTGTTTACGCCCTTGCCCATGGTATTTATGCTGTCCGCTCTTATAGATTCAAATCCTATGACATGGCCCAAGCATCCGCTTTTGACCATAAGTTTCATTAGTTCATCGTCTTCCAGCATATCGATACTGCCTTGACTTACCCATTTTATTTTTAACGGTATCAGTCTTTTAAACAGCTCTTTAGCCTTTTGCTTGTTTCCGACAATATTGTCATCAACAAAAAATATCAGCTTTCTTTTCTGGCTACGTATTTCGCTGATCACCTCGTCTATATCACGGCAAAAATGCTTTTGCTTGAAATAAACACTTGAGGCGCAGTATTTGCAGCTGTAACGGCAGCCGCGGCTGAACTGCATGAGTGTTATCGGCATATATTTTTTGCCTTCAAATATATCTCGGCGCGTTATTACGCCTTTTTGCGGAATCAAGACAGGATCGCAATGATATTCCGATTTCAGCTTGCCTTGGCGGACATCCTCGATCATCTCGCCCCATTTATCCTCGGCGTCACCTATCATGATGCTGTCGCAGTGTTGCTTTACTTCCTCGGGAATAAGCGTAACATGCATTCCGCCCATTATGACCTGTCTGCCGCGCTTTCTGTATTCTTCGCTTATTTCATACGCGCGTCGAGCTGTAAAAGTCTCTACCGTGATGGCAACAAGATCGGTCGGTTCGTCGTAGGGTATCTGCTCCAGTCTGTCATCATACATTACGACGTCTATATCGGACGGCGTGAGTGCGGCAAGTATTCCAAGCTGTAACGGCTCCATGCTGGCATTGTCAACATAAAGACTGTGCTCACGTCTTCCTATATTTGGCTTTATCAGTGTTATCTTCATTATGTGACTCCCGTGCTTTTTTGATCGTTGTGATCTTCACCGCCAAGCACCTTGTCCTGCTTGCGATGGATCTCTTTTCTTGAAATAAGATTCAGTGCTAAAAACATAATGGCGTTAAATGGTGACAAATGAATTCGGTTGCCAAAAAGACGCTTGAAAATATTCTTATACGAATTAAAGCTGAAGCGCGCGTTTTTGCATCCTTCATAAAGATCGAGGGGTGTCATATTTTCGGGATAAAACACCGTGTCTCCATATCGGTAGCCCGGCTCCAGCCACCATTTTTCATAGATGAGCTTGTTTTGCGCTTTAAGCCTTTCGTATAGCGCAGTGTCGGGAAAGGGAATAAGCGGATTGAAGTTTGCCACCGCAAAATTATGCTTCAATGCGAATTCCAGCGTTTCGTCTATTGAGCGGCGCGTGTCGTGATCATAGCCAAGTACAAAGGTGGCGTAGATCATAAGACCGTGACGGTATATATTTTGTATCGCTTTTTCATATGCCTCAATGCGCAAATTGGCGCGTTTGTTCATAAGCTTTAGGTTATCGGGATCTAAGGATTCAAAGCCTATCAGAACAAGAACACAGCCGCTTTTTTTCATAGCTGTCAGAAGGGTATCGTTCATCGCTACGTCCATACTTATCTGACACGCCCACTTCTTTTTGAGCGGTCTTATGGCGTCAAACAAAGCAAGCGCCGAGGCTTCATTCAGAAAAATGTTGTCGTCAATGAAAAACAGTATTTTTTCTTTTATTCCGCGTATTTCTTCAACGACGGTCTGTACGTCCTTTTGACGCACACCGCATTTGTAAAATTGACTTATCGAGCAAAAATCACAGTGAAATTTGCATCCTCTTGAAAACTGAACAAGTCCGATGGCGTTATATTTTTTGCCGCGGAAGGCGGGGCTGTTAAAATCAAGACGCAGAAGAGACTGCTTGTGCGACGACATGTATTTTCGTTTTGGAGCAGATTGCTTCAAGTCCGCGAGATACTCGGGCCACGTATCCTCGGCATCGCCGATCAGCACGGTATCGCAGTGCTCCAACGCTTCCTCAGGCAATGCCGTTGGGTGAAATCCGCCCATTACAATTTGGTTGTTGGGAGTCTTATACTTCTTCGCCAGGTCATATGCGTGCTTGGCGGCAAATGTTTCGACTGACAGCGCGATCACGTCCGAGTCAATGATATCGGGCAGTGTCTCAATTCGCTCATCAAAGTATTCTACGGTTACATCCGAGGGGGTGACAGCATGAAATACCGCAAAGATCAGCGGTTTCATTGCGTCACTTCCTTTGCCCTCGAGCATACTGACTTTAATTAACGTAACTTTCATTTTATTCTATCCCAAGGTATTTAAAGCCCAAATTTGCACCCAGACATATGAATTTCTCGCGGAGACTTTGGTTGGGTGTGTTTTTGACGCGCTTGAATATGTTTTTAAAGGAATACGTTTGCTTCCAGACGGTCCTGTATATCTGATCAAGGCGCTGAGGCGACATGTTTTGCGGCATAAATACTGTTTCGTGTTGGTTATATTTTGACCAATCCCGTGTTATGATGCGCCCCTCGTCCTCCAGACGTCGGAATAGCGGTGAGTTGGGCACAGGCGTAAGAATGGCAAATCTTGCAAGATTCAAGTTCAGATAATTGATCTGTTCGGGCAAAGATAACAGCTCCTGCTCGGTATCACCGTCCATTCCGAGAATAAAGCAGCCATTTACGCTTATGCCGTAGCTTTGCATTATGGCAATGGCTTGCTTGTAGTTGCTTGGATCGTTGAAGCCTTTATTTGATGTATCAAGTGTATTCCGATTCATTGATTCAAGACCGACCAGCAGTCCTGCACAACCGCTTTGCTGTGCGGCGCGCATCAATTCTTGGTCAAATGCCGAGGCTATCGTGGCGGACCCTACCCACCGTATATTCAGCTTGGCAAGCTGCTTCATAAGAGCCATGGAATATTCGCGGTCACCGAAAAAGTTAGGGTCAAAAAAGACCAGCATACGAGTATTCAGAGCTTTGATCTCATTTATAACGTTTTCAACAGGACGGGCACTGCAAGTTCTCCACATTTTGCTTATAGCGCAAAATTCGCAATTATTCGGACAGCCTCGATTTGCGATAACGGCAGGATATTTCAGATATTTTTTGCGAGGTATGGCGTGTCTGTCGGGCGGTACTATATCAGCGCCGTTTACGTGCTGTCGGTCGTAAAGCGGCTTTGGACAGCCTGCGGCGAAATCCTTCAAAAACTGCGGCCATGAGTACTCAGCTGCACCCACTATCACGGTGTCAGCATGCTGCGCTGCTTCCTCGGGCATATGAGTGGGATGGTATCCGCCCATGACAATATACGAACCCTGCTGCCTGAAATGTTGTGCTATCTTGTATGCTCTCGGCGCGGTTGATGTCAACACGCTGAGCGCGACGATGTCGTATTTCTGATGTTTCAGCGGATAATTGCCCTGTATTTCATCGTATGTATCAACACTTGCCTCGATTTCTTGCGGAATCAACGCAAGCAGTGTCGCCAACGTCAGCGGAGCATATGATATAAGACCTGATAGCCGCGCACGATAGCTTTTGTCATCGGCGTGCCACGGCTGTAATAATAAAATCTTCATAATAGCGACCTCCGGATGTGTTATACTGTTGGGATATCCGAATTGTCCGACATGACGTCGGCGCCGAATATTTCAAATTCCTTTGCGTATTTCCTGTAACCAATATTAACTAACATATAGATGCTTTTGACGGTTTTGGGCTTGGTAAGGTCAAGACGCTTCCAAATGTTTTTCCACGAATAGGTTTGCTTCCATGCCCACGCAATTCCTGCTTCAAGCTGTTCTTTGGTCATTTGCTTGGGCTGATAAACGCAATGCTCTACGTCATACATGGCAAAATCGTGCTCTATGATGCGCCCCTCGGCTTCAAGCTCACGGTAAAACTCGGTTCCGGGGAAAGGAGTAATGATAGAAAAACGGGGCAGGTCGATCTTGGCTTCAAGGCACAGGTCTACGGTTCGACGGAACACGTCGGGGCCGTCCTCGTCTGCACCGAAGGCAAAACAGCCCATGACCATGATACCTCTGCGATGAAGCTTATCCATCAAAACCTTGTATTCCTCAACGTGGTTTACGCCCTTGTTTATACCTTGCTGTGTTTCCTGATTGACAGACTCAAAGCCAACGAGAATACCTTTACAGCCACTCTTTTGGAAGATATCGAGTAATTCCTCGTTGTGACCGATGGCAGTAGTGGTAAGCCCCATCCACCACTTTTTGAGGGGAATCATTGCCGTAAATAGCTCTTTGGCGTATTTCACGTCGGCAATCAGATTCACGTCAGGGAAAATAACCTCTTTGCCCTTAAATGATTTTATTTCTGCGATAACGTCCTCAACAGGACGGGTGATAACACCCTTTCCAAATGCGGCAGGATAAGCACAGAAGGTGCATGAGTGATTACATCCTCTTACCGCTTCAACAGTATTGAGGGTTATGTATTTCTTTTTGTTGAGCAGATCCTTGCGTGGTAGCGGTCTGTTCGCAATATCGGGACATCCACCGCCGTGATAAAAAGGCTTCAAACAGCCATCACGGATGTCGAGCAGAGCCTGCGGAAAGGTCTTTTCTCCAAGACCTGTAAGAACGGCATCGGCGTGCTGTGCCGCTTCATCGGGCATAAGTGTTGGGTGAACACCGCCAAGAAGCACGGTTTTACCAATGCTTCTGAAGTAATCAGCAAATTTATAGCATCTTGAAGACGTACCGGTAATGCAGGTAATGGCAATCACATCAGCATCGTTGTCAAGCGGAATTGCCTCTGCTGTTTCATCATAAATCACGACCTCTGCTTCAAGCTCCTTCGGAACAAGAGCTGCAAGGAGTGCAAGCGTGATAGGGGCATAATGAAGCCCCTTATGAAACATACCGTTATATCTGTGCATAGCACCTGCCGGTGAAATCAATGCAATTTTCATTGAAAGCTCCTTTCTCGGATCAACCGATCGGAATAAATGAGGATACTGCCATCAAAATAATAAATAATGCAACGAGGGATAGCATAATTTTATTGCCTGAGCACTTGCCAAGCAAAAGATTTGTCTTGGGTTGCTTCACCGCATTGTAATATGCAGGCAAAACCACAATAACAAGGATGATGGAGAGAGCACCCGCGCCAATTTGAACGTAGTCAAGTATACCAAGAGGCAGAAGGACAGCAATTAAAAGCGCAGGAATGGTAGCAATAAACCAAGAGATTCTTGTGGATAAACCGAACTGTCCACCGACCACGTCGGCAAACGCAAAGCCGCTTGACCAGAAGGAAGTAAACATTGCCAAAAGGACAAGTACCGAGCAGAGTATCTTCACAAAGGGGATACCTATGCTCTCGGAAAGACCTATGGTTGCAATCTCCGTAACTATATCAGAGCCGAGAATAACTGCCACGGTAAATGCAACTGTGATCAATGCGTTAAGTGAAAGACCTCCGATAACTGCTTTGCCTGTCAGTTCTTTATTTTCAATATGGTTACACACCTGAATGATGGAAAAGATGGCGGAAAACGCGAACATAAATAGTCCGTATACCGCAAAGACGGTACTTGGCGCGCCAAAGGAGAAGCTGAGTGATCCCTTCACATTGAGGAAGGACAGAACCATAAGTACAAGTACAGCAGAGCCAATCAAAAGCATAGACAGCTTTTCACCGACGCCCATACCCTTGACTCCGAAAATAATCACAACAGATGCAAGCGCATAAAAGATGATCTGAGTTGCCGTACTGTTAATTCCGAGGAGATCGGTGAGAACGTTTCCGGCACAAAGAATATATACTACCAAGTTTTCAAGCAACAGCAATACGAGCAGAACAAGAAAGGTAATGTTAAGTGCCTTTTTTCCTTTTCCGCTGAACAGGTGCTCGTCGAGTATAGCCAATAGATCCTCTGGCTTTTCAGAGTTTCGCGTTAGGTCTGCGATGATAAGATACATCACCGCGCTGACGGCATAGGCAAGTGCAAGAGCTACAAGTGTTCCAAATACGCCGATTTTGCTGATGGCATACGGAATTGTCAGTATGCCTGTTCCGATTCCCGCGCCGGCAACCAGCATAACGGATTCTATAAAGGTTAGTTTTTTTGTTTTCATATGTGTTTCCTTAATGCTCTGATATATTAGCAATGAATGATTATTTTGTCGATAAAGACATTATATTATATTTTTGTGAATATTTCAATCGCATTACTTATATTTAACCAACGCGTTCGGAATTTTATGGATGTTAAAAAACACGAAGAGGGGTGGGCACTTAATACCCATCCCTCTTACTCACCGATTTTCATCCTCACCCAATGGCAGAAGGAAGGCTTCAGCCATCAGCTGCACTCCGAGTCGGAAGGCGTATTCGAAGATAGCTTCCTCTGCGTAGCTTGCGTATTCGCCCCAGCAGTCCTCAAATTTTTCAAATATCTCTTTCTGCTCGTCCGTCATTGATTTGAGCAGGTCATCGTGATGCCTTGCCATGTATTCCATAAGCTCTTTCATTTCCGGGGAGTTGTTTCTACTATCCTCTTGCGGATTGATATTTCCGTGCCATAGCTCTTTTATCATACTTTTCATTTGCTGTACCTTCTGTCAGCACACAACAATACCACAGAAGGAGGAGAAAGTCCGGACCTTTTTCGAAAATAAACCAACTTTTTATCCGAGCCTTTTCTTTAGTCTTCAGCGGTGCAATTTCTGACATTTAATACAAGGAAGTTGTGTTGTTCAAAAATTATATATAATATTTTTGGAGTTTTCGTTGACAAATCCAGATTTCTATGGTATAATGGGCACACTTAGAGCAGAAGGGAGATGGATCGATGAGAGGTGTAATCTATGCACGATATTCCTCGGAGAATCAGCGCGAGGAATCCATCGAAGGTCAGATTCGTGAGAATACGGCGTATGCTCAAAAGAACGGTATTGATATCGCGGGAACGTATATTGACTGCAAAAACAGATAACCGTCCGGAGTTCCAACGGATGATCAAGGACAGTGCCAAGAAGGGCTTCGACGTTGTTATCGTGTGGAAGCTCGACCGATTCTCTCGCAACCGTTACGATTCGGCAAGGTACAAGGCGATTTTCGTTTATGATGATTACATCAAGCTGATCCTTACCTTTGACGATAAGCCAATCAATATTCCCACATCCGATGAAATTGAATATATGGCAAATAGTTCGGACATTCAATCGAACGTTTCACCATAAACAAAGGAGTTCCCAAAAGGGAGCTCCTTTGTTTATTTTGATCTTGTACGATAGAACCCCTAAAGCAAATTCGCAGAATTTGCGTGATGTGTGACAGAATATCGAAAAATAAAGCCGAATGATCCCACCACATCAGCGTTCAGATTCCCCTACGGGTCACCAAACGTAACAAATCCGAACTATTTCGTAAATCGTAATTGGTTCAGATTTGTTTTTTACTATAATTATTCAAGTTAATACTTAATTCACTGCCGATAGCAACCAAAAGGTCGCTATCGGCGACTTGTTGTTAAGTGGACGGGATTCCATATTGGTCAACCCCATAAATATTTGTATCTACTTCTTCGAAATATTACAAAAATATGGTATAATGAATACAAACTAAAAGCCCCTTTAACTTCACCTGAATTATCAATAGTCTGATATAATACGGTGTATAAACGCGTTTGTAATTAGGTTAACGGTTTGCTATATTTTATTTTTGAATATTTACTGCTATAATGTCATCAGAAAGAGTAGCTACGATCTTTCAATCAAATCATGAAAGAAGGAATGAATATGTTGAATTTTGGTCAGAAAATTAAAAAGCTGCGCACAGATGCATGCTTGTCGCAAGCTATGCTTGCAGAACACATTGGAGTTTCGGTTCAATCTATATCTAATTGGGAATGTAATAACACAATGCCCGATATATCTCAAATCGTTCCGCTTGCAAGTATCCTTTGCGTTTCAACCGATTATTTACTTGGAGTCGGATTTGACGAAAAATCCGATCACGAAACACTCATCCGCAATGTAAATACTGTTTGGGCAAATTATTCTGTCAACACCAAAGAAAACAATGCCGATTTATTGGTCGCCAATCTGTATAAGGAGTATTTGCGCAAGTATCCCACCGATTACGAGGTAAAATACAAGTGCGCGTTGGCTTTATACGATTATCTTTTGGTGGGCAATGTAAGAGCGAAATTCCATATTGAAGCGGATGCCTATGAATCCGTCTATACACTGTGCAAATCGATGTTGTCTTCGGTTTGCAACAACACTTTGGTCATAGAACTTCAGATACAGGCAAATCAGTTGATGATCCGACTGATGCTCTTGGACGATAACTTTGATGAGGCTATGCATTTTGTTGAAATGCTTCCGGAAACCTGCGGAATCAAATGTGCGGCACAAAGCAAAGTGTTATACGCTCAAAAAGCAATTGACAGGGCAAATAAAGTGAAATTGCTTGCGGATAAAGAAAAATGCTTGGATTACCTGATGGCATTGTACGAGAGCGTGAATTCCGGTGCATATGAAAAAGACAAATCTATCTCAGTGTTGGAGCACGCCGAAAGCGTTTCCAAAGCAGCAGTATCTTTGTATTTGGATGCTACAACGCTTGCCGTAAATTCTTATGAAAAGATGCCCTATTGCTATCTGATCACGGCATACACTATGATGTGCAAAATGCGTTTGTTGAATAGCGATTACGATGCTGCATATACGGCACTTGACAAAGCCGCAAAAACTGCGTGTGAAATGTATGTGTGGGTAAAAAGAAAGACACAAGATAAAGAAATTTTGGCAGATTACAAGTTCTTTGCTGAGCGAACGCCACATTGGGCATTTTGTTTTAGTGGGTTATATTCAAGTGAAGATAATGATTTTACAAAGTCGGAACGATATGAAAACGCAGTTAACGAAATTGCAAACATTATTTGTGAAGATTAATATTTGTACGCTTCATTAGAAAGTCCATAAAACAAACACCGCCGAGAGTAAGCATATGGTCGCTCTCGGCGGTTTGTTTTTACTTTTCTACACTCATCCAGCAGCCCTCTGCGCCGATTCCGTTTTCGGCGGGTGTTAATACGCCTTTTTCGATAAGGTGCTCGACAACTGCGTCAAGGATCGGCAGATTTGCAAGGCTGTTTGCAAATCTCCACTCCCCGATCAGATGATCGGGAACGGAGCTTTTAATAAGCGAAGCTATCTTTTTTGCAACTGCTTCGGCGTCGGCATCAAAATATCCGTTTTCTAATCCACGGCTGATGTCAAACAGCCTTTCCCTGTCAGAAAGAGAATTTACAAGTATCTTTGTGTATAGCATATCTCCCTCACGGTACAAATATCCGCATTCAATGGCTTTGGCGGAATGCTCCTTTTCTTCTTCGGAAAGCGTGCAAATATCAAGCCCATTGATCGAACGGAGTGCAAGCTGGAGAAGTGGATCTGTTGATATATTGTGACCGCAGGAAAAATGCTTTTGAACACGTGTAATATAGATATTATCAACACGTACATCAGAAAAGCCGCAGATATTCTTCGCTCCGATGCCGTCCCAGCCGTTGCCGTAATATTTACCGTTATCAACGTATCCGAAGACGCTGAAAGGACGGGCCGTTGCGGTAATATTTGAAAAATGATCCTTCTGTAAGCTGTCCTTGACGCATTTTGCAAACGAATCGGCTATACTTGATATCTGCTGCCATAAGATCAGATTAAGATCGATTTTTTTATTCAGATACGGAAAGGCGAGATATTCAGATCTTTTATCCTCGATATAGCCTGATATAGTATCGCATATTTTTGGTAATTGCTCTGTATAAATAGCATTTGCCTTTTCAAACATATCCTTATCAAGCAAAATGAAATTAAGGGCATATTTGCCGTTGTCCGATCTGCGAAGAAGTCCGTACTCGCCGTTTTCGCCCTTGCGGAGTATTTCAAGCTCTTCTTCAACGTAAATTGTAGGAACGTTCAGCTCCTCGGCAATTTCCGAGGCGCTCATCGGCTTTTTGTGGCAAAGCCATACTATGTGGTTTGAAAACATTCTTGTGCATACGTTTCGTGGGTCGCCCCAATCGGGATTTCCCGTTCCCCAGATCGTAAAATCAATTCTGTCAAGAGCTATGGGTCTGTTATTGATTTCTGCCATTTCTTCTACCTCACTTTTAATTTTCTTCCTTGCTGAAAAAAGTCTTTGACGCACTGCCACCTCGCTTGTTTTATGGATCTTTGCTATTTCTGCTGTAGAAAGACCGTCTATGTAGAACATTATCATTACCTCGCGGTATGCTTTTGTCAAAAAGGCTATCCTTCGGTATATGGCGTTTAAACGTTCATCAGTATCATCATTATCCGATTCCTCCGCTAATTTCAAAAGCAGCTCCTCGGAATTTCCTTCATATACGGCTTCTGTGTGCTTTTTGCGGTTATTTGAAAAATCAGCATACACGTTACGCGCTATCCTCCATATAAACGGGTATGCCTGTTCTATCTGTCCGTCGCCGTTGGCAGCCTTGACAATGGCATAAACTATATCTGAGCATAGCTCCTCGGCTTCGTAGCTGTCATTTGTTCTTGCGTAGCAAAAGCCAAATAGCTTATCAAGCAGGTCATTATCAAAAAAATTCAGCAAGTCTTGTTTTTTCATATCTTTCTCCAAGCGATCGATCAATGCTTTCACTTATATAGTCAGTAGATTTCGGAAAATGTTAGGTAGGATTTGAATTATTATATCATAAAAAATCGTATCAGTCTATAAAAATCCCGCCGAGAGTAACCGTATGGTCGCTCTCGGCGGTGGTTTTATTAAGATTTTTTGTAAGAGTGTCAGTTTATTCCGAGAAATTGTGCAGCGTTGTTGTAAAGTATATCCTCTCTCTGCTTTTCGGTAAGACGTATTTTGAAGAAAAGCTCCAATTCGTCCTTAGGGCACATAACGGGGTAATCTGTGCCGAACATTACCTTTTCAGAGCCGAATTTGCTTATAAGATATTCTGCCTTTTCGCTCGTCATTGCCCAAAGCGCAGACGATGTATCGTACCATACATTTTCGTGGCCGCTGAGATACTGCACGCCGTCCTCAGAGGTCATATATCCGCCCAAATGTGCGGCGATAACCTGCAATTTCGGAAAATCGTCAAGTATCTTGCGGAGCTTTTTCGGCTGGGAAAACTGATATTGAGGGCGGTTATCGCCTATGTGAAAATACACGGGAAATCTTCCCTGAGCTTCTTCATAAAGGGGATACAGCTTTTTATCGTCAACGTCTATTCCCTGAATGTCGGGGTGTATTTTTATACCCTTCAAGCCCAAGGACAGAGCGTAGTCGATCTCCTTTTTCATATCCTCGCAATCCTGATGCAGTCCTCCGAAGCCGACGGATTTAAATCCGTCGTTCGCTGCCGCTTGAACAGTTTTTGATAAAAATTCATTTACATGGGGGACCTGATGGGGATTTGTAGCAACGGAGAACACGAGAAAGCCCGATATTCCGTACTGCTTATCTTTATCGGTCATATCTGTGTATGTTCCTTTGCCCTGAGGCACAAAATCATAGAATTTTCCGAGATTCACTACCGCCTTTTCAGATATCGCATCGGGGTATATATGCGTGTGAATATCAAATATCTTATACAATTTTTCCCTCCGTCATATACCGCGCATATACGATGCGTAGGTGTGGAATGCAATTCCTGAGCCCTCAAGCTCGGGAACCCATCTTTTTACCCATTCATAAGAGAAGTATCCGTCATATCCCATATCGTTAAGACGCTTTACAGCGTCCTTTATGGGCAGATCTCCGTAGCCTGTAAGCATATATTTTATCTTTCCGTCCGCTTTTACAGAGTCCTTGACGTGAACGTGCTTTATATATTTTCCTATATTACGCAGTGTAAACTCCGGTGTTTCGTCAAAGTATCTTACCGTGTGGTTGATGTCCCACAGAACACCGCTGTTTTCGCTTTTTATCATCTGCATAAACTGTGACATTTTCAGCGATGAGGCAAGAATACCGTTTGTTTCTATAAGCGGAGTGACACCCATAGAAGACACCATTTCGCATATCTTATCGTATTCTGCGGCAATGTCTTCAATATCGCATTCGGTAAGCGGGCCCGGAGTGTTTTCGCCCATTATACGCACGTATTTTACACCTAACTTCTGAGCCAGCTGAGCGTAAGCGAGCATCTCAAATTCCGCCAGAGGTATCTGCGAGGGGTCTGACATATATGCCCCTGAGGTAAGTATCGGAATACAAAGATGTGAGCTTTCAAGCTCCTTTTTTGTTTTTTCAATATTGCTGTCGCTGAATATCTTTATTCTCGGCGGGAACATCTCACGCATAATTCCGCGTATTTCTATACCGTCAAAGCCGAGATCACGTGCTACTGCAAGTATTTCTGCCCATGTCCATTCAGGGCAGCCGAGTGTTGAAAAGCTTAGTTTCATATTTATCAGATCCTTTCTTATGCGGTCTCAACCGATGCGGCATCGTGAAGATCAAGCATATCAACAGCCATTTCACGAAGCTTGTATTTTTGTATCTTTCCGCTTGCCGTCATAGGCAATTCGTCTATTATAAGTACGTATTTCGGTACTTTATGACGAGCCATATTCGCCTTTACGTAATCCTTGATCTCATCGGGAGCTATTTCCATACCGTCCTTTGCTACTACGAACGCACATATCTCCTCGCCGTACTGTACGCTCGGCGCGCCGACTACCTGAACATCCTTTACCTTTTCGTATGTGTATATAAAGTCCTCGATCTCCTTAGGGTAGATATTTTCACCGCCTCTGATGATCATATCCTTTATTCTTCCCGTTATCTTGTAATATCCGTCCTCGTCAACGCACGCCAGGTCGCCTGTATGAAGCCAGCCGTCCTTGTCTATTGCCTGTGCTGTCGCCTCGGGCATCTTGTAGTAGCCCTTCATTATATTGTAGCCTCTTGCGCAGAACTCGCCGTTTACGCCGGGGCCTACCTCCTCGCCTGTTTCGGGATCTACGATCTTCGTTTCAACACAAGGCATTGATTTTCCGACGGAGTTAACTCTGTGCTCAAGCGTTTCGTCCGTCGTTGTCATCGTACAGGCGGGTGATGCCTCTGTCTGACCGTATGTTATCGTGATCTCGCGCATACCCATTTCGTCAATAGCGCGCTTCATCATTTCGATAGGGCAGGGAGAGCCTGCCATTATTCCCGTGCGGAGATTTAACTTGAAACGCTTGAATTCGGGATGCTCCAGCATTGCAATGAACATTGTGGGAACACCGTGAACGGCTGTGCATTGCTCCTTTTCAAGAACCTCAAGCACGGTCAAGGGCTGATAGTAATTTACAGGCACCATCGTTGTTGCGTGGGTGATGGAAGCCATTATCGCAAGCACCAGACCGAAGCAGTGGAAGAAGGGAACGGGGATGCACAGCTTATCCTTTTCGGAAAACTTCATACAGTCGCCTATTCCAAGACCGTTGTTTATGATATTGTAGTGCGTGAGCATAACGCCCTTGGGAAAGCCTGTTGTTCCCGACGTATACTGCATATTTATAACATCGTGAATGTCGAGCGACGCCTTTGCTTGCTTAAGCGCCTCGGGCGATACGCTTTCATACAGCGCGGCAAATGTATCCCAATGCCACATACCGCTATGGGCATTTTCGTCTATTGTTATTATGTGCTTCAGAAACGGAATACGCTGGCTGTTTATTTCCGTACCTGCCTTCATATCCTTCAATTCGGGAATGAGCTGGTACATTATTTCAACGTAATTTGAATCCTTGAAGCCGTCGCACATTACAAGCACCTTTGTATCCGACTGCTTCAAAAGATATTCAGCCTCGTATACCTTGTAGTTCGTATTTACCGTTACAAGAATAGCTCCGATCTTTGCAGCGCCGAAAAGCGTCATAAGCCAGTGCGGATAGTTGGTTGCCCATATTGCGACCTTATCTCCCTTTTTTACGCCCAAGGCCATAAATGCTCTTGCTATTCTGTCACATTCCTCGTTGAATTCCTTGTACGTTCTCTGATAATCAAATTTTGCCGCGTATTTGACAGCCATCTGATCGGGATAATTCTCAGCGATATATTCGATCTGCTCGCCGAGAGTGCGTTCGATAAAATTTGCCATAAGACCTCACTTAATAATATAATTCACTGAATTCATAAAAACAACCCCGACAAAGCCGTTTCGGCTCTGTCGGGGCGAAGAAAAACAAATCTCCGCGGTACCACCCGCATTTTTATCTTCGGATACTGAAATATCCTATCCCTGTAACGGAGGAGTACCGTGCGCGCTTAGGTAAATAACTTCGGCGGCAAGCTCAGAAGCGAGCTTCGATCATACAAGCTCCGAAAGGCTCACACCATACCCTTTCTCTCTGCAGGATCCGTACGATCTACTTTTCTTCATCATAGCTTTTATTCTATGGGATTATAGCACGATTTTTATGCTGTGTCAATAAGACGTTTTTCAAATTTACAATTATGCAATAAACTCTTTATAAATTGCGTTTACTGCCTTTTCAAAGTCATTTTCCTCAATACCGATGATGATATTCATTTCATCTGAGCCCTGGTCGATCATCTTGATGTTGACGTCAGCTCCCGCAATAGCCTTGAATACCTTTGCTGCCGTGCCCTTCGCCTTGACCATTGCTCTGCCGACAACGGCAACGAGTGCAATGCCGTCCTCGATATAGAGGCTGTCAGGCGATACTGCCTTGTTTATGCTTGCTATAAGCTGATCGCGTATAGCATCGATGTCGGATGTTCTGAGCATTATTGACATCGTATCTATACCTGAGGGAAGATGCTCAAAGGAGATGTTCATATCCTCAAGAACGGAAAGTATCTTTCTTGTAAAGCCGACCTCACCGTTCATCATATCCTTTTCGATATGTATTGATGAAAAGCCCTTTTTGCCTGCAATTCCCGTTATGATGTTCTTCGTGTCGTATTTGTCGCTGCTGGCAACTATCATTGTGCCGGGATCGTCGGGAGCGTTCGTGTTTTTGATATTTATCGGAATACCTGCTATCTGAACGGGGAATATTGCATCCTCGTGAAGAACGGTAGCGCCCATATATGAAAGCTCACGCAATTCTCTGTATGTTATCGTTTCTATTACCTTGGGATTTTCGACTATTCTCGGGTCAGTCATAAGGAATCCCGAAACATCCGTCCAGTTTTCGTAAAGAGTTGCGTTTGCGGCGCGGGCAAGAATGGAGCCTGTGATGTCAGAGCCGCCTCTTGAAAACGTTTTGATCGTGCCGTTGGGCATTGAGCCGTAGAAGCCGGGAACGACGGCGTACTCGTGCTTTTTCAATCTTTCGGAAAGAACTGTGTTCGTGCGCTCTGCATCAAACGTTCCGTCGCTCTTGAAGAATATTACCTCTGATGCGTCGATAAAATCGTAGCCCATATGCTTTGCAAGTATCATCGAGTTGAGATATTCACCTCTTGATGCGGCGTAATCTCTGCCCGCCATACCGTAAAGGGCAGCCTTTATTTTTGATAATTCCTTATCAAGAGGGAGATCTACTCCCAGATCGTTTGCAATATCGGTGTATCTGTACGATATTTCACCGAAAAGCTGCTCAATGCTTTCTCCGCTCGATGCCTTATCGTATAAGAGATAAAACATATCAGTAACCTTGAAATCGCCCGTGAAGCGTTTGCCGGGTGCTGATGCAACTGCATATCTTCTGTTTTTGTCAGCCTTTATAATACTTGCTACCTTTCTGAACTGATCGGCGCTCGCAAGTGAAGAACCGCCGAATTTAACTACCTTCAAGCTCATTTGAATTATGATCCTTTCATTAACTGTTTTTCTTGCCGAAAAGTTTTTGGAATATTGAAGTCTTTTCGGGCTCTGTGTTCAACAGATCGTTGAACTTGCCGATCATCGTAAGATCGGTGTCAAAATGGAATTCCGCACATACTCTCAACGATTCGATATTTTTGGAATTGAGCTTCGTTATCTGACGTGCGCAGGCGCGCTTGCCCGACTCTGAGCAGAAATTTATAACGAATTTCGCAAATTCGCACAGCGCTGTATAATCGCCCTTGCTCTTGCCCTGCTTTACGTAGGGCTTTGTGAACTGTGCTATGAAGTCGGCCTCTGTTTGCTGGGTAAACGAGAAAAATCTGTACATTCCGCAAACAGTGTTGTAATCGGGCAAATATTCCGACATATTCGGAACGAGCCAGGAAATATAATCGTCAAGCTCCTTTTCGGAAAGAGACGAAAGATCCACCTTGCCGTTTTTCGTATATTCAACAAGCGTCGGATATATTTTTTCGTAGCTCTTTTGATTGTCTATATCTTCGAGCAGGGATGCAAAGCACAGGCAAAGCAGTCTGCCCGAAACGGGCTTGTTGCATACGTTGCGAACGTAATTTGCTATGAGCCATAAAAGCTCTGTCTGCTTTTTGTTGGGATTTGGGCAGATGTCACGGTTTGCCACGTTTTCGCAAAGCTCATCGCTGTATTTTATGCACACACGGTGCTTTGCGGCAGAGTGGAGCGCGTAAAAGTCGCCCTCCTCTATCTTTTTGCTGAAATTGCTCCTGAATGTCTGGCAGTAGAATTCAAGGGCAGGAACGTAATACTCGTTGAAATACTGATCCGATACTGAAAAATAATTCTTGTCATGCTCCTCAAATGCATCTGTAAGCTCGTCGGCGCTTTCCGCAATGTTCATACGGGCGGTGAATACCGCAAACAGAAGCTCTGTTCTGTCAGCATCCATAAGATGCCTGTAAACGCCCGACGGCTCTTTTGCAGAGGCGTAGCATATAAACTCCTCCTGAGCTGTCGGTATGAGATTTTCAAATCTTCCCTCAAGCGACGCTTCGATCGTCAAATATGCAGAGCAAAGAATTACAGGATCATAGCTTACCGCGTACATAATATGCTTTACGCAATCGCTGCTGTACGGTGCGCACGATCTGATATATTCCGCAACGAACGATCCGCCCTCGGAATCAGGGGTAAGATCTTCGGGTGTCATATTCTTTGCGATGAGATATTCCTTGAATATTCTGCAAACGAGCTTTATCTTATGATCAGGCGCTTCTGATGCCAGAAGGTTTACGATAAACCGTCTGTACTTCTGTGACATCAGTCTGCACGGCAGGGAAATGCCTGAGCTTTCAGCGCATATTACAGCCTTTTCATAAAAGGCAAACAGCTTTTCTTCATTACATTCAGCGCTGCATATGACAGCCAAAGAAACGTGA
The DNA here is from genome assembly GCA_045544195.1 of Eubacteriales bacterium. GTDB lineage: Bacteria > Bacillota > Clostridia > Oscillospirales > CAG-272 > RGIG7213. The sequence continues at coordinate 61,304 of JAZPYO010000011.1, forward strand.
GTTATATATTCCTTAATAGCATTCTGGAGCTTGTATGAAAGCGTTTCCGCTTTTCCGCATATAAATATGAATATTGCCGAAACGTAAGCGGGATCAAAGGCGCAAACGGCATTTCTGTCTGCAAGTGCAGACTCTGTAAGGCGTATGTATGCCTCGTCGTTGCCGAAATTGTTCACTGCAACTGCCGATACTGCAAAATCACGGTATGTGGTTGATGCAATACCGCCTCTGATAACGGTATAAAGGGTGTATATCTCCTGGATGCGATCCATTGTTACCTTGTGAAAGCACGCTTCTGTAAATGCTTTGAAATCCTCAACGTACTTGTATGCGTGGAGCATTCCGTCACTCAGAAATTCATATACGGGGTGTATTACGGGGTATTCGGGAATATCTCCGTTTTTCAGATCGAAAAGACAGCTTCCGAGCGATTCTGCATTGCCTTTTACAGTATCGTTCATATCCTCGCTCCGTATGCCGCATATACGGTATGCTTTCATATCGTCAGAGGGAATACAGCCCGTCGTAAAGCTTATGCCCTCGGCTATCGCCTTGGGAAGCGCAAACGACACAGCGCCTATCCACAGAGGGATATTCTCCTCGTCATCGCATATAAATATCGGCTTATCGGCGTTTTCGCGGCAGGTAACGGCATAGAGCAGCCGTCTGAATACGAGCTGTCTGTCGTTGATGCCGAGAAAATTCATAATGCGGTTTACGTTCACCGTGTTCGACGGTACAAGCTCGCATTCGGAAAGATAGTCAGTACCCTCTGCGCACGATACATCGGAGTCGGATACGCCGTGAATGAACGATCCTGAGGATATATATTCGCACGGTAAGCCTTCAATATCCTTACCTATCAGAGTATGTGTGACGATGTTGCGCACGCGGGATCCGTCAGAAAGAACAGCCTCGCCCGATGCGGTGGCGCGGGAAAAGATCCTCTTGCCGTCCTTGTATTCGTAGGAAAATGAAGTGCCTGTCAGAAAATACGGCTTTTGCGCATATTTTTTTGCCTCGTCCGCTGAAAACCCTCGGCTCTTGCTGAGGATGCCCCAGCCGGGTATTCCGTCAAATCCACTCTGTCTGTATGTGGCGATAAGTTGCTCGAATTTCATATGCTCCTCCGTTTCGTTCTTCATTGAATGGGCATTAATAATCAATATATTATATAACCGCACGTATCAAATGTCAATACCCTTTTTGGAAATAATTATAGTACACACTTTAAATTAAATTTACAATTAAAGATTTTATTTGCTTTGATGTGGTGATATAATACTATGAACACTATAAAATGAGGAGTCGTAAAAATATGATAACCGGAATAAAGCTGTGCGATATGAAGGGCACAGGCGTTAAGGATGGTATAAGAGAGCTTTCGGTATCCGATAAGCGCCGCCTTGCCGAATGGTACGGTAAGGAATGCGCGGACGATGCGCTTGAATTGTATCTGTGGTGCAAGGGGCAGGCGGCTGTTTGCTTCGGTGAGGATGAGGAAAGTGACGTATTTTCGGAAAAGGCAAGCAGTCTCGGTATAACCGTGGACGAGCTTTATGAATATTATTCCTCTGCTGATTCTCTTGACAATGCGCAGGACCGACTGTTGATGCCCGCAGACGAAAAAAAGGGCAGATTTATCGTGCTTGAGGGACTTGACGGAGCAGGGAAAACGACCAATATGCAGCGCCTTGCCGCATCTCTTACAGCTATGGGCAGACGTGTATACGTTACAGCAGAGCCTACGTGTACGGCAGTCGGCGGAGTTATAAGAGAAACTCTCAGCGGTACGGGCAAAAGAGGGGCAGAGGAAATGGCAGCTCTGTTCCTTGCTGACAGAATAAACCATAATATGAACCCCAACAACGGAATACAGCAGTTTCTGAATAAGGGTATAGACGTTATATGCGACAGATATTATTATTCGTCGCTGGCATATCAGGGAATAGATTCGGACCTTGACTGGCTTATTGCCTGCAATACGACCTGCCCTGCAATACTGAAGCCCGATATATGCATATTCCTTGATCTTCAGCCTGAAATATGCGCGCGCCGTATATCGCGCACAAGGCTCACTACGGATATATTTGAAACAGAGGAAACGATAAGACGGATAAGACAGCGCTTTGCTGATGTATTCAGCCGTCTTGCAGATAAGGAAAACATCGTTGCGGTAACTACGGATAAGCCGAGCGACGTTATTGCCGAAACGATACTTAAAGCAGTTAAAAATTTATTTTAAGATACAGAAAGTGAATGAAGCAGTATGGACAAGAAGATTTTACTCGTAATTATGGACGGCGTAGGCTTTTCCACGACAGGAATAGGCGACGCCGTAGGAGAAGCACACACACCCACGCTCGATGGGCTTTTGGCGTTCAGACCGACGGCAAGCCTTAAGGCTCACGGCTCTGCCGTAGGCTTGCCCTCAGATGACGATATGGGCAACAGCGAGGTTGGACACAACGCTCTTGGATGCGGTCAGATATATTCCCAGGGTGCAAAGCTCGTAAACGAATCTATCGAAAGCGGAAAGATATTTGCAAGCGAATCGTGGGCGCAGGTCGTAAGCGCCTGCAAGGATAACGGCTCGCTTCACTTTATAGGTCTGCTTTCCGACGGTAACGTACACTCCAATATATCACACCTTATATCTATGATAACGCAGGCAAAGAAGGACGGAGTAAAGTCGGTAAAGGCTCACGTTCTGCTTGACGGACGTGACGTTCCCGCAACATCGGCTCTGACGTACGTTGATATGCTTGAAAAGGCAATGGCAGAGCTTAACGACGGCACGTTCAATGCAGAGATCGCATCAGGCGGCGGCAGAATGAAGGTAACTATGGACAGATACCGTGCTGACTGGGATATGGTGCAAAGAGGATGGGAAACTCACGTTCACGGCAACGCAAGAGGCTTTGCAAGCGCAACCGATGCAATAAACACGTTCAGAAACGAAAACCCCGGTATGATAGACCAGGATCTCCCCGCATTCGTTATCGAAAGAAACGGTACGCCCGTAGGAGTAATGAAGGACGGCGACGGAGTTATCCTCTTCAACTTCAGAGGCGACAGAGCAATAGAAATATCAATGGCATTTGACGATGACGATTTCCCCTATTTCGACAGAGGCGTAAGACCCGATGTCTGCTTTGCAGGTATGCTTGAATACGACGGAGACCTCAAGATACCGAAGCGCTTCCTCGTAAATCCCCCCGAAATAAAGAATACACTTTCCGAGCTTCTCGTAGCGAACGGAATAAGTCAGTACGCAGTTTCCGAAACGCAGAAATACGGTCACGTAACTTATTTCTGGAACGGAAACAAGAGCGAAAAATTCAGCCGGGAGCTTGAAACCTTCAACGAAATACCGTCAGATAAGGTGTCGTTTGACGAGCGTCCCTGGATGAAGTGCGCAGAGATCACAGACGACGTTATTGCGGCTATAAAGAGCGGAAAGTACGATTTTATCCGCTGTAATTTCCCCAACGGCGATATGGTAGGCCATACGGGAAATATGCACGCCGTAATCGTGTCAATGTCTGCTCTCGACCTTTGCCTTGCAAGATTGCTCAAGGTGTGTCAGGAGTGCGGTGTTACGATGCTCGTTACCGCTGACCACGGAAACGCAGACGAAATGTATGAAAAGAACAAAAAGGGTGATTTGCAGGTAAGAACTGCACATTCGCTCAACCCCGTACCGTTCATCGCCGCAACAGGCTGTGAGGGATATAAGATAGCACAGGGACAGTTCGGCCTTGCTAACGTTGCTCCCACCGTTGCAGAGCTGTTCGGTCTTAAAGCTCCTGATTGCTGGGAAAGCTCCATACTCGTTAAAGAATGATACGCTTGCGCCGTTGTACCCTTTCGGGATGACGGCGCATTGACCGTATATAAGGGTAAATATGAAAGAAAAAAGAAATTATAAAATACTTCTGCCGCTGTTCTGGGAAACGTTCAAGCTCAGCGCCTTTACGATAGGCGGCGGATATGTCATAGTGCCGCTGATGAAAAAGAAATTCGTCGAAAAGCTCGGCTGGATATCAGAGGAGGAAATGCTCGACTTCGTATCTATGGCACAGTCTTGCCCCGGTGCTATGGCTGTAAACGCATCTCTTTTCGTCGGATATAAAATGGCGGGCTTTATAGGTCAGGCAGTATCGCTGATAGCAACTGTGCTTCCGTGTCTTATACTGCTTACTGCCATATCGTACGTGTACGTTGCATTTGCATCAAACACGGTCGTAAGGGCAGTCCTTACGGGTATGTCTGCGGGCGTTGCGGCGGTAATGGCGGACGTCGTTATAGGTATGATAGGAAAATTCATCAAAAATAAGGACGTAATTTCCGTCATCATAGCAGCGGCAGCATTTATCTGCGTTGCGATATTCAAGGTGAACATTATTTATATTCTTGCAGTTGCCTGCATTCTTGGATCTATCATAAATTCAAGAAAGAAGGGAGCGGGAAAATGATATATCTTGAGCTTTTTCTGAATTTTATTTATGTCGGTATTACGAGCTTCGGCGGCGGATATGCGGCGCTGCCCATAATCCAGCACACCGTAACAAAAAGCAACGATTGGCTGACGGCTGCCGAACTTACCGATATAGTAACGATCTCCCAGATGACACCCGGGCCTATCGGCATCAATGCCGCAACCTTCGTAGGAGTCAAAATGGCGGGTGTGCTTGGCGGTATATGCGCAACGCTCGGATTTGTTTTTCCTGCGTGTATCATAGTAACTATCCTTGCCGTTATCTATGCAAAATACAAAAAGTCCGATGTTATGAGCGGAATGCTGAGGGGCTTGCGTCCTGCATCCGTAGGGCTTATCACCTCGGCCGCACTTTCTATAATAACGGACGCATTTTTCGGTCAGGAGCTTTTGGAGCTGACATTTGCAAGTGTTGACTATATTGCAATATCGGTCGCTGTTATTGCCTTCATACTTATGAAAAAGGTGAAGCCTCTTTCCTCGCCCATTGCTATAATAACCCTTTCGGGAATAGTCGGCGGAGCGGCTTATCTTATACAGGGTGCGCTTTTATGACGGTAACAGTTTTTACAAACGGAAAAAGAATAAAGGCTGAGTGTGAAAAGGGAGAAAGACTGCTTGATGTATGCGCAAGAGCAGGTGTTGTGCTTTGTGCTGATTGCGGCGGTATAGGAATATGCGGCAAATGCCGTGTAAGATGCGCAGGCGGACTTTCACCTGCTGATAATGAGGAAATATCACAGCTCGGAGATGAGATAAATAAAGGAATACGCCTTGCGTGTAAGGCAAGGGTGCTGTCGGATGCATCTGTATATGCTTTACAGCAGGAAGCATCGGATATTGAAATTCCGAGTGATATTACAGTGCCGGACGGTATTCTGTGCGTCGATCTCGGAACGAGCAATATATGCCTTGCGTACAGCGAAAACGGCATTACAAGGGGAAGATCGCTGATCAATCCGCAATGCATCTACGGCTCTGACGTAATATCGAGAATATGCGCGTCCGAAAGGGAGCTTTCCACCCTCAAGGCATCGGTAGACGGCTTGCTCTCCGAATTCAAAGCGGACAAAAGAATAATATCGGGAAACACGGTAATGCAGTATATATATTGCGCTATCGATCCGTCGCCTCTCGGCCGCTCGCCGTATACATCTGATGAAAAATTCGGCAAATGGTACGGAAATGACTATATGCTTTCTTGTATAGGCGCTTTCGTCGGCGGCGATGTTGTAAGCGGTCTGTATTACGGATTTGAAAAGGGTATTATCGAAAGCGGCACAGCGCTGTATATTGATATCGGAACAAACGGCGAAACTGTGCTTATACATAACGGGCAGATCACTGCGTGCGCCGCTGCCGCAGGTCCCTGCTTTGAGGGGGCTGGTATACAGTGCGGTATGAAGGCGTCGAGCGGCGCAATATACTCCTGCTCGGTATCAGACGGTGAAATAAAATGCTCATCACTTGGCAAAGGCAAGGTAAAGGGCATTTGCGGCACGGGTCTTGTAAGTATTGTATCATGCCTTCTTGATATAGGACAGATCAGCAAAACGGGGCTTTTGAAGGATACGTCATACAGCCTTTGCGATGATGGCAGCGTATATCTTACGCGGCAGGATGTAAGGGCGCTTCAAAGCGCAAAAGCGGCTATTCGGGCGGGAATTGAGATACTTTGTGAAAACGCGGGCATCACACCCGATATGATACAAACGGTGTATCTTGCAGGTGCGTTTGGCGAAAAACTCAATACGCTTCACGCTGTGAAAATAGGGCTGATACCCAATGCGAAAACAGTCAAGCTCGGCAATGCATCTTTATACGGGGCTTGTATGCTGTCATCAGACGACAGTCATTTTCCGAAAATAAAAGCTCTTGCCGAGAAGATACGGTATATCGAGCTGTCCGATCAGGAGCGGTTTGATGAAATATATCTGTCAAGCATGGCGTTTTAAATAATTTACACAAATTTTCCATAATTATTATATATAATAGTTTTTGCGCGTTATATAATTATAAAATAACACGACAAAAGAGGTGATACGGTGAAACCGAATAATAAAAAATTCGCTCTGCGCCTGATACCGCAAATATATATGACACTTTGTACTGTGCTTTTTACAGTGGGATTTTCACTGTTTGCATATACGGAGAATCTGCCGAGTCCGTACATTGCTGCTTTATGTGTGGTATTGTATCTGACCGTTGCAATAGGCGGATATATAATTTTGCGCAGGATATGCTCAGGTAAGCCGTCGGAGTACGGAGAATATATCGACTCTGACGTTTTTCATATATTTGCATCAAAGTATAATCTTCCTATCGCCGTAATGAACGAGGAGGCAAGGATAGAGTGGATGAACGCCGCCTTTGCTGAGCTGTTTGAAAACGAGGACGAGCTTAAGGGCAAGCAGCTTTCCGACATTACGGACAATATAAAGCTCGGCGAAATACATTCAAGGGGCAAGGAAGGTCTGGAAGCGACATTATGCGGCAGGAGCTTCGTTTTACGCAGCTTTAAGACGGCATCTGCCGAAAACGTAAGATTTGCCCTTGTATGCACCCCCGCTGACGAGATAAAGCAGGTGCGTGAATCTTACGAAAAAAAGCGCGCCGTAATATCGTATATCATACTTGATAACCTTGATTCGTCCGTTGTTCCCATGCAGGAGGAGGCACGCGCCGCGGCGGCAAAGGCTCAGAAGCTGCTTTTTGAATGGGCAGACGGAATGGGCGCGTTTATCCGTGAATACGAAAGGGATAAATATATAGTCGGATTTGACAAGGAAAGCCTTGACGAATTGCGTAAGGACGGATTTTCTATCCTTGATAAGATACGTCAGATAAAAATACAGGGCACAGACATATGTGTTACCGCATCCGGCGGCGTTGCCGATATAAAGGGTACTCTTGCAGAAAAGGAAACAGCCGCATCGTCAGCGCTTGAAACTGCGCTTCAGCGCGGAGGCGACCAGATAGTATACAAGGACGACGAAAAGGTATTCTATTACGGCGGTACCGTTAAATCGACGATAAACGCATCAAGAGTTCTTGCGCGTATGTATGCGGTGATGCTTGAAAAGCTCATAAGATCAGCCGAAAACGTAGTTATAATGGCTCACAAGAATATTGACTACGACGGCTTCGGCGCCTGTATCGGAATAGCTAAGGTCGCAATGTATCTCGGCGTCAGGGTCAATATCGTTGTAAATATCAGCAGGGAGGAAAGCGAGCACGTTTATAAGGATAAAAACCTTGAAATATGCTTGCAGACCGCGCGGAAAATGCCCGAATACGAAAGGGTGTTCGTGAACAAGGCAGAAGCGCAGGATATGATGTCACCCGAAACACTGCTTATAATAACAGATGCAAATAACCCCAACGTGTTTGAAGCCCCCGAGCTTTTGCAAAGCACAGAAAAGCTCGTTTTTATCGATCACCACAGAAAAGCGCCCGAAAATACATTTGAAGCTGAAATGATGTATATATCGCCTACGGCGTCGTCTGCGTGTGAAATGGTATCGGAAATATTGGAGGAGCTTTTGCCTCAGGGTATTCTGCAAAAGCAAGAGGCAAATCTTATGTTTGCGGGAATTACTCTTGACACTAAGAATTTTTCACGCTCGTGCAGCGTGAGAACGTACAGCGCCGCGCAGTACCTGCGAAGACAAGGCGCAGATCAGTCAGATGTTGCGAAATTCTTTACTGTAACGCAGGACGACTTCAATAAGGAAATGAAATTCCACAAGGATTTCAAAATATACAGGGGCAAATATGCAATTGCCGTTAAAACAGATGAGGGGTCACCGGAACAGGCATCAGACGATAAAATAACGGCGGCGCGTGTTGCTGACAGTTTGCTTGAAATAGAGGGAATTGCCGCATCGTTTGCAATATGCAAGATAGGTGATACGGTAAACCTTTCGGTAAGAAGCAACGGCAAAATAAACATCGGAAAAATGATGGAAAAATTCGGTGGCGGCGGTCACTATCAGAGCGCAGGCGCTCAGGTAACGGATATGACGCTTGAGCAGGTAGCCCGCAAGCTGCGCGCCGTTATAGACGATCACGAAGCGGGCAAGCTCGACGGTGATGCCAAAAAGCCGAAGGACAACGAAAACTGATAAAAATTCCATAAGAGAGGTTAATAATATGAAGGTTATATTGCTTAAAAACGTACCGGGTCAGGGTAAAGAGGGCGATGTTGTAAACGTGTCGGACGGATACGCACGCAACTATCTTTTCCCCAAAAAGCTCGCAGCAGAGGCAGGCGCTCAGGTGATGAACGATCTGAAAAACAAGGAAGCGGCGAGACTTCATAAAATAGAGCTTGAAAAGGCGGCGGCAAAGGAGTGCGCAGACAAGCTTTCAGCTGTTACCGTAAAGATATTCGCAAAGGCAGGCGCTGACGGCAGATTTTACGGCTCTGTTACCGCAAAGGAGATCGCAGAGTGCCTTGAAAAGCAGCACGGCATAACCGTGGACAAAAGAAAAATGCAGCTCAGCGATCCTATAAAGGCGTTTGGTACGTATCATATCGAATGCAAGCTTTACACAGAAATTTCAGGTAAACTGACGGTAGTGGTAACGGAGCAGTAATATGCCCGACCGCACCGAAGAAGGAGCGAACCGACAATGGCAGACGAATTAATAAAAAGACTTCCTTTTTCAGCCGAGGCGGAGCAGGCTGTTTTAGGCTCGGTTCTGATAGATCCCGAGGTGTTCAAGGAGATCGTCACGCTCATAAAGGCGGAGGATTTCTATTTATCCGATCACGTGGCTATATACGAGGCAATGCAGGAGATATTTCTCCAGCAGGATAAGCCGATAGACGTTATAACGTTGCTTGATATGCTCGTCAAAAACGGCATATACAGCGAAAGCGACGGAACGAGATATATTCGTAATCTCGTTCAGGTAGTTCCGTCTGCATCAAATGCAATGGACTACGCGCAGATAGTCAAGAATAAAAGCATTCTGCGTAAGCTGATAAAGGCTACGGAGGATATTGCCCAGGCAGCATATGCGGAATCTGATAAGGTCGAGCATATTCTCGATATGGCAGAGCAGAAGATATTTGAAATATCGGACGTTAACGAAAGCAAGGGCTTCACGCATATCAAGGACGCTCTTGTCCGCACATATGACAGACTTAACCAGCTTCAGACAAACCGCGCAGAAGCTCTCGGTACGCCGACGCAGTTTGAAGGACTCGACGAGGTCCTTGTCGGACTCGGAAAGGGTGACCTTGTGCTTGTCGGAGCGCGCCCGGGTATGGGTAAAACGAGCTTTTGTCTTAACATTGCGTCAAATGTCGCTGTAAAAACAGGTAAAACGGTATGTATATTCTCTCTTGAAATGCCTGATGAACAGCTCGTTTCGCGTATGCTTTCAAGTGAAGCGCTCGTAAACAGCTACAATCTCCGTTCGGGCAATCTGTCAGAGGAGGATTGGACAAAGATATCCGCAGCGGCATCAAAGCTGTCGCAGACGAATATTTACATCGACGATACCACGAGCATAACTGTTACAGGTATGAAGGCTAAGCTGCGCAGAATGAAAAATCTCGGGCTTGTCGTTATCGACTATCTGCAGCTTATGCAAAGCGATAAGCATACGGATAACAGAGTTCTTGAAATAGGCGATATTTCAAGAGGTCTTAAAATAATGGCAAAGGAGCTTGCAGTCCCTGTTATCTGCTGCGCGCAGCTTTCCCGCGCGTCAGAATCAAGAACCGATAAAACACCGATGCTGTCTGACCTGCGTGACTCGGGCGCTATCGAGCAGGATGCCGATATAGTTATGTTCCTTTACCGTCCTGAATATTATGATGACAGTAAGGAAAAGGCAAATCTTGCCCAGGTCATCATAGCGAAAAACCGCCACGGCTCAACGGGCAAGGTCGATATGATGTGGAACGGAGAATATACAAAGTTCTCAACACTTGAAAAAAGATACGGTGACGAATAATGACCTTATGCCGACTTGTAAGCGATGAATTGGAGCGTTTCGGTGTAGATCCTGATGAAAAGGTATTGGTCGGTCTTTCCGGTGGCTCTGATTCAGTCTGTCTTTTGCACAGCCTTTACAGCCTTAAAAGCGTATCTGTATACGCTTTGCACGTTAATCACGGTATCAGAGGACAGCAGGCAGATGACGATGAGCAGTTTTGTGTAAACCTGTGTCAAAGGCTCGGCATACCGCTGAAATGTGTTAAGATAGACATTCCCGCCCTGTCAGCACAGGAAAAAACGGGGCTTGAGGAATGCGCGAGAAAATACCGCTATGATGCGTTTATCCGCTATGCTCAGCAAAACGGAATCAAGTATGTGGCAACTGCACATAACGCAAACGATAACACCGAGGCGGTGCTGTTCAATCTGTGCAGAGGAGCAGGACTGAAGGGGCTTTGCGGTATTCCGCATATAAGAGAGCAGAACGGTGTATATATTATACGTCCTATAATAAAGGCTGAAAAAAAGGACATACTCGGATATCTTGAGAAAAATGCCCTTGAATACGTAAATGATCTAACGAATAACTGTACGGATTACACAAGAAACTATATAAGACACGAAATTTTGCCGAGGCTTTCCAAGATCAATCCGAATTATATAAGAAATATTGCAAATTGCGGAGACATACTGCTCAGCGCAGACGACTATATAAGAACGCAGGCTGAGGAATTTTTATCAAGGCAAAAGGGCTTTGGTATTTGCCGCTCGGAGCTTCTGAGCCTTCATAAAGCACTTGCATTTCAGGTGCTTAGCTGCTGGCTTTCCGAAAATTCCTCATATAAAATGGTAAACATAGTTTATGAGTTTGCAAAAAATGCGGAAAACGGAAGCAGTATAGACGTATCAAGCGATACTGTGATATATGCTGAAGCTGACCGTATTGAGCTTGTAAAAAGAACACAGGGCGGAATATACCGCTATACGTTGCACGAAGGTGTGAACAAATTTTGCAACTTAGGCTTTACTTTGTATCTTTTTTATAACAAGATACCCGATGGAGAAAATATTTACAAATCCTTAAAGTGTACAATAATTGACGGTGATAAAATTAGCGGTAGCCTTTTCATAAGGAGCCGTCGGGATAATGACAGATTTTTTTACGGCGGAATGACGAGAATGCCGAAGAAGATGCTGTCAGCAAAACAGATACCGCAGCATCAAAGAGCCAATTATCCTGTATTGTGCGATGAAAAGGGCAGTATATGTATGCCGTCCTTTCCTGCGAATGACGGATATGACGGCAGAAACAGCAAAAACAAAATAATAGTTGCATACAGAGGTGATCAAGCGTGAAGCAATATTGGCAGGATGTTGACAGAATACTTGTGTCTGAGGAGCAGATACAGCAAACCGTAACGAGAATAGCAAAGCAGATAGATGAAGACTATAAGGATAAAGACCTCATAATACTGTGTATTTTAAAGGGATCGGTGGTTTTTTTCTCTGATCTGCTGCGTAAAATAACAGTACCTGCAGAGATGGATTTTATGAGAGTGTCATCATACGGTGCAGGCACAAAGACGTCGGGCAATATCCGTATTTTGCTTGATATTGACCATTCAAGACTCAAAACGTCTGAAATACTGATAATCGAGGATATTATCGACAGCGGAAGAACGCTTTCATATCTGTGCGAGTATCTTAAGCTCAGAGGAGCAAAAAGCGTGCGTACATGTACGCTTCTTGATAAGCCTGACAGACGCGAGGTCGAATTTGTTCCCGACTACGTTGGCATCGTAATACCTGACGAGTTCGTTGTCGGATACGGTCTTGATTATGATGAAAAATACAGAACCCTGCCCTACGTGGGAGTTCTTAAAGAAGAAGTATATAAAAAATAAAGAATAAATTGTTGGAGATAGCATGAAGTCAAATTATAAGATATTTATTTTTTACGCTGTATTGATCGTTGGATTGTTTGTGGTAGCCTCTGCGGTGCTTGGCAACATCGGCAAAGGACAGGAGCTTGATGATTACAGCCAGGTAATACAGATGTTCAGAGGCGAAGAGGTAAAGGCGTTCACAGTAGATGATACGAATACCCTTCACATAAAATCTCAGGACGATAAGATATATACCTACGCCTTGCGTGATATTTCAATATTTTACAGCGACCTTTCCGAGCTTATCGAGCAGCAGCGTGCAGCAGGTATTATCGAAAAGTATGAATATGAAGCTCCCACGGTATTACCCTGGTGGGTATCATTCGTTCCTTATATAATAATGATAGTTCTTCTCGTTGCCCTGTGGGTACATTTCACAAATCAGATGACGGGCAAGGGCGGTAAGATCAATGCATTCGGTAAGGCAAAGGTAAAGGTCGGCGCTGACGAAAAGAAAAAGGTGTTCTTTACGGATGTTGCAGGCGCTGACGAGGAAAAGGAAGAGCTTCGCGAGGTAGTCGAATATCTTAAGGATCCCGCAAAATATACGCGTCTCGGCGCAAGAATACCCAGAGGCGTGCTGCTTGTAGGCCCTCCCGGTACGGGTAAAACACTTCTTGCAAAAGCAGTTGCAGGCGAGGCGGGAGTACCGTTTTACTCCATTTCAGGCTCTGACTTCGTTGAAATGTACGTCGGTGTAGGCGCTTCAAGAGTAAGAGACCTGTTTGATACGGCGCGTAAAAACCCCGCAAGCATCGTCTTTATCGACGAGATCGACGCCGTGGGCAGACACAGAGGCGCAGGTCTCGGCGGCGGACACGATGAAAGAGAGCAAACGCTTAACCAGCTCCTTGTTGAGATGGACGGCTTCGGAACGCACGAGGGCGTTATAGTTATGGCGGCTACAAACCGTCCTGATATACTTGACCCCGCGCTTCTCCGTCCCGGCAGATTTGACAGACAGATAACGGTACACTATCCGGATATAAAGGGCAGAGAAGAGATACTGAAGGTCCATTCAAGAGGAAAGCCCATATCAAGCGATGTTGATCTTTCTCAGGTCGCTAAAACAACAGTCGGCTTTACGGGCGCTGACCTTGCAAACCTTCTTAACGAAGCGGCGCTTCTTGCAGCGCGCAAGGGTAAATCGGTAATATGTATGCCCGATATTGACGAAGCGGCAATGAAGCTCATCGTGGGCACTCCCAAGCGTAATAAGAAGCGTAAGGAGATAGACGTAAAGGTTGCCGCATATCACGAGGCAGGCCATGCTATTTCCCGCTACTTTATGGATAAGCTCGACCCTGTAACGCAAATATCAATAATCCCCACGGCAATGACGGGCGGATATACGCTGTCAGTTCCGCAGGAGGATAAAATGGTATCCACAAGAGGCGAAATGCAGCAGGAGATAGTAACGCTCCTGGGCGGCAGAGTTGCCGAAATGATAATATTCAACGATCTTTCAACGGGCGCGTCAAACGATATACAAAGAGCAACGCAGACAGCGACCGATATGGTTACAAAGTACGGTATGAGCGATCTTTTAGGCTCTGTCGTATACGGCTCATCACACGGAAATGACGAGGTATTTTTGGGAAGAGATTTCTCAAATACGAAAACGTATTCCGATAAGACCGCCGCAGAGATCGACGGTGAGATCCGCCGCATAATCGACAAGGCGTATAACACCTGTATGGAGATCATCAAGGCGAATATGGATAAGCTCCATTTCATATCCGAGTACCTCATAAAGAACGAGGTGATGGACGCAGATCAGTTCAAGGCAGTTATGGAGGGTAACCCCACAGCCGAGGAGCTTGACGAAATGGTTGCAGAAAAACGCCGTAAGGAAGAAGAGGAAAACGAGCTTCGCAGAAAAGCAGAGGAAGAAGCGCTCAAAAGAGATGAGGAAGCACGCAAAAAGCGTGAGCAGGAGCAGAAAAACACCAATAACAAGGGTGATAAGCCTCCAAGACCGTTTTAATTTCAAAAAATAATACAGAAAAACCGTCCGCGCTTGTAATGGTGCGGACGGTTTGCTGTTCAACCCACGGTTATAAAACACTATATGTTGTGTTGACATGCCCGTGATCATTATGTATGTGTAACATTTACGTTAGCATAAAAAATCAATAGCAACACCGAAGGTGTTACGCCTCGCCCCGTGGGGGGCGGGGACGAGGCGTTTGCTACGTTATGTGAATGCTATCGTGTTCGTCAATCAGGTGTAAAAAATAACCCCATAAGGCGTTTTCGTTTGCACACGTTGGGTGGGTGGGGACGAGGCGTTTGTTACGTTGCGCGAACGCTATGGTGCCTGCCAAATCATAAAAAGGTTGATCAGGAAATTACATAAACAAAAGAGCTTATGCATCTGCATAAGCTCTTTTAATAATTATTCCTTATACTCTATAAGAACGTCGCCCTTTTTGGTAACGTAATCACCCGTTATCGTCACCTTTGATATTTTTGCATCTGACGGTACAGTATACATAATATCAAGCATAAGGCCTTCGACTATTGCGCGCAGACCTCTTGCACCCGATGCTCTTTCAATAGCCAGGGCGGCTATTTCGTCTATTGCATCGTCGGCAAATACAAGCTCTACTCCGTCGAGCTTCAAGAGCTTTGTAAACTGCTTTACAAGTGAGTTTTTAGGCTCTTTAAGTATTCTGGAAAGTGCTTCTTTGTCAAGAGCGTCAAGGCAGGAAATAACGGGAAGTCTGCCCACAAGCTCGGGAATAAGACCGTACTTGATAATATCGTGCGCGCAAACATCAGCGTATATTCCGTCACGCTTTTTCGTTTCTGCGGTTATCTTTTCCGCGCCGAAGCCGATGAGCTGATTGCCTCGTCTTGATTCGATTATCTTGTCAAGTCCGTCGAAAGCGCCGCCGCATATAAACAGGATATTTTCCGTATTGATCTGGATAAACTCCTGATTGGGATGCTTTCTTCCGCCCTGCGGGGGCACGTTTGCCGTCGTTCCCTCAAGTATCTTCAAAAGTGCCTGCTGAACACCCTCGCCCGATACGTCACGGGTGATAGAACGGTTTTCGCTTTTTCTTGATATCTTGTCGATCTCGTCGATGTATATGATGCCTCGCTCAGCCTTTTCAACATCATAGTCAGCCGCTTGGATAAGACGAAGAAGAATATTCTCAACGTCCTCGCCGACGTAGCCCGCCTCTGTCAGCGTTGTAGCATCGGCAATGGCAAACGGAACACGCATCGTCTTTGCGAGCGTCTGCGCAATGTACGTTTTTCCTACGCCCGTAGGGCCTAAAAGCAGCACGTTGCTCTTTTGTATCTCAACGTCATCGCCGCTTTGCGTTTCCTTCTTCTTTTTGCCCTTTTTCTTCGATGATTTCTGAAGCGTCAGTATTCTCTTATAGTGGTTGTATACCGCCACGGAAAGAGTCTTTTTGGCGTTTTCCTGACCTATTACGTATTGATCGAGCGCGTTGTGTATCTCCTTCGGCTTCGGAAGATTTTCAAACGTCAATTCGTCCGTGTCCTCTTCAGCTATATCCTGCTCATACCGTTCATCAAGTATCGATGAGCAGATGTCAACGCAATACTCGCAAATGCACGCACCGCTCGGCGAGGGAATAAGAAGAACATCGTCCGATTCCTGCCTGCCGCAGAACGAGCATGTGAATGTGTTATTTTTGTTATCCATTTACCTTGCTTCTTACTTTATTTCTTTGATGTGATGATCTCGTCTATGATACCGTATGCCTTCGCCTGCTCTGCTGACATATAGTTGTCACGCTCTGTATCAATGCAAAGCTGCTCATACGTATTGCCTGTATTTGCGGCAAGTATTCTGTTCAGCTTTTCCTTGATGGAAAGCAGGTGGTCTGTGTGTATCTTCACGTCAGTTGCCTGACCTGAAAGACCGTGACCGCCGATCAGGGGCTGGTGTATCATTATCTCGCTGTTGGGAAGTGCAAAACGCTTGCCCTTCGCACCCGATGAAAGCAGGAACGACCCCATGCTTGCCGCCATACCGATGCAGATGGTCGAAACATCGCATTTGATGTAGTTCATCGTATCGTATATCGCAAGTCCGTCGGATATCGAGCCGCCGGGGGAGTTGATGTAAAAGTAAATGTCTTTATCGGGATCTACCGCTTCAAGATAAAGCATTTGCGCAACTATAAGCGAGGAAGAAACGTTGTTAACATCCTCCGAGAGTAAAACGATGCGGTCATTGAGCAAGCGTGAAAAAATATCATAAGTACGCTCGCTTTTGCCTGTTTGCTCTATAACGTAGGGCATAGATGAATTTCTGAACATATATTTCTCCTTTCGGTTTTGCGCATTGAATGTAAATGCAGATCAATTATCAGTCAGCCTTTTTCTCTGTTATTACAGCGTTTGCTCTGATAGCTTCAAGCGCCTTTTTGAGTGTGAGGTGATACTTAACGTCTTCAACGGAAACCTGCTCCTTTACCTTGTCAAGAGCAACGCCTGTTTCCTCGGAAACGGAAGTGAATTCAGCTTCGATATCCTCATCTGTAACGCTTACACCTTCAAGCTCTGCAACCTTTTCAAGCGCAAGTCTTGTCTTTACCTGGCGTTCAGCCTGGGGCATTACCTGCTCCTTGAGTGACTCTATGGTCATACCTGTGTACTGCATATATATATCAAGGTTCATACCCTGCTGACGCAGACGCATTTCAAAATTGTTTAATTCGTTGTACGCTTCGCTGTCGATCATAGCATTCGGAATGTCAACAGTCGTCTTTGCAAGAAGCGCATCAATGAGCTTTTCCTCAACGAGATTCTGTGCTGACTTTTCATTTCTTTCAATGAGTTTAGCCTTAACATCAGCCTTATATTCAGCGAATGTATCGAATTCGGAAACGTCCTTTGCAAATTCGTCATCAAGCTCGGGAAGCTCCTCATATTCGATCTTGTGGAGCTTGCAGGCAAAAACTGCCGCCTTGCCCTTAAGATCTTCAGCGTGGTAATCCTCGGGGAACGTAACGTTTACATCAAAGCTATCGTCAACGTTGTGGCCTTCGATCTGTGCTTCAAAGCCGGGAATAAAGCTGCCGGAGCCGAGCTTGAGCTTGTGTCCTTCGTCCTTACCGCCTGCAAATTCAACACCGTCGATAGAGCCGCAGTAGTCAATAGTAACCGTATCTCCGTTCTGAGCAGCTCTGTCAGTAACCTCTACTGTGCGCGCGTTAGCCTTGCGGCGACGCTCGATCTCATTGTCAACATCCTCGTCCTTTACGGGAATGATCTCAAGCTCAGCTTCAAGACCCTTGTACTCAATCGCTTCTACCTCAGGCTTAACGTAAACCTTGGCAGTAACGATGATCTCATCTGTTCCGAATGATTCGGGAACAACATCAAATTCAGGAGAGCTTACGATAGTAAGACCTGATTCAGCGGCTGCCGCATCGTATGCATCGGGAATTACATCGTTCAATGCGTCGTTGTAGAAGAAATCAGCACCGTACATCTTTTCGATTATAGATTTGGGAGCTTTGCCCTTACGGAAGCCGGGAATAGCGATAGAGCCGACCTTTTTCTTGTAAGCACGAACAACTGCCGCGTCAAATGCAGCCTTTTCTATTGTTATCTCCAATTCTCTTGCGTTCTTTTCATTTTCAATGGCTTTAACATTCTTTAAACTCATTTTTTTATCCTCCGATTAAAAAATTAATACATAACGTATCTATTATACATACTGAACAAATATTGTCAATAGTTATTTAAAAATATTAATAAATAATTTTGTAAGGCTTAAAATTCAAATGGTCAGCGGAGATCATTTTGTACCTTACGTTACCGTACTTTATTTCGGGAGCGTCACGTTGAACTCCGTGAATGTGGCCGAACAGACATAATCTTACGTTGAAATCCTCAAGCGTTTGTACAAGCGGCTTGCATATGTAATTGCTGTATACGGGCGGAAAATGCAGAACGGCAACGATCGGCTTTCCGCTTTGCTCCTGCAGCTCACGCCCTGCCTTAAGACTCATCTGTAAACGCATATTTTCACGGTTTACGATCTTCGCGCTGTCTGCATTTGACTGTGATATATTCTTTTCGTCGGTGTACCAGCCTCTTGCCCCGCACACGATAAGCTCGCCTGTGTCATACGCGTTGTTACGCAATATCGAAAAATCGAGTGAATTTTCCTTGAAAAATGCTTCCATCTTTTTTGCGGTGTTCCACCAGAAATCGTGGTTTCCTTCAAGAATGAGTTTTTTGCCGGGAAGTGAATTGAGAAATTTAAGATCGGGCAATGCCTCATCAAGTGACATTCCCCATGACGTGTCGCCCGCGATAAGAACGGTATCGCCGTCCGTTATATCCGAAAGCCAATTCTTTTCAAGTTTTTCTGTATAGCCGATCCACCTGCCGCCGAATTCCTCCATTGTTTTTGACGGAACGCCGAACGGCAAATGAAGATCGCCGATAACAAACAGTGCCATAAATACCTCTGCGGTGAATAAATATATCAAAGCTGCACACACTAATAAAAGAAGGGAGGGGATAGCGTGGAAGAAAAGCATTCACACAAGCATATCAAGGGCATCGGATGCGATGTCAAGAACTGCGTTTACCATGACGGCGATTGCTTCTGTACGGCTGACAAGGTGTTGATAGGCCCGTCATATGCATGCTGCTGTAACGATACGGTATGTGCAACCTTCAAGCAAAGATCATTTAACTGATCTTTTCAGTATACTGATGACCGTGTTGACGTCGCCTGCTCCCATTACGACTATAACATCATCGGGGCGGGCGGTAACGGTCAGATATTCTGCAATATGTGAAAAAGAGCCTACATATTTTCCGTTCGGTATCTTATCTGCGATAAGCTGCGCGGACATACCGAGCGTGTCTGTCTCCCGCGCGGGATATATGTCGGCTATAACGACATCGTCGCAGGCTGAAAGCGAGTGAACGAAGTCGTCAAGCAGAGCCTTCGTTCGAGAATACGTGTGAGGCTGAAAAACACCGATAACTCTGCCCTTTGCGAGCTTTCTTGCGGCTGTGAGCGTAGCTGTGATCTCTGTCGGATGATGCGCATAATCATCATAAACTCTTGCGCCGTTCAATGTGGTGCAAAGCTCGAACCTACGCTTTATACCGCCGAATGACGATACCGCGCGGGCAAACAGCTCACCGTCGTTTATTCCGCATATCAAAGCGCAGCAGGCGCTTGCCAAAGCGTTATATACGTTATGCATACCGTATACCGAAAGGGAAATATGAGAATAGAATTTTCCGTTTACGTGAATGTCAAAATCGGGTGTGCCGTTTGAAAACGATATGTTGTGCGCCGTAACTGCGGCATCGGCACTGTTTATTCCGTATGAATACAGCGTTCCTTTGTAGCCCTCGGCGGCACATCGTGCGCCCGGGCAATCAAAGTTTACAACAGCATATCCGTCAGATGCGTGGGAAAGGTACTTTCTGAACGATTCAATATAGGCATCAAAATCCTTAAAGTAATCGGCGTGATCGTATTCTGCATTAAGAACAACGGCTATCTGGGGGAAGAATGACAAAAATGAATCCTTGTATTCGCACGCCTCGAAAACGATGTCATCGCCGTCTGATATTCTGTACTGTGAATTTATTGACGGAATTACCGCGCCGTTCATAACGGTAGGGGCGGTGCCTGCGTAGTCAAGAACACTGAATATCATAGCAGTTGCGGTGCTTTTTCCGTGTGTTCCCGCAACACCAATCGAACGCTTGAAATCGGAAATGACATAGCCGAGATAATCGGATCGGTATATCATAAAATAATTATGCATTGCAGCGTATGAATATTCATCGTTATCAGGCTTTATTGCCGCATTGTATACAACGACAGTATAATTTGTCAAATTATTAACAATGTGCCCCTCCTGAAATTGTATTCCTTGCTTTTCAAGGTCTTTCGTTATGTCGCTTGCGCACCTGTCGCTTCCGCCGACCCTCAAGCCCCTGTTTTTTGATATAACAGCAAGAGAAGACATAGAAACTCCGCCAATTCCCAAAAAATAGACATTACCTTCTTTATTGAGGATATTTCGTATTTCTTCGGGGGAGTAATACTTTCTTTCGTTCGACATCGAAAACGCTCCTTTTGTTATAAAAATCACTATTTTAATATTTATTTAATCGAATTTATAAAATTGATACAATCAAATGCAATATTTAGGAAAAATAAAATTATTTTTTATCGCATCTTAATTTACTTAAGGTTAATTTGTGCTTAAAATCAGCGTAATATCAGTAGTGTATAATGACCTATAGAAAAGTTGAGAGTTACGCATATTTATGCACTCGTCAACGCATATCACACAGGGGGAACCACACATGATTATCTCAGATATCAAAATCAGAAAGATCTTCGAAGACGGTCCTATGAAGGCTATCGTATCCGTTACATTCGACGGTCAGCTTGCAGTGCACGATATTAAGGTTATCGACGCAAGCGGTAAAAGATTTATCGTGATGCCGAGCAGAAAGAATCCCGACAACACGTACCGTGACATCGTGCATCCCATCAACTCCGAATTCCGCAAGACTATTGAAGATTTCGTGCTTGAAGCTTACGAGGCACAAAAGGAAGTTTACGCAATGGAAAATGCATCGTACGATGCTGTTTCCGAAGAGTAATTTAATTTTGTTCTGAAACAGAGGGTTGCTTTGCGGCAACCTTTTTGTTGTTTATGGGGCTGTATTATTTTACAGCCCCACTTTTTATTTTCTGTTTTACTCTGCGTTTTATCCTCGAAAGGTCTCTGAGCATCTTGAAGGTGTCCGAAACTACATTTACCTTTGACTCTCTATGATTTTGTATTTTTACGGGGATCTCCCTTGTTGTCATTTTCAGCGCCTTTGCTATGAGCAATGCCTCAAAGTCAAAAGCAAAGCCATTCGTCTCACAATGCTTGAATATCCTTCTTGCCGCATCGCCCCTGAAGCTCTTCATACCGCACTGCGAGTCTGACAGCTTGAAGCCTGCCGTTATGCAAAGAACCTTTATGTATATCTTCGATGCGAGCTTTCTTATAAACGTATATCCCTCATAGCCGTCCTTGGAAAGATTTCTTGAGCCTACAAGAACATCTGTGCCTTCTGTGTCAGCAGCAAAATAATCGTATACGTTCTTTATTATGTCTACGCCGTATGCTATATCGCAGTCGGTAAACATAACGATATCGCCGCGGCTTTCAAGCATTCCCGTTCTTACCGCACAGCCCTTGCCTTTATTATTTTCATATCTTATAAGTCTTACGCGGCCATCCTGCTTTTCCTTTTCGATAACGGGGGCAGAGCAGCCGTCCTTTGAGCCGTCATCCACAAAGATCAACTCGAAATCATCAAATGTTTTTACCATATACGAGTAGAATTGATCCAAAGAATCCTCTATTATTGACGATTCGTTATACATTGGAATAATGACCGATATTTTCATATATTTACCTCTTTTATTTTGATACTGCGATCAGCTTTGCGTGTATTGCCCAACGTCTGTCATCACGCTGAACGGTACAGGTCGAAAGCGTAAGCATAATATCATCCTTTGTAAATTCCATATCCTTATGGAACAGGGAAAGAGATCTGCACCTTTCCACGAATTTGAGAAAATCGTGATCGCTGCTGAAGCTCGTTCTTATATAATTGTAATCCTTTGAGGAGTTATATACGGAAAAAACCTCAAAGGTATATATTCCGTCAAGCGTTGTAACGGTTACAAGGCGGTTGTTGAATACGTTTTCCTGTGTGTATTCGATAAGCTCGGAAAACATTGAATTGGTGCTTGCCATATTGTGACCGTAAACGACGAGCGCTCTGTTATTCTCCAAATGCGCCTTCGTTCTTCCGTCGGCAAATATAGAGCCGTTGTTGTTATACGTTTTAGTCGGAGAACGCTTTAAATAATATTCGTTGTCGCCGCTGAACATTATCGGAAAGTCGATGTTCGTTCCGTCTACCTTTATCCAGCCCCATACATCAGGGTTCTGACGCTTTAAATCGAGTATCTTTGAGCGTATCGCTTCAAATTCCTCGTTGTAAACGCCTGTATCATAGTCAACGTCTATTACCTCTCCTGCAATAGAACGGTCAACGCTCAGCGTTTCGACGTTTTTCTTCGCGCCGGCATCGACGGTAACATATGATGACGCGTTACCGTAAAATATATTGCTCAAAAATTCATTTTCTGCATTTGACTGCAAATAATTCATAACGTACATCACAAGAGCGGCACAGCTTCCGATAAAAAGAAGTATGCTTGCGGTGAGTATCGTATACCGCAAAGCGCCCAGAAATATCCTGCTGTTGCCCTTGTTTTTCTGCGATATTACGTACGGAGAAAGCTGTATATCGCGGGGACGCAGAGATTCCACCGAACGCATAAACGGTGTTTTTTTATCGTTTGTCACACGGGGAAAAACATTGCTTTTGACAGGTCCTGAATTATTTTTTATACCGAACATATACGCATCCTCCTTTCGTTTCGCAATATTATGTAAATGATATTATATGCACAGAAAGTTAAGATAACAAGCGAAATATTTGTTATTTCTGTTTCTTAACACACTTTTTACATATTTCCGATCTACGTATCACCGAATTGAGCGGATATCAGTTTTTAAGGCTGTGTATCGGCGCGGGTATTCTTCCGCCTCTGGCAATGAACTCCTTGCACGATCTTTGATTTATATCCATTATTGGCGCATAGCCGAGCAGACCGCCGAAGGATACAGAATCACCGACGGACTTTCCGTATGCGGGAATAAGTCTTACAGCTGTCGTTTTTGTATTTGCGACGCCTATTGATATTTCATCTGCGATTATACCGCAAATAACATCTGCGGGGGTATCTCCGGGAATTGCTATCATATCAAGACCTACGGAGCATACCGCTGTCATAGCCTCGAGCTTTTCAAAGCTGAGCGCCCCCGATTCTGCCGCTGCTATCATACCGGCATCCTCAGATACGGGTATGAACGCGCCTGAAAGACCGCCGACGTGAGACGAAGCCATAACGCCGCCCTTTTTGACTGCATCGTTAAGCAGCGCGAGGGCTGCCACAGTGCCGTGCGCGCCGCATTGCTCAAGTCCCATATTTTCAAGAATATGAGCAACCGAGTCGCCGACAGCGGGTGTCGGTGCGAGCGAAAGATCGACAATGCCGAACGGAACATTCAGCCGTCTTGATGCTTCGGTTGCAACGAGCTGACCCATACGGGTTATCTTGAATGCTGTCTTTTTTATTATTTCCGCAAGCTGTGATAAGTCGCAGCTTCCTGCTCTTTTTATAGCGGAGCTTACGACACCGGGACCTGATACGCCTACATTTATTACCGTTTCCGCTTCGCCTATTCCGTGAAATGCACCTGCCATGAACGGATTGTCCTGCGGAACGTTTGCAAATACAACGAGCTTTGCACATCCTATTGACTGCTCATCCTTTGTAAGATACGCCGTTTTCAGTATCGTATCGCCCATCATGGCTATGGCGTCCATATTTATACCCGCCTTTGTCGATGCGACATTTACCGACGAGCATACCATTTTTGTGCTTGAAAGCGCCTCCGGGATCGATCTTATAAGATTGAGTGAGTTGTTGGAAAAACCCTTTTCAACCAAAGCTCCGTAGCCACCTATGAAGTTTATTCCGAGAGCGTCTGCGGCTCTGTCGAGTGTTTTTGCTATTTTAACGTAGTCATCGGGGCTGTGACTGCCGCCGATGAGGGATACGGGCGTTACCGACACACGCTTGTTTATTATCGGTATACCGTATTCCTTTTCAATATCCACGCCCGTTGATACGAGCTTTTCTGCCGTTTTCGTTATTTTATCATATATTCTGTCGCAAAGTATACCGCAATCGTCGCTTGCACAGTCAAGAAGAGTGATACCCATCGTTATAGTACGTATATCAAGGTTCTCCTCCTTGATCATATTGATAGTTTCAAGAATATCGCTGAGGTTTATCATAGCTCCTCCTGTTATACTCTGTGCATTGAATTGAAGATGTCTTCGTGCATGGTGCGTATTTCAAGATTATTTTCAGCGCCGAGCTTTTCCAATCTGTCAACAAGCTCTGTAAAAGGAACGTTCAGCTTATCTATTTCAACTACCATTACCATGGCGAAATATTCCTTAAGAACGCTTTGTGTTATATCCTCAATATTCGCGCCGACATCAGCGCACGTTGTGCTGACCTTTGCGATTATACCCATACTGTCCTTACCGACAACTGTTACAACTGCTTTCATATCATATATCTCCTAATAAGTTATTTTCTTATCTATTATATCATATACCAAAGAATATTTCAAGTGCTTCTGAGGTAATATGGCGCAAAAACCTAATTGTAAAATTTTAGTTAATAATATATTAATGTATCGGAGTTTTGTTAACAAAAATTAAGTTGACAAAACAGGTGGGTATGCCTTATAATATAATAATAAATCAAAACAAAGGATATTTTATTATGTTAAAGAGTATGACGGGCTACGGCAGAGCCAGACAGAGCATTTCAGGTAAGGATATTACCGTTGAAATGAAGGCTGTAAACAACCGTTTTCTTGATGTGGGAATAAAACTGCCGAGGGCATATCTGTTTCTTGAAGAAAAAATAAAAGAGTACCTGCGTACTTGCGGTATATCAAGAGGAAAGATCGATGTGTTCGTGTCGATAGATTCTCCCCCGGGGCTTAACTGCAGCGTTGATATTGATGAGCAGTACGCAAAGGGATATATTGATGCGCTGTATAAGCTGCGTGACACGTTCGGCCTTAAGGACGATATTTCCGTTATGACAGTCGCAAGACAGCACGATATATTCACCGTGACGAAGCCTGAGGAGGATCTTCAGGGCGACTGGGAGGATGTAAAGACCGTTCTTGCGCAGGCTGTGGAGAGCTTTAATAAAGCAAGAATTGCAGAGGGCGCAAGGCTTTGCGAGGATATAAGAGCAAAGCGGAAGTACATCGAAGCGCTCGTAAATGAGATCGAGGAAAAGTCGGAAAGCACGGTGAAGGAATACGAAAGCCGTCTTTACGCAAAGCTTTCAGCGGTCGTCAGCGAGCTTGGCGTAAAGGTCAGCGAGGACAGGGTGCTTACAGAATGTGCGGTTTTCGCCGATAAGGTCGCCATCGATGAGGAGCTTGTGCGTTTACGCAGCCACTTTGTTGCATTTGACAGATATCTTGAAAGCAATATCCCCGTCGGCAGAGATCTCGACTTCAGGCTTCAGGAGATAAACAGGGAAACGAATACGATCGGAAGCAAGGCGCAGAATACCGAGGTGGCTCATACTGTGGTAGCTATCAAGGGCGAGCTTGAAAAGATCAGAGAGCAGATACAAAACATAGAATGAAACTGACTGACATAGGCTACGGTAACTATGTGGCGTCCGAAAGGGTGCTTGCGGTATGCTCACCCGATGCCGCGCCGATAAAAAGACTTGTTGCCGAGGCAAAGGAAAAAGGCAGGGTGGTGGACGTTACCTGCGGTAAAAAAACAAAAAGCGTCCTTCTGATCGACAACGGTACGGTGCTTTTGTGTGCGCTTACTACCGATAAGACCGCCGAAAGATTGGAAAATGACGATAGCGATATGTGATCGCCTTACAGATATGCAAAAGGACGGTGTGACAAATGAAAGAAACTAAAAAGGGTCTTTTGATCGTTGTAACAGGTCCTGCCGGAAGCGGCAAGGGAACTGTGCTGGCAAACATTGTGAATGAGGGCGACTGCGCTTACAGCGTTTCCGCAACGACACGCAAGCCGAGACCCGGCGAGATAGACGGAGTGAATTATCATTTTATGTCTGTGGATGAATTCAAGAGGCATATTGAAAACAATGATTTTCTTGAGCATGCGGAATATGTGGGCAATCACTACGGTACGCTTTTGTCCGAAATAAACGGAAAGCGTGAAAAAGGAATACACGTTATCCTTGAGCTTGAGGTGCAGGGCGCGGCAAATGTAAAGCGTCTTTATCCCGACGCTGTTCTGATATGGATATTGCCGCCTGATTATGCAACGCTTGAGGGCAGGCTCAGAGGCAGGGCGACAGAGCCTGAGGACGTTATACAAAAACGTATGCAAACGGCTATCAAAGAGCTTGAGAGCTTTGATATGTTCGATTACATAGTGCTTAACGAAAATGACAAGTCGTATGAAGCATCGAGGGCTTTGCGGGCAATAATAACCGCAGAGCAGCACAAGGTATCCAGAACGGACAGCTTTGTGAAAAAATTTATGAGTACAAAAATTGATTAAATTTTAAGGAGTATAGGAAATGGAAATCATCAAACCTTCGATCGATCAGCTTACAAAGGGAAAGTACAACAGATATGAGCTTGTAATAGCAACGGCAAAAACGGCGCATCTGGTCGTAGACGAATACGTAAAGCAGAGAACTGATGCCGAAAAGAAGATAAACGAAAAGAGAACGGACAGACCTCTCGTTTCTATGATAAACAAGGACCTGTGCGACGAAAGAGCGGTAAGAAATGCGATCTCGGCGATCGACTGTGACGGCGTGGACATATACCGCTATGGCGAAAAGCCCGCAGAAGAATCAAATACGGAAGAAGAATAAAAGTGAAAAGCGCACTTGTAAGTATACTTTCACTGCCGAATCACGTCAAGAGCGAGTATACCTATCTTGTGGGCGATGCATTTGAGTCCGAGATTCGTGAAGGCTCGTTCGTCACAGTACCGTTCGGGAACGGAAACAAGACGCAGATAGGTCTTGTCACAGGAATCGGTGCTATTGAGTCGGATGAAAAAACAAAGAGCATTATCGGAGTGTATGAGGAAGCATTCTCTCTTTCGGGAGACCTTCTGGACCTGTGCAGATACGTTTCGGACACTTGCCTTTGCTCCTTCAACGAGGCAGCAAGGGCGATAATTCCGCCGTCTGTTCTCGGCTCGCCTGAGGAATATTATGTATCAACGCATATAACTCCGAGCGTGCAGGGCGAGCTGCTGTCACTTTACAAAGCGATAGACGAATGCCCGAAGGGGATCTCCCTGACCGAGCTCAGATCACGTTACGGCAAGGGTGTATTTGAAATGCTCCGTAGCCTGTGCGACACGCCGTCTGTCATAAGGCAGGTGCGTACACAGGGGATGCCGAAAACGGAAAAGGTCGAGCTTTACCGACTGACCGCAGAGCCTGAATACGCAAAGCAAAGGACTCGCAGCGCAAGGGCGCATCTTGCGATCGATATGCTTAACGAGTGCGGCGAATGCGAAAAAAATGAATTAAAGCAGAAAACGAAGATCAGCAGCGAAATGCTGAAAAAGCTCTGCTTTGAAGATGTGATCGCCGTAAGAGCTGAGCAGCGGCTCCGTAACCCATATAGGCAAATAAGCTCAGATAACGCAGCGGAAAGCCCGTTATCAGAGGAGCAGAGAGCGGCGTTTGAGGAAATAGACGCGCTTTGCAGAGAGGAAAAGCCGCACGGCGTTCTTCTGCACGGCGTTACGGGAAGCGGAAAAACACGTGTTATAAAGGCACTGTGCGACAGCGTTATATCAAGAGGAAGAGCGGTCATAATGCTCGTGCCCGAAATATCCCTCACACCTCAGTCGGTCAGCATATTCTGTTCAGCCTACGGTACAAGAGTTGCTGTTGTTCATTCTGCATTATCCGCCGGCGAAAGAGCAGATGTTTACCGCCGCATAGCAGACGGCAGTATAGATATGGTCATCGGAACGCGAAGTGCAATTTTTGCCCCGCTTAAAAATATCGGTCTTATAGTCATAGACGAGGAGCAGGAGCATACGTATAAATCTGAAATGACTCCGAAATATCACGCCAGAGATATAGCGAGATTCAGATGCAACGCGCATAACGCGGTGATGCTTTTATCGTCTGCAACGCCGAGCATTGAAAGCTACTACAAGGCGCAAACGGGAAAATACCGTCTTGTAAGGCTCACACACAGGTACGGCAAGGCTCAGCTTCCGAAGGTGGTCATCGCCGATCTGAGAGAGGATTACGCATCCGGCGCTACCGATGCGATAGGTACTGTTCTTAAGGGCGAATTGATAGAGAACAAAAATAAGGGTAATCAGTCGGTGCTTTTTCTGAACAGACGGGGTTACAGTAATTTTCTGTCGTGCCGTATGTGCGGTCATGTGGTCATGTGCCCGAATTGCGATGTTTCTCTTACATATCATACAACGAAAAGACTTCATAAGCATACGGCGGACCAAGCGGAAAATGAGTACGCAGAGCGGAAGAAAAACGGCTATCTGCTGTGCCACTATTGCGGATACCGCACGTCAGTGCCTGAAAAATGTCCCGAATGCTCATCGCCTCACATAGCGTATATGGGGCATGGGACGCAGAAAATAGCACAGGATATCGAGGAATACGGCTACGGAATAACCGTTCAGCGTATGGATGCCGATACAACATCGTCAAAGTTTTCATACGAAAAGATACTCGGTGATTTCAGAGCGCAAAGATCAGACGTGCTTTTGGGCACGCAGATGGTAACGAAGGGGCACGATTTTCCGAATGTGACGCTCGTCGGCGTCATTTTGGCTGACAGCTCTCTTTACGTGTCGGATTACCACGCATCTGAACAATCGTTTTCTTTGCTCACGCAGGTGATAGGAAGAGCGGGGCGTGCTGAAAAAAAGGGGATCGCCGTCATACAGACGTTCAATCCCGACAATGAAATAATAAAGCTTGCATCAAAGCAGGATTACGAGGGCTTTTACAAAAGCGAGATCGCTTTGCGACGCGCATTGAAGTTTCCGCCGTTCTGCGATATGGCTGTATTCGTTTTTACCTCAGGCACAGAGGTGGCGGCGGTCAAAACGGCAGTCGAATTTAATGAAAGACTTAAGGAAGAGATAAACGGGCAGTTCAGCGACGTCGGAATACAGATATTCGGGCCTGTCGAGGCTCCCGTGTATAAATTAAAGGGCAACTGCCGAATGCAGTTGATAGTCAAATGCCGCCTGAATAAGCGGACACGGCAGCTGTTTACCGGGCTGCTGAGGGATTTTGCAAAAAACGCTCCAAAAAACGTAAGCGTCAGCGTAAGCATAAATCCCACATCGATCGGGTAAAATATATTTATTGCCGCATAAGCGGTATACGGAGATAAAAATGGCAATTATGACGATAGTAAGGGATACGGACGAGATTCTCAGAAAAAAGTGCCGTCCGGTAACCGAGATAACACCGAGAATAATTCAGCTTCTTGACGATATGGCAGATACTCTGCACGATTCGGGCGGGGTGGGTCTTGCCGCGCCTCAGGTCGGAGTTTTACGCAGAATATGCATAATCGAAGTAGAGCCGGGCGAGCTGATAGAGTTCATAAATCCCGTTATCACGGAGAAAAAGGGCTCACAGCAGGAGATAGAGGGCTGCCTTTCAGCACCTGGTAAATGGGGCTATACAAAGCGTCCTGCAACGGTCAGGGTAAAGGCGCTTGACAGAAACGGCGAGGAGTTTTCTCTTGAAGCAGATGAGCTTTTGGCAAGAGCGGTATGCCACGAAACAGACCACCTTGACGGTATTCTGTTTTATGATAAAGCAGTCAGAATGCTTTCAAGAGAGGAAATTGCCGAAATGGAGGATGACGACTGATGAGAGCAGTCTTTATGGGCACTCCCGAATTTGCAGTTCCGTGTCTTGAGGAGCTTTGTGCATACTGTGATGTCACTCTCGTCGTAACACAGACAGATAAGCCGAAGGGCAGAGGCAAAACGATGCAATCTCCGCCCGTAAAGCTCTATGCAGACCTGCACGGTATTCCGTGTATACAGCCGCAGACTCTGCGGTGCGAGCAGATAGTGGATATACTCAAGGCGCAGAATGCAGATGTTTTCGTGGTAGTTGCATACGGCAAGATACTGCCCGAAAGCGTGCTTGAAATACCGCCTATGGGCTGTATAAATGTTCACGGCTCTCTTTTACCCGAATACAGAGGCGCCGCACCTATGCAAAGAAGCATTATGGACGGTAAGACCGTAACGGGTATAACCACGATGTATATGGAAAAGGGACTTGACACAGGCGATATGCTCCTTAAGCAAGAGGTGGAAATTACACCTACTATGAATTACGGAGAGCTGTCGCAGATAATGTCCTCAACAGGAGCAAAGCTCCTTATCAAAACGCTTGAGGGCTTGAAAAACGGAAGCATTCAGCCGCAGAAGCAGTGCGATGAAAATTCAACGTACGCAGAAAAAATTGATAAAAGCGAGCTTAAAATAGACTTTTCAAAAAGCGCAGAGAGCATACACAACCTTATAAGAGGCGTGTATCCGTCTTTGAGCGCATACGGATTTGCCGTAAACGCAAAGGGCAGGAAAATGCTCAAGATAGCCTCGTCGTTTTACACCGATCTTGACAGCGGAAAGCCGTGTGGAACGGTGATCTCCTGCGACGATAAGAAAAACGAGATATGCATAGCGTGCGGTAAGGGAACTCTTACAGTCCACGAGGTCATACCTGAGGGCAAGGGAAAAATGAAGGCGTCGGACTATATAAGAGGCAGACAGATACAGACGGGCGATATGCTCGAATAAAAGGAGACACAGGTAATTGTATATTAATTTTGAATATCTGCTTTTTATGCTGCCCGTTATAATACTTTCGGCAGTATGTCAGATGTGGGTGAAATCGACATACAGTAAATACAGCAAAATAATGAACGCAAGAAGAATGACGGGGGCGCAGGCGGCGTTTTACGTTATGAGAAATACCGAAGCTGACGGTGTTAAAATAGAATCAGTCGGCGGCACGCTGACGGATAACTACAATCCGTCAACGGATACTGTAAATCTGTCAGTCGATGTACATTCCACCCCATCAATTGCGTCGGTAGGAATTGCCGCGCACGAGGCAGGCCACGCAATACAGCACCACAGCGGATACTCTCCGATAAAGCTCCGCGCACTTTTAGTGCCTGTATGCAATCTCGGATCATCTGCCGCGCCGTTACTTATACTGCTCGGCATATTGCTTGATATGGCGGGGCTGTATATGCTCGGAATATTCGGCTTTTGTACGATAGCGCTTTTTCAGCTCGTGACGCTTCCCGTCGAATTCAACGCAAGCAAAAGAGCAATGCGTTCGCTTGAAGAATGCGGTATTCTGAACGATGATGAATTGAAGGGCGCAAGAAAGGTTCTCACGGCGGCGGCAATGACATACGTTGCAGCGCTTGCAACGTCGGTAATGCAGATATTTTATTATACCACCGTGTTCAACAGAAGAAGAAAATGAATACAACTGCAAGGCAAATAGCCCTTTTATCGCTTTGCCGCAGCGAAAATGACGGCAAATATACCAATCTTGAAAATAACTCCGCAATAAAGAAATTCGATCTTAAGGGCGCGGAAAAAAAGCTGTATACAAAGCTGTTTTACGGAACGGTCGAAAAAAAGGTAACGCTCGATCATATAATAGGCATCCTCAGCTCAAGGGCTGTTGACGATATGACCGTACAAATGAGAAATATACTCCGTATGTCTATATACCAGTTAAGGTATCTTGACCGTATACCCGCCCATTCGGCAGTAAACGAGGGTGTGGAGCTTGCAAAAAAATATGTAGGCAAGCAGTCCGCCCCGTTCGTTAACGCAATACTCAGAGAATATCTCAGACGGGAAGGAAAATTTGATTTTCCTTCCGCAAACGATGATTACATAAAATACCTGTGTGTTACATATTCTCTTGATGAGGGAGTTGCAAGAGCGCTTTTGTCATCATGCGGCGATGAATGTGAAAAAATGCTTCGCTTCCTTGATAAAAACGAGCAATACATAACACTAAGGGTAAATACACTCAAAACAGAACGCTCGCACGTTATAAATATCCTGAGCGAAAACGGGATAAAATGTGCGAAAACCGAACAAAGCCCTTACGGCGTGCGTATTCTGCAAAGTGCGGATATTCCAACGCTGGAGCGTATTGTGGGCGATCTTGCATTTGTTGAGGACGAGGCAAGCCAGATAGCCGTAAGCGCTCTCAATGTGCAAAAGGGAATGACGGTGTTTGACGTTTGCGCAGCGCCCGGCGGAAAAAGCCTGTGTGCCGCCATCGCAATGGAAAACGAGGGCAGTATATCGTCATACGATCTGCACGAAAACAAGATCGGTCTTATAAAAAAAGCCGCAGAAAAGGCGGGAATCGATATAATACACGCTGAGGTAAGGGACGGCAGGATCCCCCCGTGTGAAGAATTTCTTTCAACAGCAGACAGAGTTATTTGCGATGTTCCTTGCTCAGGGCTTGGCGTTATAGGAAAAAAGCCCGATCTGCGTTATAAGGATATGTCAAATATTGATTCGCTTCTGAATACGCAGTACGAAATACTTTCGCAAAGCGTGAAATATCTCAAAGCGGGCGGCAGACTCCTTTATTCGACCTGTACGCTCAATAAAGCGGAAAACTCGGATACAGTAGAAAAATTCTTAAAGGAAAACACGGCGTATAAGCTGATAAAGCAGCAGACCCTGATGCCGCATACCGACGGTACAGACGGTTTTTACATAGCCGTTATTGAAAAAATATGACGGAAAAATTCGATATTCTGTCATGCTCAGAGCAGGAAATGGCGGAATACTTAACAAAGGCAGGACAGCCGACATACAGAGCAAAGCAGGTATATAAATGGCTTCATTGCGGTGTCGGCTTTGACGAAATGACAAATCTGCCTAAGACGCTGCGGGAATATCTTAAGGAAAACGCAGTCATACGCACACCAAGCGTCGAGGAAAAATTCGTATCAAAGGACGGAACGGTAAAATACCTTTTAAGGCTGCTTGACGGAGAGCTTATCGAAGCTGTTTTTATGGTATATAATCACGGCAATACGATATGTATATCATCAGAGGCAGGATGTCCTATGGGATGCAAATTCTGCGCGTCAACGCTTAAGGGACTGTCGAGAAGGCTTACCCCGTCGGAAATGCTCGGTCAGGTGCTTTGCGTTCAGAACGATACGGGAAAAAGAATATCCAATATCGTTATGATGGGCATTGGCGAGCCGCTTGACAACTACGATAATACATTAAAATTCCTTCGCCTCGTTTCATCCGAAAACGGTCTTAATATAGGTCTTAGACATATATCGGTGTCAACGTGCGGCATAGTGCCCGCAATAGATAAGCTGCGGCAGGAGGATCTCGGTATAACGCTTTCAATATCTCTTCACGCATCGGATGACGAAACACGAACATCAATTATGCCCGTGAATAAAAAATATCCGATAGCGCAGCTTCTTGCAAGCTGTAAAAGGTATTTTGAGCAAACAGGCAGGCGCATATCATTTGAATATACTATGATAAAGGGCGTAAACGATACGCCGCATCACGCACAGGCGCTGGGCGATCTTTTAAGAAGGAGCATGGCGGGCTGTCCTGTACATGTAAACCTTATTCCCGTTAATACGGTAAAGGAACGCGCGTACGTGAAAAGCGATGAAAAAACAGTGCAGGCGTTTATTGATATATTGGCTAAAAAAGGAATAACCGCAACGAGAAGAAGAAGTCTCGGCTCTGATATTAATGCCTCGTGCGGACAGCTCAGATATTCCAAAAACAGCAATTTTTCAGAACAGTAATGAGAAGATTGGAGAAATAAAATGCAAATTTTCGGCACAAGCGATACGGGTGTTGTAAGAAAGGTGAATCAGGATAGCTTTTTCACAAGGGTAATGTCAAAAAGCGTTACAGTGGGCGTTGTGTGCGACGGCATGGGCGGCACAAACGGCGGCTGCGAGGCAAGTGCTATCGCTATACGTGAATTTGCGACATCACTGTGCGATGCTATAACAATACTTTTGGCTGTTGACGGAGTTCTTGAAATAACAGATGCAAGAATGAGAAGAACGATGGTCCAGGGTGTAAATAAAGCAAATACCGCAGTATACGAAAAAAGCAAGACGTTTGCAGAGCTTGAGGGCATGGGCACAACATTGGTCGCATTCGTTTTGTCAGGAAATAAGCTGTACTGCATAAATGTCGGTGACAGCCGCTTGTATACGGTATCACAGGATTCTGTATGCCAGATAACGAAGGATCATTCATACGTTCAGTATCTTGTAGATACGGGCGCTATAACGCCTGAGGAGGCTTTGACACACCCACGCAAAAATATAATCACGAGAGCTGTCGGAACACACTCAGATGTAGACCCTGACTTTTTCGTTCTTGAGGACGGACAGATAGGCGACTACATTCTCATATGCTCTGACGGACTTACAAATTTCGTTTCTGATGATGAAATACAAAGAGTCCTTATGGATACTGCGGATATAGAGCAGGCGTGTAATACTCTTGTCGGTATGGCAAATGCCAACGGCGGCGGCGATAACATAACGGTCGTAATTCTTTCAACTAAGTAATGCTGCACCATTTTCGATGAAAGGACGCAAACGTGTATGGAAAAATACGAGGATATAATAGGTACTGTTCTTGACAACAGATACAGAATAGATAAGCTTTGCGGTGTCGGCGGTATGGCAATAGTATTCAAGGCGGAGGACGTTCTGATGAAGCGTACCGTTGCCATAAAGATGCTTAAGGAGGATATGTCCAACGATATGGAAAGCGTTCACCGCTTTATTAACGAATCAAAGGCGGTAGCAATGCTTTCACACGAAAATATCGTTAATATCTACGATGTTTCTGTCAAGGAAAAGCAAAAGTACATCGTTATGGAGTATATTGAGGGCATCAACCTCAAATCGTATATAAAGCGTAAGGGCGGTATGCTCACGCTTGAGGAAACATTCAACATAATTGAACAGATATTGAGCGCCCTTGACCACGCTCATTCAAAGGGCATCGTGCACAGAGATATAAAGCCGCAGAATGTGCTCGTTTTGAAGAACGGTGTTATCAAGGTTGCGGATTTCGGCATTGCACAGCTTCCCGACGGCGATAATGTAACTCCCGCGGATAAGGCAATAGGTACTGTGCATTACGTAAGTCCCGAGCAGGCAAGCGGAAAGGAGATCGATCATAAAAGCGATCTGTATTCTCTCGGTGTCGTGCTGTACGAAATGGTGTGCGGCAGATTGCCGTTTGACGGAGAAAGCTCCAAGGAGATAGTCGGAAAGCAGATAAGGGAATCTCCGCCCAAGCCGTGCCAGGTAAACCCTGAACTTCCGAAGGGGCTGGAGCAGATAATACTTCGCGCCATGGAAAAATCTCCTGATAGACGCTATCAGAGCGCAAAGCAGATGATGAAGCACATCGGGATAATAAAGGAAAATCCGACAGTTCGCTTCCGCACGCCCGAGGAAGCTGCATTGATGCGTAACAAAAGCAAAAATCAAAAGAAAAACAAGAACAAGAATAATAAAAATAATAGATCAAGCAGCAATAAAAAGGCAAAGGACGGCGCAAACGATTCATCAAACGATAATCAGAAAAAGCACGTCATCGTAAGAGGGACAAGCCTTATGCCGACAGTTTACGGCGTATTTTTCGCCTTCCTTATAGTTGTTGCGATAGTCGTAATAATCCTGTTTTATCATCTGTCGGGTAATATGAATCTTGATGATAAAAAGGAATTGCAGGTGGTAGAATGCGTGGGACAGACGTATTCGGAGGAATATATCTCAAGCCTTGAGGATATGGGATTTAACGTAACTGTTAAATTTACAAGCGTAGTAGGCGAAAAGACGGAGCTTAATACGATAATAAATCAGGATCCGCCCGCAGGAATAACGAAAAAGTATGAAGATAAGGTCGATCTTCAGATAACGGTGTATATAGGCGAGGAGACGATGAGCCTGCCCGATTTTTCCATGAGAAAATATACCGACATCGTAGTCGGAAACCATAAGGACTATTCCTTCACATTCCGTGAAACAAAGGAATACAGCGATATAATTCCGGAGGGCTATGTTATCAGAACAGAGCCTGAGGCGGGTACAGAGGTAAAGCTCGATGAAATAATAACCGTATTCGTAAGCAAGGGTGAGCAGACATTCAAGGTGACAGTGCCGCAGCTTATCGGTATGGACGGAACAGAGGCGATAAAGCTCCTTGCGCAGATAGGTATCAAGGTAGGAGATGTAAAATATCTTACAGGCAACGAAAAAAGAGGTACGGTTATCATTCAGAGTATTGCGGCAAACACTCAGGTGCCGAAGTATTCGGTGATAGATATCGTGCTGAGCGAGGGCTCGTCAAACGGACAGATCTCTCCGCCTGATACGGATACGTCAGTAGAAACGGACGGCGGCATATTCGACGATATAATAGACGTCATATTGCCATCGTAGAGGTCATTTTAATGAGTGAGATCAAGGGAATAATAACGTCGGGAGTGGGCGGTAAATACACCGTCCGCACACCCGATGGCGAGATGTTTGAAAAATGCTCTGCAAGAGGGCTTTTCAGGCTTGAAAAAATAACGCCCCTGCCGGGCGACTGTGCAGTTTTGAAAAAAAGCGGCGGAGAATATTACGTTGATAAAATTACGGAGCGTAAGAATTGCCTTATCCGTCCGCCTATGGCTAATATTGATACTATGTTTATCGTATGCGCCGCGGCAAGTCCGGCAATGTCATATCTTTTCTGTGATAAGCTGTGTGCAATAGCGGAGCATAACGGAATAAAGCCCGTTATCACGGTGACAAAATCTGAGCTTGACGAAAA
Source organism: Eubacteriales bacterium (assembly GCA_045544195.1). Lineage (GTDB taxonomy): Bacteria > Bacillota > Clostridia > Oscillospirales > CAG-272 > RGIG7213. The sequence goes on from JAZPYO010000011.1 coordinate 98,352, forward strand.
ATACGCAAGCGATATTGTAAATATATATAAAAGCATAGGGTACGATGCATTTATCACCTCTTGTAAGGAAAAGATCGGCGTGGACGAGCTTTCCGAATACTGCAAAGCTCAGCACGGTCTGTGCGTTTTCGCAGGCGAATCGGGAGTGGGTAAGTCAACGCTGCTCAACGCGCTTTTTCCCCAGCTTGACTGCCTTACAGGGCAGATAAGCCGAAAGATAGAAAGAGGAAAAAATACGACGCGTCGAGTGGAGCTTCACGAGGTATTCAAGGGTGTATACTTTGCCGATACCCCGGGCTTCAGTATGCTTGACTTTGAGCATTTTGATTTCTTTCAAAAGGATGATCTGCCGTATCTTTTCCCCGAATTTGAGGAGTATCTGTTTAAATGTAAATTCAAAAAATGCTCTCATACGGGTGAGGACGGCTGCGTGATACATAAAGCCGTGCAGGACGGAGAGATAAATCGCTCCCGTTACGAAAGCTACGTGTCAATATATAACGATGTAAAGGACAAAAGAGCTTGGAAATGACCGTTACGTAACAGAATATCTATCCCTTGACAGACGAAGGTTTGTCAAGGGATTTTTAATTTGTCACCGTATCTCAAATTGCATATTGCAAAATTTATCGAGAAAAATGTAAAATATACTTGACATTTTGTAATATGCGTGATATAATGAAGCCACAACGGAGGTGGATATGAAGAATAAGCGGCTTAAAATCGCAAGGATCGAATGTGATATGTCGCAGGAGGACCTTGCAAACGCTGTCGGTGTTACACGGCAGACGATAGGAGCGATAGAAAACGGAAGCTATAACCCGACGCTCCGCCTTTGCATTGATATATGCAGAGCAACGAATAAAACATTGAACGATCTATTCTGGGAAGAGGAACAAACAGATGAAAAATAACAAAAAACAGAATTATGCAGTTGTTGATGAGCGTCAAAAGCAGATACGCAGCAAGGCAGGCGTTCTGTCAGGGGCGTTTTTGCTTATATGTATCATAATATCAGGTATATACAATATTGCCGTAACGGGCGATATCGGCTGGGAGCTTTGGGCGCTTATTGGCTATCCCATAGTGTTCGGCATATCGTGCCATTTTCTCGGCGATATCGAACAGCCGAAGGATGTTATGGGCAGACCTTTGCCCGTCGGCAAAAGCCCGTCTGATAAAAAAGCAAGAATGAAAAATTACGTGTTGGAAAGCGTGATTTTTGCCCTTGCGTGCGCTGTTATGGACATTATCCTGATCGGATTCGGAGCAGATGATATTACCGATCTTGAAATAGTTAAAGCGATATTTCCCAATATGACGCATATACCCGTTGTGATAATAACTGCAGTATTTTCCTTTATCACTACGTTTTTAATATCTCTTTTGGCAGAATATCTGATAGACGAAAAATTCAGAGTGCCGAAATACAATAAAACAATGGAAGCATTACAGAATGATGATGACGAGGAATAATTGCGTGCGCCGATATATTTCAAAGCTCGCAGTGCGGGGGATAATATTTATACTGTTCCTGTTTATATATATTATTAACCGTGTCGGTAACGGCAGCTTCATTTTCAAAACGTATTATTATCCGTTTTTGATCCTTGCATATCTTATATTTTCTTGCGAAACGATATGTCGGTTTTTCAAAAACAAAAAAATGCCTATGTCAAGCCAAAAGCAGTTTTGTAATATAAGGGGAAAAACGGAATGTCAGCCTGAAAAGAAAGGCGTAATATTTGTAGTACTGATATGGCTGCTCGTAACGGCTGCGGCAGGTATACTGTACTTTACGGCAGTTATTGACGCTTGGATACTGATACTCATTTGTCTTGCTTATTCCGTTGCAGACGTTGTATGCGTGATATTCTTTTGCCCGTTTCAGTTTCTGTTTATGAAAAACAAGTGCTGCAATACGTGCCGTATACATAACTGGGATATGTTTTTGATACTTACCCCTTTAATATTTATACCTAATATATTTACACTCATATTGGTTCTTCTGTCATTTGCGGTTCTGATAATGTGGGAGATAAATATAAAAAAATATCCGAATAGCTTTTGCGAACAGGAAAATCAGCTTTTGCAGTGTAAGAAGTGTGAGCATCGATCGTGCAGATATAAAAAATCGGTATATAAAGCCGTAAATAGAGCATTCTTTAACAAAAATTCACACTAAATTGAAGTAGAGTTGCAAAAATAAGTATATACTTTATATTGTTTATATTTTTATTTTGGAAGGGCAGTATTTAATATGTACCACAATGAAAGTATATCAGATGTAATAAAAAATCTGAATACAGATGAAAAAAAGGGATTGAGTGATTCTCAGGTTTCTGAAAGATCCTCTGAATACGGAAAAAACAAATTAAACGAAAAAAAGAAAAAAACGACGCTTGCACGGTTTATTGAGCAGTTCAAGGACGTAATGATACTTATACTTCTCGTTGCAGCGGCAATATCGTTCGTTATTGCCTGCATAGAAGGTCAGCCAAAGGAGTTTTTTGAGCCGCTTCTGATACTGGTCATCGTTGTGATGAACGCAATTATAGGAGTAGCGCAGGAAAGTAAGGCGGAAAAGGCACTTGACGCGCTTAAAAATCTGTCAGCTCCGCACGCAAGAGTCATAAGAGACGGCAAGGAGCTTATAATAAACGCAGAAGATCTTGTTCCCGGCGATATAATCCGTCTTGAAGCGGGCGACTTTGTACCTGCGGATTGCCGCTTATTGCAAAGCGTCAGCCTTAAAAGCGAGGAATCAGCTCTGACGGGTGAATCCGTACCGTCGGAAAAGGACGCATTGGCGGTCGTTGACGAAAAAGCGCCAATAGGCGACAGAACGAATATGGTATTTTCGGGCTGCAGCATAACGTACGGTACGGCTGTTGCAGTTGTTGTCCGCACGGGTATGAATACGGAAATGGGTAAGATCGCAAACCTGCTTGACGGAGAGGATGACGGAAAGACCCCCTTGCAGCAAAAGCTCGCAAGCCTCGGTAAGTATCTTGGAATACTTGCTCTGGCAGTATGCGGAATAATATTTGTTGTCGGAATTACGAGCGGTATGGACGTTATAGACATATTTATGACCGCCGTATCGTTGGCAGTATCGGCAATTCCCGAGGGCTTGCCCGCAATAGTAACCGTCGTTCTTGCAATAGGCGTGCAGAGAATGGTAAAGAAAAATGCTATCATCCGCCGACTGCCCGCAGTTGAAACGCTTGGCAGCGCATCTGTAATATGCTCTGATAAAACGGGTACGCTCACGCAGAACAGAATGACGCTCGTTAAAGCGTGGCTTGACGAGGGCGATATTACAGAGGATATAAGCAACTCAAACTCCGAAAAGATAGTCGGGCTTCTTACCACAGCTTGCCTGTGCTGTAACGGCGCTATCGAAATTGAGGGCGAGAAGATATCTCATATAGGTGATCCGACGGAAACGGCGATAATATACGCCTCTTACATCAACGGCAAGGATAAAAATGCTCTTGAAGCGGAAAGTCCGCGTCTGGCAGAGCTGCCGTTTGACTCTGACAGAAAACTGATGACGACCGTAAATAAGGTCAACGGAAAAAATCTTGTCATCGTAAAGGGCGCATTTGACGTTCTTGAAAAAAGATGTATTGCAGGAAATGTTGACCGCGCAAGACAGGTAAATGACGAAATGAGCCGCAACGCTCTGCGTGTTCTCACGGTTGCGTATAAATATATTGATAATGTTCCGGCTGAGCCTACGTTTGAGGAGCTTGAAAACGGACTTACCCTTATGGGACTTGTCGGTATGATAGACCCGCCGCGTAAGGAAGCGGCAGATGCGGTAAAGGTATGCCGCAGGGCAGGTATAAAGCCCGTGATGATAACGGGTGACCATATAGTAACGGCTACTGCGATAGCAAAGCAGTTAGGAATATATACAGACGGTGATAATGCCATAACGGGTGCTCAGCTTGATAATATGACTGATGCCGAGCTTGATGCGGCAGTTGAAAATATAGCAGTATATGCAAGAGTTTCTCCCGAGAATAAGATACGTATCGTCAAGGCATGGCAGAGAAAGGAAAGAGTCGTTGCAATGACGGGCGATGGTGTAAACGATGCTCCCGCGCTCAAGGCAGCAGACATCGGCTGTGCTATGGGTATTACGGGAACCGATGTTGCAAAGGGCGCATCTGATATGACGCTGACGGACGATAATTTTGCAACCATCGTTGATGCTGTAAGAGAGGGCAGAGGCATTTATTCCAATATCAAAAAGGTAGTCGGATTTTTGCTCGGCACAAACATCGGTGAGGTAATAACGGTATTTGCGTCTATGATGATATGCCGTGAAGCTCCGCTTCTTTCAATGCAGCTTTTGTGGATAAACCTTGTAACTGACAGCCTTCCTGCCATCGCTCTCGGTATGGAGGACGTTGAAAAGGGCATAATGGACGAAAAGCCGAAGCCCAAGAACGAAGGACTTTTTGCTAAGGGCTACGGCGTGAAGATAGTCATCTGGGGTCTTATGTTCGGTATCATTTCGTTGGCATCGTATTTCATCGGCAAAGGACAGATCGTCGGCGGAAATATTGAAGCGGGAAGAACGATGGCATTTTTGACGCTTGCGCTTTCACAGGTCATCCAGGCGTTCAATATGCGTTCTGAGCGTTCAATATTCAAAACAGGACTTTTCGGAAACAAAAAGCTCAATCTGTCTGTTTTGGTATCGCTTTCGCTTATAGCGGTCGTTCTGTTCACGCCGCTTTCCATTCCGTTCGGAATGATCCATCTTACGCTCGAACAGTACATTTACGGCATTTCTCTTGCATTGGTGCCCGTAGCTGTAATGGAGATAATGAAGCTCATAGAAAGCATAATAAAAAAGAAAAAATAAATCATTTGCACAGTATTTTAATGTCGATAAACAAATCCCCCGCAGACCGTTCAGACGGCTTGCGGGAGATTTGTTATTTATTCGGAGCTTGTTTTTATTTCGTCAATCGGTCAGCTTTGCTATAAGCTGTCTGAATTCGTATTTATCGGCGTTGCCTGAAAGGTCAAGGCTGTTAAGAGTTGAAAGAACATCGTCAAGCGTCTTGCCGTTTGTAAACTTGCTTTCACGCAGGATCATTGTACATTCTATGACCGCACCTAAGAATTTCTGCTCGTCAGTCGGTGTTGGAGCGTATACATCGCTTTTTATCTGATATTCGTCAAGAATGCTCATTTCCTCGTTTGGCTTTTTGTACCTTACAGCAAGATTTAAAAGCTCGGAAGCATCTGTGATCTCGCTGTTCTTAAGCTTAAGCTCGTAGCATACAGTCACAGCGTGGCCTGCTCCAAGCTCACCTGCGTCCTTTGTATCGTTGTCAAAATCCTCTTTATTGAGAAGTCTGTTTTCGTATCCTATAAGACGGTATTGATCTACTGTGTCAGCATTGAACGTCAACTGGAGCTTTACGTCCTTTGCAACAGGGTAAAGCGTTGAGAAAAGCTCCTCTTGCAAAACCTTCTGAGCCTCACGCTCGCCGTCGATATAATAGTAAATACCGTTGCCGTTGTCAGCCAACGCTTCCATAGCACTGTCCTTGTAGTTGCCTGTGCCAAAGCCGAGAACGGAAAGGAATATTCCGAGATCGCGCTTCTGTTCAATAAATGCTTTAAGCTCGTCTGCTGATGATATTCCCACATTGAGATCGCCGTCAGATGCCATAATTATGCGGTTGTTACAGTCAGGCTTCATATACTTTTCAGCTAAGGCGTAAGCAGTTTTTAAGCCCGATTCGCCGTTTGTCGAGCCGCCCGCTTCAAGATCGTTTATAGCCTTGATTATCCTGTCTTTTTCGTTGCCCTTTGCGCCGTCAAGAACAATTTTTTCATCTCCTGCATACGTTACGATGGAAACAGTATCGTTTTCCGTAAGCGAGCCTGTAAGATACGTGAAGGATTTTTGCAAAAGTCCGAGCTTGTCATCAGCATACATCGAGCCTGAAACATCTATAAGAAAAACGAGATTGTTTTTCGTTTTGTCAACAGCGTCGCTTGCCTTAAGAGCAAGTGACAGAATAATGCTGTCCTCATTCCACGGACAAGGGAATGCACTTGCGCTCATTCCGAAAAGGTCATTTTCCTGCGGCTCTTTGTATGAATAATCAAAGTAATTGATGAATTCCTCTGTGCGTAATGAGCCGTTTGTCGTTGAAATAAGCTGCTGTGTTGTATAGCCCATATTCACGAGCTTGCGGAAATACGCATATGATGCTGTGTCAACATCGGCTGAAAGCGTAGATACGTTTTGTGTGCTTGTCGATATAAATTCGTTTTCTATTATCTTGCCGAAATCGGTCGTGTCCTGCGTTGTGCCTTCCTCCTTTTGATCGTACGACGGGAGCATGATCCCGTCAGCTGCGTTCATTTCAGGACCGAAGTTGTCCGAAGCACCGCAAGAAGAAAGAATTATTGATGTTGTTATAAGTATTGCAAATAGTTTAATTTTCATAATTTACTCCTTTTCTTAATTAAGGCTTTACGTTTTAATGATCTCTGAAACGGCTTTTGTAAATTCCTCGCTCGGTATTATTTCCGATCTGTACGAGAACAAGGTGCTTGATACGTTTCCTGCTTTATCGTACAGATACGGGCTTTTTACACCGCCGTTTCCGTCACACAGCCACATTCTGTGCTCTGTGTCTTCATTTTTGAAAACTTCCGTGTAGCCGCTTGAAGCAAGACGGACAAGCTCGGCAAATTCGTTTTCTGAAAGCGTAACGCTCCTGTATTGCCCATCGGTGTACCATACAAGCAATTTTTTATTTCCGAAAACGTCTATGCTTTCCTTTTCGATCGGCTCGATCTGTGTACTGCTCAATACCTGCAGTATGCTTAGCGGAGCGGCGTCCTGGCTGTCGTTTTTGGGAATAAGGCGCACTGCGGTGGATATACATATCATTATCAAAGCACACGCCGCCAGTGCGGACAGTGCCTTCTGCGTCGCGCTGAATCTGCTTTTTTGTGTGTAATTCTGACATTCTGCTACGTATTCATCCTTTATCAAGCCTATTGCATCGTAGAGCTTTTCTGCATTTGCTTTTCTGTTCATAGCAGCGTATCCTCCAATTCCTTTTTAAGCGCAAGACGAATCCTGTGAAGAACAGACTTGATCTTCGGTACGCTTATACGAAATCTTTTTGATATATCCTCAAGCGAATCGTTGTAAAAGTATCTGCGGACGAATATCATACGTTTTTCCTGTGAAAGCCCTGACAAAAAGCCGTCTATCGCTTCTGCAAGAGCCTTGTTTTCTATTTCTGAAAAAACATCGTCGTTTGACGGAATACAGTCCTCAAGCTCTGCGCACACCTCGCCTCCGCCACGCTTTTCTGCGGTGTTTTTGCGGTATTTGTCAACGGATAGATGGCGGACGATCCTTGACAGAAACGCCCCGAGATACATAGGCCTTTCCTTTGGCATTCTGTTCCATGCGGCAAAGTATGTATCGTTTACACATTCCTCCGCGTCCTCTCTTAAGGATAATACGGAAAATGATATGCCGTACAGCATCTTACCGTATTTTTTGTCGCTTTCTGCGATCGCCGTGCCCTCACGCGCCCAAAAAAGATCGACAATTTCGTTATCCTGAAGCATCGTATTTTTTCCTCCTTCACTCAATATACCGTAAAACGTTCCGAAAGGTTTCACTTTTTTTGAATTTTATCATATTTTATCTGATTTTGCAACCGTATACGCTCACATATGTAATGTGTTTTTTGATGCTATAATCTTGACATGTTGTGCCTTTATATGTATAATAATGTATAATATTATTTGTTTTAATGGAGTGCATTGTTTTGAGCAGAAATAAGAATATGGACGGTATTTTACGCAAGGTGCTGAAGCCGGGAAGATACACGGGCGGAGAATACGGTCAGATAATAAAAAATAAGGATGAGGTTAAATGCCGTTTTGCGTTTGCCTTTCCCGATACGTACGAAATAGGTATGTCAAATCTCGGGCTTCGTATACTTTACGGTGTCCTTAATGAGCAACAGGATATATGGTGCGAGCGTGTTTACGCCCCGTGGGACGATATGCAAAGCCAGATGAAAGCGCACGGTATTCCGTTGTATGCACACGAAAGCGGAGATGATGTAAAGGATTTTGACATACTCGGCTTTACCTTGCAGTATGAGCTTTGCTATACAACGGTGCTTAATATGCTTCAGCTTGCTGAAATACCGCTGTATGCAAGCGAACGCGGAGATGAATACCCGATAGTGATCGGCGGAGGCCCTTGTGCTTATAACGCAGAGCCGATAGCTGATTTCTTTGATGTATTCTCCATCGGCGAGGGCGAGGAGGCACTTGTCGAGTTCTGTCAGCTTTACATAAAGATGAGATCGCAGCCGAATTATACGAAGGCTGATTTTTTGCACGAGGCTGCAAAGATAGAGGGCTTTTATGTACCGTCGCTGTATAAGGTCGAATATAACGATGACGGTACTGTCAGCTCGTATACACCTAAGTACGACGATATTCCCGTTAAAGTCAGAAAGCGTATAATAAAGGATCTTGACAAAACGTATTTCCCCGAAAAATTCGTTATGCCGTATATAGAAACGGTTCACGACAGAATAGTTCTTGAGGTATACAGAGGCTGTCCGAGAGGCTGCCGCTTTTGTCAGGCGGGTATGATATACCGCCCTGCACGAGCAAAAAGCGCCGAAACGCTGAACAGGGAAGCAAAGCTGCTGTACGAAAATACGGGATATGATGAAATATCGCTTTGCTCGCTGTCTATTTCCGACTATCCGCATATAAGACAGCTCACGGATAAGCTTTTGGAATGGACTGATGACAGTATGGTCAGCCTTTCTTTGCCGTCGATGCGCGCGGACAGCTTTTCACAGGAGCTTATGAAAAAAATATCGTCAGTCCGTTCAACCGGGCTTACGTTTGCGCCCGAGGCAGGCACACAGCGTCTGCGTGATGCAATTAATAAGAATATATGCGAAAAGGATATAATGCAAGCGTGCAGAGCCGCATTTGAGGGCGGCAGAAACCAGGTAAAGCTGTATTTTATGTGCGGCTTGCCAACAGAAACAGATGAGGACGTTCTGGGAATAGAAAGACTTGCAAAGACCGTTGTTGACGAATATTATGCAACGGAGAACCGTCCAAAAGGCAGACCGACGGTAAGCATAAGCGTTGCGTGCTTTATTCCGAAGCCCTTCACGCCGTTCCAATGGGACAGACAGGCAACGATGGACGAGCTTGCGCAAAAGCAAAAGCTGCTTGGCGATGCCATAACGGACAGAGCGATACGCTACAGCTACCACGATGCGAATATCAGCAGAATAGAGGCAGTGTTTGCAAGAGGCGACAGGCGTCTTTCAAAGGCGCTTTATAAGGCTGCGGAGCGCGGCTTCAAGTTTGACGCATGGGACGAATGCTTTGATTATGATGCGTGGCTTTCCGTATTTGATGAGTGCGGAATAGACCCGTCATTCTACGCAAACAGAGAATTTTCAGAGGATGAGATCTTACCGTGGGATATTATCGACTGCGGCGTAAGCAAGGAATTCTTACTGCGTGAGCGTCATAAGGCGTACGATAATAAAACAACGGAAAACTGCATGAATAACTGCGCCGCTTGCGGCGCAAATAAGCTGGGGGGTGAATGCACATGGTGTCCGTCAACGAATACGAAAAGGTAAGACTCCAATTTTCAAAAACGGGTAAGGCTAAGTTCATTTCACACCTTGATCTGAACAGAACGTTCAAAACGGCATTCACAAGAGCCAAGGTGCCGATATGGTATACAAACGGCTTCAATCCGCATCCGAAGATGGTGTTCTCGCTTCCTCTTTCTCTCGGCACTGAAAGCGTGTGCGAATTTCTTGATATAAGAGTTCTGCCCGATGTTGACCTTGAAAAGATAAAAAGCAGTCTTAACGCAAATTTACCCGATGATATACAGATAAAGCGTGTTTACAAGCCCGAAACAAAGCTCGAGCAGATGCGCTGGGCAAAGTATGCGTTCACCTTGACTCTTTGCGATGCGTCGCAAAAGACGGCAGAAGCTATAAAAAATATGCTGAACGGTCCGATAGAGATAACGAAGCGGACTAAAAAAACGAAAAGCGGCTTTATGGAAGCGGATATTTCAAACGGTATAAGATCGAGCAGTGTAATATATAACGGCGATAATATCATTATAACAGCAGAGCTTTCCGCATCGGTCGATGAATATGTAAACCCCGATCATATAATCAAAGCATTGTCAAAATATCTTCAAATAGATTTTGAAAAGGAAAACGAAGGTTACACCGTAATGAAGCTCGCAACGTATTTTGAGGATTGCGAAACGGTATTTTCCTGAGTATCTGAGGAATTGGTAATATGAAAAGATCAAGATGGATATGGTACAGAGGAGATTACGAGATATTCCACAGCACGCTTTTGCACAGCAGAAGAGATGAATTCGGATTTCGCGTCCCGCCTATGTGGGAGCTTTATTCTCCGTATCCTACAGTATCGTTTGATAAGGTGTTCACAGCCGATGAGGACGGCGAATTTACAATACATTCAAACGGCGTCGGCTTTGTTGAGCTTGACGGGAAAAGGCATCCGCTTTCAAAAAAAATCTGTTTTTCTCAAGGTGAGCACAGAGTACACGTTCTGATAACAAAAAGCACAGGGCTGCCGAGCATATATTGCGAAAGCGAAACGCTTATATCGGACAGTAGCTGGATATGCGCGCACAATACGCAGGAAAGAGTAAACGCAGGTGACGAGCCCGCTTACGAAGGCATAAATGACGATCCTGAAAAATTCATATTTTCATATGAAAGAGTAGATCATGTAAGCGCAGAAGGTATAAACGGCGGCGTACTGTTTGATTTCGGCAAGGAGCTTTTTGCAAGGCTTTGTATAAAGAACGCAGATGAGAACGATGCTTTTACTGTATATTTCGGTGAAAGCGACGTTGAAGCGCTCAGCGCAGATGAAAATACCTATCTGTTTGAGCAGATAGGTAAAAAGCGTGACTATGAGCTTTCGGTAAGAGCGTTCAGATACGTTTTTATCCCTCTTGAAAAGGCAAGGTCATATGAGGTCTATGCAGAATACGAATATCTTCCGCTTGAATACAAGGGCAGCTTTGAATGTAATGAGGAGCTTTTGAATAAGATCTGGGACGTTTCATCGTATACCTTTCACCTTAACGCAAGGGAGTTTTTCCTTGACGGTATAAAGCGTGACCGCTGGGTATGGTCGGGCGATGCATATCAAAGCTATAAGATAAACGAATATTTGTTTCTTGACTATCCGATAGTACGCAGAACGCTGACAGCACTCAGAGGAAAGGACCCTGTAAGCACTCACATAAATACGATAAACGACTATTCTCTTTATCTTATAATCGGTACGTACGATTACTATTTTTCATCAGGCGATGAGGAATTTATAAGATTTTTCTACCCGAGAATAAAAACCTTGTGCGATTTTATCATCTCCCGTCTTGACGAAAACGGCTTTGTCGTTCAGAGAAACGGAGATTGGATATTTATCGATTGGTCGGATATAGATAAGCACGGGGCAGTTTGCGCTGAGCAAATGCTTCTTTGCAAGGCAATGCAGTGTATGTCTTCGCTTGCAAATGTTTGCGGACAGGACAGCGCTGAATATGATAAAAGAGCTGATGACCTTTACAAAAATATCAACAGATATTTCTGGAACGAGGAAAAGGGTGCGTTTATTGACAGCTTTACATCAGGCAGAAATAATGTAACACGCCATGCGAATATTTTTGCAATACTTTACGACATTGCAACAGAGGAGCAAACGGAAAAGATAATCAAAAACGTCATAGAAAATGATGAAATAACGCAGATAACAACGCCGTATTTCAAGTTTTTCGAAACGGATGCCGTATGTAAAACAGGTAATACCGAATATGCAACAGAGCTGATACGCTCGTATTGGGGCGATATGATAAAGCTCGGCGCGACGTCCGTGTGGGAGCAGTATATACCGAGTGAAAAGGGAAATGAGCATTACTCAATGTACGGAATGAAATACGGAAAATCTCTGTGTCACGCATGGGGCGGCGGCCCTGTATATATCTTCGGCAGATATTTTCTCGGCGTTAAGCCCACGAGCGTTGCCGCAAGGACGTTTGAGGTTCGCCCAAGCCTTGGCGGACTTGAACGGATATGCGGTACGGTTCCGCTTAACGGCGGTATTGTCAAAGTCGAATTTGACGGTAAGATGTGCAGAGTATATACGGACAAGGACGGCGGCACATTGATATTGGGCAATAAAAAAACCGCCCTTAAGGACGGTTATACAGAGGTTTATTTAGAACGCTGAAGATGTGCAAATGCGTGGCTGAGCGGGCTTGCAATTCCGAATGAAACGATACCGCATACGAAAAACTCAATGATGCCGTTAACGCCTATCATTATCCACAACAGACTCCACAGATTTGTATATCCTGTTATGCCGAGCGATGTAAGCGAGGTGTGAAATTCGGGATTGTTGTAAAACAGTATCATCATAAAGCCCATAAACAAGGCGGTGTTTGTAAGCGGCGCGCACATGCTTGCGGTAAGAAACGCAGGAATGTTCTTCTTTATCGCCCTTGCGATCAAGCCGCATACAAGACCGATGCATATACGGGGAATGATACACATAACAGCGGTAAAGGCGGGGTTTATTGCTACCAATGCCGCACCGAACAGGTCTCCCGTGAAGCATTGAATAAAGCTCGTAATTCCGAATAAAAGACCGAAATACGCACCGTACACAGGACCTAAAAGTATTGCACCGATAGCTACGGGAATCGTCATAAAGCTGATGGAAACAAAGCCGACGCGCAGATAACCCAGCGGTGTGAACGACATAACGATGATGATCGCTGTGAAAACGGCGGCAAGAACCATATTGGATATTTTCTGTTGGCTATTCATTGAGTCAACCTCCTCATTTTTTTTGATGAGGTGTATTATACACGAAAAATAAAAATTTGTCAAGTTTTTTGACACGACAACTTATTTTTAGCTGTGCGAAAGGTATACAGTAATGAATTTTAAAAACTACACGCTTTTATGCGATTTTTATGAGCTTACAATGGGCAACGGATATTTTGAAAACGGTATGAAGGACGAGATAGTATATTTCGACGTTTTCTTCCGCCGTGTTCCCGACGGCGGCGGATTTGCCATTGCCGCAGGTCTTCAGCAGATCGTTGAGTATATAAATGATCTGCACTTTTCGCCTGACGATATAGCCTTTTTGAGATCAAAGGGAATATTTTCAGACGGATTTCTGGATTATCTGAGTACGTTCAGATTTACGGGCGATATATGGGCGGTTCCCGAGGGAACTGCAGTTTTTCCGCGCGAGCCTATAATGACGGTAAGAGCCAAGGCAATAGAAGCCCAAATAATTGAAACGTTCGTGCTTCTTTCAATAAACCACCAGTCGCTTATCGCAACAAAGGCAAACAGGATAGTAAGAGCAGCAGGCGGCAGAGCAATATCAGAGTTCGGCTCCCGCCGTGCGCACGGAGCGGACGGCGCTATACTCGGCGCAAGGGCATCATATATCGCAGGCTGCAGCGGTACAGCCTGCGCAATTTCCAATAAGGAATACGGAGTTCCCGCATCAGGCACTATGGCTCACTCGTGGGTTCAGATGTTCGATACGGAATACGAGGCATTTGAAACGTACTGCAAAACCTACAGCAAAAGCGTTACGCTCCTTGTCGATACGTATAATGTACTGAAAAGCGGCGTTCCGAATGCAATAAAGGCGTTTGACAGCGTTTTCGGCAAGGATAACAAAAGCGTTTCACTTGCTATAAGGCTTGACAGCGGCGACATTGCGTATCTTTCGCTCAAGGCAAGAAAAATGCTCGATGAGGCAGGATACAGCCATTGCAAGATAATCGCATCAAATTCACTTGACGAATATATAATAAGAGATCTTATAAATCAGGGCGCTGCAATTGATGCCTTCGGTGTCGGAGAAAGGCTTATAACCTCAAAAAGCGAGCCTGTATTCGGCGGAGTATACAAGCTCTCGGCAGTCGAGGATAAAAACGGCAATGTGACACCGAAAATAAAAATAAGCGAAAACCCGGGGAAAATAACGCATCCTCACTATAAAAAGCTATACAGATTTTATGAAAACGAAACGGGGAAGGCAATAGCGGATCTGTTGTGCGTTCACGATGAAAAGCCCGATTTTTCAAAGCCGTACGAGCTTTTTGATCCCGACTATACCTGGAAACGTAAGACGGTAACGGATTATACGGCAAAGGAGCTTCAGGTACAAATATTCAAAAACGGAGAATGTATATACGAGCTGCCTGATATTGAGCAAATACGCAGCTACTGTGCAGAGCAGATAGATACCCTGTGGGATGAGGTGACCAGATTTGAAAACCCTCACAATTACTACGTTGACCTGTCACAGAAGCTCTGGGATATAAAAAAATCCCTTCTTGACAAAAATGGACAGTAAACGGTTTTTAACCTCAGGGAAAGGAGAAAAAATGGCACAGGGTCATAGAGAAAGGCTGAAAAGACGGTTTCTCAACGAAGGACTCGAAAACTTTGAGCCGCATAATGTGCTTGAATTGCTTCTGTTCTATGCAATACCGAGAATTGATACAAATCCGATAGCACACAGGCTTATGGATAGATTCGGAAGTCTTTCGGAGGTTTTTAACGCTTCGGTAAGCGAGCTTTGCTCAGTTGAAGGAATTGGAGAAAATGCAGCGGTATTTCTCAAGCTGATGGGCGAGAGCTTAAAATACTGTCAGAGTGACACGGAAAAGGCTGACAGAATGACCTTCGACCAGGAGGAACGGGTCGGTAAATATCTTATAGGAAAATACAGAGGCTTGCAAAACGAGGTCGTTTTTCTTTTGATGTTTGACGGAAAAAGGCGACTTGTAGAAACATATAAGGTGCATGAGGGCTCTGTTTCATCCGCAGGCGTCAACATCAGGAGAATGGCGCAGATAGCACTTGAAAACCGCGCGGTCGCTGTTATACTTGCGCACAATCATCCCGGCGGTATTGCATTTCCGTCATCGGATGACCTTTTGGTGACTGCATCGCTCAAAAAGGCGCTTATGCTTCTGGATATTGATCTTGTCGCTCACTATATAATCGCAGAAGAAAGCTATATCAAGCTCGATTCAGAGCTTAAGACAACGGATAATCCGTCTTTAAGCACATTCAAATGAACGGCGTTTTTGCCGAAACAAAAAATCGTTTAATATTTTGTAATATTTTTACAATGTATTATTTCGCAGTTAAGGGTATAATCTTAACAGGAAAAAATTTTCTTTAAACAAGAGGTGTGTATGCAAACTTTTTTAACAAGTGAAATTCCCGCCTTCAGCGGAAATGACTGGCTTGTATGCCTGTTGGGCATTGGCACTGTATTTGTAGGTCTTATAGGCGTTATAATTGTATGTGCGCTTTTAGGTGCATTGTGCAGAGGACTCGCAAAAAAGACAAAGGCTGACGATGTCAAAAATACGAAAAACGCGCCTTCAACAGCTGTTGATGTATCAAACGGGGAGATACCTGACAAAGAGCAGCTTGTTGCGGCAGTATCGGCAGCATTGGCTGAGTATATGGGCGAGGATGTAAATTCATTCCGCATAGTTTCTATCAAAAAAATATAAGGAGTAAGTGAAATGAGATATTTTAAGGTTAATGTAAACGGAACACTGTACGAAATACAATTGCAGGAGGTAAGCGCCGACGAAATAAAGAATACGTCCGCGCAGCCTGTAAAGGAAGCACCCGCCACAACGCCCGCTGCGCCTGCATCAAAGGGCGAGGGTGAGGAGATCAAATGCCCTATGGCAGGCACAATAACGACTGTAAACGTACAGACAGGATCGATCGTCAAAAAGGGCGATGTGCTTATGCTTTTAGAGGCTATGAAAATGGAAAATGAGATATGTGCTCCCCATGACGGAAAAATAACGTCTGTAAGTGCAGCATCGGGTACATCTGTTGCCTCCGGTGATGTTCTTTGCACAATAGCATAAGGAGAATTAAAGATGATTGAAAGTATAGTAGAGTTTGCCAAAACTACAGGCTTTGCTATGATAGGCGACGATCCGAGAGTGCTGATAATGTATGCCATAGCGGCGCTTCTGATCTATCTTGCCATTGTCAGAAACTTTGAGCCGTTGTTGCTTTTGCCTATTTCATTCGGTATGCTGCTGACAAATCTGCCGGGTGCGGGGATGTTCCATTCGGAAATATTTATAAACGAATCGGCACATATCAACTGGGATGCGCTGATGGGCAACGTGGAGGCGATAAGCCCCGGCCTGCTTGATTATTTGTATCTTGGCGTTAAATTGGGAATTTTCCCGTGTCTTATATTTATCGGTGTCGGCGCAATGACGGACTTTGCTCCGCTTATTGCAAACCCCAAGTCGCTTTTGCTCGGCGCGGCGGCACAGATCGGTATATTCGTTACGTATATCGCCGCGCGTTTTTCGGGAATATTTACTCCCGAGCAGGCTGGCTCTATCGGTATCATCGGCGGAGCAGACGGTCCTACCGCGATCTACACGGCGACAAAAATGGCACCCGACCTTCTGGGATCTATTGCGATAGCCGCATATTGCTATATGGCGCTCGTTCCGTTCATTCAGCCGCCGATAATGAAGCTGCTGACAACTAAAAAAGAACGTATGATAGAAATGAAGCAGCTCCGCCCTGTATCAAAGGCGGAAAAGATCATATTCCCCATTGTTATTACGGTATTTGTTGCACTTCTCGTTCCTTCTGCAGCTGCTCTTGTCGGCTCGCTTATGCTCGGTAATCTGCTCAGAGAATGCGGTGTTACGGAAAGACTCAGTAAAACGGTTCAAAACGAGCTTATGAATATCGTTACGGTATTTTTGGGCGTATGCGTAGGCGCTACGGCTACTGCCGAGGCATTCCTCGATCTGAGAACGCTGGCAATATTGGTAATGGGTATTATCGCATTTGCTATCGGTACGGCAGGCGGTGTTCTTCTGGCGAAGCTTATGAACCTGTTCTCAAAGAACAAGATAAACCCTCTTATAGGCTCGGCAGGCGTTTCAGCCGTTCCTATGGCGGCGCGTGTTTCGCAGAAGGTAGGACAACAGGAAAATCCTTCAAACTTTTTGCTCATGCACGCTATGGGCCCCAACGTTGCAGGCGTTATAGGCTCTGCAATAGCAGCGGGCGTGCTTTTGCAGATACCCAATATATTCTGATTTATTTTAATTTGAATTGTAAGTCGCTATGCGGCTGAATGGAGCTTTAATATGGTAAAAAAACCTTTGAAAATAACTGATACTATCCTGCGTGATGCGCACCAATCACAAGCGGCTACGCGTATGAGGATAGAGGATATGCTTCCTGCGTGCGAAATACTTGATAAGGTCGGATTTTTCTCCCTTGAATGCTGGGGCGGAGCGACATTCGATTCCTGTATGAGATTTCTTAACGAGGACCCGTGGGAAAGATTACGCACACTGCGAGCTGCTTTGCCAAACACAAAGCTGCAGATGCTTCTTCGCGGTCAGAACCTTCTGGGATATAAGCATTATGCAGACGATACGGTGGAGCAGTTTGTTAAAAAGTCGATCGAAAACGGTATTGATATAATCAGAATATTCGATGCTCTTAACGATCCGAGAAACGTTTATTCAGCTATTAAATTTACAAAGCAGTACGGCGGTACGGTAGAGGCGGCGATAAGCTATACCGTCAGCCCCGTTCACGATCATCAGTATTTTATCGACCTTGCGTGCAGACTTGAAGAAGCGGGGGCGGATATTATATGTATAAAGGATATGGCAAACCTTTTGCTTCCTTACGATGCTTTTTCACTCGTTAAGGCTCTTAAGGAAAAGGTGTCAGCGCCTATCCACCTGCACACGCATAACACATCGGGTACGGGCGATATGACGTATCTTATGGCAACGCTTGCAGGCGTTGATATAGTCGATACGGCACTGTCTCCGCTGGCAAACGGCACATCACAGCCCGCAACGGAATCGCTCGTTGCAACGCTGAAGGATACCGAGCGTGATACAGGACTCGATCTTGAATTGCTCAGCCGTGCGGCAGCCCATTTCAGAGCAGTCGCATCGAAATTAAAGGAGCAGGGAAGCCTTGACCCCAAGGTGCTGAACGTAGATACGAATACGCTTCTTTATCAGGTTCCCGGCGGTATGCTGTCAAATCTTATTTCACAGCTTAAGCAGGCAGGGGCAGAGGATAAGTATTACGACGTTCTTGCTGAAATACCGAGAGTAAGAGAGGATTTCGGTTATCCTCCGCTCGTAACGCCAACAAGCCAGATAGTAGGCTCACAGGCAGTTTTGAACGTGCTTTCGGGAGAAAGATATAAGGTGTTCACAAAGGAATCGAAGGGACTTTTGAGGGGCGACTACGGCAAGCTGCCCGGTAAGGTGAACGAATCTGTCCGTAAAAAAGCCATAGGCGACGAGGCGCTTATAACGTGCCGTCCTGCAGACCTTATCGCACCCGAGCTTGAAAAGTATACACAGGAGCTTGGAGAAAGAGCAAAAAGCGAGGAAGATGTTTTGTCTTACGCACTTTTCCCGAAGGTAGCAGAGGCATTCTTTGCTAAAAGAGAGCAGGCAAAGCCGAAAAATGAGGACGTGGTAAGACATATATTCGTGCAGGATCTATCGTAAGATCGTGTTCCGACCCTGATTTAATGCAGGGTCGGATTTTTATATCCTCTTTTCTGTAATACGAACGCTTGTGCGATTGTATTTTTAAAAAACCTCGGTTTTGAAAAATAAATTTAAAAAAAAATCGAAAAAACACTTGATTTTTTTTATAATGTGTGATATACTATGCAAGTATTCAACCAATACGGAGAAGTCGCCTAGTTGGTCGAGGGCGCACGACTGGAAATCGTGTAACCGGTCAAACGGTTCCAGAGTTCGAATCTCTGCTTCTCCGCCAAATTGGGATTGCTTGCTGTTGGCTGTCAATGGCAAGCAATTTCCATCAAGACGACTACCTCACATCACAGCCTTTGTGATCTGCATTGCCCTTTGAGGACAGCCCCGGTAATAAGCCACGGCACACACATATAGCGTGTAAGTATCATTATACCCCCCTGCTATATCATCGCCCGTGATCGAGAAGGCATCCCGAAGCTGAAAACGGTTTAAGTTTTCTGTTAATGGCTTTGCCGAGAACTCTCGGCGGCAGGTGGAACGTAGAGGATCATCGTTATTCAGTTGTCAAGGAGCTTGGACGAACAAAAAAACTCAACGGATAAAACAAATCCATTGAGTTAAAATACTTGACAAAACGTAACGAGTGTGATATACTACTGATGTGAATATGTAAAACATATTAACATACATTCAAACCAACTCGTACCCTTGTATACGCAACATACAACGGATATGTTTTAGGCTGTGAGATGTCTACCAAACATCTCATTTCCACGGTTTGAGCTTAGCCGCCTAAAGAACGGACATTCTGTTCGATCTTGGCGGTTTTTTGCTTTCCAAAACAATAATAACACAAAGACTATAATTTGTCAATATGTTTGAGGAATTTTTTTCTTCATCCCCCACCGTTACGATCACCGTTGCGGTGAGGGATT
>JAZPYO010000012.1:0-9811 GCA_045544195.1 Eubacteriales bacterium
ACAGATTTACAGTCTGCCCCCTTTGGCCGCTCGGGAATTCCCCCTGGAGCTGGTGATCGGAGTCGAACCAACAACCTGCTGATTACAAATCAGCTGCTCTGCCATTGAGCCACACCAGCTTATTCAATTAAATTGTTGCGCCGTTTCTCGCAACGCTGATATAATATCATAATTTTTTTGTTTTGTCAATACTTTTTTGAAAAAAAAACAAGTTTATTTATTTTTTTTTGAAATGGGGTTGAAAAAGATGTTAGTGTGTTATATAATCAAACGAGAAAAAGAAAGGAATAATAATATGAAAAAGATAAACGTAGCTGTTATCGGATGCGGAACTATTGCTAAAAGCGCACATATTCCGAGCTATCTGAATAATGAACAGGTAAATATCAAATATTTCTGCGACATAATCCCCGAAAGAGCAGATGAGCAGGTCACCCTTCACGGCGGAACTGCTGTTTACGATTATAAGGAAATACTGAACGATCCTGAGCTTGATGCAGTATCCGTCTGCACTCCCAACGACGTTCACCCCACCATTTCCATTGATTTTCTTAAGGCGGGAAAGCATGTTCTGTGTGAAAAGCCTGCGGCAAAAACGCTTGCACAGGTCCATGAAATGCAGGCTATCGCTCACGAAACGGGCAAAATACTGAATATCGGCGTTGTAAACCGCTTTAACGGTGCGGTAAATAAAATAAAGGAAATAATACAGGCAGGTACGCTCGGTGAGGTATACCACGTTTATATTTCATTCCGTGCGGTTCGCTCTATTCCCGGTCTTGGCGGTATGTTTACCACAAAGGCAATAGCGGGCGGCGGCGTTCTCATAGACTGGGGCGTTCATTACCTTGATCTTGTTATGTACTGCCTTGACGACCCTAAGCCTAAGACGGTTTCAGGTCAGACATACAGCAAATTGGGAACTGATATGCGTGGGTACGTATACGAAAATATGTGGGCAGGTCCGCCTGATTATAACGGAACGTATGATGTTGAAGAAATGGTAACGGGCTTTGTACGCACAGAGGGTCCGACCTTTACAATCAACGGTGCGTGGGCACAGAATATTTTTGTCAGCGAAACGTACATAGATTTTATCGGAACAAAGGGCGGTATACGCTTGAATTACGGCGGTGATTTCAGTCTGTTTACCGTTACAAACGGAAAGATGCTCACCGAAAAGCCCGAATTTGACAAGGCTAATATGTTCCAGAACGAAATAGATGAATTTATCAAGGCTATTCAGTCGGGCGAGCATATTCGCTCCTATATCGACAAGGCAGAAATTACGGCGTCCATTATGCAGGGAATATACGATTCGGCAGAGCAGGGCAGAGAGATCGTATTCTGACGCCTTCAACACATCAGAATACAGCTTTCCTTGAGCTTTTTCAGGGTAAAGACCTCTCCTGTGCGGTAACGTATGAACTGATCTCGGCTGTATGCCTTGACGGTCTGTCCGTTTATCCTTACGTACCCGCCTTTTGCGGTAATATCGGTTATGGCAAGCGCCATTACGCTCTGCTCATTGCAGTGCCTTGAAATAATGCCGCCTGCAATGAAAAGCAGGAGAAAAGAAAAGAAAATACCGCTTTGCACGCGTATGGGCAGGGAAAGCAGTGAAGAGGCAAGGCACAATAAGCACGCACTCATTGTGTATGCGGCGAGATCTATGTCAAAAATCAAATAGAATAAAAGCATTAAAAATGCGCAGATAAGCCATAATGACGGCATAATATCAAAAACAGTCAAGGCAACATTCTCCTTTTTTGAAGAGTGTTGCCTTGAATTTTTTATTTTATTCAGAATATACGAATATCTGGTTTATTTTCGCCTCTCCGTCATCTGTCAGCACCTCAAAGAAAAGCGGTATCGTGCCGTCCTCAGGCTCGGGAAGATCGGGGCGGAATGCACCGTTATTATCTTTTATATAGTACGATACCTGGAATATCTCTCTTGTGATGTTGCCGGATACTGACGGTATCACGGTAGGACCTGAATGAAGTATTACGTTTATGTTGTATATTTTTTGCTGATAAAACGAATCATCGTATTTTTCGATGGGTGAGCCGAGATTATCAAAATAATAATCCGTGAAAAGCGTGTTTAAGGTTGCTCCGTCGCCGTTTATTGCGGCATCGAAATACGTGTAGAGCATCTGTAAGGAGAGTGTTGCAGAGTCAATATTATCGTCTGTGTACGCTGATGTCGTACCCTGATAGCTGACTGTGAAATACCTGTTTTTTTCAAGATATTCCTCATCGTCAAAAATATTTTCATTCTCCTGTGGAATGTAATATCCGACATCGCTTTTGTAATCAAAAGGATTATATGAATAAACGAGGGCATTGCCGCCCTTCTGAGCAGAATCGCATTGCTTTACGACGGATACTGTCACCATCGCAAGACAAATAAGCACGCCGACGGCTATCCATATCCTTTTTGCCCCTGATCCTTTTTCGCCCATCAGTTCATCTCCCAGAAGCGTCTGAGATTTGATGCGCCTTCCTTTATTCCGAGTAATCTGTCCTCGTGGCCTTCAAATTCTACGGAAATATATCCGTCGTAGCCTGAGCGCTTGAGTATGCCAAGGCTCTGGCACGCGTGAGCATTACCGTGACCGATTATTGCAGCTCTGAGGTAATTTCCCGCTCTCGATCTGAACCAGCCGTTACCGGGTGCGATCTCGCTTCCGGACTTGAAATAAAAGTCCTTTGCGTGTACCATTTTGCAGTACGGAGCCATAACTCCCACAGCTACCGTCGGTTCTTCGTCGGCACACATAAAGTTGCCGATGTCTACCAAAGCGCCGAAATTATCGTAGTTGACTGCTGATATAAGGGAAGCGACACGCATATGATCCTGAGAATAAAATCCGTGGTTTTCCGTTGTTGTCTGAATACCCTTTTCCTTTGCGTATTTCGAAATTGCAAGGCAGCCCTTTGCCATTCTGGGAATTGCATTTGCATAAAGCTTGTATTCCGAGTCCTTTTCGCAGCCGTATGCAACGTCGTGACGGAAGCATTTTGCCCCGTACATAGCCGCAAGGTCAACTATGCGGCATACGCGGTCGATCTCAGCGTCAAGATCTCCGCCTGAGCCGTACAAAAGATCGGCGCCTGTGCAAAATGATGCTACCTCGAGATTTTTCTCGTTGCAGTATTCAAGGACTCTTTTTGCCGTTTCAGGATCGGCGCAATCCTTGTGCATGCCGTCTACTATCTCTATTCCGTCAAAGCCGTTTTCTGCGGCGAAATCGATAGCGCGGAATATTCCGAATTCTTCGCTTTTAATATAAGGGCCAAAGCTGTAAGTGCTTACACAAATCTTCATAATTCGCTCCTGTAATTTGATTTTTGATCATTATATCATAAAAATATGAAAATGAATAGATGTTTTGATAAAAATACTTGAAATAATGATGTGTAAAAAGCGGACGAATTTTTGTTTTCGTCCGCTTTGTATTCTTATTCGTTATTCTTTTTTGCTTCTTCCTGGATTATCTTCTGCGCAACAGGTGCCGGAGCTTCTTCGTAACGCAGGAATGAAAGTGTATAGCTTCCTCTGCCCTGTGACATAGCGCGCAGAGCTGTTGTATAGTCTGCAAGCTCAGCCATAGGAACCTCAGCTTCTACGAGTTGATAGCCCTTTTTGCCCGTGGGAGTCATACCGAGAACTCTTCCGCGACGCTTCATTACCGTGCTGAGAACATCACCGACAAGCGCATCGGGAACAGTTACGTTCAACGCTCCGACAGGCTCAAGAATGATGGGATCAGCCTTTTTCATACCTTCCTTGTAAGCTATGCTTGCGGCGAGCTTGAAGGACATTTCAGATGAGTCAACATCGTGGTATGAGCCATCGTACAGATCTGCTTTAAGGCTTACCATCGGGAAGCCTGCAAGAACACCCTTCTGCATAGCCTCCTCAAGTCCCTTTACGACAGCGGGGTGGAAATTCTTCGGTACAGAACCGCCAACGCAGGATTCCGTAAATTCGAGTCCCTCACCGTCACCGGGGGCAAATCTGATCTTGACGTGACCGTACTGACCGTGACCGCCCGACTGCTTTTTGTGCTTTCCTTCGCAGTCAACACTCTTCTTTATAGCCTCTCTGTACGCTATGCGGGGCTCGGATGTGTCAACGGATACGCCGTAGCGTGATTTCAGCTTGGCAAGCGTTACATCTATATGAATATCGCCTATGCCCGACAAAACGAGCTGCTTTGTTTCAGCATCGTTTACAAAGCCTAAAGTCTTGTCCTCCTCAAGCAGCCTTGATATACCCTGGGAGATCTTGTCCTCATCGCCCTTTGCCAACGGGGAAAGAGCAACGCGGAGATAAGGCTCCTCGTATCTGATCTTTCTGTAAGGCAGAGCCTTTGCGTTTGCAGAGAACGTATCGTTCGTGTTAACGCCGAGGAGCTTTGTTGTAACGCCTATATCGCCTGTGTAAAGAGTATCGACCTCATTGATCTCCTTACCCTTTATCGTGTGGATATGCGCAAATTTTTCAGATACGCCTGTTTCGGGATTTGTGAGCGTGTCATCACTTCTGAGTACGCCGCTCATTACCTTGAAATATGACATTTTTCCGAAGAAGGGATCGGCAACCGTTTTGAATACAAATACGGCTGTGGGATTATCGGGCGAAATTTCGCAGTTTATTATCTTGCCGTCAGTGTCGATGACCTTTTCCTTATCTCTTGCAAAGGGTGACGGGAAGTATTCAATGATGTTATCCATCAGATTGTCAATGCCCCACAGCTTTGTTGCAGCGCCGCAGATAACAGGCGCGATCGTTCTGCCGACAAAGCCTATGTGAATAGCGTTTATTGCTTCTTCGCGCGTGATAGGCTCGCCCGCGCAGTACTTGTCCATAAGCTCCTCACTCGTTTCGGCTATGGATTCGTACAGCATATTTCTGTATGAGTGGGCAACGGGAGCATAATCGGGCGGAATAGCAGATTCTGTATGCTTGCCTTCCTTGTCAAATACCGTAACGCACATATCGATAAGATCTATAAAGCCTGTGACCTTATCGCCGTCTATCAAAGGAATGAGAACGGGGCACACGGAAACGCCGAAGGCGTCTCTCAGCTCCTGGAAAGCGCGCGCAAAGCGGCACTCACCGTCATCGAATTTATTTATAAAGAATGCTCTGGGAACTTTATTGTCAACGACCTTTTCCCACGCAAGCTCAGTGCCTACCTCAACGCCTGCTTTACCGTCAACTACGATAACTGCGCTGCCTGCTACACGCAGACCCTGATCTATCTCACCGCAGAAATCGAGATAACCGGGGGTATCTATGATATTGATCTTCTTGCCCTTCCATTCAACAGGAGCTACGGCGAGAGATATTGAAAGACCTCTTTTCTTTTCTTCCGCATCGTAGTCCAGCACGGTGTTTCCTTCGCTGACCTTTCCTAAGCGGTTGGTTGCCTTTGTGAAATAAAGCATACCCTCGGCAACTGAGGTTTTTCCGTGTGATGAATGGCCTATGAGGCACACATTGCGGATGTTACTGGACATATTGTTTGACCATGCCTTTCTTCGCGGAGTAACGATTTATTATAATTGCCCGCTTGCCTGTGGCAAGAAGGCGCTCTCCTTAAGATCATATCTCCATTATACATTATTTTCCTTGCATTATCAAGTGGTTTGAATTTATTTAAAAAGACGGAACGGTAGAAATTTTTTTGAATAAATTATGCAACTTGCACAAAAATATAAGTATTTTTGTTATCAATGCACTTGTCGTGTAAATAATTGTATATATTCAGCCGTATACCCTTTACAGCCTTTCTTTTCTCGTGATATCCGCGCGTTGCAAATGAAAAGCAACAAAAGGATCGGCAGAAATTACACTGCCGATCGGTGAATACTGAATGCTTATTTTTCTGTCGGGGGACGGTAAGCTATTCTGAACAAAGCCTTTTCGGAAAGCTCCAACGGCTGACAGAACGGCTGACCTGACTGATTATACGCTTCGTAAATGCCTATGCAGCGTATTCTGTCAACGCTTCCTGCATCGTATCTGTAGCAATCGTTCTGTGATGCTCTGCCTGCGTGGATGAATACGTGGCCGTAGGGAGCAGGCTGATCACGGTATCCTACGTATATAACGTCACCGGGCATAAGCTCGTTCATATCGGTTATTTCCGTAAATCCGTGGCGGAGCATAAACGGAATAAGCTCGTCGGTAAGACCGTGAAGGTAGGGCTGATCGGTAAATCCTGCATTGTAAAGCGCCCAGCTGACGAGTCTGTCGCACGAGCAGAGCTTGTCACAGTCGGGCATTCCCTTTGCTATTGCGGGATTTATTGATGCGTGGCCGTACGAATAACCGTTTTTGCGCATGTAATCGGCTATTATCCTTGCCTGATACAGTATTTCCGATGCTTTGAGGGACGTTGTGGGATTGTATACGAGCTTTCCTTCGCTGTCATAAACAACATAACCGAATCTTTCGTTTTCCTTCGCTTCCTTTTTTGCCTTGTCAAGACTTTCGTAAGGAGCGCCTATGCGGTCGCTTTCCTTATTGTATGGTGAAGTAAGATAATACATTGCCGTTTATTCCTTTTCCTTTGCTCTGTACGCAAATCTGAAGGCGCGTCTCGGCGGAGTGGATGCAAGCTCAAAGGACGGCTGAGTTGAACGTATTCTTTCAATGCTTCCCCCGTCATATCTGTGTGAAAAGCCGTCAGCGTTGCAACAGCTTGCGTTGACGTAAACGTGCGCAGGGTACGGCTTCCAATCGTCAGCAAGGGCTTCCAATTCGTACGACGTGCCGACGAAAACTATATCGCCTGCAATAAGCTGACTTACATCCTCGATTCTTTCAAAGCCGTTTGCTATAAGAAAGCTTTCAAGATTTCCCGCACCGTAAAGCGTAAAGCCGTGCTTTTCGGGATGTCCCTTGTCAAAGCCCGATCTGTGAAGGCTCCAGGCGGCAAATCTGTCGCAGGAAACTACCCTTTCTGTGTGATCGAGTGCGGGATTTACCTGCGCGTGACCGTAGACGAATTCGTGATCTCTTATGTAGTCTGCTACCTTTTTGGCGTTATACAGAATTATTGAGCCTATCAGCGTCGGGTTAGGATTGTAAACGATATTTCCGCCGATATCCCTTACGACGTATCCGTAGATAGAGTTGCCGTCTGCGGCGGTCTTTGCTTTTTCAAGGTCGGGAAACATACGTATCGTTTCAATATCCGACGGCGGTGTTAAGAAATATTTGTCCATAATATCCTCCGTTAATTATCGTTGGGTCTGTATGCAAATCTGAACGCGCCCGAAGATGTGATGCTTTCAAACGAGGGCTGAGTTGACTGTATCCTCTGGTTTGTGCCTGCATCATATCTGTAGCAGTTATTCCGCGCTGCATTTCCCGCGTGAATGAATACGTGTCTGGGGTAGCTCTTCCAATCGGCAGGAACGGCAAGCGTCTGTGAATCTCCGACGAATATTATATCGCCCGGCTTTACGTCGTTTACGTCGGTTATCTTTGTAAATCCGTAATTTTTGAGAAGCGATTCAAGATTTACTCTGCCGTAAAGGGGATAGCCCTTTGTCGTCGGCTGACGCTTTGTGTTCACGCCCGCATCGTATAACGTCCAGCCTACGAAGCGGTCGCAGGAAACGATACGCTCAGTTTTGTCAAGCGCGGGGTTCTTTGAGGCATCGCCGTATTTGTATCCGTCATCACGCATATGATCTGCGTTTATTTTGGCGTGGTAAAGTATTTTTGCAGCCTTAAGCGTCGGGCAGGGATTGTACGCAAGATCTCCCTCGCTGTCATATACGACAAAGCCGTAGCGCAAGAGCTTATCCACGGCAGCCTTTGCCGAATCTATATCACCGTACGTTTTCTTCAACGGTGAAAGCTCGCGGTCATTTTCGCCCTTTGCATCCGTATAAGGCTCTTTTCCGTATGGGGAAAGAATGCGGTATGTAACGGTATCAGGCTCTTCATCCGTTGCAGGCGACGTATCATCGCTTACCGTTATCTCGTCGGTGACCGTGTCTGATGTGCCGTTCTCGCTCTCTGCACACGCACATACCGTCATTATCACGGAAATCAGTAAAAGCAGTGAAAAAATTTTCTTCATAATAGCATCCTTTCGATATATACGCACGGAAAAGCTATGCGTTGAGATCTACGCTTATTTTACATTAACGGTATAATTTTGTCAAGTGGATAAGAGCCATATATTATTTTCGGTCAAAATGAACAAAGCGAATTAAAACGGTTTGTGCAATAAGCATATTGCAAAAATATCCGAAAAACGTGCAGATCACGCATATGAATGACGTATTTCAGATTGACAAACACGTCATTATATGTTATAATCTTATAATAATACGCTAAAGAAAGAGGTGGGCCTTGAATGATCGGCTTGAAATACGGCTCTGTGGAGCTGTGCGAAACGGATGAGAGCTGGCAGCATATCGCCGCAGAAACGGTTCTTTTGCTTAAAAATCTTCTCGGTACGTTTGCAGTTGATATTCAGCACGTTGGTGCAACCTCTGTAAACGGATTACTTGCAAGACCTGTTATAGATATAGCGGTCGGCGTAAGATTTCTTGAGGATGTTCATAAATTCATTCCCGAGCTTGAGAGGGCAGGCTTTCGCCGTCGCCGTCAGGCAGAAAACAATTGGCGTATAGTTTTTGAGCGTACCGACGAAGACGGTCTTTCTGTGACTCACAACGTGTTTTTTGTTGAATATATGGGAGAAAGATGGCTCGGCTTTCTCAATTTTAAAAAGTATATGCAGGCAGATCAGGCACACCGCGACGAATATAACGAGCTTAAAAGAAAAAATGCTGAAAAATTCGCAAACGATGCAGAGGGATACTGCATAGCCAAGGCGGAATATACGAGAAATATCGTAAAAATGACAAGCACAAGGCGGTATCTGGGTACTACGGTCACAGTTGATGTAACACGAAGCATCGGCAGCAGACACCCCACGAGCAAAAATATCGTCTATCCGATAAATTACGGTATGATAAGAGGGGAAAAGGGAGTTGACGGCAGTGAGCTGAGGGCGTATATCCTCGGCGTAAAATCACCTGTTTCCACCTTTACGGGAACGGTCATCGGTATCATTCACCGAGGGGGCGACTGCGGTGACAGACTTGTCGTAGCTCCCACGGGCGTTTATGTAAACCAGGCGAGAATAGAGGAAGCCGTTCATTTCAGAGAAAAGTTTTATGCTATAACGGTAGATGCCCTGTATCAGAAATCCGCAGGTATGGTGGTATACAGAAAAACTCCCGACGGAATAGAATATCTGCTTTTGTTCCAGAAGCGTTCACGCACATGGAGCTTTCCGAAGGGGCATATGGAAATGTGCGAGACAGAGATACAAACGGCGAAAAGAGAGGTGTTTGAGGAGATCGGTCAAAGACTCCGCCCTCATAAGAATTTCAGGCAGACTGTCACATATAAGCTGGCAGCCCCGTGCAGAAAGACAGTCGTTCTGTTTTTGGCTGAGGCAAGGGATTCAAACGTGGTGTTTGAAAGCGTTATGTCGGAATACAGGTGGCTGAAATGCGAGGAAGCAAGCCGCTTTTTCTGGAATACGCAGTATAAGCGTATTCTGAGCGATGCAGAGCGATTTATAAAAAGACTCGGATGAAATCAAAAGACTCACCGTTGAAGGTGAGTCTTTTTTGCTTTAATGCCTTTAGGCAGTTGAGCGCGAAGCGAGAAACAGACAACCACCCGCTATGCGGTTCTGCAACGAAGGTTATACCAAAAAATCTCCTAATGTGGTACAATAAGATTCTCAAGTCTATTG
>JAZPYO010000013.1:0-1790 GCA_045544195.1 Eubacteriales bacterium
GTACTGCCTTGATCTGTACTGTCGCTTGACGGTGAGCAGGATATACTCAAGATCATAGCGCAGGCAAGTAAGGCAAGTATCGAACGTTTTATCTTGTGTTTCATATCCTTTCTCCTTTTATATATTGCAGTACCTATTGACAAAATCTCAGATATGTGATATTATATAGGTGTAAGGAGTGCATCCGGTAACGGTTGCCCTCGGTTGAGTTAAAGAATTAACCGCTAACTTTGGGACGTTGGGCGGTTAATTCTTTTTATTATTGAAAGCACTGATAACAATGCCGATGATCGTTGCAATTAACAACAGCAGAGCGTAAAGCTCTTCATGTGTTATGTACATTGACATCACCTCCTTAATTCAAGGAGGCTCTTTTTATAAAAGAATCTTTAACCTCCTTGTGAAACAAGCGAGGTCAACCGCCACCGTTACGGTATATACCGCAGATGCATCCTTACACCGCTATTATACCATTACACTTGATTTCTGTCAAGTGTATGAGTAATAGCCTTTTTTATTTTGTGTTACTACTTTTTATTCTCCTTTATAAAAAATATTTTTTCGTTATCAGTTGTTTAAATAATACTCATACGCTTCTTGTGCTGTTAGATCGTCAGTCGCCCAGGAAAGCGCCCGCAGCAAAGCATCCTTTTGTTTGTCCGTTAACTCGTTCTCCGACGAGTAAGTTTTAATCAGCTTTAACGCATACAGAACGTAGCCTTTCATTACGGTGTTTTCGTCGCCGGTCCAATTATCAATGTAATCTGCAGACGCTTCGACGGGTGCGACGGACTTGTGAACGTCAGTCTTTATTTCTTCTGTTTTCGGCTCGTCCTTTGCCGTTTCATCTTCAAGCTGTACTGTGTCCTGTATCGGTGCATCGTTTGCACTTGCATCGTTTGTTACTGCATCGTTTGTTACTGCATCTGACGTTGTTACATCAGACGTTTCGTTATCCTCAACAGGTGCTTTATCCGTGCCGTATGCACTCAGCAGCTTTTGAATGATCGTCTGTGCTTCGCCTCTGTCTTGCGGAGCTTCTTTTTTTTCTGCCTTATAAAACGGATCTCTGCCCTCGATCACAGCCTTGATTTCGTGTCTTTGCAGCGGTCGTATTTTTGAATACTTTTTTAGCCTTGTCGCTTGATCTAAGTACGGTATCATTTTTAAGCTGAGAAGATCTCTTTGTTCTTCCTCTGATAAGTAGGAAATTTCAACGGCGGTTCTGAACGATAGGATTTCATCATCGACCTTTTGAAGAAATTCGGGGATAAGATACGTTAGGCGGATATATCGGCTGATCTGTGTTTCACTTTCGCCCGTGTCCTCTGCAAGTATTTCACGAGATGTCTTTCCGTCGAAATTATGTTCCATTGGAACATAATTTTCTTGATTCGGTCTGCCCGCCTTTTTTTTCAACGCATCGAGCTTCATTTTATAGGCAAAAGCCTTTTCGCTCGGTAAGATCTTCGGACGTTGCAGGTTTGCATCTACCATTCTGACCGTAGCTTCTTCATCGGTGCATACGATGATCGCCGCAGGTATTTCAGCGATGCCTGCAAGCTCGCAAGCGTGCTTTCTTCTGTGTCCGGAAATGAGCTGATACCTGCCGTTATCCATTTTACGAACGGTGACAGGTGTTATTACACCGTTTGTCTTAATGCTTTCGACAAGCTCTGTCATAGCTTCATCGTCCTTGACTTGATACGGGTGATCGGGGAACGGATCAATGCTTTCTGTTGGCAGCTTGACCACCTCTAAACGCTCCATTCCCATTTGTTCAAGTGTCT
>JAZPYO010000014.1:0-4894 GCA_045544195.1 Eubacteriales bacterium
GGCTATCGTATCATAAAGATTGAGGACGGATTCGTCTTTTACCGCAAAAAGTACAGAAAAAGCGTACAGATGCAAAGATAGGTTTTATCTCCAAATGGACGGCAGAAGCACGAAAGGAACATAATAATGCCAAAAGAAATTGATCCGAAAGACAGTCCGAGAGCGACAGCGTATGAGCTGTGGATGAAAGCGCCGAATCCGATGGTGACTTTTTTCAAGACGCTCGATGTTACCAATCTGCTTACAGTCAGCAGAAAAAGAAATATGAAATACAATATGCTGCTTTGTTTTTGCATTGCTAAAGCTGCAATCGGTATTGATGAGTTTTACACGCTCCCTGTCGGCGAAAAGCTGCTGCAATACGACAAAATTGCCGTCAGCGTGATTGTGAAGAACAAGCGCGGAGAGATCAATTCCTGCGATATTCCTTACGCGGCTGATTTGGAAACATTCAATCAAAGTTATCTGGAACACACCGCATGGGTCGCCGAGAATTGCGATAACAAAGATCTGTCAGACAACAGTATGGTCATCGGCACATCGGCGATTATCGAGACCGAGC
The DNA here is from genome assembly GCA_045544195.1 of Eubacteriales bacterium. Classification (GTDB taxonomy): domain Bacteria; phylum Bacillota; class Clostridia; order Oscillospirales; family CAG-272; genus RGIG7213. The sequence continues at coordinate 563 of JAZPYO010000014.1, forward strand.
TTGACGGCATCGTCGGTATGAATAGCGGTATCTTCAACAATCCCTTCATCAGCTGGGGCAGATACCGCAAGAAAGAATTAAGGGTCGAGCTGCCGATCTCGTTCCAATTCCACCACACGCAGATGGACGGCTCTCACGCGGGAAACTTCTTGGAAAAGCTGCAACATATCATAAAAGAAATGAAGTAATGAAAAACGCGGTATTGTATGTCCACGGCAAAGGCGGCTCTGCGGTGGAATGTGAGCATTACAAGCCGCTGTTCCCGGAATATGATGTATTTGGTTTGGATTATCAGACCTTTACGCCGTGGGAAACAGGCGCGGAGATTCGCTCTGCCGTCAAAAAGCTGAAAACAGAATATGACAGCATTATCCTAATTGCCGGCAGTATCGGCGCGTATTTCTCGATGAACGCGGATATTGATTCGATGATCGAGAAGGCGTATTTCATATCGCCGATCGTCGATATGGAAAAGCTGATCACCGATATGATGGCATGGGCGAACGTCACGGAGGATGAACTGAAAAAGAAAGGGATTATCCGCACATCATTCGGCGAGGATTTGTCATGGGAGTATCTTTGTTATGTGCGCGAGCATCCAATCAAATGGAACGCGCCGACCGCTATTCTCTACGGCAGCAAGGATAACCTCACATCATATGAAACAGTTGCAGGGTTTGCCGAAAAGCACAAAGCACAACTGACCGTTATGCAAAACGGTGAGCATTGGTTTCATACCGAAGAACAAATGCGTTTTTTGGATAACTGGATAAAAAACACCTGTATTTGTGAATGACACGCTTTGTATCACCGATGTGACGGAGCGATTCTTTACATTTTTTACTCTATCTGTTACTTTCAAAGTGCAAACAATCGAAAGGACAGATGAAAATGAAAGCGAAAAGAGTTCTATTAACCGGAGTCGGCTTGCTTGCCGCGTTTGTATTATGGACGATTCTGATTATGAGCGTTGATGTTCAAAATGTCGGACAGCAAGGAACGGCGGTCGGCTTTGCGGCGTTTAACACTTGGTTTCATCGGCTTATAGGTGTTCATATGCGGCTCTATGTCATAACGGATTGGCTGGGACTTGTGCCGATCGCGGTCTGTATGGGCTTTGGTGTTTTAGGACTTACTCAGCTGATACGCCGCAGGAGCTTGTTCAAGGTCGATCCCGATATTATTATTTTAGGTATTTACTATATTATTGTCATCGCGGCTTATCTAATCTTTGAAATGATCCCGATCAATTACAGACCGGTTCTAATAGATGGGTTTTTAGAAGTATCCTATCCGTCCTCGACAACGCTTCTGGTGCTGTCGGTCATGCCGACATTGGTGCTGCAGATCAAGCGCAGATGTCAGAGCAAGGCAAGCAGACTTACCGTATATGTCTTTGCGGTATTGTTCGCGGCGTTTATGGTAATCGGCAGGCTGATATCGGGCGTTCATTGGGCGACAGATATCATCGGCTCGATTTTGCTGAGCATTGGATTGTTTAAACTTTATTATGCCGCTGTATTGTACACGGATATGAGGAAAGAAAATGGAATTTAACGAAAAATTGCAGGAGCTTAGGAAAAGCAAGGGGCTAACGCAGGAGGAGCTTGCAAAGGAGCTTTTTGTATCACGGACAGCGATCTCAAAATGGGAGTCGGGACGCGGCTATCCCAATATCGACTCCCTGAAAGAGATATCGCGTTATTTCTCCGTTTCGATTGACGAGCTGATCTGCCCCGATGAAATGATTACCGCGGCGGAAAACGAAAAGCATGAAACGATAAAAAAATACACTGCACTGATATGCGGCCTGCTCGATATCCTGACCGTGCTGTTGTTGTTCTTGCCTGTATTCGGCAACGGCGAAAATGAGGCGGCAGTGACGCTGTTCGGCATCTCAAATATAAGCCTTTGGATAATAATTGTTTATGCCGCTGTGATCGGTATAACGGTAATAAACGGAATCTGCGCTGTCGTTATCAGTCACCTTGACAGACCGTTATGGAACAGACATCGATTGATAACAGGCGTGGTGTTATCAGTAATCACAGTATTTTTGTTTATAGTCACACGCCAACCGTATGCCGGAATCATGTGTTTTACAATACTGATAGTGAAAGGAATTTTGATGATATATGACAGAACAACAGGAAAATAATCAACCGAGTTTTTTGGATTTATTGTTAGAGGCGCATGTCGGTTTAGAGCGTCAGGGACCCGGCAGCCGAGAAACGGTAGAGAGGGCTTTGAGCTTTTTGGGAGATTTGAGCCGATTCGAAAGTATCGCTGACTTAGGCTGCGGAACAGGCGGTCAGACCTTAGTGCTTGCCGAATATTTGTCCGGCAATATCGTTGGTTTAGATATGTTCCCCGAATTCGTTCGGGAGCTTGACAAAAAAGCGCTGCGCAGCGGTTTGTCGGAAAGACTAAAAGGCGTCGTCGGCAAAATGGAAGAATTACCGTTTGAGAAGAACTCCCTCGACCTGATTTGGTCGGAGGGAGCGATCGACAATATCGGCTTTGAGAAAGGTCTATCTCATTGGCGCGCGTTTCTGAAAGAGGACGGAATGATCGCCGTAACCTGTCCCTCGTGGCTGACAAGCGTTCATCCCGAAGAAGCGGAAAAACTCTGGACAGACGCGGGAAGCAAGCTTGATCTCATTGAGGATAATATCAAAATCATGCAGGACTGCGGTTATCAATTCGTAGTTGCGTTTGCGCTGACCGAGGACTGCTGGACAAAGAACTATTTTGAGCCGAGAGAGCAAGCGATCAATGAGCTGATTGAAAAATACAACAACTGTAATACCGTTAAGGAATACGCCGAGCTTAACCGCTGCGAGGCGGAGCTGTACCAGAAATACAAACAGCATTACGGCTATGTTTTCTATATCGGCAGAAATACAGATAATTCTGTTTATTTGTAACTATTCAGAACGATAAAAATTTGTATACCTGCACAAAAGAAATTTTGAAGTATCGAATAGCGGGCTTACGAATGAAAAAAGTATAAATTTGTCATATGCTATGCTCTCCAGAGACTCTAAAAACGTTTCTTAAAAATCGGGTTCGTCAAAATTCACAACTGCAAAAATGTGATAGTATAGCCAAATTTCGTTAATTCTGGTATAATATCAGTAACGAAAGGCGGTGGAGCAAATGCCGGTTGCACAAGAGTTTATCGAGTCTTTGATGAAGCAAAATCAAATGCTGTTAGAGCAAAACAACACTTTAATTGAGCAGGTCGATTCATTGAGTAAAACCATTGATGAACTCAATGCAACAATAAAAGAACTGCGCGAACAGATTAACAAAAACTCCGGCAACAGCTCTAAACCGCCGTCATCTGAGGGCTTTAAGAAAGTACCCAAAAGTCTGCGCGAAAAAAGCGGTAAGAAGCGCGGCGGACAAAAAGGGCATCAAGGAACGCATCTCGCTGTTCTTTCCAAGCCTGATGAAGTCAAGCAGCATATGCACGCAGACTGTACCTCCTGTCCTTATCGGGATAAGTGCGCGGCAAAGGCTTGCGTTAAGGAAACGCGCAACGTCATTGACGCGGTCGTTGAAATGAATATCACCGCTCATGAAAAACTCTGTGTTGAAGTCTGTCCTCTTTGCGGTGAATCCAAAACAGGAGTGTTTCCTAAGGATGTAAAAGCAAATGTACAATACGGCAAGAACCTGCAAGCACTTGTTGTTGCATTTAATACGGTAGGCGCGGTCAGCGTTAACAGATTACATGAAATATTAGGCGGCGTATTCAATATACCGCTTTCCACAGGCACGATCAAGAATATCGTCAGCCGCTGTGCCGAAAAGATAAAGCCTTCGCTTGATACAATACGACGGAAGCTGTCTGAAAGTCCGTTGGTTCACTGTGATGAAACAGGGACAAACATAGACGGCAAGCTGCATTGGGTTCACAATGTATCAAACGGAAGCTACACTTATATGACTGTCAGCAAGAAGCGCGGTTATGAAGGCATAAAATCCGTGGGAGTCCTTCCCGATTATCACGGCATCATTGTCCACGATTGCTGGGCTTCCTATTGGAAGTTTGACGGTGTGACGCATTCCGTATGCTGCGCGCATCTTTTGAGAGAACTGAACGGGATAATAGAGAATCATCCGGAGCAAGTTTGGGCAGGCAAGTTCAAAAAGTTGCTTTTGCGAATGAAAAAAGCAAAAGATAAGGCGGTAGCAGCGGGAAAAGAAGCGCTCAGCATGTTCACGATTCAAAATTATAAGCGTGAATATAACAACATCATAAAAGACGCTTATGGTGAGAATCCCGAACCTGTTAAGCCCAAGAAAAAGCGCGGCAGAGTGAAA
>JAZPYO010000015.1:0-49846 GCA_045544195.1 Eubacteriales bacterium
TTCGGTACGAACACTATGTGGTACTTACAAACCCATTTAGTATGGGATAAACTATTTGTTCGGTTTGCCATTCTTTCTCCTTTCGTGTTGCAATAGACTTGAGAATCTTATTGTACCACATTAGGAGATTTTTTGGTATAACCTTCGTTGCCCACCCGCATAGCGGGTGGTTGTCTGTTTCGCGCTTCGCGCTCAACTGCCTAAAGGCATTAAAGCAAAAGCTATGCGATCTGTCGAAATAACAGATCGCATAGCTTTTAATTTTTTTATTCACGGTTTCCCTTGAGTGCAAGAACCATATCTATCTTATCGACCTTACGGAAAAGTAACAAAAGGGAGAAAAAGTAGCTTGCGGCGATCAGAAGTGCAGTCAAAGCAAAGGAGCTGATATCAATACACGGTCGGAGCACCACGTGCATATACGGTATTGCGACCCTGCTTAAAACACCGAGCGTACCGTAACATAACGGGTATGATATCAACAGACCGAGTATTACGAGAATATGATTTGTATTCATAACGATGCTGCGTATTTCTCTGTTTCTGTAACCCAATACCTTTAGCATTGAAATATTGGCTTTGTTTTCTTCAATTATCATATTTACAACAAGATAAACAGAGATCACACCGAGCATACTTCCGATAACGACAAGGCCGTAAACAAATCCGTCCAATGCACTCATAGCGGTATCAAGTATATCAATAATGCTCTGACTATCACTTATATACGCTAATTTATCGTTCGGAATACTCAATTCTTCATCAGAATATATAATGTTGAAGTAGTCTTCCTTTAGCTGCATAATATCTTTTACGTTTTCGTAAGAGGTATAAACAGCTTGATTTGTGTTATCGTTTACTATACCGTCGATCCTGATCTCTATATCTTCAAGCGTTACGGTATTCCTTATTTTAATTTTGTCGCCCTTACACAGACCTCTTTCGATCGCAACGGCATTTGAAATGTAAAATCCCGAGCTTGAATACACACCGTCCAAAAGCTCCATATTTTTAAATTTACTGTCAGTCGGTACGCCGTTCAAGACGATGGAATTACCGTTATCACTCATTTCATATGAAACTGAAATACCGTTAACACCGCCAAAGCTGTTATCCGTCAGCATTTGATTAAGATAGTAATTATATTTATATACCGTTCCGCTTTCAATGCCGTTTTCGGTCATTTTATCAACCGTATCGCCGAGAGCAAAGCCGAACAGACTCATAAACGAGCTCAAGAACAGGCAAAGTAAAACAAGAAGCGTTCTTGAAGGCTTAGAGAGTAATTCTCTTGTTCTGAACTTGCTTTTAAAGCTTATTTTACTTTCTTCAAGCATATGGCGTTGTTTTCTCGTATTATCCTTACGGTCAGTCAAAAGAGAAACTATACTGTTTCTTTTAAACAGCTTACGCGTCCTTAAATACGCAACAGAGCCGTAAAGAACAATAGGTACTATAAGACAGATCAGCACAACGGGAGTTCTTATGTAATAATCATAGTTTATAAGCTGATAGTCATACAGTAAATACATCGCAATGTCTTTTCCTGCAAGCGATGCAAACAGCACGCCTGTAACAGAGCCTATAATTGCAGGAATTATGGCATATACCGAGTAATGCAAGCCTATTTCGTAATTTCTGTATCCGAACGATAAAAGTGTTCCGATATGCTTTTTCTCACGCTCGATCATTCGTCCGAGAACTACCGATATAAGCATTAAAATTATCGCAAACAATAACGGACCGATAAACCAGGCAAGCATAAGCATTTCCAATCCCGCATTCAGCGGCTTGCTTATCCGTATATTCGATTTTGCGGACAGATATGAATACGCACCGTATTCATCGTAAATACAACGGCGAAATGCGTCCGTGTCGGTATCATCGCCATATGATACAGAGTAGTATGCAGAAATACTGTAAGAGCCTTCATTTTTTAATTCTTCAAACGTATCAGGATCGACCTGAACCATCGCAAAATCTGCCTTATCTACCCATGCATCTGTCAGATTTTTCGGTGAATAAACATAGTCAGGACGAACAGCAAATCCGACAACCGTATAATCCTTCCCATCGATCGTATAAATATCCGCAATTTCAATATCATTTGAATTTGCAAAATCACGGTCTAAAAGTATTTCGTTTTTATTTTGAATACGATCGCCCTGCAATATCTGATATTTATTGATTTTTTGCGTAGGCTTGAAAAATCTGTATGTTTTATCTTCAATCAAAAAATCAAGATATTCATTTTCTTCGATCTGAACGTGGTACTCCGTTTCGAGCTTTTCTATACTCGTATACGATAGAGGAACGCTTGTAAGAAACTGCGATGATTCCACGTTGCCGCTTGCCATAATGCTTTTGATATCGTCAGATATCATATACGCATTTGAAAATGCAACGCTCACGAGAAAAACGGCAAGAGCGGTCAGCAGGATTATAGAAATATAATAAGACAGATTTGACTTTATACTGCGTAATATCGTGCGATTAAGTGTTTTCATATTTTCCACCTTACAGATCAAGCTCTGATACGCTTATTTTATTTGTGTTCTTTTCCTGTAAAACTATCCTGCCGTCCTTCACTCGAATAATTCTGTCAGCAAAGCGACGTATCTCTTCATTATGAGTAATTATCAGTATCGTTGTGTTATAGGTCTTATTCACCTTTTCGATAAACGAAAGGACCTCTTTGGCTGATTTTGAGTCAAGCGCACCCGTAAGCTCGTCACAAAGAAGTAAAGCGGGATTTTTAACGATCGCTCTTGCTATGGCAACTCTTTGCTGTTGGCCGCCCGAAAGCTCGCTCGGATAACGGTTGGCAAACGGTGTTATATCAAGACTTTCAATTACTTGCATCAAGTCAAGCCCGCCGTTTGCGGCGATTTCCTTCGTGGTTTCAATATTCTCTCTGGATGTAAGATTTGGGATCAGATTGTAAAACTGAAATACAAACCCTATTTTTTCTCTGCGGTATTCAACAAGCTGCTTTGAATTAAAACCGCTTATCTCAATACCATCAACCGTTATAGAGCCACTGTCAAGGCTGTCAATACCGCCTATCATATTCATCAGCGTGCTTTTGCCCGAGCCGGACGCACCGAGAATAACGCCTATTTCCCCTTTTTCCATAGAGAAACACACGTTATCAAGGGCACGTACTGCGTTTTCTCCTTTTCCGTATTCCTTTGATGCGTTTTTCACCTCAATAAACATAGTCCATATCTTCCTTTCACAAAACAAAAAGCCAAGCACGGCAAAACCATACTTGGCAAAATGACATAATATAACGACTCCATGTATAGATCTGCATTTATACATGAGTCTTGCAATTTAAAACAAGCCAGACCAAAAGGTCAGGATGTTGACTTGCTACGCAAATACCTGCGCACGCTACTCCCTCATTTTTCTTCATTGTAGCACAAAAAATACAAGCTGTCAATAGCTTACAGGAAAAAATTTAAAACTGAATAACGTTGGAGCTTACATTATTATTCGTCCGAGATCAAACAGCTCCTGCTTCATTTCTGTAAATCCGTATCTCGGAAGACCGCCGTCCTTATAATGAGCAAGGAGCTGCTCAGTATCGGAAAACGTATTGATATATAAAAATTGCTCTTTTAATTCGTCGTTTTCTATCATATCCGAGTAAGTCAGTATGGCATCAAGAAAAGGCTTTTTCTCCATCAGCTCAACAGGACGCTTTTCCCACTGCGGAAAAGATCGGAAGCATGCATTTTCATACTGTAGCATACCAAATGATGCAAATTCCGAGCGTATCTGCATAAGGATCTCGCCGAGCATATTCTTTCCCTTCCATTGATCACGGTCAAATCGTCGGTTGTCGGTTATCGCAAGCCCTATTGACATATCATTATCAAAAGGGCTACAGCTTACGACAGTAAGATCCTTTGTATCCTCAAGCGCATCATACAGCTTTTTATTCTGTTGAAATTTCGCCCTTACACCTCTTTTAATAACCGTATATTTATGCTTGCTCCATAGATCAGTTTCAATATCGGGATTTGATGCTCTTTCCAATTTCAAAAGCATTTCAGGATTACACGTTGATTCAGCTTGCATGCAAAGATCCAATCTTTTAGCCATAGACGCCTTGTGATAGAAGGCAAACTGTTCAACGGAAGTAAATCTATTATTTCCGTACTCAAACGGCGAGTGATACCAATTACTGAAGCATCCGTGATCCCCGTAAATATGATGAAAAAACACGTATTTTTCAACCATTTATGATAAACACCTTCTGAACCGTCATAACCAGACTTATTTTTACATATTATACCATAATGCACCCGATGTGTCAATATCAAGCCTACATTTATAAGAATAAAATTAAGCGGTTATCCCCCAACGCTTGCTGAAGGATAACCGCCTTTCAATTATTATTTCGTGCCTCTCTTAACGTATGTTGTGTGCAAGAGCTTATGAGCCTTATGAGAACCGGGTTCTTCAAAGAACTCATCGTAAAGCATTTTCACAACGGGGCTTTCGTGAGACTTTCTGAGGGTATTTGCAGAGTCTGCATCATACAAAGCCTTTGCTCTTAATGTCTTAAGATCAACGCTGTTACGAACTGCATCGCTCTGTACAGGCTGACCGCCTCCGTTGATACAACCGCCGGGGCATGCCATAACCTCAACCATATGATAGTTCTTTTCACCTGCAAGTATCTGGTTGATGACCTTTCTTGCGTTAGCAAGACCAGATGCAACCGCTACGTTAAGCTCAATACCTGCAATAGTGTAAGTGGCTTCTTTAATTCCCTTTGTGCCTCTTACTTCAGCAAATTCAACTGCAGTAGCGTTACCGTCGAGCTTATATGCAGCTGTACGGAGAGCCGCTTCCATAACACCGCCTGTTGCACCGAAAATAGCAGCGCCGCCTGTTGCGGTTTCAAAGGGATTGTCAAATTCTTCGTCAGCAAGACCTGTAAAGTCGATACCTGCTTCCTTTATCATCTTTCCGAGCTCTCTTGTCGTAAGTGCTACGTCAACATCGTCAAACGCCTGTGAACGCTGCTCTTCTCTCGTTACCTCAAATTTCTTGGAGGTACAAGGAATAACGCTGACAACGAAAAGCTTTTCGGGATCTATATTGTTCTTCTGGCAGTAGTAGCTCTTAAGAACTGCGCCGAACATCTGCTGAGGAGACTTGCAGCTTGAAATATGCGGCAAGAAGTCAGGATAGTAATGCTCACAGAACTTGACCCAACCGGGACAGCATGATGTGAACATAGGAAGCGTCTTCTTCTGAGTAATACGCTCAATAAGCTCGTTTGATTCCTCAAGTATTGTAAGGTCAGCAGTAACGTTCATATTGAATACGTTATCTGCACCGAGTCTTCTGATAGCGGAAACCATCTTACCTTCAACATTTGTGCCTACGGGCATACCGAAGCATTCGCCGAGCGTTGCGCATATTGAAGGAGCTGTAAAGAATACTACCTGCTTTTCGGGATCTGCAATAGCTTCCCAAACCTGTGCAGTCTGGCTCTTTTCAGAAAGAGCACCAACAGGACATGCAACTACGCACTGACCGCAGCCAACGCAGGGAGAATCTGCAAGGGGCTTGTCAAATGCACAGCCAACGTGTACGTTGAATCCGCGGTTGATCGCGCCGATGCAGGAAACGCTCTGTACGTTCTTACAAGCTGCAACGCAACGCATACAGTTAACGCACTTGTTATTGTCTCTTACTATATACGGAGAAGAATTATCTATTTCATAATCCTTGCCCTCGCCTGAAAATCTGTCTTCATCTACGCCGTAATCGTGCGCGAGCTTCTGCAATTCGCAGTTATCGCTTCTGGAGCAAGAAAGACATTTTTTCTTGTGGCTTGAAAGTATAAGCTCAAGCGTTGTTTTTCTTGAAGCTCTTATTTTAGGTGTATTAGTAAATACCTCCATACCCTCGGATACAGGGTATACGCAAGCAGCAACAGGACCTCTTGCGCCTTTAACCTCAACAAGACATATACGGCAAGCGCCGATGCAGTTAACTTCTCTGAGGTAGCAAAGTGTGGGGATAGTTATATTAGCAGCCTTGGCAGCCTGAAGAATAGTCGAGCCGGCCGGAACTGCAACATCAATACCGTTAATTTTTAAATTTACCATAATTACCGGATGCCTCCTTATTTCTTCACAATAGCTTTAAACTTACAGCTGGACTCACAAAGACCACACTTAATACACTTGCTCTGGTCGATCACGTGAGGCTGTTTAACCGTACCGTTGATAGCAGCAACAGGGCACTTCTTAGCGCAAAGGGTACAACCCTTACACGCATCTGCCACTATCTCATATCTGAGCATGCTCTTGCACACGCCTGCTCTGCACTTCTTATCAACGATATGTTCGATATACTCATCCTTGAAGTACTTGATCGTGGAAAGAACGGGATTAGGAGCGGACTGACCGAGCGCACACAGCGAAGATGACTTCATATGTGTAGCAAGCTCCTCGATCTTTTCAAGGTCTTCCATTTCGCCGTTACCCTCAGTGATCTTTTCAAGTAACTGAATAAGTCTCTTTGTACCTATACGGCAGGGAGTACACTTACCGCAGGATTCATCAACTGTAAAGTCAAGGTAGAACTTGGAGATATCGACCATACAGGTGTCTTCATCCATGATGATAAGACCGCCTGAGCCCATCATCGAGCCGAGCGCTGTAAGGTGTTCATAGTCGATAGGTGTATCTATATGCTCAGCAGGAATACATCCGCCTGAAGGACCGCCCGTCTGAGCTGCCTTGAATTTTTTACCGTTCGGGATACCGCCGCCGATCTCCTCGACGATCTCGCGAAGCGTAGTACCCATAGGAATTTCAACAAGACCTACGTTTGTGATCTTACCGCCGAGTGCAAATACCTTTGTACCCTTGGATGTTTCTGTACCCATAGAAGCGTACCATTCTGCACCGTTGCGGATGATCTTGGGTATGTTGGAAAGTGTTTCAACGTTGTTAAGAACCGTGGGTTTGCCGAACAAGCCCTTAACTGCGGGGAACGGAGGACGGGGACGGGGTTCACCTCTGTTACCCTCGATGGATGTCATGAGTGCCGTTTCCTCGCCGCAAACGAATGCGCCGGCGCCAAGACGTATTTCGATATCAAAGCAGAAATCCGTACCCAGAATATTGTTTCCGAGCAAGCCTGCTTCTCTTGCCTGATTTATAGCGATCGTAAGTCTTTCAACTGCAACAGGATACTCTGCACGAACATATACGTAACCCTGCTTTGCGCCTATCGTATAACCTGCGATAGCCATTGCCTCAATTATAGCATGGGGGTCGCCCTCAAGTATTGAACGGTCCATAAATGCACCGGGGTCGCCCTCGTCTGCATTACAGCAAACATACTTGACATCACCGGGTGTTGCTTTAGCGAATGCCCACTTCTTACCTGTGGGGAAGCCTGCGCCGCCGCGTCCTCTGATGCCTGATGCCAAAAGCTCGTTGATAACATCGTCAGCGGACATAGAGGTGATGACCTTAGCCAAAGCCTGATAACCGTCTGTAGCTATGTACTCATTAATGTTTTCAGGGTCGATAACACCGCAGTTTGCAAGTGCTATTCTCAGCTGCTTTTTGTAGAAGTTAGTTTCATACAAAGAAATGATAGATCCGTCTGTATGAACAGTTTCCTGATAAAGAAGATCCTTAACTATGTTTCCTTCCTTAAGATGCTCCTTAACAACACGCTTTACTCCTTCGGGAGTAGCCTGTGCATAAAATGCACCTTCGGGATAAACGATCATTATAGGGCCGAGAGCGCAAAGGCCGAAGCAGCCTGTTCTTACAACGAGTATCTCGTCTGCGATGCCCTGTGCCTTAAGCTCCTCGTCAAGCGCTTTGAGAACCTTCTTACTGCCTGACGAATTACAGCCTGTACCGCCGCATACCAATACCTGCTTACGATAGCCTGTCTTCTTTGCGAGCTTTTCGCCTTCTTCAGCAACGATCTTTCTTACCTTAACGATATCCTCGTACTGAGCTTTGATTTGATTAAGTTGTTCGAGAGTCATCAGTTGTTCGCGCCTCCTTCTGCTTCTTTGTATGAATTAAGAATTCCGGGCACTTGTTCAGGCAAAACCTTGCCGTAAACATCTTCTCCAACAAGCATAACAGGTGCAAGACCGCACGCACCTACGCAACGGCAGGCGTCGATTGAAAACAGACCGTCCTCCGTGCATTCGCCGGACTTGATGCCAAGGCGTGATTCGATCGCCTCAAGCACCTTGTCAGAGCCTTTAACGTAGCATGCCGTACCAAGACAAACACTGATCTTGTTTTTGCCCTTGGGTGTAAGTGAAAACTGGGAATAAAATGTGGCAACACCGAAAACCTCGGAAAGTGAAACGCCGAGACCTTCAGCGATCATAGCCTGAACCTCGTAAGGAAGATAGCCGTATATTTCCTGTGCCTGCTGAAGCACGGGCATAAGGCCGCCTTTCTGTTCACGATGCTCGGCGATGACTTTCTTGAGCTGTTCCTCCTGAACGATCGTTCCCTTGAACGGAACTAAGGGCTTTTCATTCATAAGATTTACCTCCTCGTGTAAATAAAATTGATGTTTTTTTGAAAAAATTCCGCAAAAATGCCGCCGTGCAGCACAAAACCGCATGACAGCCTATCGGATTTTTTTCACGCTTGCCTTGCCGTTGCCGCACCAAAGCAAGCTGTCACATATATTGACATCATTATACTATATATTCTTAAAAAAATCAAGTAGTTTATAGGTTTTATTTATGAATGATTTCGATTTTATCATAAAAAAACACGGATCGACAGTGTAATTCCTGCCGATTCTTCGCGTTATTACTTTCTCCAAACCATTTTGTCCACAACGCCTGTATAGGATTGAATGATCTTTACGACCTTTACTGAAACATTTTCTTCAATATAGTCGGGAACAGGTATTCCGACATCGCCGTTTTTCTCCATATTCACCGCCGTATCTACTGCCTGAAGAAGATTTTTTTCGTCTATGCCCGCCAGAATGAAGCACGCCTTATCGAGAGCCTCGGGACGTTCTGTCGATGTACGTATGCAGACTGCGGGAAATGATCTTCCGATGGATGTAAAGAATGAGCTTTCCTCAGGAAGCGTTCCGCTGTCAGAAACGACAACGTAAGCGTTCATCTGCAATTTATTGTAATCGCTGAAGCTGAGCGGCTCGTGTCTTATCACTCTTCGATCAAGCGGAAAATGTGCCTCTTCAAGCCTTTTTTTACTTCTCGGATGGCATGAATACAATACAGGCATATCGTATTTTTCAGCCATCTTGTTTATAGCGGAAAAAAGTGAGCGGAAGTTCTTTTCCGTATCGATATTCTCTTCTCTGTGCGCAGAAAGAAGAATGTACTTTTTCTCGGTAAGTCCGAGTCTGTCAAGAATGTCGCTTTTTTCTATCTTGCTTAAATTCTTGTGCAATACCTCTGCCATAGGAGAGCCTGTAACATATGTTCTTTCCTTCGGCAAGCCGCATTCGTGCAGATATTTACGGGCGTGCTCTGAATACGCAAGATTTACATCGGAAATTATATCAACTATTCTGCGGTTCGTTTCCTCAGGCAGACATTCGTCCTTACATCTGTTGCCGGCTTCCATATGAAAAACGGGAATGTGCAGCCGTTTTGCCGAAATGGCGGAAAGACAGCTATTCGTATCGCCGAGAATTAACAGCGCCTCGGGATGTATCTGTTTCATCAGCTTGTACGATGCATTTATAATATTGCCAACGGTTGACCCAAGGTCGTCACCAACGGCATCCATATACACCTCGGGAACATCTATACCGAGATCATCAAAAAAGATACCGTTAAGGTTATAATCGTAATTCTGACCTGTATGAGCAAGCACACAATCAAAATACTCGCGGCACTTTGTAATAACCGCCGAAAGACGTATTATTTCAGGTCTTGTGCCGACTATTATCAGCAGCTTGAGCTTTCCGTTGTTCTTGAACGTCACATCCGTATAATCAACCTTCATATTCATTTTGCCATCTCCTTTCAGTTCTGAACAGGCTCAAAGTATGTATCAGGTCTGTCGGGGTCAAATCTCTCATTTGCCCACATCACCGTGACAAGCGGCTCTGTCTGCGACAGATTTATAATGTTATGCGTATATCCGGGAAGCATGTGCACTGCCGTTATTTCTTCGCCGCTTACCTCAAAGTCGAGTATCTCATCACTGCCGACTCTGCGTTGTCTTATCAGTCCGCGGCCGCTGACTACGATGAAAAACTCCCACTTTGTATTGTGCCAATGCTCTCCCTTTGTTATACCCGGATTTGATATATTGACACTGAACTGACCGCAATTCTCAGTTTTAAGAAGCTCCGTGAAGCTGCCTCTGCTGTCCTTATTCATTTTAAGCGGAAAGCTGACCTTTTCTCGCGGCAAATACGATAAATACGTCGAATAGAGCTTTTTTTCAAAGCTTCCGTTCGGGATCTGCGGCATTATAAGGCTTTGCGGCTGATCTTTGAAATCATCAAGCAGATCTGCAATTCGTCCAAGTGTTACCTTGTGCGTTACAGGACATGCACAAAATCTGCCGTTTTCATCCAATACGGTATCAATGCCGGTAAACTCACAGTGATGCTCCTTACCTTCAAGAGCATCAAGCATTTCATATATAACGTCGTCAACATACAAAAGCTCAAGCAAGGTGCTGCGGTCATTTACGGTTATAGGCATACCGTTGGCGGTATTATAGCAGAACGTTGCTACCGCGGAATTATAGTTCGGTCTGCACCATTTTCCAAACAAATTCGGGAAACGGTATACAAGCACCTTTGCTCCCGTGCGATCTGCATATTCAAAAAACAGGTCCTCTCCTGCCTTTTTGCTTTTACCGTAATCGCCGTCGGCGTATCTGCCGACCAGCGTCGCCTGAATAGAGCTTGAAAGCATTACAGGGCATCTATTATTGCATTTTTCAAGAGTATCAAGCAAGGTTTTGCCAAATCCGAAATTCCCTTGCATAAATTCTTCGGCATTTTTCGGTCTGTTAACTCCTGCAAGGTTAAATACAAAATCTGCCTTTTCACAATAAGCTGCAAGAAGATTTGGCGGTGTATCGATATCGAATAAATATATATCATTTATATTGAGTGTCGGACGTGTCCTGTCCTTACCGCTTTTGATATTTTCAAGTGCACATACGAGGTTTTTGCCCAAAAAGCCATTGGCGCCTGTTACAAGTATATTCACTTCATTATTTCCTTTCGTTATTTGATCTTGTCGCCAAGTCCCACATATTGCATAGCCTGAACGTATCCTGATATTTTTTCTTCGCTCACAATATCAGCGCTTTTCTTGGCATTGGAAATATTGCCCCGCTTGCCGAGCAAAACGGCAAACCATCGGTATATCCAGACAAACGGCAAAAGGACCGGGGCTTTTTTTAATACAGGATATGCGTATTTCATATTGCCTAACGGTGGAAATATCAGTTGCATATACCGCTTCAGCTTGCCGTTTTTAGCATTTTTATCAGATGTTCCGCCGGCGGTCTGCGAAATAATATGATTTTCGTACGTACCGTACGCGCCGCTGTTAATAATATACTCTGATATATGCTCTGTTATTTCGTTCGCCTCTTTGCCGTCAAACCATACGCAAAGCAGGTCCGTGATATTGTTATAAAATCTGTCAAGGTTCATTTTCTTCAATGATGATATTACATATTCCTTATCATACGCATCATCTCTGAGTATAAACATATCGGTAATATGCTTTATGCCGATACCGCCGTCAATATAATGCTTCGCAAGATGCATAAATATGTATATATAGTTTTCTGTCGGCAAAAGCTCATATCTGTTTTTTTTGCCCTTTACAAGCTGTGCTCTTTCCCAGACATTTTCAAAATACTCAAACATATCCTTATGACTTGCAGATACGAGGTATTTATGCATTTCCATTGTTACCTTACCTTTTGTGAAGGTAAAATCGTGGTCGCTTTCCATTTGCTCAGCATACCCTAAAGATGCCATTATCTCCTTTATCTTCGGGTAATCGGAAGGGTCTATAAGTATGTCTGCATCGCTCATTTCACGCATATCGCTTTTCGGATATCTGTTTTTGAGAACAGTTCCCTTCACAGGCATATGCTTTATCCCGTTTTGCTCAAAAATGTCGCATACGGCACTTATTTCATACAACTGTTCTTCGCTGACCATAAGGTTCTTACAGCAACGCGAAAAAAGCCTTTTCATACCGTTGCACGATATATCAACGCCGCATAAAACCGCGCCCTCGTACAGAATATTCGTGATCTGATGCTCACTTGCAAGATCAATAAGCTGCTCAATATCAAAATTGCTCGGCAAAGCACATCCTTCGCCATTCAAAGCGCTTTTGATAATAGGAGCTATGATTCTGTAATCAACTGCCATTACAGCTTTCCTTCCATACTCTTCAGCTCATTCTGAATATATTCAAGTGAAAGCAGTTTTTCTTTCACGCGCTCAACATCAAGCAGCTCTGTGTTATTAGAGTCAAATTTACGCAGAAGATTTCTTGTTGTATCTCCGCTTTTTACATATTTGTCGTAATTGAGTCCACGCGTATCGGCAGGCACTCGGTAAAAGTCGCCAAGGTCTATTGCACTTGCGCATTCTTCGTTTGTAAGAAGTGTTTCGTACATTTTTTCACCGTGACGTATACCGATTATTTTGATCTCCGTTTCAGGAGCAAAAAGATGTTTTACCGCTTCTGCCAGAACTCTGATGGTACAAGCAGGCGCCTTTTGAACGAATATATCTCCTGAAACACAGTTTTCAAATGCAAAAAGAACAAGGTCGACCGCTTCATCAAGCGACATTATAAATCTTGTCATTTCAGGCTCTGTAATGGTTATGGGATTGCCTGCTTTTATCTGATCTATCCAAAGCGGTATTACCGAGCCTCTGCTGCACATAACATTACCGTATCTTGTACAGCATATCTTTGTTTTTTGTGGATCAACGGTTCTTGATTTTGCAACGATGACCTTTTCCATCATTGCTTTGCTCGTACCCATGGCATTGACGGGGTATGCCGCTTTGTCAGTAGAAAGACACACTATGCTTTTAACACCTGACTCTATTGCGGCACTAAGAACGTTATCTGTACCGATAACATTCGTTTTTACCGCTTCCAATGGAAAGTATTCGCACGACGGAACCTGCTTCAGTGCCGCAGCGTGAAATATGTAATCGACACCGTACATTGCATTTTTTACACTGTTTATATCTCGCACGTCGCCTATATAAAACTTGATCTTATCAGATGCCTGCGGCATAATTGCCTGAAACTCATGACGCATATCATCCTGCTTTTTTTCATCTCTGGAGAATATTCGTATTTCTCCGATGTCGGTTTTGAGAAAACGTCTCAATACGGCGTTACCAAATGATCCGGTACCGCCTGTGATCAAAAGTGTTTTGCCTGTAAAATGTGACATATTTATACTCCGTTTCGCCGCATAAGCGGGAATTTTTCAATTTAAATCATTATATTAGATCGGCATACCGATTATCTTTTTACACTGCTTTTATGTTTATCAACGAGCTTTGTATACTCGCATTTCAGCTTGTTTTTTACCTTTGTGAAAAAGCTCACGTGTATAGTTTTTTTAACAGCCTTTTCGAACCCCATTTTTTCTATCCGCGTAAACAACTTTTTTCTTGTTTTAGGTATCTTATATGCCTTTATCATCGAAAGATTATGACCTATTGCAAGCTCAGGATCAGTTTCAACACAGCACATATGATCTCTTACGGATTCAAACAGCTCTTTTCCCTTTTCACTTTGAATAAAAACTATCGACGTGCCGTTTTCGTTATATGCCTCAGGGTGAGCGGTTTTTATTCCCCAATAATCGCCCAATGAAATATCCGAATGCTTCTTGGGTGTTTTGAATACGCAATTATAACACGAATAGCGTAATGCGTGATTGTGAAGAAATGCCGTAAAAAGCATATCCTGATCGTGATTGCAAAGATACGTTTGACCGTTTTCAAAATCTATCCGCATATCAAAATCATACCAGCTTCTTGTTTTATCTCTGAAAAATACTTTTTTTACCTCAGAATTGCCGTGACATTCGCTTTGATAATTGAGATACATTTCAAATAAGGAAGGCGAAAGCACTCCGTGACAAATAAAATCCTGCGTATACAGTTTTTCGTAATCCTTACCGAGATACATTTTCAGTGCTGCGATCTGACACGGTGTTCCCGTAAAAAGAACATATCTTCCGTCTTTAAGCATTTTTTCAGCACGGCTGTAGCAGTCACCGACAGCACTTGGTATATACTTTGAGCCTTGCGTTGCGAGAAGCTGTGCTTCCTGCTCAACACAAATATGCTTGGCCTTGAAATCATCGTCAAAAGCAACTCCGAACACCGCTCCGCCCCGTCTGAGTATTTCAAGCGCAATAAGGCGGTATATTCCGCCCGAAGAGCTGCTTTTGAGTGTCTGCAGATCATTGTTATATGCAGCGTACACGTTAAGTATTTTCCCTTGGTTAGCGGGTCTTGTTATTATCGGACAAGCCTTTTTACATTTTCCGCAATCAACGCATTTTTTGCTGTCAACGGTCGGATATAAAAAGCCCTCATCATCTGCGGTCATTGTAATAGCGCCTACGCGGCAGGCATTGGCGCACGCACCGCAGCTGACACATTGAAATTTATTCAATTCTCCTAACATTTCAGTTACCTTGTTTTTTGAATATTTTCTTAAACGGCGTCAGAAGTAATTGCTTTTCTCTTTCATTCAATCCGAAAAGCCAGACAGAAAGGCAGTAAACGGCTGAATAAGCAAGTATACGGCATATAAAGCCCGTTATCGAGAATGATCTGAAGATATTCGTCATAATGATCCCGAACACAATGGGTAATATCAACGATCTGGATGCGAGCAATATACTTTTCCAGAATCTTAAAACATTTATATAGCAACGCTTCTGATAGTAAATATTGAGTATGACGCCGTTAAATAACACGAAAGATACAGATGTACCTACTGTACACCCGATTATACCAAACCTGCGGCACAGTATGACAGATACAGCGACATTAATCAACGCCATAAATAAATAGACTATACTGCGAAACTTGTGTTTATTCTGTGCACGCTGCATTTCAATTCCAACGTTCTGTATAAGTGGGATCGTGACAGGGATCATAAGCATTACCGAAACATAGAACGCATCCTCGTATCCTGTCTTGCTTATCCAGAGCTTCGTTATAAAATCCATTCCGAAAAAGATAAACCCGGAAGAAATTAATGCAAGAATAAAATACTGTATTCTGCCAACCTTAATAAACAGGTCTGTCTGCTTTTCGCACAGCAGCTTTTTATCGTGCTGAAATTCATTGACTATTTTGTGGACTCGCGGTGTAAATATTGCAGATACGGTCGAAGAAAACGTAAGATAATAGGAATACAATGTAAATCCGACGGAATATACTGCAACCTGAACCGTTCCTAAATATCTTGCTATGATGACCTTTCCGAGATTATTGTTTATCTGATCTATGATCATATTCAAGGCTATAAAAGCCGTATAGGAAAAAATACTCCTGAACAGTCCCTTTTCAAAATTTCTGAAAACAAACCTGTCCTTCAGAACAAAGAAAACGTAGTACATATACAACGCATCTGTCAAAACCGAAAATATCAAAGTGACAGTAACTACACCTATGGAGCGAAAGCCGATAAGCATAAGAGGCAACGTCACAAGCGGGCTTGCGACTGTCTTTATAACGCTTAACAGCCTGAGAAATACAAAACGCTCGTGCGCCGATATTATGTTTGAAAAAACACCCATAGGAAATGACAGCGAAAGGTTAGCTGTCAGAATTATCATCAGAATTCGCGCCGTTTCGTATTCCGAATGAGTAAGCCCGTCCTTGAAAACAAGGTCGAGATTGCATGTCAGAAAAGCACCGCACAGTAACGCTATAATGCCTATGACAGACAATACTATAAAATAAAGCCCGTTCAATGAATATATACGTTCTTTTTCGTTACGCTGTCTGTATTGGGAAAAATAACGCACATATCCGCTATTCAGTCCCAGACTCAATATCGACAGCATTGACACAGTTGAAGCCACCGTATTGTAAAGCCCGTATTCAGAATCACCGAGCAGCTTGAGCATAACGGGTGTATACAGTAGGCTTATTAAAACTGATAACGCCATTTGCAGATATGATATTATCACACCTGCCTTTAATTGATTAACTTTCATTTACCTTGTCCTTGAAACAACGCATCATTTAAAAAATCCATAGAAAACATTTTCAGTCTTTCAAGCTCCTCTGAGCTGTTGAAATAGTCCGCTCTTTCCAAAGATGCGATAAGCTTTGCGCAGGAACGGTCATCCGTATCGATAAGCCTGTCCTTCATATTTATCATTCCGAGCAGTGTATCAAGACGGCTATTCATCGAATTGCCGCCGTCAATTCGTCCGAAAACGGCAAACTGTTTTTTGAAAATGTAAGAAAATGCGGAGATATGGTAGCTATCAGTAACAACAAACTCGGCATTATTGATAAGTGCAAGCATCTTTTCTACCGATACACCGTAAAGCAGTTCACCCTTTAAGATGCGATCAGACGGTCTGTATATTCCAAGAAGGTCCGGAATACTGATGATCTTAAGATTCATCATTTCAGCAGCCTGAGATGCAATTTTCCGATGCTTTCTGTCATTGCCGAGAAAATAGCAAAGCATATATTTTCCACTCGGAACATCTTCATTACAGCAAAGAGCCTGCCAATGTGACCTGTCAAGCAAAAATACAGGATCGGCAACCTGCACCACAGGAGATCTTGTAAGCTCGGACAAAAGCGTTACAGCCAAATCTTCTCTGACTGATATGCCTCTGAAGCCTGTAAGGGCATTTTTGAACACTTCTTTTTCATCATTCGAAAGGCTGTCCTTTGAAATGCTTGCTGCGTAAGAAATCTTAAGCCTGTCCTCAGAAACAAACGTAAGCAGGTATCCTGTGCAATAAACATTCGGGCTCCACACCTGATCGCTTCCTGTTATGAAGGCATCATATTCGCAATTCGCCTTGCTGATGTTATCCGCATTATAAACCGTTTTGCTGTGCGGTATTGAATAATTGAATGCGTCTATCGCCTCAAGAGCCTTTGATGCCCTCTGATCTTGTTTTCTGTATACGACAGAGTGTATGCTCTCGGCGGTTTTTGTAAATACACGCTTTATGTACTTACAAGCGAGTTTCGTATTGAGCGGCGGACGCTTGCGTAAAAGACCGCTGAGAGAATAGCATACCTGCTCGGCAGTAACACCGTCAATACTGTTGAGATATTTGCACAAGGCATACGCCTGAAGATTTCCACCGTAATTACGGCTTTTATAGTAGTGAGTGATTATACCTATTTTCATTACTTGTCAGCCTTCGAATTCTTTGTGTTATACAGCTCACAGTAAAGCTCTGCATACGCTTCATATATTCTTCTTTCGTCAAACAATGATGCTCTGTTAACACAGTCATCCTGTGAAAAATGCCGAAGCTCGCACGCATCGATCACAGCATCGAGCATTGCGTCAATATCCTCACAAGCAACACTTATTCCGCACGAATCATCAATACATTCAGGACTTCCTCCCGTATTGAACATAACAACGGGAGTGCCGCAGGCAAGTGCTTCAATATTCACCAGTCCGAAGACCTCCTGACGTGTAGGATTTACAAAAACGTCAGCGGCAGAATATATTTCAGCCAGCTGCTTTTGGTCATCTGTCTTGTGAATGGAAATTATGTTTTCGGAAAGCTCCTTATCAACAGCGTCATTCGTGCCGACGAGTACTATTTTATAACGCTCGGGCAAACGCTTGGAAAGCTCAATAAAAACATCAAGCCCCTTGCTTTTTCCCCATTCATATGCCACGCCGAGAACAAGATACTCTTTTTGGCAACCGAGCTTTTTCTTGAAATCGCTGCCGCATATCTTGAACGTATCAAGGTCAATACCGTTATTTATCACGCGTACGGGAGCGTTTTTAAAAAACGACTCCTTGACAAGACCCGCAAGCCATTTTGAAGGAGTAACGACTGTGACATCAAGATCTGAAAAAAGCTCTCTTTTCCTGCAATAGTTGCTGTTGCTTTTATCCCTGAAAAAGCTGAAGCCTTTATATACAGGACAATCCTTGCATTCTGTTTTCCATTTTTCACACTCTTCAAGGGTGAAATGCGGACAGTAGCCTGTAAATGCCCAGCAATCGTGAAATGTCCAAACAAGCTTTACTTTATTTTTTTTGAAATATCCGAAAAGCATTTCAAGATCGCAATTGTGGCTGTGAAGATTATGAAGATGGACCACATCCGGCTTTATGGCATCAAGATGTCCGATGAGCTTTTTTGTCGTTTTTTTTGAATTAAAACCGTAATTACCGAAAATATGCGACCGTAACGCCTGCATCTTCGTATATACATCGCTTCCGTATTTTATATATCCGCTTTTTTTCTTCGGTGCTTTTCCTACTGTGTAAAAAATATAGTTTTCGATATTACGCACATCAAGAAGATCTGATATAGCATCGCATATCTTCCCCGTGCTTCCGACACCGCACGTTGAATTTATCTGCGCTATCCTCATTTCCAGAATACCTCGTACGGATATATATTCAAAATATCCTCACCTGTATACATTTCAACAAAGTACCTTGCCGTGAAGAATACATTCATGGCTATCAGCGAAAGCTCCGAAAGTCTTGCCGTTTGGCGTTCGCAGCTTGCGGCTATCTTTGGAATCAGTATCGGCAAAAACAGCATATAGTAGTAATTCATTCGCATTGCAACTGTGTGAACGGGTGCAAAGCACTGAATTATTATCATCAAGTAAAGGAAATTTCGCAAGCCCCGTATGTTATCATCGAGTACTTCCTCATCGGGTATAACGTAGCAATACACGATAAACGCTATGAACAGGATCAACATCGTATAAGAGCCTGTATTTGCTATTTCACCGTACTTATCAAAATATCCGCCCGCCAGGACGTTAAATGCAAAAGATAGCAGTTGCTTGTTGAACAGCAGACACAATCCTGTAACAGGCATAAAGAAATATGCAAAATTCCGTCCGAACTTGATGTGATAAAGCGGATACATCGCAAGCATAACGATAGCGGATTTGTGAAATAAGGAGGCTATCAGAACTACGATCACAAACCACACGGGCTTTTTATTTTTGATCAGATAGTATACCGGAACTACGAACGCCATCGCGCACGTCTGACGCAAGCCCGAAAAAAACATAGCAAAAGGCGCAACCGTTACAAACAGTATCATCGTCAGATACGGATATTCCGATTCCTTCTGGTACAGTATCCAGAGCGGCACGGTGGAAAAAAGAGCAACTATTACGAGCATCCAGCGAAAATCATCGGTAAGCAATCCGACAAGGTATTGCAGCGTATGATATCCGATCTCAACACCGTAGTTGTCAAGGGAAGCGAAAAAGTCGCTTGATGCAGTCGCCTCGAACATTTCCTGATAGTTATCAAGGTCAACTCCGATCTCTATTCCTCTGCAAGCGAGGATAACAAAAAATAACAGGAAAAACGATCCGAGTATCAGCTTTTTAAAGTCAAATCCACGTGTCTTGTATGTTAAATGGTCGGTAAAGACCATCAGCAATGCAGGAACGAGTATAAGAATGTAATATGGCAGCATTATCGTTATCTTATCCTTGTGTTTTTACTTTTCTTACAACAGAGTAGTACATCTTTCTTATGAAAGGACGTATCTTGCCGTACGATATCAGAATTTTTAAATTCAGAGCATTGAATATGCTGAATAGCTTTTTGTGTTTTGCATATTCTATGCATTTTGTAACGACCGTCTCGCTGTTATGCTTTGCATGGAATTTGGCAAACATGTAAAGATAGTTGTTTTTCTTATCGGAAACACGAAGAAGATCCGGCAGCAGCCTGTCAGCCATCAGAATACAATCGCTGTGAAAAATACTTTTTCCCGTTTGCGTAAGCTGCTTATCGTGAACACGTGCTTCAACAAACTTGCCGTCTGTTGCTATAAGCGAGTATCCGCTGATAAATATCATCGCCCACATCTGTGCGTCCTGGCAATATCGCATTTTTTCGTCAAACATACCGCATTCTTCGAATGCCCTTTTGGGTATCATAAGGCCGCAGCCGTGTAACGAGCCCCGTTCAAAAACAGCACTGAGCGGAACCCCCCAATCATACATCTTACCGTTTTCAAAACAGAATTTATGTATATCGAAAAGCGGCTTTGATGAAGCGTTTATACAGGAATAATCGCATATTGCGACTACTCGCTCGTGCTTTAATGCAGTAAGCAATTCAACCTGCGATGCAATTTTTTCAGGCGTGTATCTGTCATCGTGCGAAAGCCACGAAAAATATTCACCCTTCATATTTCGTATGCCGACATTCAAGGCAGACGAAACCCCGCCGTTTTCTTCCTTTGCAATATACCGTATCCTATCGCCGTACGAAAGGGCTATTTCTTCTGTAAGACCGTTGTCGGACGAGCCGTCGTTAACAACGATTATTTCAAGGTTGCCGTACGTTTGAGCCAATGCACTGTCAATAGCCTCTTTGACATAATTACTGCCGTTATATACGGGTATTATGATTGAAACCAACGGCTGATCTTTCTGATTGTTCATATACTATCTCCAAGCCAAATATCTGTGTTTATACACGTATCGGGTAAAAATCTTCTGTATTATGCTCCAATGAGCACATATACTTGAATTATACTATATTTTTATTATTAAGTCAACCCATTTTCAAAATAAAATTATAATTTATATGACACGTTGTTTATACAACTCTACAACACAATAATTTAATTAAAAATTCTGAATAATTTTACATTTTCTCATGCCTTTTCCCTCGTTTTTTGCGTTTGACGACGAAAATTTCTTGACAATATTCCTTACTTGTTGTATAATGTTAACAGTATATAACGATAGCATATTATAAGGGGGGGTGAACAGCATAAAAAGCAACGTAAGGGCAATTCTTAAGCTCAACCGCAGAATTATCGCACTGACGACAGTTGGGTGCATTTTAGGGCTTATTCTTTGTGTCAGTATGCTCTTCTGGATGTCAAGCGACAGTCCTGCGGAGGTCGAGCAGCTTATATTCGGGAAAATAGCATTCGTTATTCTGGCGTTATTGCTCATCGCCGCTACAGTTTACTGCTATTCACGGCTATACATAACTCTCTACTTTACCGATAAGGGCATAAGATACTGCCGCGCATTCAGCCGCACCCGTTATCACTCATACGATTACTATTCTTATGTATTTCTCGCGTCAAATTCACGGCACGGACGCACGATAAAAAACAACAAAAAGACTTATTATCTGATCCTTACACGTAACATTTACTGCGATTACGATCTGTGTCACGCAGGTAGAATATACAACAAGCACCATACCATAAAGCTGTTTTACAGCGACGAATTATACAGTCTGCTGATGCGTGTTTTACCGCAGGAAAATCAAAAATATCTTATTGACGCACTTAACAAAGAGGAAGAAAAAAGGATATATTTTTAGGAGAAGGCTATGAAAGAATTTATCGATCTTTACCAGGATACGTGGGCGGCAGCAGATGACCTTGACCGCGAGCTGCCTTTGAATGTTTCTGTTGAAGAAAAAGACCGCAAGGTAGGAATTTTCTACTTCATGTGGCACGAGGGGAACGGTCCTCTTATGGACCACAGCCTTGCATATGCCACAGGCGGAATTGAAGAATTTGAACGTGTAATGGCATCCGGCAGCAGGGGCTTTGCGCACTATTGGGCTGAGCCTTATTTCGGATATTACCGTTCCGATGACGAGTGGGTCATCCGTAAACACGCATACCAGCTTGCAGATGCGGGTATTGATTTTATATTCTTTGATGTGACTAACGGACTTATATACCGCCCCGTATGTGAAACGATACTGAAGGTTTGGAGTGAAATACGCAAGGAAGGATATAAAACGCCGCAGGTCATGTTCCATACGGGCGATGACTATGACACCTCAAAAAGATCGTTTGATGCGCTGTGGGATGCTTTTTACTCCGTAAATGCATCCAGGGAGCTTTGGCTCGAATGGGATAATAAGCCGGTAATACTCGCCCCTCCTTCCCTTGTTGAAAAGCTGACAGAACAGCAACGGAGCTTTTTCACCTTCAGACGCTCATGGGCTAACACAAGCGACTCCTGGTATGAGGAGACAAACGGTAATGGCACATGGCCGTGGGCCGATATGTATCCTCAAAAGCCGGGAAAAAGCGCACTTGGAAGCATAGAGCAGGCGGTTGTAATGTGCGGATTCTGGGTAAACGGAAGCTACGGCACAAATGCAGGAAGGAGCTTTCATAACGGCAAACAGCCTCCGAACCTGACAGATCGCGATTACGGCTTTTCTCTTGTTGATAAGACATCACCTTACGGTTACGCCTTTCAAGAGCAGTTTGACTATGCTGCCAATGTATTAAAGCCGCCGATGATAATGATAACCGGCTGGAACGAATGGTGGGCGGGCAGATGGGATAATACTCTACCAGGTAACAGAAATCCTGCACAGGGTCAGACGATTGCAAACACGTTTGTAGTAGAAGAAACAGATCCAAAAAGATGTAATTATTTCGTTGATAATCTCAACGGCGAATACTCCCGCGACATTGAGGCCTGCAAGGGTCTTTATAAGGATAATTACTATTATCAAATGGTCGCAAATATACGAAAATACAAGGGCACGCGAAATGTTCCTGTGGCAACGAATCAAAAAAGCATTGATATTTACGCAAGCGCAGATCAATGGGACGATGTGGGGCCTGAATACCTTGATTACAGAGGTGATACCGTAAAGCGTGATGCTATGTCATACGTCGGCGGATTCCACTATACAAATGACACGGGAAGAAACGATCTTGTTAAAATGAAGGTTTCATCTGATGGCGAATATATTTACTTTTACGCAGAATGTGCCGATGATATAACAGCGCCGCAAGGTACCAACTGGATGAATCTGTTTATAAACTCCGACAGAAAGCATTCAAGCGGCTGGTACGGGTACAACTACATAATAAACAGATTTCAAAACGGTAATAAAGCATCCATCGAAGCGTTTGCAGACGGAAAATGGGAGCTCGAAACGATCGGCGAATGTGAGTTTTCCGTACAGAAAAACATCTTACAGATAAAGGTATCTAAAGCGCTTTTGAGTCTCGGTGACAGCTTCGAATTCAAATGGGCAGATAATTCTGTTGCAAACGGCGATATTATGCAGTTTATGGATCTTGGCGACTGTGCCCCGAATGACAGATTCAATTACATATACATCAAAAAAAGCTGAATAGAAAGGTTCTGAAAATGATAAAAAAAAGAATATTCTCTGTTCTGTTTTGCATTATGTTGATCGTTTTTGCGTCTTGTGCTGCGAAGCAAGGCAGCGGACTTGTGATGCTGCATCAAGGCTCTAAGGACATTTCTCTGATAGAACAGATAGTAAAGGAAGAGATGAACGTCGATCTTCCCGACGGCATAACAGTACAGCTTCAATTCGACGATTTTGATTCTGAGGGTACAGGCAGTGCTTTTTGCACCGCTGATTTTACAAATTCGCCGTTAGCTTCTGAAATGACAGCACAGTTCACAATAATACCCAATTGGACAAAGGCAACAGAGACTCCTGAGCGTATAATATCAGGAATTACAAATGCATGCGAAAGATCATCTCTTACCACACCCGATTTTAAAAACGGTTATTATTTTGAAAAATACAACTGCTGGGCAGAATCAGGCGAGGTAGTCGTTTATACAAAAGAAGAAGCAACGGAAATTGAAATAATTACATACGGTTTTTGGGATATAAACACCTCAATGCTTTATTACTATTGCACGACCGTTGCAGATCAGGCATAAAGATCCATAAAAGAGAATACAAAAAAGAGCTGATCGGAATCTTACATTCCGATCAGCTCTTTTATTTATTGTCTGCAAAAATCATCGCAGATGTCTTGTTAATTACTTATATACGCTGAATTCAAAGATTGAGAAAAATCCCTTTGCGGGTGCTTGAACTCTCACGTATCTTCCGCTTCCATTAAGCGTTACTGTGTCTATTCCGTCAGATTTATAATCTCCGACTTTGCTCCAATTCTGGTTATCGTCCGATATGCAGATCGAGAATTTTCCTTCCGTATTTGCTTCCCAACGCAAAACGATTTTTGAAATATCAGTCTTTTGACCCAGATCTACGGTCAGCCAGTAATTCGGTCCTGTTGTTCCAAGTCCGCTCCAGCGCGACAGGCGCGAGCCGTCAACTGCATAAAGAGCATCGTATCCTGCTTCCGAGAAGCTGGCAGTAACGGGCTTACCCTTTGCAAGATCTTCTTCTCCGCTCAAAGCAGGCTTAGGTTCAGATTTTGACAAAGGAGTAAAGTCTACTCTGGGACCTGATATGTTCTCAACGTCGAGAACCAGTATTTCACTGTCGATCACAACGTCACTTGAAGCCTTTATATCTTCAACAGATGCACCGACTGAAAATTTATACGTGCCCTGCTCTATTATCCAATCGGAAGAATCGACATAATACGTCTTCAATTCATCATACGTAACGGTGCTTGTAATTACCGCTTCTTCGTCGGGGTTCAAAACGGGCGTCTTCCCGTATCCTGCAAGCTCTATCTTCGGCTGCTCATTCTTGCCGTCGGGCTTGGAAACGTAGAATTGAACTACCTCCTTACCCGCTGTATCACCCGTATTTTTAACCTTTACGGAAAGCTCGTATTCATTTCCGTTTTTGGTTACATTGAAATCGGAATATTCAAATGTTGTATAAGACATTCCGTATCCGAATTCATAGGATACATCAACATCAAACGTAGTGTAATAACGGTATCCGACGTATATATCCTCATAGAATATTGCTGTTTCGGAATTACCCGGGAAATATTCGGATGCAGGTGTATACGTATAGTCAAGAGGCCAAGTTGACGTAAGCTTGCCGCTGAAATTCTCTTTACCCGTAAGAAGATCCGCAACGGAATTTCCGATCTGCTCACCCGAAAGACCTATATAAACGATAGCATCGGCGAGATCCTTCCATGACTCAACCTCTATCGGATTGCCTGTATTGATAAGCACAATTAACTTTTTGCCCTTTGCGTGATACTCGCGTGAAAGATTTTCAATAGCCTCACGCTCTGTAAGGTTAAGATAATAGTCTCCGATGGAGTCCATATGGTCTACGCCCTCACGTGATATACGTGAAATAGTGAATATAGCAATATTGCTGTTTGCAGCTGCCTCGCGTGCGATATCCTCAGTTACTCTTACTTCCAGAGGATCGTTTGCGGGATTTATGAGCTGCGAATTAACTACCGCCTCGTGCTGCTTTACGCCATCATACATTTTTGCGGCTGTTCTGTATACGGATATACCGTCAACTGCGGCAAGACCGTCATAAATGCTGACAAAATCGGAAGCATATACATAGCAGGCACCGTATCCGCAATGCTCCGTCACGTACGATGCATTACCGAACATAGCAACCTTCTTGTTATTGAACGGAAGCGTTGCATCATCGTTCTTCAGCAGTACCATACTCTCTGCACCGACACGGCGTATGGACTCATACTTTTCAGGCTTGTTTGTGATCTGCTTGGTAACTCTCTTTCTCGTCATCACCTCGCATTTAGCAGCAACGGAGAGAATATTTTCACAGCAAAAATCGACCTGAGATTCTTTTATCTTTCCATTCTTCACCGCATCGAAAATAACCTTTGCTTCTTCCTCGGGCTTCGGGCTTCCACAGTACATATCGTTACCTGCATTGACCGACTGAACTCTTGCACCCGATGCCTCCCAGTCGCTCATTACATAGCCCTTAAAGCCGAATTCGTCACGCAAAACGGTTTGTATAAGATCCTTGTTTGCGCATCCGTATCTTCCGTTGATGCGGTTATACGACGTCATTACAGTGTAAGGATCGGAATATTTCAATGCATATCCGAAGCCCTTGAGATATATTTCTCTCAGTGCTCTTTCGGTCACCTCAGACGATGAAGAGCCTCGGCTCGTTTCCTGGCTGTTTGCCGCATAGTGCTTAAGACACGCACCTATACCGTTTGCCTGCAAGCCGTTTGTATAATTTGCCGCCATCATACCCGTAAGGTACGGGTCCTCGGAAAAATATTCAAAGTTTCTGCCGCCGAAAATATTCTTCTGAATATTGAGGCCCGGACCTAAAAGTATGTCTACGCCGTAGGCGGAAAAGTCGGATGCGATATGCTTTGTAAGATCACCCATCAGATCATCATTCCACGTTGATGCAAGGTTTGTAAGCGAGGGGTACGCCATTGATGAGGATGTCAAACGCAATCCGCTTGAAGCATCCGCAAACTCGAATTTAGGCACTCCCAAGCGCTCTACCTCATAGCTCGATCCGGCAAGGCCTGCGATGGTTGCACTCCATGCAACAAGTAGCTTCGTCTTTTCCTCGAGCGTAAGATTTGCAATTACCCACTTAACGCTTTTTTCCGACAACTGCGGTAAACCGCTGATAAACTTTACCTTTGCGCTATCCGATGCATTTGCATCGGATGCGCTCAATGTAAATTCATAGTCGCCGTTGAGAAATTCCGCACCGTCAAGCGTAAGCTCAACAAGTGTTTCCTTTGCAACAGTAACTTTTTCTTCTTTTTCTACGGTGCTTTCGCCGCTTTTTAATGTTGCTGCTACAACACCGTCAAAATCATCTTCGAATGATATTCCGAATGAAAAGCTTTTTTCATTCGTTTTATAGTTTTCAAGAATTACTTTCACGATTGGTACCTCTGTTATTTCAGTTTCTGCATCAGTAACAGGCATTGAACCGTCAGCAGTTGTATCATTTAGTGTATCGGCACTGCACGCACACAGCATAAGCAATGCAAGAAGCACCGATACGATCCTCGTTACATTTTTAAATCTCATAATATCACTTAGTTTATGGCAATATTGGCAATAAGGCTTACATCCGAAGAATTGACAGTGCCGTCGCCGTTAAGGTCTGCTGCATAGAAATACAGCTCTGTTGAAGATAACGCGCTTTTCTTCTTTGCACGGATAACGTCCTTCGCAGTTACCTTTCCGTCCCCGTCACAGTCGCCTGAAACATTGATAACGGCTGTGCTTGCAACGAACGAGCCTGAGTATTTTCTCATAATATAACCGGAGCATATTTTGCCGCTTGTCACCTGGTTACCGTCGCGGTCAAATACCTTACAGGAGTCCTCAAACGCTTTCAGCATTTCAGTTGCAGTCGTTCCCTCTTTTACGCCGATAATATTATTGTCCTTGAGTGAATATCCGCTTTCGGCACTTATTTCAAAATCACTGTCGATAGCAGAGATCACGAATCCCTGCGCGGCAGAGCCGTTGTACGTGTACGTCTTGACACTTGTGCCTGCCTCGGTCGATGCCGCGGGAATATCCATAAACCATGCCGATCCGTTGAACGGACGTATGCTGTACGTACCGTTGTTATTATCGAACAAAAACCAGAGCTGAGCGTGCGTTCCGTTATAATCGTACGTCTGGATGTTCGTGCCGTTAGCACAGTTTCCGCCGTAAAGATCAAGCGCTTTTCCGTTTGAGCTATCGGTTATTTTATACAATCCTGAGCTCAGACGTTCAAAATGCCATGTAACCGCCTTGTCGTTTGTAACAGTCACAACGTCGCCGCCGCTGACACCGAGTGAAAGAGGTGTATACGACAAGTTGATCGTCGCGCAGAAATCGTCACCGAGATTAGCAGCAGGGGCTGAATATCTCGCTTCCTTATATCCCGTCGAGCAGAAGTGCTCGTAAGCCTTTACGTTATCAGTACCGAATGCGTCAGTAAGGTCTGCGTTTTTGGTCAGATAGTGCTTGATATTGAATATGGGGCTCGTTTCTCTGCCTTCCTTTATACCGAACGTGATAAAATGCTTGTACAACGCCATTGAATCGTCGCCGTACAAATTCTTAAGATCTGCATTTTTCTCTGCGTAGTATGTAGGATTGAATGCGACAGCTTCCGCCATTGTTGAAACCTTTACTATAACGCCGCCTATGATAGCTCCGCCGTAATATATCGGAACTATCTGATTTCCGCTCTTGGAAAGATCGGGCGTCGTGCCAAACGTATAGTCAGTTACAACCTTTTCAACACCGTCTGCCTTTACGGTAACGGTAATTGCTTTTTTGATCTTGTTTGCATTAGCTGACCACGATTCCGTGCAAGGAACAAAGAAGCTTCTTATACCCTCTACCTTAGCAGAAGCAGAAGAGAGCGATGCTACCGTGTTTTTCCGGAATATGTATACAGGGTTAGTCCCCGAGGTAATTGCATTTGCATTGGAATGGCTGACAAATCCGGTGCCGTTGCTTCTTAAGTATGAACGTGTGGAATTATCGGAATATCCCGAGCCGTAAACGTAAGAATAAAGTCCGTAGCTTGCCGTGCCTGACATTTTCCACATGGAATATCTCGTACCGTTTTCAGTTTCGGTATACGAGCTGCTCGTACGCAGATGTCCGCCGTCCTGGCCTACTATCTGCAGAAATCTTCCGCCTGATGTTCCCTGCAATGTACCGTAATCGCCGGAAACTGAAGTCCACATCCATTCAACATTGGCGTCGGCATTTGTTAGATACGCAACTCCGTCTTTTACTACTACGTTAACGCTTTGAGTTGATGTATCGCCCGTAGCGTATTTTACTGCATTTGCAGTACCTGCTGTATTTTTATCTGCAATTACGTAAACTCCGCCGTTTGTGAACGATGTAGTCTGAACGTATGATGTTTCGTAGGAATTGGCATCAACGGTATTCCAGCCTGCGTAATTTGTCGTAAGATTCATCTGCTTACCGGTCGCCGGCTTGAGATAATCGTCGGTAGTGCCGTATGTGTGGCAGTTTTCCTCTGTTTCCCACCAAGATCCCTGCGCGCCGACGTTAATAAAGCCTGACGCTCCGCAACGCTTAACGACTACCTCGTTGCCCGTGATCTCAAAGACTGCCATGCTCAACTGATTACCGCCGGGGTTTGCGTTTGCACAATAACCGAGGTAACCTGCAGTCATATATGTAAATCTGAGCGGAACAGCCATAGGAACTGCCTTGCTGTTACCTACCTGAGATACGAACATCGTATCGCCTCTTGTAAGATAAACAGAGCCGCCGCCTATATAGTCATCGGATCTGCCCGAGTGGTTATGACCGTAAAGATATATGATGTTAAGTCCAAGCGCACCGCCTTCGTTAAGTGCATCAACGATATATTTAGCATACTGACCGTCATTATACGCTCTTGTACGCAAGGATGAGTGAAGCGGAATATGAGCCGTAATAAATATCGGTTTATCATAACCGTTCATAGCCTTTTCAGCAAAATATGCGCGAAGGTTTGCCGCACTTTGCTGAATAGTGCTGAGATGGCCGCCCATACCCGTGCTCATGTCGTTGGGATCGCCGTTATACCAGCCGTAATCGTCATCGTTAAGCACAAATACTCCGTAGTATTCTGTATCGTGTGCACCCGATGATGTAAGTCCTACTGATGCGGCAGGGTCGTGGTTGCCCTGAGCGAATATCATCTGGTTGACACTTCCGAACGCGCTTGATATTTTTGATTTGATTGCATTTATTCCCGACTCCGTAGCCGAGGTGGAAAATCCGCCCGAATAGTCACCGCACCACAGAACGCCGTACGGCTTTACACCGTTTGATTTCAGACTGCTAATAAGTGCGTCCGTATATGCTGACGGCTCAGTCGTGCTTGACGGCTGATAGTCCGAGCCCGTAACGACTGTAACAGTCGTAGCGGCGCTTGCAAGGTGAACGAAAACACCGGCAAATACGCCTAAGATCATAACCGCACACAAGCTTATGCAAAGTATACGGCGTGATAAGAATTTTCTCGTTTCCATTTTTATTTCCTTTCCGTAGTCTGCGGCGTAAA
The DNA here is from genome assembly GCA_045544195.1 of Eubacteriales bacterium. Classification (GTDB taxonomy): domain Bacteria; phylum Bacillota; class Clostridia; order Oscillospirales; family CAG-272; genus RGIG7213. The sequence continues at coordinate 30,038 of JAZPYO010000015.1, forward strand.
ATTTCATTTGCCGCACAATATGTTTACCTTTAAAGTATACCATAAAAATATAACTCCGTCAAGTGCTTATATATAAAATATCTTATTATTTCCTATTGCAGTTGTGCATTTTAACCAACACACAAAAGCTTTTTTTGTTAAAAAGATGATATCTGCACGCATAATTTTTTTATTAAAAAAACCTTATTGACAAAATCCTTGATGTATGTTAAAATAAAAACAAGAATAAGCAGTTTTTATCTGCGTTATGAAAGGAAAATTTGAAATGGGAAAGTTTGTTATCAACAAGACAAATACCGGTTACACACTGGCTCTTAAGGCATCTAACGGTCAGACAATAGCTACAGGCGGCGAAGTGTTCAATACACTTGCAAGCTGCAAGAACAGCATTGAAAGCATTGCTAAAAATGCTCCTATCGCTAACGTTGAGGATCAGACGGTTGAAGGCTTTGAAAAGGCTGTAAACCCCAAGTTTGAGATCTATACAGACAAGGCAGGCGAATTCCGTTTCCGTCTTAAAGCAAGAAACGGCGAGCCCATCCTTGCAAGTGAGGGCTATGCTGCAAAGGCAAGCTGCGAGAACGGCATCGAAAGCGTACGCAAGAACGCCGTTGACGCTGAGATCGTTGAACCCGCTGAATAATCAACAATCTATATACAAAAAAACGGAAGACCTTCAAAAAGTCTTCCGTTTTTTTATTTTAATCACAAGAGCAGTCTGCATCATCAGGATGATCGTCATCGTCCATAAATTCGCGTGCAGATATACGCTTTTCGACCCTTTGCTTTTCAACAAGGTCGGAAATGAGATCCTTGATCTTTTTGGGATGCTTTATGTTAAGAATATCAATCTCGGGTGTTGATTTATCGCCCGTGCAGCAATGTATAGTACCAAGACCGAACACACGCTGACCGAATGTGCGGTGAAGCGTCAGATCCATTACTCTGTATAAGCGGATCTCCTCTTCCTTTTTTGCAAAAAATCCCGTTTCAACAAAGAGCTTTTCACGTGTCAGCTTATATACCGTAAAGCTGAACGGCAAGCCGAGAAACGTTCTTTTTCTTTCTCTCCACAAGTATTCAGACACCTTCATATTCTCACTCCTTTGCCTTCTTTTTGATCGACAGAATTGCCGCAAAAACAGGAATTATGATAACAGCCGCAATTGCTGCTGCAAGGAAAATATTTGCATTGGGAATAAATGAAAGCGTTCCGTCATCATTTTCAAGCTGCTTTGCATTGCTCAAAACCGCCTTGCCTATATATGGGCCTACGATTCCCGGTACAAAAACCTGCGAGAAAATACGCACTCCCTGCAGTCTTCCCGCCTTGCCAACAGGAGTATTATCACGGATCATCGCACCGAATACCGCCATACCCGACAAATATCCACTCATCATAAAAAGCGAGCCTATAAATACGGGAACGGTAGTGCGTGTAAAGAACAGGATCATATATCCCAAAATCAGCATCGCAAGCGATCCCGCACACGAAACGCCAAAGCCCTTTTTATCGTAAAATCTGCCCCAGAGCGCAGTTACGACAGATGCGGCGATTATCGCAGGTGCCATTATCAGAACATAATCAGCCATCTCCAACGATTCTTCGTAATAAATAATCAGATACGGCATAAATATCTGAATGGATATATTGAAAATAATGAATGCCGCGAGTGTTACGTACAAAACGACATTGCTTTTAATAGTAGACGGCATAAATCCGTAAACTATGCCCTTTAAATACGGCATTTCCGAACGCTCTGTCACGGGTTCTTTTATTATAAATATTCCGAGAATACCGACCAATGTCACGAGAGTACCGATTATCGTGAATATAAGCGTCCACGATCTCGGCTGATCGAGATCAAAAAACATAAATCCGCCGAATACCGCAAGAACTGATAAGAGGGGCATCATAGCGTTTATGCCCTCTGCTGCGCCTCTGTTTGATTCATCGGTCGAATCTGTAAGCCATGCATTGAACGCAGCATCATTTGCGCTCGAACCGAAAAATGTCATAACACAGTCAAGCACTATTGTCAGAGTGACACCGAGAGATGCTGCCGATGCAGTCAGTGCAAACGTCTTTGTAAGTATATCCTCTCGCAGACCGACAAAGGCAAATATCGAAATACCCCAGAGAATATATCCTGCACATATGAACAGCTTTCTTTTCCCTATTTTATCGGAAATCGCGCCGATAAACACTGTTGTCAGCGTGGCTGTAACAGCAGATGCGGCAACCATATTTGATATATCGCCGGCGCTTGCATTGAACGTCTTGTATATGAACACGTTCAGATACATATTCTCAACGACCCACGCTATCTGTCCCAAAAGGCTGAAAAGCGTCAGCGCAAGCCAGAAAGAACCGTTTTTCTTCTTCATAACAACAAATTATCTCCTTTTATTTTGAATACCAATATCCATATAAACAGCTTACTTAACAGTAACAGTATGTATAATTCATTTTACCTTTTCTGTGTACACTATTCCATCAGTATCCTTACATAATAACTCGACATCAAATCCGTAACCGCTTTTCACAGTCAGATTCAAGCCGATATTACCTGAATAGTTGCTTTTGGGAGGCACGACTCTGCACGCAGTCATACGCCCTTCAAACCGTTTTTCCAATATCTTTTTAATTTCATTAAGGCGATACATATCGTCTATTTCAACGTATATAGTATCTGCATTTCTCTTTCTTTTTTCGAGCTTTGATATAAGCATCGTTGTAACGAGCGAAAACAGCGTTGCGATTCCCGCTCCTGTATAAAAGCCAAAGCCTACCGCTATTCCTATTATACCTGTTGTCCAGACTCCTGCCGCAGTAGTAAGGCCCATTATCATATTGTTTTCACGCAGGATTATCATTCCTGCGCCGAGAAAGCCTATACCCGATACTACCTGTGCAGATATTCGCAAAACATCGCCCTGACCGAAATAATCCTTTACATATAAGCTGATCATAGAAGTCAGCGCCGCTCCGAGACACACAAGAATGTGCGTTCTTATACCTGCCGCTCTGCCGTGACGCTCTCTTTCACTTCCTATAAGCAGTCCCAAAAGAACCGACAAAAACAGCTTAAAAAGTGTTATGAGCAAGAATTCCAACTCAAACATCAAACCAACCCTCTCCAAAATTCTTAATTCATTATAACATATAACTATGCAAAAATCAACATTTTGACATCAAAAACTATTGATTTTTAAATAATGCTATGATAAAATCAGTTTAAACGAGATATTATATTCGAAAGGAACAGCCTTTAATTATGAAAAACAAGCGTAAATTTGCCTTAAAGATCATACTTGCCATCGTGTTGATACCCGTAGCACTTTTCATACTTGTGATAGGCGGGCTTAACATTGCAAAATTCGCAATTTATTCTGAATACTATGCATTAAAATCAGACCTATGCACAAATCCCGGACTTAATGACGGCTTTGTATGTCAGGGTATTTTTGCACACGAAAAATCGGAAAGGATCTTCGTTTCGGGATATATGAAGGATCATTCTGCCAGCCGTGTATACATAACCGATATGAACAATGATTCTTACTACGTTTTGCTTTACAAAAATGATGCGGAATTCACAGGTCACGCAGGCGGTATTGCTTATTTCGGCGAAACTGTATACATAGCAAGCGAGGATACCGTTTATACAGTTGATATAAACAAATTTTTAAACGGCAAAAACGGCGATAAGATAGATATCGGAAGCGGCATTGCAGTAAATAACGCTGCGAGCTTCATATACGCAGATTCCGATTACGTATATGTCGGTGAATTTCATGACGGAGAAAACTATATAACAGATCACGAATACGTAACGCCCAACGGCACAAACTATGCTATCATTTCACGCTATCAGCCGAGCGATCTTACGAAGCCTGACAAGATATATTCCATTGGAAACAAGGTACAGGGCATTTGCTTCACTCCTGACGGAAAGCTCGTAACATCAACATCATACGGTCTTACGGACAGTGAATATTTCGTATATGACTTGAAGGATGCAACAGATTCAGGCAACACCTTAGACGGAGCAAGCGTGTATTATCTCGGCGAATGCATAAAGACCTTCAAAGGTCCTGCAATGGCTGAGGGCCTTGATTATTACGACGGTAAGATAATAACGATGACGGAAAGTGCATCTGATAAATACATATTCGGAAAATTCTTTTTTGCAATAAAGATCGTATCACTTGACATTTAACCTACAAGTTTGGCGTATCGATAATATAGTATTGTGTCAATAATATTCAACACTTAGTTTAAACGAAAGGATATACGGTATGAAAATTGCTTTTTACGGTGCAGCCCATGAGGTTACAGGCTCATGCACGGTTCTGTACGCAAACGGTAAAACGATCATGGTAGACTGCGGTCTTGAGCAGGGACCTGATATTTACGAAAACTGCGAGCTTCCTATACTTCCGTCAAGTATTGATTGCGTTCTTCTCACGCACGCACATATAGATCATTCGGGAAAGCTCCCCTTTCTTACCGCGGGCGGCTTTGGCGGTAAGATCTATGCAACAGAGGCCACAGAAAAGCTCTGCGGCATAATGCTTCTTGACTCCGCCTATATACAGGAATACGAAGCAAAATGGAAAAACAGAAAAGCTAAACGCTCAGGTCAGGAATCGTTTACTCCGCTGTATACAGTAAAAGATGCGGAAAAAACGTTGAAGCAGTTCGTTTCCTGCTCTTATGATAAGGAGTACACCTTATTTGACGGTATAACGGTATCATTTACCGATGCGGGCCATCTTCTCGGATCGTCAAGCGTCAGCATCTGCATAAACGAAAACGGAAAAGAGGAAACTATCGTATTTTCGGGCGATCTCGGCAACGTAAAGCGTCCGTTGATACGCGACCCTCGATCTCCCAAAAAAGCAGATTACGTAGTTATCGAATCCACCTACGGCGACAGGACTCACCCGCCCGTTAAGGATTACGTAAAGCAAATGACATCTATCATCCAATCAACGCTCGACAGAGGCGGAAACCTTGTAATTCCCTGCTTTGCAGTAGGCAGAACGCAGGAAATGCTTTACCTGATACGAACAATAAAAGAGATGGGACTTATAAAGCGTCACGACGGCTTTCCCGTTTACGTTGACAGTCCTCTTGCCGTTGAAGCAACAGAAATATACAGCAGCGATCTTACCGATTATTTTGATGAGGAAGCGCTTGAGCTTTTAAGCAGAGGAATAAATCCCATAAAATTCAAGGATCTCATTCTTTCGGTAAGTGCTGAGGAGTCAGTTGCCATAAACAAGGATAAAACTCCGAAGATAATCCTTTCAGCCAGCGGAATGTGCGAGGCGGGACGTATACGCCATCATCTGAAGCATAATCTGTGGCGCCGCGAAAGCACGGTGCTGTTCGTAGGCTATCAGGCTGACGGAACGCTCGGCAGGCTTATTCTCGATGGAGCGTGCCGTATAAAGCTGTTCGGTGAGGATATTCAGGTAAATGCGAAAATTGAACGTCTCGACGGTGTAAGCGGACACGCTGACAGAAATATGCTTATAGATTGGCTCAAGGGCTTTGAAAAATCACCCGATACAGTATTTGTAAATCACGGCCAGGACAGTGTATGCGACAGCTTTGCAGACACTATTTCAAAAATGCTCGGTATAACCTCTTACGCTCCGTATAACGGCGCAGAGTTTGATACTGAAACGTGTGAATTCAGCGATATCGGAAATACCACCCGCATCGTTAAAACGGTGCAGAAAAGCACCAAAAGGCAGTCCTCGGCATATCCTCAGCTTCAAAATGCAATAAACAGACTTACTGCAATAGCCGAAGGATACAGAAACGGCGCAAACAAGGATATTGCCCGCTTGACAAGCCAGATCACTTCGCTTTGCGAAAAATGGGATAAATAGTTGAAATGAAGGGATAACGCAAGCATTGTGCGTTATCCCTTCGGTATTTTTATATCATTTACTTTAATTTGTTAATTCTTATCCTGAAGTTTAGCGTCAGTTAATAAATTTATGATTTAATTCTTAAAAGAGCTTTTTAGCATACTAACTAAAAAAGGAGCAATTTCGGTGAATAAAAAAGGCTTTTACGAGCGTGTTATGCGTTTTATGTACGGCAGAAACGGCAGTGACGATATATGCAGAGGAATTCTTATTCTTTGCGCCGCGCTTATAGTTATCAATCTGTTTTTTCATTCGTTTATAATTTCTGCAATAGAGCTTGCCCTGCTCATATATGCAGTTTTCAGAACACTTTCAAAAAACATAGTCAAGCGCAGAGCGGAAAATCAAAAATACAAATCATTTGAAAACAGGATCAGACAATGGTTTTTACAGCTTAAAAACCGTTTCCGTGACAGAAAAACTCACGTTTACCGCAAATGTCCTGCCTGCAAAAGCACGTTGCGTCTGCCGAAGGTAAAGGGCAGTCACTCCGTGAACTGCCCCCGTTGTAAAAAAAGCTTTAATGTTAAGATCTGATCTATGCAAGACCGCCCGCGGCTATATAGTCTGCCACAAGGTCACGTGCAAATATATTCGGATTATACATTTCAATTTCAGTAAGACGGTTCGGTGCATACGTAGATGTATAGGTATCCACCACAACATAATATGTTTCATTCGGATCAAGCGATGATAAAAGTCCGTCACTATATGAAACAAAATAATTTGAATTTGACGTTTCGATGAACTTACTTTTCAGATCCGAGCCCTTGATACTGCAAAGCATCAGAGGATTGTCAAACGGAAACAGCGTTTGTATCTGTGAATACGTTATTTCACCTTGCGGAAGATTTCCGGGGCTTCTTACAGATACAAATCCGCCACCTAAAACAACGTCATATCGGCTTCCCCACACCTGCAAGCCCTTCTGATAATACATTTCCGCAACAAGCTTGCGCATTTCGTCGCCGCTGCGGAATTTTTTATTCGTTCCTATCGACAAAGCGCCGATGGATATATCATCCTTGTATTTTTCGAGCAATATGTCGATATACGCATCATCGTTCAATGAATCATATCTCGACACGGGAACAAATTCCGCGCACGTCACCTTGTCCTTACCGTTTGCTTTGTTTACTTCAAGCTCAAAGTGGGAAATACCGTCATTATCTCCACCGCCCTGCAAATGATAAACACCGTATGTATCCTTCAATATGTATTTTCGGTGAGTGTGTCCTTCAAATACGACGTCAACAAAGCCGTCACGCGATAGCTGAATATCGTAATACGATGCGATCTCGTTTCCCGTGACACTGACTGCCTCATTCGTTGTGCGCGAGTGACCGTCATGTAATGAATACACGATAATATCAGCGCCGTTTGAGCGAAGGCACACCGATTCTGCCTTTACAAGCTCCGTAAGAGCATCGCCTGTCTTAAAGTAGACATTTTCGACCTTATCAGGCGATATTGATGAATAGCAATCCCCTATCGCACCGATTATTCCGACATTTAATTCCCCGCACTTTACCATAACAGACGGGGCGCAATACTCCGGTCTTTCATTCGTCTGCCTGTCAAAAATGTTTATCGCAAGAAACGGGAATGCCGCTATTTCGGCGTTATCGGCTATACGCTCTGTTCCCCAGTCGAATTCATGGTTTCCGAGCGTCATTGACGATATCCCGATTTCATTCATCCACTCTGTAACGAGCTTTCCGTATGTGAGATTTGATTCGGATGTTCCCTGCCACATATCACCCGATGACAGAATAATAGAGCATTCGTCGTTTGCTCTGCAGTTTTTCAGATACGTTGTCAGCTCGTCAACGCCCTCGTTTGATGCACTATCGTCTATCTTTCCGTGAAGATCGTTTATTGCATATACGTCAAGCGTTACGGTAACGTTGGTCCTACAGCTATCGCATTTACCGTCATCATTAACGTCAATATGGTCGCATTCGGATATAGCGCCGCTTTGTGTATGCATTTGAACTGCATCATTACACGAAGCAAGCAACACGGAGAGCACCAGCAATACTGTAATTAAATATTTTCTCATAATATCATCCTCCGTGCCATATTATACACCGTTTTTCTGTATGCGTCAACAGATAATTCACATTCTTTCAAAACGAAACCGCTTCAAAGCTACTAAGCCTATGATAATATTCAAGATCAGGAGAATGACCGACAGCAAAACCATCAACCATATTTCACTTGCAAATTTAAAGATCGGAATTATAAATATGATTCCGAGATAAAGAAATCCCGTGCCTCTTATGTTAAAAACAAACACCGATAGGGCTTTGATCGCAACAACGGTAAGCAATGCGGGACATAACGCCAAAACGGCGTATATACCGTCGTATATCGTTGAAGCAGTTGCGTTTAGTACATGATGTAAAAAATATCCGATGCTGCATATGACGATCAGAAATATACCTGTAACGGCATCAAAAATATAGTTTGTTTTTATGTAATTGGCTGACGATATAGGAAAAGCACGTACAAAATACGCATCCTTTGTTTGTCGGTCAAAATCATAATCATATCCTAAAAGGCATACTGAAGCTGCGGCAATATAATATGTCGAAATGTGCCCTGTGATTATTATTGATACAAAAGAGGCGATAAGCATGATCACCGTAACACCCAGCATCAACAAAAAGCCTCGGCTGTATAGTTTTTTCAGCAATACACCTTTCATTTCAGATCCTCTTTCTTTTTGTAAATACAAGCGAAAGCCCCCATTGCAAAGCGCATATCACACAGCACACCGCAAGCACGATAAGCGACGTTGAAATGCTTACGGTATTTATATTAGTCATCGCACCGATGATCGCAGACGTAAACAACAGATATATTATTCTGTTTTCAATCGTCATAACGCAGATCGAAACGGCAGAAACAACTATCATAACAGCCAGAAGATCAAGGACGGGATCACTCTTTTTTACACTGTTTATAACCATTGCACAGGAAAACGTAACGGCAAAAGAAAATACGGTATATAAAATGCAATAAATAAACCTTGCATTTATCTCAGATTTTTTGTTTATCGGCATGGCATTTTTAAAAAATCTGAATTTCGTCGAATGCTCTTCACCCATAATTATAGTTCTTGAAAACAAAAGTATCGCACATAAAGCATACTTAAACACAATTACGATCGGATCGGGTGCTATAATTGCAAAAGCGATACACACTGATAAAGCTATGATATAAAGCACCGAAATACCCTTTGAAAAATAAAGATCCTTAATCAGCATAGCTTTCATCTTCTTCCTGTGCCTCCTTTTCCATATATACGAACATATCCTCCAGCGTTACATCTGTTATCACGGCATTGGCGGGAGCATATTCACGCACGACAATACCCTTGATGCCGTACGGACTTTCCTTTTTTCCTATGATATGCTCATAAGGTACAGCATTAAAATCTTCAACACTCGCCTGGGCAATGACGTATTTTTCGCATATTGCATCCTTTTCGTCGCACATAACTATCTTGCCGTCACGCATTACCGCTATATAATCGCAGATTTTTTCAAGATCGCTTACAATATGTGATGATATCAGAACAGTATGATCTTCGCTCCGTGTAAAATCAAATATTATTTCATTAAGCTCATCTCTGGCAACAGGATCAAGCCCCTCGGCAGGCTCGTCAAGTACAAGAAGCTCGGCGTTATGCGATAAAGCGATTGCAAGAGCGAGCTTTGTTTTCATCCCCTTTGACAATGAACCGTACCTTTGCTTTTTCTCAATGTCGAATTGCTTCATATATGCATCAAACTTCTCGCTGTCCCAATAGGAATATATATTCTTCATAAAATTCTCTATTTTATTAACCGAAAGATATTCAGGAAAGGTAAATTCACTGCTGTAAAAGCCGATTTTATTTTTATCTACCAGCTCTACGTCCTTCCCTAAAATATTTATCTGTCCTTTAAAATCCATAACGTTTAATATTGCTTTTATCAGGCTGCTTTTTCCTGCGCCGTTTCTTCCGATAAGACCCATTATAAAGCCCTTAGGCAGCGTAAGATCAATATCTGTAAGCTCAAAAAAATCTCCGAGCCTTCTGTTAAGATTTTTCACTTCAATTGCATTCATTTCATTTCCTCCAATGAAAAGTTAAATATTTCGATCAGTTCTTCACGTGTAAGACCGATTTGTACAGCAAGCTGTACACTTTTAGTAAAATGATCTTCTATCATACGAAGATTTTCTTCTTTTATAAGCTCTGTATTTTTCGGGCACACAAAGCATCCCTTGGCAGGAAGTGTATATATAAATCCGTCCTTTTCAAGCTCATCATATGCTCGTTTTGTGGTTATAACGCTGATGCGCAGATCTTTTGCAAGATTTCTTATAGACGGAAGCGGTTCATCTTCAGCTAAAGAGCCTGATATTATCTGATTCTTTATCTGAGTGTATATCTGCTCATATATAGCAATTCCGCTTTTGTTATCAATCAGTACGGTCATTACGTCCTCCTTTCAACTGTACATATACAGTATACACAGATATAACAGTTTTGTCAATAGGTTTACGAAAAAAAACGTGATTTTTTTGAAAATCACGATTTTTTTATTAAACGCGGTAAATAAAGTTGCTTTTTCTTTGTCTTGCAATGGGATACGGACCGCTTCGATAGCCGAGAATGCAGTTTCCTATTCCAACATAATCACCGCTTATGCCCCATTTTTCGAGAAGCTCCTTTCCCTCTTTTGATTCAAATGTCTCCTTTGCTCTGTGTATCCAGCAAGAATCTACTCCTACGGCATGTGCGGCATTCATAAGATTACCCATAACAAGACTGCCGTCCTCAAGATACGTAAAGCTGCTTTTGTCAGCTAATACGACTATAACGGTAGGGGCACCGTAAAACGGGTCTGCACCGCCTGAGCCCAATACTCTTGCATTAAGCCTGCTAAGAAGACTCAATGTCTCATGATCCTGAACTACAACCATTATACAAGGCTGTCTGCCCATTCCCGATGGGGCATACATTCCGGCTTGCAATATTTGTTCAAGCTGTTCTTCTGATATTTGTTTTGAGGAATATGCTCTTACACTGCGTCTGTCTACTAAACATTCAATAATTTTATTTTCCATAATATAAACTCCTTATTATTTTTCGAAAGCATCGGCTTTTATCTGGACGGATAAACCGTTTAAGCTGTAAAATATTATATCATCACCGCCTATGCAAAAATGTATATCCCAAAAATCCTGTGGAAGCACTGCAGTATCGCCGGAAGTTGTAACAAACGCATCTATAATTACCGACTTGTTGTGAGCATTCGTAAGTATAAGATCGTCAATATCCAACTGTTTACCACTTTTCAAATTAAATGTGTAGTAATACGATGAGACCTCTTTATCAGATTTTTCCGTTGTGAAGATAAAGCTGAACACGGAATCACTGAAGAAAACGACCTCATAATCAGCAGACAATCCCGAATCAGTAAACGGAGAAACACACAAAGAATAAATCTCATCGTTAAGTACAGACGTATCGTTTTCATCTGCAATATAAGGATAACGGATAACACCGCCGTCATACGAATATTCAAAACCGATTATCTGCGGTATGTCGTCTTCGTCTTCATACAAATAACCCGAATCCGACATTACCATCATACTGTCAGATAAACTGCTATTGCAGGAAATAAGCATAATGCCAAAAATAAATAAAGAGAAAAGTAATATCTTTTTCATCATTCCCTCCTGTATACGTTGATTTTAGCACAGACAATAGCAAAAGTCAATATTGACACACGGAAAATATTTTTCACAAAAATGCTTTTACCTATTGACAAATCGTTTTTTTTGTGATATACTATCAAACGTTGTAAGAAATCTGGGTGTGGCGCAGTTGGTAGCGCGCTACCTTGGGGTGGTAGAGGCCGCAAGTTCAAGTCTTGTCACTCAGACCAAAATCGGGAATCGTAAGGATTCCCGATTCTTCTTTTATTCACTTGCTTTTTCCGCACTTTCGGGTGCGGATTTTTGTTTTCTTCCCGCCTTGTCTTTTGCCGATGGTAGAGGCCGGTACATAGTTTAGTACATAGGTTTTAAAATGCGAGGTTTGCAAATGGTAGAGGTCTTCGGCTCTACTCTCTGAAAAAAAGAACCTTTCGTTCATTTCAGAGGTGCATAATTTTAGCCATCAAGGAGGAAAAATTTATGGCAAGTATCATATCAAGATCTAACGGAACATATCTGATTCGCATTTCCTGCGGGCTCGATTCAAGCGGAAAGCAGATAGCCCGTTCCAAAACATTCAAGCCTTCAAAGTCAAATCTTCCCTACACAAAACTCACACGTGAGCTTGAGGCATTCGTTGCCGCGTTTGAGCAAGAAATTGCAGAAGAAGGTCCTTTCAGAAATGTACGTCCCGACAAAATAACGTTTGCAAGTTTTTGTACGCAATACCTTGAAATAAAGAAAACAACACTTTCACCAAACACCTACAACTTTTATTCAAAAGTAATTGAGGAAGAACTGTTGCCGATGTTTGCATCAATTAAAATGAAGGATTTACGTACATATCATATTCAGCAGTTCATTCAATATCTTGCTACTGAGAAAAAACGTAATGACGGACACGAGGGCGGAATCGCTGCAAGCACAATTAAACGTTACACTACTGTGTTACGTTCCATCGTTACGATGGCATACAAACTTGAATATATTGAAGACGACATAGGCCGTTCACGCCGAATAGAGTTTCCCAAAGAAGAAACGAAAGAGGTCGAGGTTTTCACACTTGAAGAAGTAGGGGAAATTTTAAAAGCACTTGAAAGTGAGCCGTGGCACATACGTGCGATGATCGAAGTTGCTTTATTTACAGGTTGCCGTCGTGGTGAGATAGTTGGGCTGAAGTGGGCAGATATTGATTTTGAAAACCAGCGTTTATCTGTTAAGCGCAGTATTTATAAACTAAGCGACGGAAAAGCACAGGAAAAAGAACCCAAATCAAAATGCAGTATCCGCACAATTTCAATTCCCGAGCGTTTATGCAAAACCCTGACAGAATACCGTATTCAGCAAAACAGGCATATTGCCTATCTCGGCGATGCCTGGAAAAATAACGATTACATTTTCACAGAGGAAGATGGGTATGTAATGAATCCTCATACACCGACAAAGCAGTTTACCAAATTTCTGAAGCGGCACGGCATTCGTCATTTGAAATTTCACGGTCTGCGGCACACAAGTGCTACCTTGTTGCTTGCGAATGGCTGTGATATAAAAACCGTATCAGCAAGACTCGGCCACGCTGACATCACCACAACAAATATCTACGTCCACGCCCTCGAAAGCACCGACAGACTGGCAGCACAGACGTTTGATAATTTTTTGAGGAAGAAGAATATATAAGATAAAGCGGTAGGCTCCCTACCGCTTTATCTTATTGATGTATTTTAGAAAATTATGCTTCTTCAGCTTCTTTCTCTAACGCTCTGTAATCGACCTTGCCTACGGGTGTCAGCGGCAACGATTCACGGAATATGTACTTAGTGGGCTGTGCGTAGTCGGGAAGCTCTTTTTTACAGAGTGCTGTAAGCTCTTGCTCTGCTCGGCTTTTCTCATTCGCGTATTCATCCTTCAAAACAACGTAGGCGTTTGCAACAAATCCTCTCGAACGGTCCGGAGCACCTACAATACAAATGAGCTTGACCGATTTCACGGTGGACAGCAATTTTTCAACACGGTCGGGATAAATTTTTCCACACACACCGTCCTTGTAAGAAAGGATTATGCGCTTTATTCTTCCGTCAATATAGAGGAAACCGTCCTCATCGATATATCCTAAATCTCCCGAATGCAACCATCTTGTACCATCGGAATGAACACGTATCATTTTAGTAGTAGCCTCAGGGTTGTCGGCATACCCTTTCATAAGACCGGGGCCTGCTATGCAGACCTCACCTATAGCTCCGTAGCCGCACTCCGTGTTATTCTCCTCGTCCCAGATCATAACGTTGTTTTTAGGAAGCGGAATTCCCACGCTTTGTATTTTATTATAATCATTGTACGTCATGACCGCCGCGGCAGCCGTTTCGGACAATCCATATCCTTTTATGAGGTTCGACTTGCAGCCATGGTTTTTAAGGAACTCATTAATGTTCTCTTCCATTGTTGGTGTCATGCTATCGCCGCCGAAAGCAACGGTTACAAGAGAAGAAAGGTCTATATTTTTAAAGCTCAGCAAAGGTATCAAATGAGGGGGAGCTACCGCGATGTGATTCGGATTATACCACTTCATATATTTGGGCCAATCCGCACCGTCAAATTTGGGAATTATTGCAAGCCCCATACCGCAACACAGCGGAGCGTGTACGTTGATGGAAATGCCGTAAACCGATTGAGGAACAATAATATTTAAACACGTTTCTTTGCGTCGGAATATTTTCATCTTTACATATTGAAACGCCACGGAGTTCATAGCATAGTTTGAAAGCAATACGCTTTTGGGGAATCCCGTCGTTCCGCCCGTGTGACCGACGATCGCAACATCCTCGCCACAGCTTGATGTCGTTATACCGTCAGACTTTATTTTCGAAAACTCATCCCAAGTGATAAAATGCTCGTCCGCCTTAAAATTTACCACCTTGGAGCGCAGTTTGTTTTTGAAAATAACCTTCTTCACAAAAGGCATTGAATCTGCAACGGACAAAACAACGACCTTCTTTACGTTCGTGCCCTTTATTGCGCTTATGGCTTTTTCCGCAAAAAGGTCGAGGCACACCATGACCTCACATTTGCACTCCAAAAGGTAATTGTGCGCTTCTTCGGCTGACGATAATGCGTTAATAAAATTACAAACAGCGCCGATCTTGTTCAATCCGTAGATCGAGTACACGACCTCGGGCATAGACACGGTGAAAAATAAAACCGTGTCGCCTCGTTTCACTCCTTGCGCAGCAAAAGATGCCGCGGCATTGTCAATGCCTGCAAAAAGCTCCGAGAACTTAACGTTCGTGCCGTAATATTTCAAAGCAATATCGTGGGGATGTTTAGCATTGCAATCATGCAGCAGCTCGTACATCGAGCCGTTTGGAATAGTGGCGTTTATAACCTCCTCTGAGTAGTATTTCGCCCAAGGTTTATCGATAGACGGATAACCCGTCATTTTCTTTTCTGTTGGCATTGTTATTGCTCCTTATAAATTCTTTGCTATCGAACTAACACTATTTTAAGTGTTCTAATTTCCCGTTGACCGCTTGTATGAACCCATCTATCTGCTGCGATAACTTGTTTTTATCTTTTTTCAACGTTGTGGGTGAATATGGAAGCATATCTTGGTATTCAGAATATCCATATACAGAAATCTCTTGTGGCAAATAACAGCTTAAGCTCGCATTTAATTCTTCAAGTCGCTTTGCTTTATTTTCGTCACTTGGAGTATCGTTCCATACAATATGTGCAACAAGTTTGATTTCATTATCGGTATTTTCTTTTACAAGAACGATTGCGTCGTTAATATAAGAAAACTCCTTAATCTTGTTAGCAATATCAAATAAATAAACATATTCTCCGTTGGGAAGTTCAATTTTATCACTAACACGACCATAAATATAAACAAAACCATTTTGATCGATTTCAGCCAAATCTCCCGTTAAAATCCAACCATCTATCTTGGTGAGTTTGGTTAAATCGGCTTTATTGTAGTATTCTTTCATCGCAGAAAGACTTTTAATTCTTAATTCTCCACGTTCGCCAAATTTCAACTCTTGACCATTCTCATCATATACACCAAGCGTGATACCTGTATATGGTATTCCAACACTCATTATTTGCTTTGAGTAATCATATCTTGCATTTGCTTTTTCAACACAAGTGCCAGAAAACAATTCTGAAGAACCATAACCACTAAACAAACACTTATCAGCGTTAGCTCGTTTCATAATAGTGTTCCACTTTTGGAATTTTTCTACATCAGTACCTTCGCCACCAACAGTCCAACCTTTTGCAAAACCAAAGTCGAAAGTTTTACCTGATTCCATTTCTTTGTTGATGGTGTTAAAAAACACTTCCCAAGAGCTGCCTGTTGTCAATGCAACATTAGGTTTGAGTTTTGTGATTTGATTATAAAAATCCTTTTCTGAAACTCGTGGATCAAGAATAATTGTCAAGCCTTTATATAAGGCAAGGAAAAACAGTACATTTAACGAAGTAGATGCAGTAGGCGGAAAGTGGTTTAAACATCTATCTCCCTTAAAAAATTGCACCTCGGACTCTCTCGCCATAAATAATTGCGAAATAGTAGATTCATTTGTAGCCACCGTTCCTTTTACTACTCCACCCACAGTTGTTCCACTAGAAGATGTTATAAATGCAGCACGATTTGAAACAAAACTTGCCTTTACGTCGCCGTTGAACAATTCCGCAAACTCGAGTGCTTTTGCAACAGAATAAAATCTATCTTCTTTAGGTGTTTTTGCGGTTTTCGATTTTAACTTTGAAAGCATTGACACAATTTGCTTTTGTGGTGTTGCCATCCCATCAGTTGCTTTAACAATTATGATTTTTTCAAATCTTTGTTTTGTAAATTCATTACATACATTTGCCCACATATCCTCAAAGACAACTGCAAAACGTGATTCCTTTGTTTCTTCAGCCAGAGCATTTGCACTGATTGCAAGTTTTAAGAAATAAGGACAAGCACCAATAATATTCAACGCAAATGTCATTGCGCATACATCAGGAAAGAATGGACCATAAAAAGGAATGACCTCATTTTCTTTAACACCCATTGCCTTAAACACTTTTGCCCAAGTGTATACAAGATTAATAAATTCTTGGCGAGAGATGGTTCTTCCAAAATACTCCATTGCGGGTATGTTGTTATCTTCAATTAGCTTTTCCTCGATAACTTCCCAAACAGTTTTGTCTTTAGGAATATTGTTTGCTCGTTCTTCTGAACCTTCTCTGTAATATTTTAGCCACGGCTTGTCTATTGACGGATAACCCGTCGGTTTCTTTTCTGTTTGCATTGCAGTTTTCTCCTTATAGTTTTTCTGCTTCTTTTTCAAGTGCCCGGTAATCGACTTTACCAATAGTGGTCAATGGTAATTTATCTTCAAAAATAAATGCAACAGGTCTTTCAAAACTTTCGAGTTTGTCTTTTGCAAATTGCTGAATAGCGGAGAGAGCGTGTTCTCTTGAAATGCCCTCTTCCAAAACAACAAAAGCAATTAAATCATTTATTGTTTCTTTATTAGGTTTTCCCACAATAGATATTGCATTGATTGAATCCAATTTCAAGAAAGCATCTTCAAGGATTTTTGGGAAAACCTTATGAAAGATATCATTTTCAGAAGTTAGAATCATTCTTTTGATTCTTCCGACGATTGTAATAAAACCGTCTTCGTCTATACTACCGAGATCGCCAGTATGCACCCAAATTTCACTATCATCATGCTTTTTTAAAACTTGT
This sequence comes from Eubacteriales bacterium, assembly GCA_045544195.1. Classification (GTDB taxonomy): domain Bacteria; phylum Bacillota; class Clostridia; order Oscillospirales; family CAG-272; genus RGIG7213. Next base: position 47,445 of record JAZPYO010000015.1, read on the forward strand.
TCCGTTTCATCTTCGTTGTTATAATATCCTCGCATAACACAAGGAGCATTGATGCAAATTTCTCCAACCTGTCTATAGGTTAGTTCTTTGTTTGTTTCTTCATTGACAATTTTTATGCTGGTATAAATAAATGGAACACCGATTGTACCCTGTTTGTGAATGACTGTAAACGGTGTATAAGACGATCCCGCTGTTGATGCAGATGTTTCGGACATTGCGTATCCATGCGAAACTTTAATTTTTGAATTATGGTTATGCAAAAAATCATTCAGTTTTTCTTCCAGTATAGGCGAAATAGCATCACCTCCAACCCCAAAACAAATCAAAGCAGATAAATCAATGTTTGTCCTATCTAATGCGAGCATTATTTTTTCTGCTTGTGCAGTTCCGCATATTATATAATTTGGGTTGTGTTTTTCTACAAAATTCGAAATTTGCGATGGATTAGCCACAACAGCTAATACCGTTTCTAATCCATGCGCTAAAGGCATATGCATTGTAACTGTTACACCAAATGCAATAAATGGAGGAAGTACTGATAAAAAACGTTTATGACGTTCGTAACCAAGTATTTTATATTGCAACGCACCTACATTCAAATTAAAGTTTGAAAGCATAACGCCTTTTGATTTGCCCGTTGTGCCGCCTGTGTAAACCATCGCAACTATATCAGAATTGCTTCCTGTTATGGGAACTTTGTTTTTGCTCGCATACTGCAAAAACGATTTCCAATTAAGTGTTTGGCCTTCGGGCTTTGCGGTTTTGTTCTTAAGGTTGTAGCCTATCTTTAAAAGCAACGGCATTTCATCGGCAACAGAAAGAAGAATAGTGTTCTTTAAATAAGGTGTTGTGATTTTAGTATTCAACTTTGCATATATGGAATCTATAACAACATACATTTTGGATTTTGTCTGCGTTAGGTTGTCAATAACCTCTTTTGGTGTAGATGTTGCATAAATCATATTTGCTACTGCGCCGATTTTGCTCAACGCATAAAGCATATATATAACTTGGGGTAATGAAAGCGATTGAATAGTTACAATATCGCCTTTTGTGATGCCTAATGATACAAATGCTGACGCCGTCTTTTCGATATTCTCAAATAGCTTTTTGTATGTGATTGTTCTGTCAAAATAGTTAAGAGCAACATCATCAAGATGTTCTTTATTGTTCTCCCAAAGATACTCATAAATGGTACATTCGGGCAATTTAGCATTAATAGCCTCCTCGGCGTAGTATTTTAACCAAGGTTTATCAATAGACGGATAGCCCGTCAGTTTCTTTTCTGTTGGCATAGTTTTCGCTCCTTTAATTCAATCTCTTATTAAACAAAAACGCGGTTTGTTTCGTGGGGCAAAGGGTGTTCAAGTGTGCAAAGGCCTCGGCAGGTTCGGTGATGTTTTTATCGTAAAACCGTGTTTCGATAACGTCTTGGTAAGTATATCCGTCCACCAGATCAAACAGCGAGTACAGGTGCTTGTAAAATTCCTCGCGGCTTTGTTCATTTCGAGGAAAAACGCCAAAATGCTCCCAAAAATTCCATTTTAGGGTCGAAAGTATATCCCTAAGCTCTGTTGTGAGCGTTTTTGCATCCTTCTCAGCAAAATCCGAATGAGGAAGCTCCTCACCGATCATACAATAATAAGTGTTCTCATATTTTTCCAACGCAACGGGAACGATATCCGCACCACTCTCAAGTGCCATCGCCGCCGCACCAGAATACATTTTCATCATCGGTTCGTTTTCAGTAATGTTCCATGCGCCTTCGGAAAACATCATAAGGCTACCGCCCCGCTTCAAAAGCGAGATCGCCCGTTCTTTTGCAATGGCACGATCGGTTTTATTGCGTGTTTCAAGGGCAATAATTCCGTTTAACCAAAGCATAAGACCGTCAATAGAACGGTAATAAGGTCCGGAGTCGCCGAGAAAAAGATAACACGGGTTACGAATAGCCTCAAAAAGGCTCTCGATATCTTTACCGCCCACGTGAGAACAAGCGTAAATCGTCGGGCGATTGCCCTTGTTCTCGCGTTTGTCCTCAAGAACAACTACCTTGCGTTTTTCCAATATTCGCACAGCTTTAAGCGCGTATATCAAACCGTAATGCATAAAGTTGTGAAAACGGATATGCGTTGCCCGTGGACCTTTGCGGTTATACCGTTCCTCTCGCCTCAAACGGAAGTATTCGTTAACATCCGCTTGATTCATTGTGAAAAATTTTAGTATGTTCATTATAATTTTATTTCAATCTCTTATTAAACAAAAATGCGGTTTTAGGACAAGGCTCTACTGTCTTCGGGAGCACATCCACGGGCTTGTGTTAATGCAACAAGAGTAGCTTATGCCTTATTGAATGCGACATCACTTGTCCCAATTTTCGTGCATATATTGCTTAAAATCGT
>JAZPYO010000016.1:0-1755 GCA_045544195.1 Eubacteriales bacterium
TGTTCGGGAAGCGTCAGATTGGGAAGCAGATAATCGCCCTGCATTGTGTAAGTCAGTTCTGCCATCTTCAAAACTCCTTTCATTGTTTCTATCATTAGTATATTCGGGTTGCCTGTTTTCCGCAAATGTGCGATTTTGACGGTTCAGTGCCAAAACAGTCTTAGAAATCTCCGACAAGCCCATCTCGGCGATCGCTCCGGTAGCTACACCGAGGGCGTTAAGGGTGTCATCAGAATTGAAATTGACGACGTTACGGAAATCATCATCGTCAAAATACATATCGGTATCGACGCCAAGCCTTGTCATCATCATATAGGCGACGCTGTTCGTCAAAAGCTCCTTATACATAGCTGTTACGCTGTCCTCGCCTAAATCTTCAAGGAAGGTGTCGTTTGTGCTGAGAAGCAAGTCCCTGATATAATCAGGAGCGTTATCCTCAACGGCGTTGTTTGCCGCCGACATTATCGCTTTTGCAAGGCTACCCTTATCTTCGAGATCACCGAAAGTGTTTTCAAGCGTCGTGATTACTTCTTCTGTATATTCGGGCTGCATAGTCCAAATAGGGACAGCTCTTGCGTATTCGCCTGCGTGTGTATCGGATATATCGAAGTAGTGTACTAATTTCTGTGAAACGCCGTCGTGCCTTTCAAAGACGGCAATGCCTTTTGCTCCTCTGTTTACCCAACGTCCGAAAGTTCTGTTCCACCGCTCTATCTGGAGAACGGCGGTTGCTTCCGGCTTTTGTGCGTAAACAAGGAGCTGTTCGTCAAAGCGCAGTCTGTAATTGTAACAGGCTGAGCGTAAAAAAGCCGCCCATTTATCAGGCGACAAAACCTCTTTTGAGGTGTCTAAATACAGTTTTGAGATAAGGTCAAACTTTCTCGCCATAGGAAAAGCACCTCCTTATCTTGCGTCGTGGCTTCTGTTCTTTGGTTTGATAGGTGTCCCTTTCTCTGTATAGTTCTTCGGATCGGCTGCCGGAGTATGCCAGCCGAACATAGAGCCTGCCTTCATTGCTTCATACTGTGCAGGCGATACGCCGATATTACGATTCATCTCGTCAACAAGCCTGCGATTTTCACTTGGTCTGCCGTTACCTGATTTTGAATCGGTATATCCCATTTCGCCCTTATTGATAATACCAATCTTGTTTTCGGATTGTACGAAAACATAGCATTGATTGGGCAGGGACGCACGGAGAGGAATAACGATATTGCCAGTTCTTTCGCAAATCTCCGCAAATTCGCAGATATGGCGTAAATTGATACCGTATTCAAAATGATAATCGTCGATATATCGGCAAACGTATCTTGCGGGAGCGTCACGCACGGTATCTTTCTCCTCGGTTGACTTGATGATGATTTCGTCGCCGTCCTCGATTCTGAATTTCTCGTTGTAATGAGAATCAATGAAGCGGATACCACGCTCTGCTTTTTCAAGATGACTGTCGAGCCAATCCTTTTTATAGCAGTAGCAATAAAGATTGTAGTTGCCCTTATACGGATTAAGACGCATAAGGAAGGCGTAGTCCTTCGTGCTTACCCTTACGCCATAGTCAACGCCTGTGTTATACGAAAACACATTGTCGCTGTTCATACAGAAAGTTTCAAGCTCATCACGGTTGGATAGAAAACCGCCTTTCTCTCTGAAAGAGTTGATGACGGTATCAATATCCTTCTTGAAATCGTCCGTATTCAAATCATCACGAAAGCCGTTCCACGTTGAGAAAAATTCCGTTCCAAGCGTACCCATATC
>JAZPYO010000017.1:0-2585 GCA_045544195.1 Eubacteriales bacterium
ATACCCAACGGCGATGATTGCCGGTAAAGAGTAAAACTTATATTGATAGGTTTTACCGTTGTCGGCAACTTGTGCAAATTTTGCATAAGTTGAATTTTCGTCTAATTCGCCGCTTTCATAAATGTTTTTTAAATGCTTATTTACAACGCTTCTGTCAATATCAAACAATTCGGAAATCGCCTTTTGCGTCAGCCAAACAGTACCGTTCTGAACACGGACTTCGATTCCCTCCTCGTGAGCGTCTTTTGTGAAAACGAGAAAATCAACTGTGCTATTACGGATTTGTATCTTCTTATCATCTTGTTTCATATCTTATTCCTCAGTTTCATCTGTTTTATTCTTTGCCCTGTTCTTATACACGTTATACTGATTTTTACAGCGTGGGCTGCAAAATACAGCGCTTGGGCGGCTTGCTACAAAGAATTTAGAGCATTTCTTGCACACCCTCATAGGATAGTGTTCATCCGTCAGCATAAAGGATAACATCAATTGTATGCCAAGCAGGAGCGAATGGAAATCCCACACAAGTGTCGGTTGTTCAAGCAACTCAATGTGATAGACAGGAGCGTTGCCGTCAAATGCACGGATACTCTGCCGCATTAGCTGTTTGTAGTCATCGTCCAGCTTATCATAGTCATTGTAATACAGAAACACTGTTGTGGCATTAAACGCCCAATCGGTAAACACCTGCTTCATCCACTCGTAGCTCTCGGCATACTGACGCTGAAAGCTCATATTGACCGCCATCGGTCTGTCGATCATTGTCATAACGAGCGCCATCATCATATTGTCGCCTTCGATATTCCATAACGATTCCACGCTGCGCTTTACTACATCGAGCTTGTCAAACGGGAAGAATAAAGCAAGGTATTCCTCGGTTGACATTGTTTCCTTTTTGATAAAACGATTTTTCGGCAGATACACCGCTTCATAGTCCATAAAAGAAGGTGTGGTCGGCAACGCTGTCATCAATCCGAACAGCCCATACTTTTCCGCAAAGGCTTTTATTTCGGCTTGTATTTCTTCATCGTCCTGTTCCTGCTTCATACCCAAGCGCCCGATATACAGAGCATCCAAAACTAACTGCTGATACTCCTTCAACGGATCGTATATTGTAGGCTGTGCGTTGGAGCAGGCGGTCAAATACAGCTTGCCGTTTTCGGCTTGTTTCCATTCGTATTCGCTGTATCGTACCCAAGTTGAATTGGAATGTTCAAATTGAAAGCTCATATCTATCACCGATGTAATCTGAAATTGGAATAATATATTACTATTATACTAATTGCCCTTGCTACCGTCAAGGGCTTTTTCTATAAATAGCTTTTCTTCCATCGTGAGAGGATAACCATTTTCTTTGCGGCTCAATAACACTTTTAGTAATGCTTTATGTATCTTCTTTATCGCCGTTGTCCTAACCTTGCGGATATTTCTGACCGTTTGACCTCGAATATCTCCAAGAGTCTTTGTACTCATATTTCTTACTATGGTATTAAAGATGATCTCCTTATGATCGTCGGATAACTTGTTTAATATCTTTGACAAATCACCGTCTGTCACCAATTCGTTAATCTCAAACGGACAATGAAAGATTGCGTCGATATAATCGCCCTTGCGGATTTGTTTTATCAATACATCATTGACATCATAAGGAATAATCTCACCGTCAAGCGCAGCACCGTAATCAAGCGGAATATCCAAACCGCTCCGGCTGACTTCGTGATAACGCTCCCTGCGCTCACGGTTACTGTCAAGTCGATTCCACCAAGATACCACATTTTGAAAATCAGCGGTTGTTCTTGCGGCGTTTTCCAATCTGGCGAGTGCTTCACGCTGTAAATCTCTTTTCAGCCTTTTGGTTTCGGGCGGCTCGTCGATCTGCGGCGGCTGCTCGTCTTGCTCAAGCTGTATTTCCAACTCTGCCTGATGTTCTTCAGCTAACGCTTCGGAGAGCTGTTCTTCTTCCTGCTCGGCTAATAGTTCTTCGTAATCATCCACCGCAAATTCACCTCCCAAAATATTTTTAAAAATTTTTTCAAAAACAGTTCCGCAAACAGTGCCATATTTCTCCTATATATGGAGGGGTAATCTGTTTTCTCCATTTCAGATTACTTCTATCATTAAAGAAGGAGGAAACGCTATGGCAGAGTTATCAAAAAGAGATAAGCAACGAATCAGAAAACACGTTACCAACTGGTGTGCCAATTACAGTAAAGAATACGGCTGCTTACCGCTTGAAACGGAGTGCTATATGTTCAGCGTAGGCTTTACCGACAGCAAGTTGTGCAAGTATTATGAGCAAGCTGTAATGCCGACTGACGCCGAGTTGTTCGCTTTATTCAAAGGGATACCTACAAAAAAGTGTCGGCATTGCTGTAAGCTCTTTGCTTCTGTTGGACGAAAGGCGTATTGTTCAGAGCGATGTGCCGCAGAAGCTCGCCGTCGGCAAACAGCAGAACGTGTGAGAAAACACCGAGCAAACAAGTCTGAAATGTAACGCTTTTGCTCTCTGAAAGCCACTGTTCACGCGGCTTTTGGAGAGCATTTTTACGTTAGCAAGGTGTTTTTTATCAATGTTTCAGTTTAGG
>JAZPYO010000018.1:0-48142 GCA_045544195.1 Eubacteriales bacterium
CCGTCGTGTCCGGATGTCTTCACTTATGTGATTCTAAAGGAATTGTCGAGATTCTTTGTTCGTTCTATATCTTGCATTTCTGCTCTATACTTCACTTCTTATCTCGTCTGTTATTCAATTTTCAAGGACCGAGTCGTTGCCACTTCCTTGCGGCGACTTGAATATAATACCACACTTTTTTTGATTTGTCAACCCCTTTTTAGAAATTTCTCAAAAAAACTTTTCACAAACCAATGTGCAATATTTTGCCCCACTAACCGTGGGCTTTTAATATATCATAAATATCGTCATTTGTCAATACCTTTTCTCGTATTTTGTAAATATTTTATTTTTCTATTGATTTTTATCTTAAAGTGTGGTATCATACCGATATAATTTTGGTGAGCCTGCATAGTTAAATGGATATAATAACCCCCTCCTAAGGGGTAGTTATGGGTTCGATTCCCGTTGCGGGTGCCAGATATATTCAAAAAACAGATAATATCAACAGTTTGATATTACCTGTTTTTTATATATTAAGAATTCCAAAAGCAACCGATCCATTCCGAATCGGTTGCTTTTTTATCATTTCGCCGTCATCGACGATACAGTTTGAAGATCTGCTTTTGTATACTGACCGTTAAGGTCGCAGTCGAAGGCTTCTTTATACCCATTCACATCCATTCCACCGAGGACTTTTTTGCATCTCAATACATCCTTTGCCGTTACAACACCGTCGCCGTCGCTGTCACCCATAACAATTATCACCGCGCTGTTTGCCGCAGTTCCATCGATAAGCTTTTTTACCACATAACCTGTACATATTTTACCCGATGCCGATGCCCCATCCGCATCGTATATTACATAGTCATGATTTAATATATTCGCAAGATCGCTTATGGTTGTGCCCGGGGTAATTCCCATTAAGGCAAGACTGCCATCTTCGTTTTCACGCACTACGCATCCCGATGATGCATTAAGTTCAAATGCTCTTTCCTCGTCACTGAACGCCAAGGTTACAGTAAAGCTCTGCGCTTTTGTTCCGTTATACAAATACGTTTGCACATTTGCTCCCGGCACACCCGATGCACCCAGAATATCAAGAACATACATACTCGCACATTTTGGTCTGATTATATATGTTCCATCAAGCTGCTGATGTAAAAACCAAGCTTGAGCGTTGCTTCCCGTATATGCTTCAACGCATACGTTGGCGCTCGCCGTAGCTGCACCTCCGCTTAAAGTGAGCGCCTTGTTTGTTGCAATATTTATTATACCGTAGCTGCCATCACTGTTGCGTGAAAATTCCCACACCTGAGATTCATTGTGCTCATTTGTTGTCTGTACATTCGTTCCTACAACTCCTATTGTAAGCTCACTTGAAAGCACCGAATCTATCGTTGCGGAAAATTTCTCTCCGATGTCCGCAGACTGAGCCGTTATTCTCGGCTCTTTATATCCGAATTCCACATAGTGTCTGAACGCAGTCAGATACTGATTCTGACCGAACGCATTCAAAAGGTCATTATTTCCGTTAAGATATTGCTTTACATCAAATATCGGGCTTGCTACCCTGCCCTCCTTGATACCGTTAAAAATAAAGTGCTTATACAATCGATTTGCATCTGTTCCAAAGGCGTTTTTCAGATCCGAATATTTGTTTGCATAATAATTACTGTCAAATACCGACTGATTGATGCCGAGGTCATATACGAGAGCGACGGAGTTCCAAGTGCTTCTTATCGAACCGTCGGAATAGAACGCTCTTTCTACATAAGTACCGTTATCGCTGTTAAGCGTCAGCATTGTTGTAGAGCCGCCGCCATCAAGCAAAAGACACGTATCATAGCCTATATCTCGGCAGAAATAAGGTATTTTATTATATTTAAGTCCTACGTAGCTTCCGTTAGTATTTGCAGTCACCATAGCCATCATAACAGAGCCGTCGGCCTTATATCCGATTATATTTGTGGGGTACTGCTTTGTAACGCTTGAAAGGTAGTTATTGATCGAGCCGTTGCGCATGACGAGCGACTGACCGCCGATAGCCTCCTGGCATCTACCCCAAAGATCGTTTTTACCGTATGTATTGTCGTAAAGATACGATGAGACCGTTACAGAATCTCCGACTGAGAAATTGTTCTGCAGCGATGATATTTTCGATCCTCTTGCAGTGAACACAATTACATCGTCAGTCAGCGGCTGGCGTGATGTTGTGCCCGAAGCATATACGCCGATGACCGTGCCTGTTACAGAGCCGTTGTTCATTATCTTATTTGAACCCGATACCCTTACCGCAACCTCGTAAGAGGAGCTGGGAACGTAGTTTGACGTACTCAGTCTGTTGTTATATACGATAAGCGTATTATTAGCAGGGGCTCTGTTTATACCGCCCGCACTTACCGACACACCCCTTGAATTGTTTGTTATCGTTGTTTTCACATACGGCTTACCGATCATTATCTTTCTGTCGGTAGTCATACCGATGGTGAAAAAGTCAACGCCGGACTGCTCCTGAGAAAGCATTTCGCTGCACCATATTTCGCCGCCCATAAGCAATGAGCTGAATGAAACACGGTAGCTTGCAGATGTACCGATACCAAGTTCACCCGTTGTGGTCATCCAGTCACCGTTCACAGCGGCAAGAATTATCTTTCCATCCTCTGTATAGCTGTTTACAACATTCGTCAACGGCGCGGAGTCATTTAAAACATTTCCGTTGTTCATTACCTCCAACGAAAGCATAGGATCATTGTTAAGATTCCCCTGCACGATATTTATAACTCTGTTTGCTCCGTAGCCTGAAGATCCGCCGCTTCCGAGTGTTATAAGCTCGTGCGTAACATCGGTATCAAATCCGGCGACAGTGATATTAGTTTTAGTATATGACGATTCGCCGACAAAGCCATACGGAGAAGCTGCATTTGTTTTGATCTGTGCAAGCGCAGCAAAGCTGCCAGCTATCATAATTCCCGCTGTCGTCAAAGCCATGCATCTGTTAAATAGTTTTTTCATAATATACCCGCTTCCTTTTAAGTGCGATAAAACGCAATTATCGCTATACAGAAAAATACTTCCGAAACCCTTCGATATTTTACACCTCTTTCACTTAAATGTCAAGGCATTTTAAACATTTTTTTGTTAATTTTGCACAATTAACGAATACTTTAAAAAGATTATACAAAAAAGCACCTTGCGTTTTGTTTATTTATACCAAAGATTTTTTAACACCAAAAAAATAAAACATCGGTGTACGTGGCACTGTGCGTATTTTTTGCACAGGATCTGTACACCGATGCTTGATCGATCGGCTTATTATTTTGCTCTTTCCATAATTATGTCGATCATTTCACCGACATTTTTCATCGAAGATACTTCTTTCATCGTAAATCTTATTTTATACTTACGCTCTACTGCACCGATAAGATTGATATGCTCAAGACTGTCCCAATCGTCAATATCATCAGCAGTTGTTTTTCTGGTAACTTCTATATCGTCATCATCAAAAAGATCTCTGAATATTTCGTTAAGCTCTGATATGATCTTACTTTCTGTCATAATAAAATCCCCTTTTCAATTAACCTTAATATATCTGTTTTTATTTTCATATGAGGAGATATCCAGCTTCCATACCGTATTGCCGTCTTCATCCTCACTTATCTTCTCAAATCCGAAATCAGCATACAGCCCCTTTACCATTGAGTTCTTCGATGTCGGATAGTAATTGCCCTTGATCGTATGCACTCCGTGTTGCTTACATTGTGCAACAAGCGTATCAAGCATTGCATATTCCATATCCTTTTTAAGCACGCGGCAGCTCATCAGCCAAAGCACTATATCAGCAATTCCGTTTTTGATCTGTGCGATCGTAACGGCAACCACTCCGTTATCTCCGAATATATCCGCCAGCTTTCCGTACAGAGTTATTGTATTTTTATCCTCTGCGGCAGATTCTATTTCAGGCTGAGTATATCTTTTCGTTGTGAGATTGAACTGATTTGATTTATTTGTAAGCTGGGTTATTCTCGGTATATATACCGAAGAAAACGGCAATATTTCCGCTTTCATTTCAAGGCTGAGCAAATATTCGCCGTAATCGGCAAACTGACTTTGCTTCTGTGCCCTTTGCGTGTTAGCGCGGTACATATCATTGCGGTGCGTATCATCAGAGGAAAACGCTGTGGTCTCAAAAAAACCGCTTCTGTCAAGAATACGTATATACTCGTCAGGGGTTGTAAGCTCCGGAACAGATATACCGTTTATCGAACGCGAAACAAGCATTCTTTCCGTCGGATTATCGTCCATAAATACAAATGAATCAACACCGAGATCCATCTCCGCTGCCGTTGCGGCAATGTTTCTGTCCTTCGGCTCCCAATTTGCTTTTATTGTTATGAAATCGTCAGGACGCAGTATTCCCTCAGGATGATTAAGACCTGCTATTGCGTTTTCGTGATCGTTCTTTGATGCTACCGTCAGCATTATACCCATACCTGACAGCTTTTTCAGATATTTCTGGAATTCCTCAAAGCATTCAGATTCCGCAGTTTCTCTGCCGATCTGTATTCCTTCAACGCCATCATCACCGACAATTCCTCCCCAAAGAGTGTTGTCAAGATCGCATACGACCGTCTTTTTGTTTTTGCCGAATATCGACTTTACGATCCTCGTCATGCTGTGGGCTGCATACGGTACTGCCTCAAGCGCCATCGCCAGCTTATACATATACCACGCTTGAAGATCGTGCCATTTATCAAGTCCGTATGCGCTTGCAGTATAAGAAATATCGTGAATATAAAAATCCTTATGTGCCTGAGCATACTGAGAAAGCCTTGCGTTCAGCATCGCTATAAAGCAGCTTGCACCGTTTTTATCCCATATATCACGGTTTCCGAAATGTCTGTAAGGAGGCATTTCAAAGTTATTTTGTATGATAGGACAACGGAATTTTTCATAAAGAGCGTCCCACGCCTGTTTAAAATGATCAAAGCATTCGTCCAGCAGGCGCTCGCTTTCTCCGTCTGCACTCGTCACTGCGGGAAAATATCCTTCGGCATTTCGCCAACACGTATGAATGTACACAACATCGGGAGCAAATTCATCAAGCTCACTGTTACCAAATACGGCGTCCTGCCACCAGCGGTTATATTCGCATTCAAAAAACTCACATTCTATTCCGTCATTAAGCAAGAACAGATCGGATATCTTTACAATATCACTCGTTGTAGAGCCGCCGAGAACAGCAATTTTCTTTTTAATTCTTTTTGAACCGTCTGCAAGCAGGTCCTTGCGGAGCTTTCTTCTTTTAGACAAAAGCAGTGACGGATCAAAAGGATATTCAAGTTCTTTCATTCTTCAAGCATTCCTTTGTTATCAAGTATACCCGTTATGTACTCACGCTTCGAACCGCTTGATACGGTAAACGCGCACATGGAAAAGCAAACGTCCGTTATTTCCTTTTTCTCTATGAAATCCTTGGCGTTAAGCTCAAAATATCTCATATCTATTATATACACCTCTTCAAAGGAGCTTATAAGGAAAGGCGCCAGAGCATTTCCGTAAGATTCCTTGAAAACAACAAGCCTTCTGCCGTTGTTTACACCGGTATCGTGTATATGTGCAATATACGAGTCGCCATATATAAACCTCGTGTATGAAACCTTATTACTGAACAAAGAGCCTGTAAACTCAAATTTGAACCTATCTCTTGAATAGTAATCGCATACATAACTCTGCTTCGGCTTATATTCTATGAGCGTGTCGGGGTTTTTCTCAATTACCGACGAATATCCCGAATACTTGTACATTGAGCCGACAAATGTTCCTATCGGTGTTTTCACAAACTGATCAAGAGTTGCAAACGGCAAGCCCGCCGTGTCTGCAAACTGCCGGCATGCGTAATACGCGCCGAGTGCCGCCCAGTGATGATCCGTTCTGAAATACAGATATTCGTCAGAATGAGCACGCAAAATGCTGAGCGTATCAATGTAAATAACTCCGTCGAGAGCGCCCTTAAGACCGTTGAACGCCCTTTCCGTACAGGAAAGCGACGATGAAAAATCGCCTGTTTTCGGAGCATATATACCCGCTGCAGTAGGTATTGCCATAGCGTATACGTTTACACCGCTGCCTATTCTGCGTTTGAATTCATTAAGAGCCTCAGCACACGCCTGACCGCCGCCCTCTTTACCGCCGAACTGCTCCATTCCGCGTGTTCCGTATATGACTATTCGGTCGGAAATATAAGGCTTACCCTTGTTTGCTGTATCGTAAGGATCGTCCTCGTTCGGTGACGGTTCAATATATTCCGTTTCATTATCGGGCATAGTTTCCGAAATATCCGGCGGAAGCGTATCGTCGGGCTTTTCTGTTTCTGTCGGCCTTGTTTCAGGATCGGTCTGTGAGCTTGTTTCCTTTTCGGTCGCCTTATCCGTTTCAATATCGCCTTTTGTTGTATCTGAGATATCCGTTATATCGGATGTATCGGACACAATGTCCGAATCTGTGTCTTCGATGGGCATTGTGCCATCATTTATTACCTCTGTGGCTGTATCATTGTCGCTCTCCTCGCTCGGAAATGACGTTACATCCTCCATCGGCATTTCGCTCTTTTCGCCTTCATTTTCTTCAATATGAGTTCCGCTTATGCCAGAGGTATCGGGAACTGCTACATTGTGCGACGCACCGCTTATAACGATCGCAACTATTACGATCGCTATTACGAAAAGGCCGCCGGGAAGCAAGTACCAATAATAATATTTCAATTCATCATCGCCCCCAGATTATCTCTGTATGATCCAACCGCTGAAAAAGCACACTGTGCAAACAGTACATCGGTTATATTCTTTTCTTTTACCATAGCAGGAAGACTTAACTCAAATGTTCTGCCGTCAACTATATATATTTCCTCAAATGATTCAAGCAGGTACGGAGCAAGAGCATTTCCGTAGCTGTCCTTAACGATAAGAAGCTTTCTGCCGTTATTGCACGCATTTGATTTAATGTGAACGGAATATGCGTCGCCCGCCAGATATGTCGAATACCAGCTACTGCGCTTTTCGTCCTTGACATACCAATAAATATCATGCACACGTCCGCCCCCGAGCTGCTGGTCATAGAATGTCGCAGTATACGTCGCTCTCGGAATATGTGTTACGAAATCCTCAGGGTTATTCAGCAAGGTCGGGCTGTAGTTTGTATACTTATACATCGTTCCTATATATCCGGGACGTACGTTTACGGTATAAGTTGACAGATCTGCAAAATCAACACCTGCAACAGATGCGAACTGCTGGCTTGCATAGTACGCTCCGAGACCTGTCCAGTGGTGGTCTGTTCTGAAATAGATATCCTCGTTCTTATGCTGCTCAAGAGCATAGTACACGGGTACATCGGTAACTCTGTCGGAAAGATTTCCCGAAATAACATTTATATCACGCAAGGAGTTTCCTGCGTAATGCGCATAATCCTTTGACTCGGATATATAGTATGCGCAAGCCTTGGGAATGACCATTGAGTAAACGTTAACATCATTTCCGACCTTATTTGCAAAGGTATTCAGAAGCTGTGCAAATTGCGCCGCGCTTTTTTCGCCGCCATGATATATCTCAAGCGCACGAGTACCGATAATAAGCACTTCATTCACAACTTCTACCGGCTTTTCTGCCTGAGTTATAACAGGTATCGTAGCAGGCGCATCAGTCTCATGCGACGGCTTGTCGTCATCCGGTGTAGTGCTTTCATCACTCGGAGCATTTGTCTGAGCCGGATCCTCGATCGGAGCGGTCGTAACACCGTGGTCAATATCCTCGCTCGGATCCCATTCCTCATCGGGATCCCATTCTTCCTCAGGGTCCCACTCCTCATCGGGAGTAACAGGTCCGTTGTTGAATATCTGCTCCTTAGGCGTTATCCCCATAAGCCCTCTTATATGAGAGTTCATATCGACAAATTTGTCACGAAGGAATATCGTATCGGTAAACCACGCTGAAAGGTCAGAAAAATATTCTCCGCTCAAAAAAGTCTTAGCCGTAAACTCGGGAAATTCAACCAATATACTGTTATCTGACTCCTGTGTCCTCGGAAAGATAACACAGAAGCAAAACATAAATACGAATACGAGCATCAAAGATGCGCATTTTATCATTATCGCAGTTTTCTTTTTCATAAAATCAATCAAGTCCAGTCTTTTTATCAAGAAATCTTACGTCAGAAACGCCAATACAAAAACGGATTATTCGACGACGAAGTCGCCACAAGCACCACAGTCGATAAAAACAACAGAAATATCATATATGCCGTATTGCTCAAAACCACCGCGCCGTGAGTCTTTTCGGGAAGTGACGATGCAAGAGCCTTCACAAGCTGAGCTACGGGGAAACAAGCTATAAGAGATATAATAAATATCCACAGATACTGCAATATAGCGCTATTCGTAGCAGTAGATGTAAATGCATTTCCGTTTGCACCGACAAGATTGCCGAAGAATATTCCGAGATCCTTCATATTTTCAAATCTGAATATACCGAATCCGAGAATAATAACCATTTTATTGTAAATATGCATAAGCACATCGGGGGCTTTTTTCAGACGCTTTTTGCCTATCTTCGTTTCGATAAACAGGAACACTCCGAAATACAGTCCCCACAGAACATAGTTCCAGCTTGCGCCGTGCCAAAGTCCTGTTGTAAACCATACCAAAAACAGCGAAAGCACCTGGCGGCGTTTACCGAAAAGCGGAACGTAAAGCAGGTAATCTCGGAAAAAGCTTCCCAGAGAAATGTGCCATCTTTGCCAGAATTCCGTAATGGAACGGCACATAAACGGATAGCGGAAGTTTTCATCAAAATGAAATCCGAATATTCTTCCCATACCGATAGCCATATCTGAATATCCCGAAAAGTCGAAATAAACGTACATCGAATACGAGATAACTCCTATCCACGTTCCCAAAACGGTACCCGTAGTAAGATCTGTCGGGAAGCATGCTGTCACAAGAAGATTAAGACTGTTCGCCAAAAGAACCTTTTTGGAAAGACCTATTATAAGCCTTGTTGCGCCTGCGGCAACATCAGACGGCGTTGTCGTTCTGTTATCGATCTCCTGCTCGATGGTGGAATATCTTACGATAGGTCCTGCAACGAGCTGGGGGAAAAGGGATATATAAAGAAGCAGCTTATGAAAATGCTTCTGCACCTTTACCTTTTCCCAGTATACATCAATAACATAAGAGATTATCTGGAATGTATAAAAGCTTATACCGAGCGGCAGGGATATTCCCGCGTGCTCTATCGAAAGTCCCGTTAAGGCATTGATATTGTCGATCATAAAATCGGTATATTTGAATATGCCCAGCATACCGATATCGAATATCAACGCTGCGGCAAGCGCTATTTTACCGCCCTTATTTCCGCGGTGTCGGTCGATCAGGCGTGCCATCAAATAATTGACAATCACGCTTGCCAAAAGCAGCAATATCATAAGTGGCTCGCCAAAAGCGTAAAACAGCAGTGAGAATATTATCAGAACAACATTTCTGTATTTGATATTGCCCGACATCAGATATATGCCTACGCATATGGGCAAAAAACAGTACAAAAACAAGATATCAGCGAAAAACAAGTCATGCACCTCTGTCTTTCCAACATCCAAAACATCATTATTCAAGTCCCGGATCATTAGTTTATATTATAGTAATATATCAACTCATTATATCAAACAAGGATATATAAGTCAATACCTTTTATTTTTTTTTACAAATGAACACCGTGCTCATATGATAATTGTACATACGGCGTTTTAAAAGTTCTTTTCACACATTGACAATATCGCAAAAAGATGCTGTATTATTACAAAGAATCTAATACCGCACCGTTTATTCGATTATTTTTTTTATAAAATCCGATTCTTTTATGTTTATATCTCCGTCACACGCGGCAACAGCAAGAACAAATGAAATTGCTGACGCCTTATACTCATTCGTCAATGCGTCTGAAAGCCTGTCAACAGCATCCGCTTCCTTTCCTGTGTACATTTTCACATATTCCGCGACATGTGACTCATCAAGCCCCATAAGCTCCGAAAGAAATAGCTCCTCTGCTTTCGTAAGCTGTCCGTCGATACCCACCGATGCAAGCACGAGCGCCGTCATCATAAGGTATCCGTCATTTTCCTTATCCGCAGCCCTGAAAACAGGCAAAAGCTTAACGAGTGACTCCTTTGCTATACCAAGTAATTCAAGATAGCTTTTTTTAAGATACAAGCTGAATATATTGTCTATATCGTGCACCGTAATTCCTCCGCATATTATTGCAGAATTTTATCACACAAGTTGAAAAATGTCAACGGTTTTATGTTGCAAACAGGCAATATTTATGATATAATACTCGAAAAAACTCAGAAAGGCTTCTGATATGAGCATAACTGTAACAGACGTACGTTATCTTCCGGGCGACAGTGCATTTTTGATCGACGACGGAAAGACGTCCGTTTTATATGATTCAGGCTTTGGATTTACTGCTGAAAATATAGTAAACAATATAAAAAATGTACTCGGACAAAGAGAGCTTGACTATATTTTTTTGACACATTCACATTACGATCACGCTTTGGCCAGCGCATATATAACTGCCCATTATCCGAATTGTACGGTGGTCGGCGGAAGCTATGCCGACGGCATTTTCAAGCGTCCCGGTGCAAGAGCAACAATGCGTGAGCTTGACGGAAAATTCGCTTTACAATGCGGGATTTCCGAATATGAATTTGCCGCTGACAGACTGCGTATAGACAAAGCGGTAAACGATCTTGATATTATTCGCGCTGGCGATATGATCTTTACTGCCATAGAGCTTCCGGGACACACAAAATGCTCCGTAGCTTATTATCTTGAAAGTGAGAAGCTGCTTTTGTCAACCGAAACTCCGGGGATATATGACGGTGATAAAAGCATACTTCCGTCATTTCTTGTCGGCTTTGAAATGACTATGCAATCAATCGCAAGGCTGAAAAAAATGGATATAAAGCGTATTCTTATGCCGCATGTGGGTCTGCTCGATGAAAAACAGACATCGTATTATCTTTCAGTAACAGAAGAAACGAACAAACGCTATGCAGAGCTTATAGCAGAAAAGCTGAAATGCGGCATGTCTGAGGAAGATCTTACAGAATACTTTATAAAAACATACAGAAAGGGATATTTTGAAGAAATATATCCGACAGATGCTATGCGTCTGAACACATCAATAATGATAAGACTGATAAAAAATGAATTCAGCATTTGAATAACTAAAAGGCTCGGCAAGGAGAAAATTCCCTGCCGAGCTTTATTTCTATTGCTCCGATGTGCAAAACGAACTCTTTTCTCTGCTGTCCATTTTGCTTTTCAGTCGAAGAAGCCTCGATCTGTTATACCTTTGAACTATAATGAACGGGAAATTACCGAGCACCCACATAGCATACAGGACAACGCCTATCATTTTTCTTTTTGAAAGCATTATACTGAATATGCCGAGTATGCTTATTGCTGCGTGAGTAAGCTCTGCTACGCACGTTTCCTTTATCATTCGGTCTACTTTACCGTCAGTGCTGCGTTCCTTTAACTCCTTAGGCATCATTCTTTTCGATATTCTACTCATATCGGGTAGCTTTTTCTGCCAATGTCTTATTCTTAATTTGTCATATACTCTGCCGCCGTGTTCGAAATTGAACAGCTTGAATGGGAATACATTTTCATTCAGTCTTTCCTGCGGTATTACTCTGCCGACAAAGAATGACAGTATGCCTAACGCCGAAAGACATACTATGCTTTTTACAACGTCTGTCATTCTGTACGCAATGCCACCACGGGATCCTTTTTAGCCGCACTTCTTGACGGTATGATTCCCGAAAACAGAGTGAGAAGAACGCTTATAGCTATGAGTATAAGCGCTGCGGGCACAGGAAGCTGTGCAGAAAGCGTCTGTATTCCCGTAACTGCGTGCAGTATGAGGTTTATCGGTATGCACAAAAGATATGTTATCATAACTCCGAGGAAGCCCGAAATAAATCCTATAATAACAGTTTCTGCATTGAACATATTCGAAACGTTACGCTTTGATGCGCCGATAGCGCGGAGAATACCGATCTCCTTCGTTCTTTCCTGAACGGAAATAAGCGTTATAACACCGATCATTATTGATGAAACTATCAAGGATATTGCAACGAACGCAATGAGAACGTATGTGATAGCATTGATGACCGTCGTTATAGACGACATCATTATTCCAAGAAAGTCCGTATAGGCTATCTGCTTTGATTCCTCTACTGATTCGTTATAGCTTGATATTGCATCGACAATAACATCCTTGTTTTCAAACGAGGAAGCATAAAGATTGATCGTTTGGGGCTTTTCAAGATCAACACAGCCTATGGTTATAAGATTTTCATCATATGTTGAATTGGAAAATTCAGTTATCTCATCATAGTAAAGTGCGCATTGCTCCGTAGTATAGCCTGCAGACGCTGCATCAAGCATATCAGCTATCTGCTCTGCGGGGACGTTCGCAAACGCTTGCCTTACCTGCTGTGCTATTGCCGCCTTTACCTGCTCTTCAACGCCTGAGCGGAGCATTTCCTTGAGCTCCTCAATAGAAAGACCTGACAGCATTTCAGATACCTGCTCGCTGCTTACACCCATCTGAGTTGCAACGCTCTCACTTATCTGAGCAATTATTGCATCCTTATCCTGCATTGTCGCAAGGATAGCTTCGACCTGGGCATCAAGCTGCTTTTGCTCTGCATCAAGGCATTGAATAGCCAAAAATGCCTCTGCCTTACCCGCTGTATCAAGTCCTGACAGATATTCACGGAAGGACGACTCCTTCTGTTCAGGCGTAAGACGGCCCGTATTTGCCTCAAACGGCAGTCCTGTCAGCACGTCACGCATAGGATCTGAAAGCTGTGCCTTTACGACCTCGGAATTCTTTGCCTGTTCGATCACATATTCCGTAAGCAGATGAGTATATCCGATAGTGCCGCTGAGCATCTGAACATCCGCGTCCTCATTAGGACGGATTATACCCGATATTTTCAGCTCGATGGCATCCTCGTAAAGCATTTTGAGCATATTCTCGTTTTTGCTTACATCTATAAATATATCGTCGTATTTTTTATAGCAATCATACGGCATAACTGCCTTGAACGTTCTGCCGCAGACATCCTCATATGACCACTTCTGCTCTGCGTTTGACATTTCCTCGCCGTTTGCCGCCGCATCAATTATAGCATCTATCTCAGTCTTGCTGAGCAATCCGAGAGCGTACAGCGTAAGATCATCAAGCTCGTTATTTTCGTTTACGATAAGAACTATTTCATTTTTCTCATCCGGCCACTGACCGTGAATAAGCTGATATTGATCTTCAATAACAGCATTGATATGATCTCCGTCTTCAATTCCTGGCAAAAGCTCCTGCCACATCTGCAAGCCCATCATAGTAGACATCATAGGGTTGCCCATAGAGCTTGGCTGCGAAGATGAATTTTCCTTGTTATTGACTCCGACCTGCATCATAAAATCGCCTATCATTTCCATCATAAGCTCATTCATATCAGACTTTATAATATTTCCGTCAACGTTTTTCGTGTATATCGTCGGTTCTATTGCATAGGTATACTGAATACCGTTTATCGCCTGATAAAGCTCGGAATCCTTGTTTTCAAGCTCATTTTCTATATGAGATTTGAATGCTTTAAGATCGTTTTCGCTTGTTTGCAGCTTACTCAATGCATTTACAAGATCTGCTATTATCATATCCTTGTAAATAGCATCGTTTTCATGCTCTGAGCCTGCCGAATCGCTCATAAAGCTCTCGATCATAGCACTCATATCAAGCGTTTGCGATTCAAGCGTTAAGGGATATGCTGAAAGTGTTGTTTCCTGAACCTGATCTATATATGCCGTTGTACCTTGAGATACGGCAAGTATAAGCGCAATGCCGATAATACCTATACTTCCTGCAAACGATGTCAAAGCAGTTCTGCCCTTTTTGGTGAACAGGTTATTCAGTGAAAGCGCAAACGACGTTGCAAAGGAAAGCGACGGCTTTTTCTCGCGTGAGTGCTTTTCGTCCTTTTTTTGCTCGTAAGCAGGTATTTCGTCATCTGAAACGGGCATAGAATCACCGATTATAACACCGTCGAGCATACGGATTATTCTTGTCGAATACTTCTCTGCCAATTCAGGATTGTGCGTAACCATAATAACGAGCTTTTCTTTTGATATTTCCTTAAGTATCTCCATTACCTGAACGCTTGTTTCAGTATCAAGAGCGCCCGTCGGCTCATCTGCAAGAATAATATCAGGATCGTTCACTATAGCTCTTGCAATAGCAACTCTTTGCATCTGACCGCCTGACATTTCGCACGGCTTTTTATTGTATTGACTTTCAAGACCGACTTTTTTCAGAGCATCCTTTGCTCTTTGCTTTCTTTCTTTTTTTGAAACGCCCGAAAGCGACAGAGCAAGCTCCACATTTTGTAAAACAGTCTGATGAGGAATGAGATTATATGACTGAAAAACGAAGCCTATTGAATGATTTCTGTAGCTGTCCCAATCTCTGTCCTTATATTTTTTCGTTGATACACCGTTGATTATAAGATCGCCGTCGGTATATCCGTCAAGTCCTCCGATGATATTCAGCATCGTCGTTTTACCGCAGCCCGACTGTCCTAAAACGGAGACAAATTCACTTTTGCGAAAACGCAGGTCTATTCCCTTGAGAGCGTGAACGGTCTCCTCGCCCATGGGATAGTCCTTTTTTATATTTCTTAATTCAAGCATATATTACCTCGTGCTTTCAAGCATTGATCAATTGCTTATTCTTCTTTTTTGGTTTAATAAAAATATCACCGAAGCAGATCAGATATGTAACAAGACACAGCGGAAGTGCGTAAAAAATGTCAAGTGCGGAGTGCTGCTTTACAAAAACCGTTGATATGGATATAAGTATCGCCACCACTACAAAATATATACGCCATGCGGGCTTCTGAAGCCGTTTTGTATGCAGACCTCCTGCCATAGCGGCAACAGAGCCGATAACGTGCATTGAGGGGCATACATTCGTATTTGTGTCATATGCGTAATACGACTCCATTATTCTTGTCAGAATGTTATCTCTTTCAAAGTCGCTCGGACGCAAATTCTGACACGTCGGATACGCAATATATACTATGAATGTCACCGTATATGCTATGATTATAAATTTTGTACTGCGTCTGAAGGCATCAACATCGTAAAAGAGCTGATATATAAACAATCCTGCCATATATATAAACCACCATAGATACGGAATCAGGAATATCTCACAAAACGGTATAACATCATCAAGAGCGCAGTGGACAGGATGGCATTTCTCCTTCGGAATAATATTTTCCACAAGGCTGAACGAAATGCCGAAAAGGGGCCAATATAAAGCGAGTAAAAGGTGTGAAAACTCTTTACTCATCAGCTTGCTGAATCTGAATTTTCGGTAATCAACCTCAGGGGTCGGTAATCGCATTGAGTTTTTCCTTTCGTAAAGAATTCTTTTCAAGGTATGCGGAAAATTTGATGATCGCTCATTTGCGGTAAGCACTTTTAAAAAAACAATACCACACTTTATGGTATCAAAAAAAAATAAACATTCCCACCGCAAAAAAAGTTAACTTGTTAAATATATTTTTAATACTTTTCTGCTTTTTTTCTACTTTTGTTTATTTTCTTATTCTCTAACAGTAAAAGCGTCCGATATGTAAACCGCATCGGACGCTTGTTTTTTTGCTTATCTGAATATTATCAGATCCTCTTTCTTGGGCTATGGGGATCTATATCGAGATCCGATGCCCTTCCTGCACCGAGAACTGCTCCCGACAGCGGCTTTTCGGCTATTCTCACAGGCATACCCGTTATTGAGGAAACGAGCCTGTCAATACCGTTTATAAGACTTCCGCCGCCTGCCATGATTATTCCCTTTTTAGCTATATCTGACACAAGCTCAGGTGGAGTGCTTTCGATAACGGTGCATATTGCTTCACCTATTCTCGTCATAGGATCCTCAAAAGCGTTGACCATATCGGTTGCGCCGAGCATTACGGATTCAGGCCGATAATTGCGTACATTTCTGCCCTTTACAGTAACAGTTGCGGTATTTCCCGACGGCCACACAGTACCCGCCTTGATCTTCGCTTCCTCGGCCGCCTCTTCGCTTATTGCCAATTCGTACTTGCTTCTGACATATTTAATAAGTGATTCGTTGAATTTGTTTCCGCCGCATTTTACGCAATTATCAACGACCGTTCCGCCGAGTGATATCACCGAAATGTTCGTATTTCCGCCGCCTATATCAATTATCATATTGCCCTCAGGGGCAAGAACATCTATTCCCTCTCCTATCGCAAACGCCAGTGGAGAATCTATCATATATACGTTTTTTGCGCCTATCTCATCTGCCAGGCTTTTAAACGCCATTTCCTCAACATCAGAAATACCGCACGGCACACACAGCGTTATATCAGGACGCACCACAAACGTACCGCAGCTTCTTGACAGAAACTTTTTCAGCATTACCGCAGCGTGAGTATATCGGTTTATCACACCGTCGCACACAGGATATACGTTTACCACGCTTTCCGGTGTTCTTCCTGTCATCTCTCGCGCCTCACGGCCTATCTTTATAACACGGTTTGTGATATTGTCCACCGTGATGACCGACGGCTCCTGTAAAACTATTCCTTTCCCCTTTACATATATCAGCACTGAAGATGTGCCTATATCAATGGATATCTGCTTATTCATAACGAATCGTTCCTAACTGTTTTAATCTATGGTAGTATTATACACCGATAATCACCGAAAATCAACATAAAAACAGAAAAGTCTGCTTTTGTTAACGCATATTTTTCGTCTTTTTCGACGGCACCTTTCCTACGGTAAAAAGAGAAGTGGAATTAGCCCCTGCATTATGTAAAAGCGAAGCTAAGCACAAGGCTGTGCAGCCCGTTGTGACGACATCATCTATCAGTATTACGTCCTTTCCCATAACGAGCTTTCCGCATTCCTCTTTGTTTTTAATATAGAACGAGCTGAAAGCGTTCACAAGTCGGGATCTGAAGTCAAGCTTCTTTTGTGCGCTCACGCCTTTATTTTCAAAGATATGATATACCTTTATCCCCGTTATCTTACCAACACGCATAGCCAAAAGTCTTGCGTGGTCAAAGCCGAAGCGTGTACGTCCCTCGTATGAACGCTTCGGATATACTATAACGCAGTTATCAAAATGAATACCGTTTTTCAGAAAAATGTTCTCAGCTATCTGCATTGCAAAAAAATCAGCAAGGCGGTAGCTTCTTTTTCTTTTGAAGGTATAGATGAGCTTTTTTGATATATCCGAATCGAACTCTATACATGATGCGCTGTACGCTATAAGACCGCTTCTCATATCATTACTCATACATCTGCACATCGTTACCTGCCGTCCGCAAACAGAGCAAGGTGTATGCTTTTGTGTATTCCATTCATTCTGGCATTCAGAACACAGAGCATAGCCTTTTCGTTCGCCATCAAGCAATTCACCGCAGGCAAAGCATCGCTTTGGTATTACAGACGATATTACATAATCCAATGTCTTATTTATCATATACCGACAACAATTCCTTTAAAGCTGTATATCTCAGCATCTGTCTATTATTATCGACCATCCGCCTTATTACCTCCTCGTCTCCGACGAGTATCACCATCTTCTGTGCGCGTGTTACGGCGGTATACAGCAGATTTCTTGTAAGCAATCGACTGGAATAGCTGTATATCGGTATGATCACGACAGGATATTCACTGCCCTGGCTTTTATGAACAGTAATAGCATACCCAAGCTCGACCTCGTCCATTATGGTAAAATCGTACGTCGCTATACGGTCATCAAAGTTTATGGTTACAGTTTCCGCGGAGGGATTTATCTGGATTATAGTGCCTATATCGCCGTTGAATATTCCGATACCGTCCCTGTCATCCTTGTGCCATTCTATATTGTAATCGTTTTTGATCTGCATGACCTTATCGCCTTCACGGTATGTAATGTGACGTATTTTCTTTTCCTTTTTGTCAGGCGACGGAGGATTGAGAACATTCTGAAGCGTTTCGTTTAACAGCTCAGTTCCCGAATTTCCTTTTCTTGACGGTGTTATGACCTGGATCTTCGGAACAATATCAGCTCCGTAAGCCTTTGGCAGCCGTTTTTTGCAAAGCAATGCCACAGTTTGCGCAGTTTCCTCATCGCTTTGACGCGGAATAAAGAAAAAATCGTTTGTTTTCGTTTCAAGATCAGGATATTTGCCGTTGTTTATTGCGTGTGCGTTTGTAATTATAAGACTCATTTCAGCTTGACGGAATATCTCTGTAAGCTGTACTGTATTAAATCTGTCCGATGCTATAATATCCTTCAGAACGTTACCTGCGCCAACCGAAGGGAGCTGGTCGAAATCTCCTATAAGAATGAGCTTTGCACCCGGCTTTACTGCCTTAAGAAGTGCCTTGCACAGCAAAACATCGATCATTGACGCTTCATCGACGATGATAACATTTTCATCAAGAAGATTGTTTTCACAGCGAATGAACTTTGGCTCAAGTCCGTCGTTATACTCCATTTCGAGCAAGCGGTGTATCGTTTTTGCCTCGCAGCCTGTTGCCTCAGACATTCTCTTTGCGGCTCTTCCTGTCGGAGCGGCAAGGGCTATTTTATATCCAATACGCTCAAATATCTGTATTGCAGCCTTGATAACGGTCGTTTTACCCGTACCGGGACCGCCTGTAAGAACCATAACGGAGCTTGTTACAGCAAGACATATTGCCTCGCGCTGCATCGGTGCGTACTTTATACCCTCGGTTATCTGGATAGAATCTAATGTTCGGTTTATATCGTTTATGGGAAAGGACATATTTTTGTCCTCAAGGAGCTTCAGCTTTTCGCAAATATATTCCTCCGCCTCATAAAACTTTTTTAAAAATACGCATTTTCTTCCAGCTATACGTTTTTTATATATTTCCTTGCCTTTTACAAGCTCATCCAAAATATCCTCAAGCGGCTCCTTGTCGATATGTACGAGCTGCTCTGCTGCCGCAAGGAGCTTTTCTTCGGGAACGTACGTATGACCGTTCTGATTTGCATTATGAAGCAGAATGTATTTGAGGGCGGCACAAACTCTGTGCTGATCGTCCTTTTTCATTCCCTGATTTTTAGCAATTTTATCACAATCGGCAAAGGTAATGCCGTATATTTCATCACACAGAACATAGGGATTTTGCTTTATCACATTTACGGCAGAGCCTCCCCAACGCTTGTATATTCTGACTGCTGTTGACGGAGAAAAGTATTCGCTGCAAAACGCCATCACCGTTCTTATGCCGAACTGACGCTTGAAATCCTCGCTTATCTGCTCTGCCCTGGATTCAGATATGCCCTTTATATCAGTCAGCCATTCGGGGTGATTTTCAATAATATCAAATGTTTCCGTTCCAAACCTGTCAACTATCTTCCGCGCCATCGCCGCGCCTATTCCCTTGATAGACCGTGAGGAAAGGTATTTAAGTATCGTGCCCTCGGTGGACGGCAGCTCCTTTTCGTAAAACTCGACCTTGAACTGTCTGCCGAACTGAGGGTGAACAGAAAAATTGCCGTATGCTTTAACGGTTTCGCCTTCTGCAATATAAGGCATAATTCCGACGATCGTGAGAAATTCCGCTTCTGCCACGGATATTTCCGCAACGCTGTAGCCGTTTTCCGTATTCTGATATATGACACTTTCCACAGTGCCTTCGACTATCTCCATATTTTCTGCATTTTGCAACTCTGCCCTTCCTCCTTTCACCGATAACATTCAACAGCTCTGTGCAAGCACAAAACAAGCCGTAAACACACAGCGCGCAAAATATAATATTGCATATAACAGAACAGAACATATATCTACTCCAAAATCAAGATTTTGTTATCAATATATGTTCGTGTTTTACATTAAGTTAAATTAAATTTTTAAGCACTTGGGCAAGGTCTCTTTCTTCCCACGGAGCATTAATATCTTCTCTGCCCATATGACCGTAAGCTGCAAGCGGCGAATATATCGGTCTGCGAAGATCGAATTTTTTAATTATCGCTGCAGGTCGGAAGTCAAACGACTGCATTACCGCTGAATATATTTTTTCACGGTCTGTCTTCTCCGTGCCGAATGTCTCAATAAGAACAGACAAGGGCTTAGCCACGCCTATAGCGTATGCTATCTGCACCTCGCATTTATCGCAAAGACCTGCCGCAACGATATTTTTCGCAACATATCTTGCCGCATAAGCCGCGCTTCTGTCAACCTTTGTCGGATCCTTTCCGGAGAATGCACCGCCACCGTGGCGTGAATATCCGCCGTATGTATCAACGATTATCTTTCTGCCTGTAAGTCCGCTGTCACCCTGGGGACCGCCTATTACAAATCTGCCTGTGGGATTTACATATATTTTGGTTTCGCTATCCATAAGCTGTTCGGGAATAACAGGAGAAATTACGTTTGCGATTATATCGTTTTTGATCTGTTCAACAGTTACGTTCTCATCGTGCTGAGATGAAACAACGATAGAATCTATTCTGATCGGCTTACCGTCCTCATATTCAACAGTAACCTGAGTTTTTCCGTCAGGACGAAGATAATCGAGCGTACCGTTTTTGCGAACATCTGTCAGTTTTTTTGCCAATTTGTGAGCAAGAGATATAGGAAGCGGCATAAGCTCAGGTGTCTCGTTGCAGGCAAAGCCGAATACCATACCCTGATCGCCCGCACCTGTATCAAGTCCGTCGGTCATTTCGCCCTGCTTTGCTTCATACGCCTTATCAACGCCCAAAGCAATATCCGCAGACTGCTCGTGAATACAGTTTATAACGGCACACGTATCGCAGTCAAAGCCGTATTTAGCTCTTGTGTAGCCGATCTGTCTTATTTTTTCTCTTGCGATGCTTTGTATATCGATCACCGCCTTTGTGGTGATCTCTCCCATAACAAGAAGCATTCCCGTTGTCGTAGAGCATTCACACGCAACACGTGATTCGGGATCAATTGCAAGAATAGCATCAAGGACAGCGTCAGATACGCCGTCGCACAGTTTATCGGGATGTCCTTCGGTTACAGATTCTGATGTAAAAAATTCTCTCATTTTATATATCCAAGCCTTTGAATTTTATTTATATATATTTCTTAATTCATCTTGTCGCCCAGCATCCAGCTCAAAAATGACAACGGGCCGGTGCATATAAGCGTAACGATCGCCCCTGCGATCAATATTCCCAAAAGACAGGAAAGGAGCGCCCTTTTAGGTTTCATTCCGGTCAACGCCGCAACTAAAGTACCGGTCCAGGCACCCGTCATCGGCAAGGGAATACCAACAAAAAGCATAAGACCAAAAAAGCCGTATCGATTGACCTTATCTGCGTTTTTAGCAGCCTTTCTTTCCAAAAAAAGACCGAATTTTGCAAAATGCTTTGTCGTCTTGCTCCAATCAATTATACGTTCGATAAAAAAAAGAACGAACGGAACGGGCAAAAAGTTGCCTATACAACATAAGATATAGCACAACAGCCAGTTGAAATCATATAATAGTATTCCGAGCGGAATCGCACCTCGCAATTCGGAAACAGGAACCATCGACAGTCCGAATACGGATAAATATTTCAAAAAAACAGACACAACTACCTCATAAAAGTGTATTTCAATCAATTATAAATTATATACGATGTATTTGCAATATATTTTTTGTAAATTATTTGAAGATATACACGAAAAAATATATTCGCACGGAGATTTAAGATCCAACGTGCGAATTATTATATATTTTACAAGCGTTTTATGTCTTTGATATTTCAAATTTAGACAGGAAAGGGCGTAAGGCTTTAAAAAGCGCAGCGGCAATTACCAAGCAAACCATACACTTTACAAAATTGAACGGAAGATTGAACATCAAAAGTGCATCCCAGAGTGAATCGACCGCGGGATTAAGCTCCATATAAGCATTCAGTATCGCTTCAAGCGGCATAAATTTCATATAAACGGGATATGTAACGTAGTAATTTATCGGAACGCTTACAAGTGCCATAACAGCAGAACCGACCGTACCAGAAATTATCAGATCGAGTTTTTTGCCCTTGAGGGCTCTGAAAAGATATCCTGTTGAAAGTGTAAAAGCGGCACCCAAAAGAAAATTTGCAACCTCGCCTATGCATCCCGTTGTAGTAAACGGTAAATGCACAAGATTTTTGATAAGGCAGACTGCAACGCCCGACCACGGAGAAATTGCAACTGCGGCAAAAATGCCCGGCAGCTCAGAGAAATCAAACTTAATGAATGCAGGTATGAACGGCGTTGAAAACTCAAACATCATCAAAACCGATGCAAGAGCCGCAAGCATCGCCGTTGTCGTCAATTTTAAAATTTCACTTCTATTTTTCATACAAACAAATTCCCTTTCTTCGGGGAAAATACGGTATAAATAAACGCCCCCCGACAAATATATGTCGGGGGGTACGCTTGTGTCACAGTATAATGCCAAAACGGCATAACTATACAAGGACAGGTACATTATCTTCTACCATCCGGACTTTACCGTCGGCACAGGAATTTCACCTGTTCGGCACACAGATATCTGAGTGTTGGCGGGCTTTACCGCCGGTTTGGAATTTCACCTGATGCATTTCTGCATCCCCCGAAAATAACCGTACTATATTATTTTTTAGCTTACGCGATGATCTCGGAAACGACGCCGGAACCAACTGTTCTACCACCCTCACGGATAGCGAAACGAAGACCCTTTTCAATAGCGATAGGTGTGATAAGCTCAACTGTCATATCAACGTTATCGCCGGGGCGGCACATTTCAACATCAGCGGGAAGACCGATAACGCCTGTAACGTCAGTTGTTCTGAAGTAGAACTGAGGTCTGTAACCGGGGAAGAAGGGCTTTTGACGGCCGCCTTCCTTTTCGGTAAGAACGTAAACCTGACCTACAAACTTTGTGTGAGGCTGAATGGAGCCGGGCTTACAAATAACCTGACCTCTTTCGATCTCGTTCTTCTGGATACCACGGAGAAGAAGACCGATGTTATCACCTGCCTGAGCAGAGTCAAGAAGCTTTCTGAACATTTCAACGCCTGTTACAACCGTCTGTCTCTTCTCATCGGAAAGACCAACGATCTCAACTGTGTCGGACATGCTTACGATACCTCTTTCAACTCTACCTGTAGCAACAGTACCACGACCTGTGATGGAGAAAACGTCCTCAACAGGCATAAGGAAGGGCATGTCAGACATTCTGTCAGGTGTAGGAATGAAGGAGTCAACTTCGTTCATAAGCTCGAAGATAGGAGCATATACAGGATCGTTTACATCTGTTGATGTGGACTCAAGAGCATCTCTTGCAGAACCTCTGATGATAGGTGTATCGTCGCCGGGGAAATCGTACTCGTTAAGGAGCTCACGGATTTCCATTTCAACGAGGTCAAGAAGCTCAGGGTCGTCAACGAGGTCGCACTTGTTCATGAATACAACGATTGCAGGAACGCCAACCTGACGAGCGAGAAGGATGTGCTCACGTGTCTGCTGCATAGGACCGTCAGTACCTGCAACAACGAGGATAGCACCGTCCATCTGAGCTGCACCTGTGATCATGTTCTTAACATAGTCAGCGTGGCCGGGGCAGTCAACGTGTGCGTAGTGACGAGTTTCGGTTTCATACTCAACGTGTCTTGTGTTGATTGTGATACCTCTTGCTCTTTCTTCGGGAGCATTATCGATCTGGTCATAAGCCATGAACTCGATGTTGCCGTTACTCAAAGAAAGTGTCTTTGTGATAGCAGCGGTAAGTGTTGTTTTGCCATGGTCAACGTGGCCTATTGTACCAATGTTAACATGGTCTTTTGTTCTGTCAAACTTTTGCTTTGCCATTGGTTTTTCCTCCTAAACCTTTAAATATTTTTTATTTTAATTTGCCGGAAACGATTGCTTCCTGAATGCTCTTAGGAACTTCAGCAAAGTGGCTGGGCTCCATAGAGTACATACCTCTACCCTGTGTTCTGGAACGCAATTCTGTTGCATAACCGAACATTTCCGCAAGGGGTACCATTGCGGTAACCTGTGATGCACCTGTCATATTTTCCATAGACTGAATTGCACCGCGGCGGGAGTTAAGGTCACCGATAACGTCGCCGAGATAATCATCGGGAGTTACAACAACGACCTTCATTATAGGCTCTGTAAGAACGGGGTCTGCCTTGCGCATACCTTCCTTGAACGCCATAGAACCTGCGATCTTGAACGCCATTTCAGACGAGTCAACTTCGTGGTAAGAACCGCCGTTAAGCGTGATCTTAACGTCAACAACGTCATATCCTGCCAGGATACCTGACTGCATAGCGCTCTGGATACCTGCATCGATAGCGGGGATATATTCCTTCGGAACTTCGCCTCCGACTACCTTGCTCTCGAATGAATAGCCTGCACCGGGCTCGTTGGGCTCCATAGTGATCTTTACGTGACCGTACTGACCCTTACCACCGGACTGACGGGCATACTTCATATCAACATCAGCAGATTTTCTGATCGTTTCCTTATAAGAAACCTGAGGTTTACCGATATTTGCCTCAACCTTAAATTCACGGAGCAATCTGTCTACGATGATCTCAAGGTGAAGCTCACCCATACCTGCGATGATCGTCTGAGCTGTATCTTCATCGGTGTAGGTGCGGAATGTGGGGTCTTCCTCTGCCAATTTAGCAAGGGCGATACCCATCTTTTCCTGACCTGCCTTTGTCTTGGGCTCGATCGCAACGCGGATAACGGGTTCAGGGAATTCCATAGATTCAAGGATAACAGGATTGTTTTCATCGCAAAGCGTGTCACCTGTTGTTGTACCCTTAACGCCTACAACAGCGGCAATATCGCCGGAGTAGCAAGCATCTATGTCTTTACGCTCATTAGCGTGCATCTGCAGAATTCTGCCGAAACGCTCACGAACGTTCTTTGTTGAGTTATAGACCGTTGTACCTGCTTCAACCTTACCGGAGTAAACACGGAAGAAGCAAAGCTTACCTACGAACGGGTCGGTCATAATCTTGAACGCGAGGGCTGAGAAAGGTGCATTATCATCAGCAGGTCTTTCTGTTTCCTCTTCCGTCTTGGGATTAACACCCTTAATAGCGGGAATGTCTACCGGAGACGGCATATAATCAATTACCGCATCAAGCAGCTTCTGAACACCCTTGTTTTTGAAGGATGTACCGCAGCATACGGGAACTATCTGGTTAGCGATCGTTGCTTTACGCAAAGCAGCCTTCAGCTCTTCGATGGATATTTCCTCGCCCTCGCAGTATTTTTCAAAAAGCTCCTCGTCGGTCTCGCAGATCTTTTCTACCATTTCTGATCTCGCTTCCTGTGCCTGTTCAAGCATATCAGCGGGAATTGCAGCAACAGTTACCTGTTTGCCCTGGTCATCGGTAGAGTTGATATCTGCAACCATTTCCATAAGGTCGATAATGCCTATAAAGGTATCCTCACGGCCTATGGGAAGCTGTATCGGCACAGCGTTTGCATGCAGACGATCGTGCATCATCTTTACAACTCTGTAGAAATCAGCGCCCATGATGTCCATCTTGTTGACGTAAGCCATACGGGGTACCTTGTACTTGTCTGCCTGACGCCAAACTGTTTCAGACTGGGGTTCAACACCGCCCTTAGCACAGAATACTGTAACAGAACCATCAAGTACACGGAGCGAACGCTCAACCTCAACAGTAAAGTCAACGTGGCCGGGGGTATCAATGATATTTATACGGTTGCCCTTCCAGAAGCAAGTCGTAGCAGCAGAGGTTATAGTAATACCTCTTTCCTGTTCCTGCTCCATCCAGTCCATGGTTGCGGAGCCATCGTGAGTTTCACCGATTTTATGTGTACGGCCGGTGTAAAACAGAATACGTTCAGTAGTAGTTGTTTTGCCGGCGTCTATGTGAGCCATTATACCGATATTACGGGTTAGCTCAAGCGGATATTCTCTTGCCATTTAAAAACTCCTTACCATCTGAAATGTGCAAAAGCCTTGTTAGCTTCAGCCATTTTGTGAGTATCTTCTTTCTTCTTAACAGACGCACCTGTGTTGTTGATTGCGTCCAGTATTTCCGCTGCAAGTCGATCAGCCATTGTTCTTTCGCTGCGAGCTCTGGAATACTTTGTTATCCAACGCAGACCAAGTGTGAGCTGGCGCTCAGGTCTAACGTCCATAGGAACCTGGTAAGTAGATCCACCTACACGGCGAGCCTTAACCTCCAGCTTAGGCATAATATTATCCAAAGCGGCCTGGAATGATTCCAGGGGATTCTTACCGGATTTTGTTTCAACGATCGCAAAAGCATCGTATACGATCTTCTGTGCAACGCCCTTTTTGCCGTCATACATTATATTATTGATAAGCTTTGTTACGAGCTTAGAATTATAAAGCGGATCCGGCAGAACGTCTCTTTTTGATATCTGACCTCTTCTCGGCACTGTATCTTCCCTCCTTCATTAATATTCATGATATCATAGGTACTCGAAAGTGTAACTTTTCGTCCGTGCAGAAGCTGTCGAACAGTAATAAACACCTTATTTTTGAATAAAGGCATGTCCTTTGGCTTATGCATGTCTAAAAGCGAACTTTGTAACCTTCAGGCTTATTTGCCTGCTTTTGCTCTCTTTGCGCCGTAGAGCGAACGGCTCTGGTTTCTCTTCGCTACGCCCTGCGTATCGAGAGTACCTCTGATGATGTGGTAACGTACACCAGGCAGGTCACGTACACGGCCGCCGCGGATAAGAACGACGGAGTGCTCCTGAAGGTTATGACCGATACCGGGAATGTAGCACGTAGCCTCGTAACCGTTTACGAGCTTAACTCTTGCGATCTTACGGATAGCCGAGTTAGGCTTCTTCGGTGTAGCTGTTGTTACCTTTGTGCAAACGCCTCTCTTTTGAGGTGAGCTTTGGTCGGTTGCGCGCTTCTTAAGGGAGTTATAGCCCTTCTGCAAAGCGGGAACTTTGGACTTGTATCTTTTGTCCTGACGACCGTTTTTAACCAATTGGTTAAAGGTAGGCATTCCAAAAAACTCCTTTCTTCAAAAATAAAATGTTTATTATATACCAACATACAGACAAGCTGTAATGAAAGTATCAACTTATTTTCCGTCCTTCAAAATGCAGCAGACACTGCACGGCACTTCGATCCCGCACAGCTCACCGAGCTGCTCCATAGTGTATTCAAGGTTGACGGTCACCTTTGCCAATGAAGCCATTTCCGCAATATCATATTTTATATACTCATCGGCATCGTTTGCAAGGAGCACCTTGGAAACGTTTCCTTTCTTTAATGCCTTGCGGACTGTATTAAAGCCCACTGCCGACAAACTGTGATACAGGGCATTACGGCTTGCTTCCATATCTTGAACCCTTTCAAAATATCTGAACACACACGCGATATATACTAACACAATACTCTTATTTTGTCAAGTACAAGCCATCGAATATTAGTCAAAATTATTTATTTGTTAATAATAAATTTACTCTTGCGTGTTATTTTCATTCTGCAATTCAGCATCCACCTTTTTGTTTCTACGAACGATATAGAATATTGCAAATCCAACAACCACAGCTATCACCAGACTGAAAGATATTATATATACGGAATACTCGCTTATCGGCATTTTTTCCTTCGATGGCTGTAATAAATTTTCACCTTCGCCCTCGGAATACCGAACCGAAGAAGAATATACCGAATATTTTGCTCCCGTGGGCAGCGATGCGGAATACTGCACCGTAAACACACCGCTTCCTTTAAGCACACCGTTTTCCGTGCCGACATTTCCATTAAGTGTCCGAATAAGCACTTTATCCGTCACATTCACGGTCTCTCCTCCGTAATATACGGCGTATGCGCTCAAAGCTCCGACGTCATCAACGCTCACCTTAAGCTCAGAAATATACTTTTCCATTTCGCATGCAGAGGTTGTTGTAAAGCCATCATACCCTGCTCCGAAATATGACGCAACCTCATCAGGTGTATCTATTGCTTCCGGATGGACGGTTATTCCCCTTGCGGACAGATACGGCAAAAGTGATGCGGGGATGGATGTTTTACTGCCGATATAAGATGAATTTACACTTTGTAAGTACGAGCAGATATAAAATGCTCTTTCGTTTTCACTGTTATTACTCGATGAATACGGTGTATATGCGCTGTTCGCTTTTATATCAAGCTCTGCATTTACATAATTGACCGTTTTTTCAGACCTTGAGAGAATAATTACTCTTGAAAGCATACCGGCATCTTTTATCTTTGATACAACTGACCGAATCATATATCGGCTTTCACCGTTGATATATATTCTTAAATATGTGTCGGGATAGCTTTCTTTTAAAACCGTAAGAAGCTGCTGCAAGGACGGTACCGTTTCGTTCTTGGATCTTTCGTCACTATACCTAAGGCTCTGCAATTCATCAAATGTAGTTTTTGAGATAGTTACATTTTTCGTAAGCAGATCGGTTTCATCGGTATCTGATATAACGGGAACACCGTCTTTTGTAATACAAATGCTTACACGTATGACCTGCACACCCATATCAAGCGCCGATCTTATCGCCGTAAGAGAATTTTTCACGCCTGTATTCGCATCTCCGCCGTCCGATACTACTATCGGAGCTCTGAATACCGTATCCTCTGTATATCCCTCAATATACCGCACTGCCTTTTCGCCTTCGCTGCAAACTATTCCGTTAGATCCGTTTTTCAAGCAGTCAAAAAGCTCTGCATCTGTAGTATCCGCACATTGAGAAAAAACAGTTATCAGTCTTGCGCGCAACGAACGCACAGTTTTTTCATTTATTCTGCTCGAAACGATAACAGTATCACATTCTGATGCCAATGTCCTTTCGTACAGATCGTCAGCATTCACCGTTATAGACGAAGACGCATCTATAACTCCCTTCAGATATACAGAGCTTTTTCTGCATATCTGTATCAGTTCTTCTTTAGGCGATATAATAAAGCCGTCTTTTATGTCTTTTTCTGAAAGCCATACACTCAAAGCGCGTGCAGACGAATCATCATTTACCGAAAACGCAGGGATCGCCGTACCCTTATGCAGCTCATACCGCTTTTCAAGCTCGTCTAT
This sequence comes from Eubacteriales bacterium, assembly GCA_045544195.1. Taxonomy (GTDB): domain Bacteria; phylum Bacillota; class Clostridia; order Oscillospirales; family CAG-272; genus RGIG7213. The sequence continues at coordinate 29,202 of JAZPYO010000018.1, forward strand.
AACGCCGTCATCGCCTAAAACACTCAGCTTTTCATCGCTTATACCAACACGGTATATGATAACCGCACCTCTTACATCATCATTGGAAAAACCGCTCTCTCTGCCGTCATCATAAGAAATAATTGTCGGCGGATTTTTTATTCCTGTTTTTGAAAGGTAAATATCGTTATTAAACGACTCGGAAAGCCCTTTTCCGATATATTCGGTATTTGCAGCCTTTACGTTATCTATATAAGCCGTTGCACCCTTAGCCTGAAATGCTGATTTTCCGTCAGCTTTGTTTTTCAAGGCACATTCAATAATACATTCGCCGTTCACAAGTGAGAATACCTTTCCTTCACTTACCGCAACGGTTGCAAAAAACTCTCGGCTTAGCGTTATTGCATACGAAAAAATTACCTCATACACCGTGTCAGATGTAAAATAAGCAAGCTCAGCACGGTCCGAAAAATACATCACCTTATAGCAGGAGCTGTCATCTTCAGATATACCGAATGCTATGCCGACATAATCGCTTTCACTCAACTGCTCAGTTGCAAGCTCAAATTCAAGCACAAATTCATCATCGCACAAAAACGGCAGCACTGCCTGAGTTACAGGCGGATAAAGCGTACCGCCATTCAGCTTCAAAGCGCCGTTTTCGACCGCAATCGCTCCGTCTCCTTCTGTCAGCTCATAATAATCAAGATACGAAGGGTCCGAAAAAGCACATTCGTATGTTTTCTCTGTCGCAAAGGCGAGCATATTCATAAGCATACCAAAAAGGAGTGTAAAAGCGCAAAAAGCGCATACATATTTTTTTATAATTATTTTCATATTAATAAAGTGCGAGGGCGATCCTCGGAATTATATTCCGAAGGAAAGCCCCCGTCTGTTCAGGTTTAATTGTTATTTGTACCGTACATTTCATCAAATTCGGGGGTTTTATCAACCTCGATGCTACGGTATTTTTCCATACCTGTTCCGGCAGGAATGAGCTTACCGATGATAACGTTCTCCTTAAGGCCCATAAGGTGATCGACCTTGCCTCTGATCGCTGCATCTGTGAGCACCTTCGTTGTTTCCTGGAAGGAAGCTGCCGATAGGAATGATTCTGTTCCGAGTGAAGCCTTGGTGATACCGAGAAGAACAGGCTCTGCCGTAGCGAGTCTGAGCGTGGTCTCACCTGCATCGATACGAGCCTGAATAGCCTCGTTCTCGTTGCGGAATTCGCTTATATCCACCTGTGAACCGATAAGCATAGACGTATCGCCCGGATCCTCTATGCGTAACTTTCTCGTCATCTGGCGTGTAATTACCTCAATGTGCTTATCGTTGATGTCAACAGACTGACTGCGGTAAACCTTCTGAACCTCTGTGATGATGTAATCATAAACAGCAGAAAGTCCCTTTGTGGCAAGAATGTCAGCAGGAGCCTTGCTACCCTCTGACATAGGCTCGCCCTTGAATACCGTATCTCCGTCCTTGACTGTGATAGGCATAATATTGTCGATGTTCGTGGTCCACGTTTCGCCAGAAGGGCTTGTAACAGTAACCTTTCTTGCGCGCTTTGTCTCAACTATGGAAACTACGCCGTCAAGCTCTGCAACAACGGCAGCCTTTTTAGGTCTGCGTGCCTCAAACAGCTCTTCGACACGGGGAAGACCCTGTGTAATGTCCGAGCCCGCAATACCGCCCGTATGGAACGTACGCATCGTAAGCTGTGTACCGGGCTCACCGATAGACTGAGCTGCTATGATACCAACTGCTTCACCGACACTGACGGGCTTTGTTGTAGCAAGGTCCATACCGTAGCAATGAGCACAAACACCGTGACGCGCCTGACACTTGAGCACGGAACGGATCTCTACCTGCGTTATACCCGACTTGATTATGCGATCGCACATTTCATCGTCAAGCATAACATCTGCGTCTGCAATCATCTCGCCTGTTGCGGGATCCACAACAGGATGCACAGTATATCTGCCGAAAAGTCTTTCCTTGAACTTTTCGATAGTTTCGTTGCCGTTTCTGATCTCAGAAACAACAAGTCCTTCCTTTGCACCGCAGTTTTCCTCGTAAATGATGACCTCCTGCGATACGTCAACAAGACGTCTTGTAAGATAACCTGAGTCAGCCGTACGCAAAGCCGTATCGGCAAGTGACTTACGCGAGCCTCTCGCACCGATAAAGTAATCAAGGACGTTAAGACCCTCACGGAAGTTCGATTTGATCGGAATTTCCATCGTCTTACCGCTCGTAGCAAACATAAGTCCGCGCATACCTGCGAGCTGACGCATCTGCTTGATACTACCACGGGCTCCGGAGTCACTCATCATCTTGATGGGGTTGTAAAGGTCAAGTCCATCCTGCAAGGCGTCCGTAACCTCTTTTGTTGTTACTTCCCACGTTTTAACAACTGCGTTGTATCTTTCTTCATCGGTCATAACACCCTTATTGAAGAAGTCGGTGATCTGCTCTACACGCTCCTCTGCCTTCGCAATAAGCATAGGCTTCTGCTTAGGAATGGTCATATCGGGAACGGATATGGAGATAGCTCCGCGCGTGGAGTATTTAAAGCCCATAGCCTTGATCTGATCAAGAACCACCGCTGTAACGGACGGGCCGTGCTTTTTGATACATCTGTCAACGATCTCACCGAGCTTGCCCTTTGTTGCTACGAACGTAACCTCAAGGTCAAGGCAATGCTCAGGATCGTTTCTGTCTACCCAGCCAAGATCCTGGGGAATATTTTCATTGAATATGAGTCTGCCGAGCGTAGCATCTATGATACCCGTCTTTAAAACACCGTTTATCTCCCTGCTCACTCTTACCTTGATGGGTGTGTGGAGCGTTATGCACTTGTTTTCGTAAGCCATTACAGCTTCGTCGAAGTTCATATATACGCTGCCTCTGCCAAGGCATGACTCTTCATAGAATTTTACAGTATATCTTCCGTATTTTTCGTCATTATCCGAAGGAACTCCGCCGATCTTTGCCTTATACGCTTCGTATTCGTCAAGCTCTATGTCGCTTGCCGCAAGCGTAAGATAATATGAACCGAGGACCATATCCTGAGAAGGAACTGCAACTGCGCGTCCGTCAACAGGCTTCAGAAGGTTTGACGAAGAAAGCATAAGAAATCTTGCCTCAGCCTGAGCCTCTACGGACAGAGGAACGTGAACAGGCATCTGGTCGCCGTCGAAGTCAGCATTGAACGCCGAGCATACCAACGGGTGCAGCTTTATTGCTCTGCCATCGACCAATACAGGCTCAAACGCCTGAATGGAAAGACGGTGAAGCGTAGGTGCGCGGTTGAGAAGGACAGGGTGCTCCTTGATAACGCTTTCAAGAGCGTCCCAGACGAAGCTTTCAACCTTGTCAACCTTTTTCTTTGCATCCTTTATATTCGTCGCTTTCTGAGTTTCAACAAGACGCTTCATAACGAAGGGCTTGAAAAGCTCAAGCGCCATTTCCTTAGGAAGACCGCACTGATATATCTTCAATTCAGGACCTACGACGATAACCGAACGTCCCGAATAGTCAACACGCTTACCCAAAAGGTTCTGACGGAAGCGTCCCTGCTTACCTCTGAGCATTTCGGAAAGTGATTTAAGAGGTCTGTTATTAGGACCTGTAACGGGCTTTCCGCGTCTGCCGTTGTCTATAAGTGCGTCTACGGCTTCCTGAAGCATACGCTTTTCGTTGCGTATGATTATTTCGGGAGCCTGAAGCTCCATGAGCTTCTTAAGACGGTTGTTTCTGTTTATTACTCTGCGATACAGATCGTTGAGGTCAGATGTTGCAAATCTGCCGCCGTCGAGCTGTACCATAGGACGTATCTCCGGAGGAATTACGGGAATTACCTCAAGGATCATCCATTCGGGCTTATTACCCGATTTTCTGAACGCTTCAACTACCTCAAGACGCTTTATGAGCTTGACCTTTTTCTGTCCTGCAGCGCTTGCAAGCTCTGTTTTGAGCTGCTCTGAAAGCTTTTCAATATCAAGCTTCTGCAAAAGCTCTTTTATAGCCTCTGCACCCATACCTACCTTGAAGCCGTCCTCATAACGCTCGTACTCTCTGCGGTATTCAGCCTCTGTAAGAGCCTGGTTGAGCGAAAGTCCTGTTTCACCGGGATCGGTAACGATATACTGACCAAAGTACAGCACCTTGTCAAGAACTCTGGGGGAAATATCGAGCAAAAGGCTCATTCTTGAAGGAATAGCGCGGAAATACCAGATGTGTGACACAGGGCATGCAAGCTCAATGTGTCCCATTCTTTCACGGCGCACCTTTTTAGTCGTTACCTCAACGCCGCACTTTTCACAGACCTTACCTTTATATCTTACTCTTTTATATCTTCCGCAAAGACATTCCCAGTCCTTCGTCGGACCAAATATCTTTTCGCAGAAAAGTCCGTCCTTTTCCGCCTTGAGCGTTCTGTAATTTATGGTCTCGGGCTTTAATACCTCGCCGTATGACCAGCTTCTTATTTTATCGGGAGCCGCAAGACCGATCTGTATCGAGTCAAAAATGTTTTTATCCATATATTATCGTTCCCTCCTTACTCGTCATCGCCGTCGTAATCGTCAAATGCGTCATCGAAGGCGTCGTCGAAGCCCAAATCGTCATCGAAATCGTCATCGGGAGACTCTTCAACGTAGTTTTCTTCGACCTCTTCTTCAACAACAACGCTTTCACCGATCTCGCGGGCGTCGTATGTCTGCTCGGGGACAGCCTCGTCAGCAAGGGACGAAAGCTCTATTTCCATACCGTTTTCATCAAGCACCTTGACATCAAGCGCCAATGCCTGAAGCTCTTTTACAAGAACCTTGAAGGATTCAGGGATACCGGGAGTCGGGATATTCTGACCCTTGACGATAGCCTCGTACGTTTTAACACGTCCTGTTACATCGTCACTCTTTACAGTCAGAATTTCCTGAAGCGTATAAGCAGCACCGTAAGCCTCCAATGCCCAGACCTCCATCTCTCCGAAACGCTGACCGCCGAACTGAGCCTTACCGCCCAAGGGCTGCTGTGTAACGAGAGAATAAGGACCTGTGGAACGTGCATGGATCTTATCGTCAACGAGGTGGTGAAGCTTAAGATAGTACATTATTCCGACTGTTACAGGATTGTCGAAGGGTTCGCCCGTACGTCCGTCATAAAGCACCGTTTTGCCCGTTTCGGAAAGTCCCGCTTCCTTAAGGCATTCAATGATGTCCTTCTCCGTTGCGCCGTCAAATACAGGGGTCATTATCTTCCAGCCGAGCTTCTTTGCCGCAATACCGAGGTGGACCTCAAGCACCTGACCGATGTTCATACGCGAAGGAACGCCCAGCGGGTTAAGAACTATATCAAGGGGAGTACCGTCAGGCAAGAAGGGCATATCCTCAGGGGGAAGTATGCGTGATACGACACCCTTGTTACCGTGTCGACCTGCCATCTTGTCTCCGACAGATATCTTTCTCTTCTGTGCGATGTATACTCTTACTACCTTGTTTACTCCGGGAGGAAGCTCATCGCCGTTAACACGCGAGAATACCTTTACATCAACTACGATACCGCTTTCGCCGTGAGGCAAACGCATCGAGGTGTCACGCACCTCTCTCGCCTTTTCACCGAATATCGCTCTGAGCAGGCGTTCTTCGGGTGTGAGCTCTGTTTCTCCCTTGGGAGTTACCTTACCTACAAGTATATCACCCGATCTTACCTCTGTACCTACGCGGATTATACCGTCTGCATCAAGATCCTTAAGAACATCCTCTGCTACGTTGGGGATCTCTCTTGTGATCTCCTCCGGACCGAGCTTTGTGTCTCTTGCCTCGTGTGAATATTCTTCTATGTGAAGTGAGGTATAAACGTCATCTCTTACAAGTCTTTCGTTGAGGAGAACGGCATCCTCGTAGTTATAGCCTTCCCATGTAAGAAATCCTATGAGAGCATTCTTACCGAGCGCTATTTCTCCGTTACTTGTAGCAGGACCGTCAGCAATTACCTGACCTTTTTCAACATAGTCGCCCTTGTTTACGATCGGACGCTGGTTTACGCACGTGCCCTGGTTGGAGCGTTTGAATTTAATGAGATAGTAGCAGTCCTTTCTGCCGCTGTCCGTAACGATAACGATCTCGTCAGCGGAAACCTTTTCAACAAAGCCTGCTTCCTTTGCCAGAATACATACGCCTGAATCCACAGCCGCCTTGTATTCCATACCCGTACCGACAATAGGCGAATCGCACATAAGAAGCGGCACTGCCTGCTTCTGCATGTTCGAACCCATAAGCGCACGGGAGTTGTCGTCGTTTTCAAGGAACGGGATCATCGATGTTGCAACAGATACGACCATCTTGGGCGATACATCAACGAAATCGACCGCTTCCTTATCCATTTCGATTATTTCATTCTTGTGACGTACTACGACACGCTTGCGGATAAATCTGCCCTCTTCGTCAAGCGGCTCGCTTGCCTGAGCGACAACGTAGTTATCCTCAATGTCAGCCGTCATGTATATAACTTCATCTGTGAGCTTGCCCGTTTCCTTGTCTATCTTGCGGTAGGGCGCTTCGATAAAGCCGTAATCATTTATTCTTGCATAGGTTGAAAGATACGATATAAGACCGATGTTAGGACCTTCAGGCGTTTCGATAGGACACATTCTGCCATAGTGGGTATAATGTACGTCACGCACCTCGAATGATGCTCTGTCTCTTGAAAGACCGCCCGGGCCGAGAGCTGAAAGACGGCGCTTGTGAGTAAGCTCTGCAAGGGGGTTGGACTGGTCCATAAACTGCGACAAAGGCGAAGAACCGAAGAATTCTCTTATCGCCGTCACAATAGGTCTGGGGTTGATGAGAGCCTTGGGAGAAAGGGACTCTACGTCCTGGATATTCATTCTCTCCTTGACGATCTTGTCCATTCTGGAAAAACCGATCCTGATCTGGTTTTGCAGCAATTCGCCGACAGAACGCAGACGGCGGTTTCCGAGGTGGTCTATGTCATCGATAGTTCCTATGCCGTTGCCTAAGCACAGCATATAGTTGATCGATGCAAATATATCCTCACGGGTGATATGCTTCGGCATAAGCTCGCCTATTCTCAGCTTTGCTTCTGCTTTTACAGCATCCACATCGCCGCCGCACTTTTCCATGATCTCAAGCAATACGCCGAGATTTACTTTCTCTGTTATGCCGACATCCTCAAGAGAATATCCAAGAGCATCTTCAGCACGGATAGTTCCGTTTGAAAGTATCTTCATTTCTCCGTCGGGCACTCTGACGTAAGCCTCGTTTACGCCTGCATGCTCGATCTGAAGTGCTTTTTCACGGTCGATAAGCTCACCCTCAGTGAACATAAGCTCACCTGTTATGGGGTTGATAACATTTCTGGAGATCACCTTGCCGACAAGTCTTTCGGCAATAGCGAGTTTTTTATTGAATTTATATCTGCCGACGTTCGCAAGATCATATCTTTTGGGATCAAAGAACAAATTGTTGATAAGCTGAATAGCACTGTCAACAACAGGGGGCTCGCCCGGACGGAGCTTCTGATAAATATCCTTCAGTGCCTGCTCACGAATAGTGCAGCCCTCAGCCTTTGCACGCTCAGCAATATCATCCTTTTCAAGTGTTGCAACAAGTCTTGCATCGTCACCGAAATAATTGATGATCTCAGCGTCAGACTCAATTCCGAGCGCTCTTATGAGGATGGATATAAAGATCTTTCTGTTCTTGTCTATTCTTACGTGGAAAATGTCATTTGCGTCGGTCTCATACTCAAGCCATGCGCCTCTGTACGGAATTACCGTAGCGGCAAATGTAGTCTTTCCGGACTTGTCTATGGCACTTTCGTAGTATACGCCGGGGGAACGTACTATCTGTGATACGATAACACGCTCTGCACCGTTGATCACAAACGTGCCGTTATCGGTCATTATCGGGAAGTCGCTCATATAGATGACTTCGTCCTTTACCTCAAAAGGCTCTTTGACAGTCAGACGAACCGTTACTTTAAAGGGGGCAGCGTAGTTTACATCGCGGTCCTTGCATTCCTCAACGGGATACTTGGGCTTGTCATCGATGGAAAAATCAATAAATTCGATAGCAAGATTGCCCGAGTAGTCGGTAATGGGAGATACATCTCTGAGCACCTCAGCCATACCCTCTCTGATAAACCAATCGTAAGACTTTTTCTGAACCTCCAAAAGATTAGGCAGTTCAAGGATCTCGTCTGTCCTTGCAAAACTCATTCTCGTGTTTTTGCCAAGTTTTTGAGGCTTAACCCTTAATTTACTCACTAAATCACTCACTCCATTCGTGTTATTCATACCGTTTCTGCACAAAACGGTCGCTACAACAATATAAAATTAATAAAACGCGCATATTATGCGATTTTAGCGTACCGGCAATTTTAACACATAAAATATTAAATGTCAAGACCAAATTTACCCTATACATTCTCCTAACAAACGAATTTTTATATTTTTTTGTGTGAACTTAAAATTAATTTTTCGATTTATGAACTATAATTTACATTATTTTTACATAATTTTAATCTTAAAAAAGTCAGTTTTAGCATTTTGCACATCAATTTCGGGTATTTTGCGCCGTGTTGCTATATATTTTTCACAAAATAATTAATTAACAATTTATTTACATATTTATATTTACACAGTATGATTTCATTTTTCCAACATCGCCAAGATAAAAATTTTTCCAACATCACCAAGATAAAATAGGAATTATTTATTTAAAAGCGCGCGCGAGGTATTATAATGTACTTGATATTAAAGAAAGCAGTTACGGCGGGAGCAAACGCCCCCGCCGTAAGTCAGTATTCTGTTTTCGGGATCATATTTCCTGCCTGCCCGAGATCGCTTTAGCAAGCGTTTCCCCGTCTGTATATTCAAGATCAGAGCCGACGGAGACGCCGTAAGCCAGACGGGTGACCTTGATATCAAGAGGCTTTATGAGCTTTGAAAGATATATCGCCGTTGTTTCTCCCTCTATATTGGGATTAGTGGCGATAATTATCTCTTTCACACGGTCATCGCTAAGACGGCTTATAAGCGTTTGTATCTCAAGCATATCCGGAGTTATTCCGTTAACGGGCGAGATCGCACCGCCGAGAACGTGATACAGACCTGTGTAATCATTTGTCCTCTCGATCGCCATAAGCGTTCTTGTATCCTCGACAACACATATAACAGATGCGTCTCTGCGCTCGTCTGAGCATATAGAGCAGACCTCACTATCCGAAAGATTGCGGCAAACACGGCAATGTGTGATGCTCTGCTTCATTCCAATTATAGCATTGCAAAACTCGTTTGCTTCCTCACAGCTCATGTTGAGCACTCCGAATGCCATACGGACAGCGCTTTTGCTTCCAACGCCGGGAAGCCTGCGAAAGCAGTCTATCATCCGTTGCATTGGCGGAATGTAATTACCCATATCTCTTTATCAGAACATTCCGGGCATATTGAAATTGCCCGTTATTTTTTCTCTTTCGGCATCGTTCGTTTCATTGACCTTCTTTATCGCCTCGTTAACTGCGGCAACGAGAAGATCGGACAGTGTTTCAGGATCATCGGGATCTATTACCTCTGTATCAATATCAATAGATCTTACCTCAAGCGTGCCCTTTATCTTGATCTTTACAACTCCGCCGCCTGCGGAAATATCATATTCTCTTTCGTCAAGGTCAGCCTGAAGCGCTTCCATTTCCTCCTGCATTTTCTGCGCCTGACGTACCAATGCGTTCATATTTGAAGGGCCGCCGCCCATTCCCTTAGGTATTCTTGCTTTCATTTTCAATTCTCCTCTTGGTTTTCTTTTATAAACTCATCAAGCAAGGTGTACTCATTGCTTGCATTTGCCTTATGTGAAAAGGTAATATTTTTTTCCGTATACTTTCTGCCTGATACTATGGAAACCGCCTCTATTACCTTATCTTTTTTTGTCATTGCTATCGTTTTCGAAAACTCACTGTCAAAAACGATCACGAGCGCCGTTTCATCCTCATAAGCCGCGCTTCCGTTAAGATACATTACAGCCGACGTCTCGTTTGACGACAGCTTTGACACTACCTCGCCCCATTTACGATATATGCGCGGTGCTTTTTTGCCCGAGAATTCAGTTGATGCCGAATCTTTATCAGTTTTCTTTGAAGCCTGCTGTGTATCACCGTTTTTTTCATTTTCACTCTGCACATTTTCCGATACTTCGTCAGAATGGCTTGAAGAAATATCCTGCATTTTCATTTCACCGTCAGTGCTGCTTTGTGTATACGCAGGCGTGCTTCCCTGTGCAAAAGCTCCGATAGCCGCTTTATCCTCAAGAGCCGAAAGCCTTGCCAATACAGCATCAGCAGATGTATCGAGCTTTTCATCGCACATTTTGACGAGAGCAAGCTCCGCGGCAAGCCTTTTCACCGACGGATTTCTCTGCATAAGATACAGAGCATCATTCAATGTCCTTATATGATAAAGGAGCTTTTCCTTTGACAAGCGTGTTGCGGCTTTTTCAAGCATTGATGCCTGATTTGGCGAAACGTCGATAAATTTCTTATAGTCGGGAACAGATCTGACAACGAGCATGTCACGGTACACACCTGTAAGGTCTTCAACAAATACGGAAATATCGTTAGTTTTCGCGCAGACCGATGCCACATGTGAAAATACAGCGCCGATATCCTTTGAAGATACAGCCTCTGCTACTGATAGCAGTGAATCATACGGCGATACACCGAGAAGAACGCTTGCTGTGTGACCGTCGATCCTTCCGTTTTGTCCTGCACAAAGCTCAAGATAGCCGAGTGCATCACGCATACCGCCCAAAGAAAGCTTTGCCATTATGAACAACGCATCCTCGTCAACGTCAATTTTCTCTTTTTCAGCAACCTCGGCAAGACGGTCGCAAATAATGCTCGTATCTATTCTGCCGAAATCAAATCGCTGACAGCGTGAAACTATGGTTGCGGGAAGCTTGTGTATTTCCGTTGTAGCTAATATGAATATTACATGTGCGGGCGGCTCTTCAAGCGTCTTTAAAAGAGCATTGAATGCCTGGGTGCTCATCATATGAACCTCGTCGATGATATACACACGGTATTTCAGCTCAGTCGGAGTGTAAGATATTTCATCTATTAATTCACGAACATCATTTACTCCGTTATTGCTCGCGGCATCCATTTCAACGATATCAGTATTAAGTCCGCTCTGACAAGCAAGACAAGACGGGCATTTACCGCACGGCGAGCCGTCAACGGGAGATTCGCAGTTAACTGCGCGGGCGAGTATTTTTGCGCACGTTGTCTTACCCGTTCCCCTCGTACCGCAAAACAGGTATGCATGGGCAGTTTTCCCCGTTTGCACCTGATTTTTGAGTATCGGCACAACGTGCTGCTGACCGCACACATCATCAAACGTTAACGGACGGTACTTTCTATATAATGCCTTGTATACTTCGCTCATCTTATCACCACACAAAAAATAATACAAAAAGCAAGCCACAAAATGAGACCATACACCGAAACCTCGAACATTGCCTGCGCACGTTAACGCACCCTCTGCTCAAAACAGGCACCCTTGCAACACATCAAAAGCTCCGCTTAATGCTGCTTGGTTCCCCACCTGACATGGTTCACGGATTCTGATTGCGCAAGACCCGCTTCTCAACACAGAAAAGTACGTCACAGACCACACAAACAAAGCCCTCAGTAACGGATACCACCCCCGCTATAGCGGATTGCAGGTACAGGGCACCGCTGACTCCCCGGCTGGTATGGCCTTATTTCATAGCTTGCATCGGTTATTATAACACAGAAAAAGAAATAATTCAAGACTATTTTGCAATTTTAACGAAATTGTATGTGGAAATATTGTAAACAAATTTAATTTACAAATCGAGAGAAAACGAGAAAAACACATAAAAACGAGAGAAAAAACGAGAAAATCGCTATCAAAATTAAAAAATGTATTTTTTTATTTAAAAATTCTCTTGACAAAACGCACCGCTTGTGATATACTATCGCCGTTTGATAAATTAACAAAAAAACGGAGGAAAAAGTAATGTCCACTTTTATGGCAAAAAAAGAGACGCTTACCCGCAAGTGGTATATAATTGACGCTGCAGGCAAGCCCCTCGGCAGAACAGCGGCAAAAGCGGCTGCAATATTAAGAGGAAAAAATAAGCCTGAATTTACACCCCATGTTGACTGCGGTGATTTCGTTATCATAATCAACGCTTCCAAGGCGGTTCTCACAGGCAGAAAGTTAGACCAGAAGTTCTACTACCGTCACAGCGGTTACGTTGGCGGTCTTAAGGCAGAGGGCTACAAGAAGATCATGGCTGAAAGACCTGAATTCGCAATGGAAAAAGCAGTTAAGGGTATGCTTCCCCATAACACAATAGGCGCAAATTCCATCAAACGTCTCAAGGTATATGCAGGCGCTGAGCACAACCACGCAGCTCAGAAGCCCGAAGCCTTGGCAGAATAATTAAGGGAGGTAACTGATAATGTATACAAGCGCAAAGCCGTATTTTTACGGCACAGGCAGAAGAAAGAAGTCCATCGCAAGAGTAAGACTCGTACCCGGTACAGGTGCGATCTCCATAAACAAGCGTGATATTGACGAATATTTCGGTCTTGAAACGCTTAAGCTCATCGTTAACCAGCCCTTCGGCGTAACAGGCACAGCAGGTAAGTTCGACATAATCTGCACAGTTAAGGGCGGCGGCATCTCCGGTCAGGCAGGCGCTATCCGTCACGGCGTTGCAAGAGCACTTCTTCAGGCAGATGCAGAGTACAGACCCCTTCTTAAGAAGGCAGGCCTTCTCACTCGTGACCCTCGTATGAAGGAAAGAAAGAAATACGGACTCAAAGGCGCACGTCGTGCTCCCCAGTTCTCCAAGAGATAAGTTATCATTTCTCATATACAAAAAGCTCTGCTTCGGCAGGGCTTTTTGCGTTTTTGACCTCGAGGACGCCGGTCCCTTCGGGTAGGGCGATTCAATTTGTAAAGAATTGAGCCGTCCTATTTACTTTTTGGCAATTTTATAGTATAATTACTTTGGAAAGTTATCTCATCGATAAACTTGAATTTTACGGCAATTTACATAGTCTAAAGCGAAAAGCAACCATCGGTTGACACATTGAAAGCTCTCAGTTGGTGGTATGTAAGTAAGATTTATGCTACAATATAGTTACGATAAAGCACGATGCTTTACGAAATTGTCAAACGAGGTGTTTTATGATTTTAGCTGACAAAATTATAAGGTTGCGAAAAAAGAATGGCTGGTCGCAAGAAGAACTTGCCGACAAGATGAACGTATCACGACAAGCTGTTTCAAAGTGGGAAAGTGCACAAAGCATTCCCGACTTGGAAAAGATATTACAGCTTGGTACGTTGTTCGGCGTTACAACAGATTATCTATTAAAAGATGATATCGAGGACGAAGAATTTACGAATGAATCGTCTGATGCAGCCGTCAAGAAAATCAACATAGAAGAAGCAAACATATACATTGAGCAAAGAAAGAAAGCATCTTGGCGTATCGCACTTGCTACGTTCTTGTGTATCCTATCTCCCATAACTCTCATTGTTTTGAGCATATTATCAGAACAACCTAATGCTGTTCTAACGGAAACGACAGCAAGCGTAATCGGCTTAACCGTTCTTTTCGCCTTGGTTTTGTGTGCCGTTCCGATTTTTATCTATTGCGGATTTAAAAATCAGCCGTATGAATTTCTTGATAAGAATATCCCATTTGAACTTGAATACGGCGTGAAAGGGTTAGTAAACGAAAAGAAAAAGGCTTTTAGACCTACCTATATTGCTTATAACATAATTGCAACGTGCGTATGTATTTTTTCTGTGATTCCGCTAATCTTATTATCTTTTACAGAAAATGAGCTGCTTGTTGCGACGGCACTTGCTTTACTTATGGTTATTGCAGGTATAGGGGCAGGTATGTTCATTGTCGCAGGAACTCAAAACGCAAGTATGCAGAAGCTCCTCAAGGAAGGAGAATTCACCGAGAAAGAGAAAAAGAGAACGAGCGTAAAAGAGGTTGTTGGATTTTGTTATTGGGGTGCTTTAACGGCAATATTTCTTGCCGTTAGCTTTCTGACGAACGGTTGGCATTTGTCATGGATTATATTTGCTGTAGGAGGTATATTGTTCCCGATCGTGATGTGTATTTGTAATTACTTTGCCGATACACAGAAGAAAGAATAAATGGTAATCAAATTCCAATTTGACGAGCTGAATAGGCGTAGAATGTTGGTGTGATTTTGGTGCAAATTTGGTGCAACACTTTATCGCGCGATACTCACGATATTCACGATATCGCACGAAATCACACGATATTTCACGTTATTCACGATATCAAACGGTATTGCTAAAACTCCAAGAGATAAGTTATCATTTCTCATATACAAAAAGCTCTGCTTCGGCAGAGTTTTTTGTGTTTTGGAGCGTCGAGGACGCCGAGTCCCTTCGGGTAGGGCGGTTCAATTTGTAAAGAATTGAGCCGTCCTATTTACTTTTCGCCGTTTTTATGGTATAATCTAACTAATCGATAAACTTGAATTTGACATGGAGATTTAAATGATAGATATTACTACTTGGATGCAAAAATTTTTGCACTCACTAAATGAGACATTCGCCAACCGTGTATGGTTTGTTGGATTGCAAGGAAGCTACGGCCGCGGCGAAGCTTGTGATACGAGTGATATTGATATTGTTGTTATACTTGACGAGTTAACCACCTCGGATATTCAAAAATATAATGCAATGTTAAATACTCTACCTCACAGAGAACTGATTTGCGGATTTGTTTCGGGCAAGGACGAGCTTCGTCATTGGGAGCCTTCCGACCTTTTTCAGTTTTATTATGATACAACCCCGATAAAAGGAAGCCTTGATGAATTATTGCCGTTGCTTGACAAGATAGCTGTTGAAAGAGCAATTAAAATTGGTGCTTGCAACATATATCACGGCTGTGTTCACAATATGCTACATGAAAAAAGTGAGGATATTTTGCGAGATTTATACAAATCAGCTTCTTTCGTTGTGCAGGCAATAGCTTTCAAACAAACGGGAAACTATATCAGCCACCAAAAAAAATTGCCCCAAGTTGTATCTTCCGATGAACAGGTTATCGTTGAAACATTTATGAATTTGAAAATTGGCGAAACGGCAGATTTCAATTTGATGTCCGAAGCATTATTTGCTTGGGCAAAGAAATGGATCAACGAAATGAATTAAACAAATTCCAATTTGTTGAGCTGAATAGGCGTTGAATGTTGGTGTGATCTTGGTGCAAATTTGGTGCAGCACTTTATCGTGCGATACTCACGATATCGCACGAAAACACACGATAAAGCTACGATAGGGTTTGATATGGAATTTAATGAAAAGATTCAAGAATTAAGAAAACAAAAGGGGCTTACGCAAGAGGAGCTCGCCGAGAAGCTTTACGTTTCCCGAACTGCTATTTCAAAATGGGAGTCAGGCAGCGGATATCCGAATATAGAGTCGCTAAAAGCGATCGCGAAATTCTTTTCGGTGACGGTTGACGAACTACTCTCTACCGACGAGGTATTGACGATAGCCGAGGAAGACAACAAACGAAAAGAAAAGCATTTTCGTGATTTAATATACGGATTACTTGACTTGAGTGTTGCAATGCTCCTTTTTCTGCCGTTCTTTGCTGAAAAAGCGGACGGAACTATTCAAAGTGTTTCGCTCATCACACTTGGCTGCATTCAGCCATACTTAAAAATAACGTACCTTGTCGCTGTTATCGCAATGACAGTAATGGGTATTTTGACACTCTCATTACAGAACTGTCAGGCGATGGCGTGGGTGAAAAGTAAAACGACGGTTTCACTCACACTCGGAGCAATCTTGGTACTGCTCTTTATGATAAGCTTACAGCCGTATGCCGCCGTGTTTGCGTTCGTATTGTTAACCATCAAGGCTTTGATGTTGATAAAACGGCAATGATACGAAACGTATCACGCCTGTGACAAGCCGTTTCTTGATTATTCTTATGCCTTCCGCTAAAATGTATTCAGGCGAGAGCCAATATACAAAAGGAAGGTTAAAGAATAATGGAAAAGAAAAACAGCAGATTGTTTTGGATAGGAGTGGGCTTGCTTGCGGTATTTGTGTTGTGGACTGTGTTAATTCGCTTCGTTGACGTTGAGGCAATCGGTCCCCGACAATCGAGCGTGGGCTTTGCTACGCTGAACGGCTACATTCACGATCTTATGGGTGTGAATATGTCCTTGTACATAATTACGGATTGGCTTGGTCTTGTTCCGATTGGCATTGCATTCGGTTTTGCCGTTCTCGGTATTGTGCAATGTATCAAAAGAAAGAGTCTATTAAAAGTTGACCGAAGCATCCTTACACTCGGTGGATTTTACATCGTTGTAATGGCGGTATATATCCTCTTTGAAATAGTTGTTATCAATTACAGACCGACACTCATTGACGGATATTTAGAAGCATCCTATCCGTCATCAACAACTATACTTGTGATGTGTGTGATGCCTACGGCAATGATGCAGCTTCGTACCCGTATTAAAAACGACTTATTCAGACGATGTGTAATGCTTACGATTACCGTGTTTATTACCTTTATGGTTATAGGCAGACTTGTGTCAGGCGTACATTGGATTACCGATATCATCGGCGGTGCTTTGTTGAGCACAGCGATCGTGTTGATGTATTATTCTATCGGTAACATAGTAGCAAAGAGCCGCTGAACAAATTTCATTTTGTCGAGCAGAATAAGCGGCGAATACTAATGCGATTTTGGTGCAAATTTGGTGCAACACTTTATCAAACGATATTCACGATATCAAACAGTGTTTTTAAAACTCGAAGAGATAAGTTATCATTTCTCATATACAAAAAGCTCTGCTTCAGTTCTGCAACTTTAGCGAAGAAAAACACGAACACCACCAAGGAGATTTCTTTGGTGGTGTTTTTCTATCGGTGATATCTTTCAACGCCTCCCTCCGAGAGGGAGGGGGACCGCGATAGCGGTGGAAGGAGACTGCGTGACTTTGGGGTTTTGATAAGCTTTATTGTAATGTGCTCTCCCTCAGTCGCCTTCGGCGCCCGCTCCCTCTCGGAGGGAGCCTTTATATGTCATATCTCTGCGGATAGTGGGTTCGGGCTTCTGCCCGATGGTGCGTGGACTGCCACGCGCTATGCTTGCCCCAGACGCAAGCGTCGGGAAAGTGGAAACCTACGCTTCAACCATCGGTTGCGTTGTTTTCGAAAAACAAGTTATTGCGTTGTTATGCAGAGTATGGTATAATTAGGATAAAGTTAAAGAATCTGTGGGAGAGGTAATTACTATGACGATAGGTGAAAGAATAAAAATGTTGCGAAAGCAAAATAATATGACGCAGGAGAACCTTGCAGAACATCTATGTGTCTCATATCAAGCAGTCTCTAAATGGGAAACGGGCTTATCAAGTCCTGATCTTTCATTAATTCCTCCACTCACAAAGCTTTTTAATATAAGTGCCGATGAATTGCTGGGGATAACGGAAGCTAATGATGATGTTACAAGAAAAAAGTACAATTCTGCCTTACAAAAATATCGAAAAAGCCAAGACCACAGCGTCAGTTATTGGTGGGCAAAAGAAGCTTGCTTGGCTTATCCAAAAGACTTTGCATATTTAGAGTGGCTGGCATTTTCCGAGTATCAACTTGCCTTTGATGAAAATCTATCTGAAAATCCAAGCGGTGAGTTTTTTAATGACCTTATTGAAAATTCCTTGCGCCACTATGAATTTATCATTGAGAATTGTGCGGATACCGACATTTATTCAAAAGCTGTTTTAGGAAAAATTATGCTATTACGTTTTTCAGAACGAATTGAAGAAGCTGATTGGAGTGCAGAATTTGAATACCCAGATATTAACATAAAATCAGCGGCTCATGCATTATCTCTATTTGATGAAGGTCAAATATTATTAAACTATTTAGACAACGAAGATATGTGATTTCTTGCCCCGCCTTGTGCGGGGCTTTTCTTTCGTTTTGCAGACCCCGGTATGCTCTCTTTTTTCGTTCTACCGCTTGACAAGGGGAGAGAAGTGTGCTATACTGAACCAGACCGATGCGGAAGAGGAGTACCTTTTCTACAGCTTCCAAAGAGAGCCGCGGGCGGTGGGATCGCGGTGAAGAGAGAATTGGGAATGGACTTCCAAGGGCAAACGGAACAGACGGAAACGTCTTAGTATGGGCGACGGAGTATGACCCTCCGTGGAAAAAGGTCTGCATATATTGGTATGCGTAAAGGTGGGCGTGTTTTGCGCCAAGCCGGGTGGCACCGCAGGAAATGATCCTGTCCCAGCGTTTGAACAATGCGGGACGGGGTCTGTTTTTTTACCCGTCCGCCAAAAAGAAAGGAAGGAAAACACCATGGCAAACAAAGAAATTCCCTACAAGATCTACTTGGAAGAAAGCGAGATGCCTAAGGCTTGGTACAATCTCCGCGCGGATATGAAGAACAAGCCCGCCCCTCTGCTGAACCCCGCAACGGGCAAGCCCATGTCTGCGGAAGAATTGTCCGACGTATTCTGCGCCGAGCTGGCAAAGCAGGAGGTGGATGAGGACACCGCTTATTTCCCCATCCCCGAGGAGATCTTAAGCTTCTATAAAATGTATCGTCCCGCTCCTCTGGTCCGTGCTTACTGTCTGGAGGAAAAGCTGAAGACCCCCGCCAAGATCTACTATAAGTTCGAGGGCAACAACACCAGCGGCTCCCATAAGCTGAACTCCGCCATCGCCCAGGCTTATTACGCCAAAAAGCAGGGCCTTACCGGGGTCACCACCGAGACGGGTGCAGGGCAGTGGGGCACCGCCCTTTCCATGGCCAGCGCTTACCTTGGCTTGGATTGCAGGGTCTACATGGTGAAGGTGTCCTACGAGC
>JAZPYO010000019.1:0-2239 GCA_045544195.1 Eubacteriales bacterium
GGTACGCGTTGACTGCTCCCGCGTCCAGCTCCTTGAAACGGTAGTAGTCGCAGTCGAGCACATCGGGATTGACCGCGAGGGCGTTATAGCTGCGTACTACCGCGTCCTCTGCGCCGACAGCCTTCAGGCTCTTTATCATAGCATAGATATAGGTTTGAAGGAGATTTTGCAGCTTTTTTTCATAAGGTTCATCCTCAAAGATCGCGGCGAATATCTCTCTCGTGGTACAGGAGCTGCCCTGTTTATGAACGAGATACGCAAAGACCTCCTTAGCCTTGCTGCGCTCAAAGCGAACGTGAGCGCCGTCGGGTGTAAAAACGTCAAAGTTGCCGAAGCACTGTACGCGTAACAGAGCGTTGCTTTTCGGTGTGATCGGAAAGCGCAGATCTTCCAGTTCCGCCTTGACTTCCTCGGCGGTTACGGGCTTCATAATGTAGCCGGACGCTTTCATGTCCATCGCGTCTCCCTTGTAATCGGAAAAGCCGGTGACAAAGATGATATTCATTTTGGGGTTGATTTCCTTTAGCCTTTTTGCGACCTCTACGCCGTTCATGCCGCGCATATGGATATCCAGAAAGGCGACGTCACAGCCGTTTTGTTTGGCGTCCTCCAACAGATCTGCCTGCTTACGGAACGCCGTGACTGCAGCGTCGGACTTTGCTTCGCGGATTGCCGCTTCCAGCATTTTCAGAGCCAAAGGCTCGTCGTCAAGACAAAGTATCCTCATTTGGTTGACCCTCCTTAGGTAATATTACGATCGCTGTGGTGCCCTTGCCGACAACACTTTCGATTTTTACCTCGCCGCCGCACATATCGTGCAGGCGTCTTTTTGTGTTTTCCATACCGACGTGCGAGCGGCCGTCATCCTTTTGCTCGTTGACGTCGAAGCCCACTCCGTCGTCTTCTATTACGACCTCATACGCTGTTTCGGTTTCACGGGTAGAGATCCTGACCGTACCTCCGTCCTCTTTCATTCCGACGCCGTGCTTGACGGCGTTCTCGACAAGCGGCTGAACGGATAGCAGCGGCAGCACAAAATCAGTCGCTTGAATGTCGTACTCGATATTCAGCAAATCGTCAAACCGCAGCTTCTCAATATATAAATACTTTTTCAGATGTTCCAGCTCCTGCGTGAACGGTACCGGACCGGTTTGTTTTAAAGAATCCATATTGCCGCGGAGATATTTGGCGAAGGTGATTGTCGCTTCTTTAGCGATCTTGGGATCGATCTCGCACATCATCGCGATGGACGTCAGGGCGTTATACATAAAATGAGGACGGATCTGTGACGTCATCACGCTGACCTTTGCCTCGTACAGCTCCTTTTGCATCTGTTGATGTCGGATTGCTTCTTTATACTGGAACCTCAGATCGCCGATCAGCCTCACAATCTGCACGATCATCGTGATTGCCAAGCCGTAGTTGAAGTAGTGTGAACCCGGCAGGTGGATGAATTGATCGACGGCGTCTATTGCGACCGTCAGCAGCAACGGCACCCATGACAACAGGAAGAACAGCGCGTTGCGATTGATCCTCATTTCTACGCAGAGCAATACTATCATAATCACTATGCTGCCCGCAGTGGCGAAATTCATCGTCATTGATGAAGCGTTGAGATCCCTGATGTGGCAAAGGTGCAGAATAAATACGGTGAAAACGCAGCTTAAGTAGACAGCCGACGCGATGTTGGCGGCAATGCGCGTTCCTCTGCTGCTCATATTGGCTTTGAAATAGAACAGCACCGCGGCTACAAAGCAGTACCCGGTGATTTTGTCCATCATCATACAGACAGTCGGGTCTACGATCCAAAGGTTCAGATAGCCGCTTATCTGTTGCATGATCATATACAATCCCCATAAAAAGCTGAGCATTCCGAAGGTTAGGTACTTATAATCGATCTTTCCGAGGATAAAGCTTGCCACGGGGAAAAAGAACAGTCCGAAGAAGCATATCAAAACGAACAGCAATACAGGCGGTAACGCGTCATAGAAGAAACGCAGATATATGCCCTCGTTGTAATACGCTGTAACGTCAACACAGTCGTTATAACTGACAAGCGCGTAACCGTAGGGATATTCTACCACAAAAATAAGACCCGAGTCCTCCGTTATATTCTCGCTCTTCGTGAGATAGTCCGGAAAAATAGATTTTACGCAGTAGCCGGGTGTATTCGGCATATCGAGCGCTAACGGTTTATCGGTTTTGGTGTGCTCATAAGAAAGCTTTTCGTCGTCAAAGT
>JAZPYO010000020.1:0-63905 GCA_045544195.1 Eubacteriales bacterium
GCCGAGGAAAGAAGTGTTCGCGCATATGATGACGAGCAAATCATGGATTTGCTGAAAAGGACACAGGATTTGGAAAAGCAAAAAAACTTGCTTTACGGAGTGTTACTTATTGTAATGGGAATTGCATTGCAGGCACTTTCTCATACGCTTGGCGGTTCCAATGTAAAAGACTTTTTCTCAGGACTTCTATTGGGAATATCAATCGCTGAAATGCTGGTTGGTATTTATGTGGTTGGAAAAGGCATAGCTGGTCGGTAAATTCCAATTTATCAAATTGTTTTATGCCGATATCTAAATCGGTGCAACTTGCCAAAAAAATTCCTCGGACTTGTTCCGAGGGTATTTTTTTACCTCTTCACTCTTCACTCTTCACTTTTCACTTTTCTCCCTCCGTCGAGGAATTTTTTTGGAAGTAATAAGTAATAGTGAATAGTGAAAAGGTATCAGATGTAGCTTTTTGCCAAGGCAAAAAGCATTTTTTATTATAATCGGGTGAAAAAGGTTTTAAGTCCTGCATCTTTTTCGGCACCTCTACGCAAGGCAGATAACGGCGATGATAAAAGCCAAAGGATCACAACGGCATCGGAATTGATGAAAATACGCCTTGAAGGGCATTTACTGCGTTATAGATGATGACGGAAAAGAGGATAGACGGCAGCATATCTGACACCTTTATTTTCGTTATACCCATAAGGTTCGTGCCGATCATTATTATAAGTATTGAGCCTGTGCAGGTCATTTCGTTTATTGCTCCTGTGCTTAAGATCGGGGCTATGAGTCCCGAAAGCATCACAAGAGAGCCTTGAATAATGAACACTGCGCCTGCTGAAAGCAAAACGCCTGCCCCGAGGCTTGCCGACAGCATCATTGACGATACAAGATCGAGCATTGCCTTTGTTATCAGGATCGAGTCGTCGCCTGTGATACCTGCCTGTATTGAGCCTGTGACCGTCATTGAGCCGACACAGAACAAAAGTGTTGCGCTGACTAATCCCTCGGCTACGGAAACGCCCTGAGCGCCTTTTTTGAATTTTGATTCGGCAAAGCGCGCTAAGCGGTTTATTGCCCCGTCGATATTCAGAAGCGTTCCGACGATAGCGCCGAGAACGAGCGAGGCGATAAGTATAAGCACGTTTTCTCCGCACAGACTGCCGCTGATGCCTATATACAGCGTACACGCGCCGAGCGCCGTCATTGCCGCCTTGCTTACCCTTTCGGGTATTCCTTTTTTGAAAAGCAAGCCGATGCATGATCCTACGATCACGGTTATTACGTTTACTATTACACCTGTCATTATTTCACCTTTATAAATACCGTAAGAATTTGTGATGCTATACTGCGAAGGCAGTACTCTGATGCACCCTCTCACCCGCACGTACTGCGAAAGCAGTACTCTGATGCGCCCCGTGGGGGGACGGGGACGGGCAGACGGAGTGATGTTGTGCCTGCGGCACAGTGATGTTGCCTTCGGCAGTTATATAATGCCATGCGGAAATATTAACAGAGCAAGAATGGAAAGCGGCTTTTATGCCTTCATTCTTGCTCTTTTTTGCTCGTGCGTTTTATTATTTTGAAAGCATTACCTTATCACTTGTGAATTTACTTCCGCTTGAGCGCTCGAACATCTGCAAAAGCTCCTCTATCGTCAGATTGCTTTTTTCGCTGCCCTTGACGTCAACGACTATTCTGCCCTCGTGCATCATTATAAGGCGGTTGCCCACACGGATAGCGTCTGCCATATTGTGCGTTATCATAACCGTTATAAGATTATCTCTTTTCACTATCTTCTCCGTTATGTCAAGCACCTTTTTGGCGGTCTTCGGGTCGAGTGCCGCCGTGTGCTCGTCAAGCAGCAGCAGCTTCGGCTTTTTCAAGGTCGCCATAAGGAGCGTCAACGCTTGACGCTGACCGCCCGAAAGCAGTCCTACCTTTGCGGTGAGTCTGTCCTCAAGTCCGAGATCAAGAAGCTTCAAAAGCTCCTTATACTGCCGTCTTTCCTTTGCCGTTATGCCCGGCAAAAGCGTTCTTCTTTTTCCTCTGCGTGCGGCAAGCGCAAGGTTTTCCTCTATCTGCATATCAGCCGCCGTGCCTGTCATAGGGTCCTGAAATACACGTCCGAGATATTTTGCACGCTTGTATTCGGGAAGCTTCGTCACGTCCGTTCCATCTATAACGATACTGCCGCAATCAACGGGATAAACGCCCGCTATCATATTGAGCATCGTTGATTTACCTGCACCGTTACCGCCGATGACCGTTACAAAGTCGCCATCGTCAAGATGCAGGTCAATTCCGCAAAGCGCCTTTTTTTCGTTTATCGTTCCCGAATTGAACGTTTTTTCTACGTTTATGATGTCAAGCATTTGTCCTTGCCCTCCTTACGTGCTTTTCCGAATACTGACGCTTCCAATACGGAATTGCAAGGAATACTGCAACGATAGATGCAGAAAGCAATTTGAGCAGGTTTGCGTCAAGTCCGAGCGTGATGACCGTCTGAATTACTATGTAATAAACGATCGAGCCGAGTGCAACGGAAAGAAGCCTTAATGCAAAGTTCTTGAATATTTTGCCGAACAGTGCCTCACCGATAATGACTGCCGCAAGACCGATGACTATCGCACCCTGTCCCATTTTAACGTCGGAAAAGCCCTGATACTGTGCAAGAAACGCACCTGAAAATGCGACAAGACCATTTGAAAGCATTATTCCGAGCACCTTGTTGAAGCTCGTGTTTATGCCTTGCGCACGGCTCATATTTATATTCGCTCCCGTGGCTCTGACGGCACAGCCCATTTCCGTTCCGAAGAACCAGTAAAGAATTCCTATGATGAGCAGTAAAACGAGCCCCACCGTGATAAGAGGGTTGTGAAACGCAAGCTCCTTTACCCAGCGGAGCGATACGAGAAGATCCGTATTGTTTACGTTTATCGACTGGTTTGCCTTACCCATTATTTTCAGGTTTATCGAATACAGCGAAAGCTGTGTCAGAATACCTGCCAATATCGGCGGAATACCCATAAGCGTATGCAAAAGTCCCGTTATTGCACCTGCAAGAAGACCTGATACGAACGCGGCGAGCATTGCAAGCCACAGATTGCATCCGTTGAGGATAAGCACCACGGCAACCGCGCCGCCCGTTGCAAACGAGCCGTCAACGGTGAGGTCGGCAACGTCAAGTATGCGGTAGGTGATATATACGCCTATCGCCATAATGCCCCAGATAAGTCCTTGTGAAACGGAGCCGGGCAATGCTCCCAAAAGCTGTTCTAAAATTTCCATCAAGATCACCCTGTATATAAAAAAATAGGTTTCCAGCCGGCAAAAAGTGCTGTTTTTGCCGACCGGAATATAGTTTTTGGCGTATTATTTTTCTTCGATAGCTACGTAGCCCTCAAGAGGTGTTATTCCGAGTGCCTCGCAGTTCTGCTTATTGTATTTGGGTGTCTGCTTATCAGCGTATTCAACGGGCATTTTGGAAATGTCTGCTCCGTCTCTAAGTATCTTTACTGCCATTTTTCCCGTCGTATAGCCAAGATCGTAGTAGCTTATCGACAGCGTTGCGATGCCGCAGCCTGCACAGATGCCCTCCTCGCCTGCGATAACGGGGATCTTCTTTACCTCGCAGATATTATCAATGATACCCGTGTTTTCCGCAACGGTGTTATCGGTGGGAACGTAGATAACGTCGCTGTTGTCAGCGGCACTCGTGCAGATCTGTGCTAAATCGTTTGAGTCCGTGAAGGGATAAAGCGTAGCTGTAAGCCCCTTGCTTTCAAGATATGATTTCACTAAGTCTACCTGATACTTACTGTTTGCTTCCTTTGAGCAGTAAAGCAAGCCTACATTTTGTGCGTTCGGACACCATTGCTTTACCATTTCAGCCTGCTTTTTAAGGGGAGCAAGGTCTGACGTACCGGAAATGTTTCCGCCGACCGTTCCGTTATAGTCCTTTATTTCAAGAGCTACGCCGTATTCCGTTACGGACGTGCCGAGTATCGGAATATCAGCCGTTGCCGCAGACGCTGCCTGAAGCGCGGGCGTTGAGTTTGCCATTATCAGATCGACCTTGCTTGAAACGAACTGGTTTGCTATCGTTGAGCAGGTGTTTGCATCGTTCTGTGCGCTCTGAAAATCGAATTCTACGTTATCTGCACCGAGCTCGTCTATGACGGCTTGCTTGAAGCCCTTCGTTGCCTCGTCAAGTGCAGGGTGTTCAACGAGCTGAACGATACCGATCGTATATTTGCCGTCGTCCTTTTTATCATCTGCGTTTGAGCAGCTTCCGAGCGACAGCACCGTGCCTGTACAAAGTACAAGCGATAAAAGCATTGAGAGTGTTTTTTTCATTTTTCGTCTCCTTTTGTCATTTTGGCTCATTTGAGTCTTGATTTTTTTCTGTCGGTATTATATAATACTTTTCGTCATTAGTCAAACAAATGATTTTAATGTTTATTATCTAAAAATTCGATGATGGAGAGATAAAATGGAATTACGCAATCTTATAACCTTTACACACGTGGCGGAGCTTGGTAGCTTTACAAGGGCGGCAGACCAGCTCGGATATTCGCAATCTACTGTTTCATTTCAGATAAAGCAGCTTGAATATGAGCTTGGCTGTCTTTTGTTTGAGCGTATAAATCACACGGTAAATCTGACGGAAAAAGGAGTGGAGCTCGTGGTGTACGCTCACAAGATACGCTCGCTTACCGAGGAGTTCAAGGAAAGCCTTACGAACGAGGGGATACCGTCGGGCTATATACACGTCGTTGCACCCGATTCCGTGTGCGATGATATGATAACCCGTAACTACATTGATTTTCACGAAAGGTATCCGGATATTTCCGTACGCTTTACGACGGGCGACTCTGCGGTGATGCTTGAAATGCTCGATCATAACGAGGCTGACGTCATTATCACTCTCGGTCAGAGGATATATAATAAGGATTATATTATTGCAATGGAAGAGCCTGTGGCAATGCATTTTGTTGCAAGAGCGGGCTCTCCCTTTGCGTCTGTTAAGGATATTTCCGTAAAGGACATAGTAAGTCAGCCGTTTATACTTACCGAATACGGTCAGGGGTACAGACGTGCCTTTGATATTGAGCTTGCAAAAAAGTCGCTTGAAATATCGCCGTTTCTTGAAATAGGACGCACGGACATCATCACCGAAATGATCGCACAAAGCGATATGATCTCGTTTTTACCCGACTTTGTGACGAAAAAATATATCGACAGCGGAATACTGTGCCATCTTGACGTTTGCGATATACGTATAGATATATGTAAGCAGCTTATATATCACAAAAATAAATGGATGTCGAAAAGCCTCAGGGCTTTTATTGAGTACGTGAAGGAAAAGGAATTCGGAAATTGAACGGCGGTGGCACTACGGCGAAAGTAAAACTCCACAGCACTCTCTCACCCGCTGTTGCGGGAGCTATCCCAAAGGGAGAGCCGGTGATGTTGCACCTTTCGCAATTATCCTTGTACTGCGAAAGCAGTACTCTGCCCGCCCCGTGGGGGGGACGGGGACGGGCAGACGGAGTGATGTTGTGCCTATGGCACAGTGATGTTGCCTTCGGCAGTGATGTATTGCATCTGCGATACAAAGTGATGTTGCACTTCGTGCGATGATATATGCCCTCTCACCCGCACGTACTGCGAAAGCAGTACTCTGCCCGCCCCGTGGGGGGGGGCGGGGACGGGCAGACGGAGTGATGTTGTGCCTATGGCACAGTGATGTTGCCTTCGGCAGTGATGTATTGCACCTATGGTGCAAAGTGATGTTTTGCACCTGCGGTGCAAAGTGATATACGCCCTCTCACCCGCTGTTACGGGAGCTATCCCAAAGGAAGAGCCCGAGTGCAAAAACACCTCTTACCGATGACGGCAAGAGGTATTTTTTTATTCTGTGAGTGTGGGGCAGGGAAGATGTGCTTTATATGCCTTTATGTATTGGCACAGCCAACGGTAATAAAGGTCGCCGTGGCCGTTCTTCATAGGCTCGATATCTCGGCTGAATTCCTGATTGAAGTTATCCGTAAAGACGTATTTTCCGCCTACATTGAAAAGCTGTGCGCACCATTCGTTCCACCAGGTGAGAGTGACTATCTTCGGGTGGGTGTCGAATGCGGTCTTCCATTGCTCATTCCAGAACCGTCCGCCCTGTCTTCCGTGCGCGGTATCTGTGTTTGACATATACGTTGACTGCATTGCGACGGAAACTCCGACGTGCTCGGGCTTACCGTCGGCGCTGTGAGCTACTGTTATGCGGTTATTCGGCTCAAGATAGCTCCACTGACCGTCGAAGGTCTTTCCCTGAAGACCGTACATTGCTCTTGTTGTGAAGCGTTCCGTTTCGTGCGCGCGGTAACGCCAATGCATAATGAACGGCTTGCCGTTCCAATAAACGAAGCAATCCTTCCATTTTTCCACGCCGTAGAATTTTTCGTAGAATATATCAAACGCCTCAACGCAATTCGGCCACATTGCAACATACGGCGTTTTTTTGCCCTCTGCGCGCATTTTTACAATAGTATCGAGCAGAGCTATTGACGAATGCTCAACATGACTTTCCCAGAAATGCTTATGATTTACGGAATCCTCGTCCGCAAACGTGAAATCGAGAACGAGAAAATCGACCCCTGCTTCTTCAAGCATGGTAAGATTACGTCTTATCGCATCCTCATCCGTACTTCTGTAATATCCCTGCGCAGGCTCTGCCCAATAGTGAAAGCTGCCTATTGAGTTATGCTGCTCCTCTGCGTTTCCGAAGCCGTATTCATCGCTCCAGGAGTATTTTTCCGTAAGCTCTGTGACGTTGAGAGCAGACGTTACCTTATCGCTTCCGCTTCCCAGGACCGCATTGAACCACATTGTGTAGCAAATGGCGACAAGGTCTGTTTTATCCGTTATATCAAGGCCGTATTGCTTATTTTCCATATACAAATATGCTCCTTTGTTTTGTCTTTATATCAACAATATACCACACCGTTTTAAGAAAAGCAAGAGGAAAAATGCGATATTCCCGTTTTTCCTGACGGTTGACAAGAGTCTTTCTTTGTGGTAAAATCACATAAGCACGATATACAGGACGTAAGGAAGTAAAATTATGAAAAAATATATTCTTGCATTGGATGAGGGAACAACGAGCGCAAGGGCGATACTGTTCGATCGCGAAATGAACATAGTATCAATGGCTCAGCACGAAATACCGCAGATATATCCGCAGGCAAGCTGGGTGGAGCAGGATCCCATGGACATTTACGCAAACCAATACGCCGCTATGACCGAGTGCATTGCCAAAAGCGGCATATCAGCTGAGGAAATAGCCGCAGTCGGTATTACAAATCAGAGGGAAACGGTCATAATCTGGGATAAGCAGACGGGAAATCCCGTATATAACGCTATCGTATGGCAATGCAGACGGACTGCGGATATGTGCCAGGAGCTTTCAAAAAGCGGATATAACGAATACATAAGAAAAACGACAGGTCTTAGGATAGACCCGTATTTCAGCGCGACGAAAATAAAATGGATACTTGACAATGTGCCAAATGCCAGACAAAGAGCGTATGACGGAGAATTGCTTGCGGGCACGGTCGATACGTGGCTTATATGGAAGCTGACGGGCGGCAAGGTCTTTGCAACAGACAGAACGAACGCATCGAGGACGATGCTTTGCGATATTCACACAGGGCAGTGGGACAAAAAGCTGCTTCGGCTTTTTGACATTCCTCTGTGTATGCTTCCCGAGATAAAGAGCAGCAGCGAGGTGTACGGCTCATTTGAATGTATGGGCGCATCGCTTGTTATTTCGGGGCTTGCAGGCGACCAGCAGTCTGCCCTGTTCGGTCAGTGCTGCTTTGAGGCAGGTCAGGCGAAGAACACGTACGGCACGGGCTGTTTTTTGCTTGCCCACACGGGAAAAAACGCAGTTGAGAGCCGTTACGGGCTTCTTACAACGATAGCCGCAGGCGAGAAGGGCAGAGATATAGAATACGCCCTTGAGGGCAGTGTTTTCGTCGGCGGCGCTGTGATGCGTTGGCTTCGTGACGAGATGAAGCTGATATGCGAGTCATCGGACAGCGAGTATTTTGCAAACAAGGTAAAGGACAGCGGCGGAGTGTATTTTGTTCCTGCCTTCAGCGGTCTCGGCGCGCCGATCTGGGATATGCACGCCAGGGGCGCTATCGTCGGACTTACCGCAGGTGTCGGCAAGGATCACATTATCAGAGCCGCCCTTGAATCCATTGCGTATCAGACGAACGATGTTCTGTCGGCAATGAACGGCGACATCGGACTTATTTACGGTAAGGACAGCTCAAACGGGATCTCTGTATTGCGTGTTGACGGGGGCGCTTCGTCAAACGGTCTTCTGATGCAGATGCAGAGCGATATTTCAGATCTGACAGTTCAGGTTTCGGAAAATCCCGAGGCGACATCACAGGGAGCGGCATTTCTTGCAGGTCTTGCCGTAGGCTTTTTTGAAAGCCGCCGACAGCTTTCCCTTCTTTCCTCTGCGAAAAAGAGCTATTGCCCGAATGTGACGCAGGAAGAAAGAGAAAGACGTATTGACATCTGGCACAGGGCAGTTCAATCTTGCAGAAAATTCAGCGAAAGGTGATCATATGATCGAAAAAAGAGAATTTTCAGTTTTGTCAAGTGACGGAATACACACGCTGAAGGGCGTTATATATCTGCCGCAGGGCGAAGCGAAGGGCTTTTTACACGTCGTCCACGGAATGACGGAGCATATAGGAAGATATGACAGATTTCTTTCGGATATGGCATCTGACGGCTGGATCAGCTTCGGCTATGACAACCTCGGACACGGAAAAACGGCAAGGGATGACGGTGAGCTTGGATATATAGCGGAAAAAAACGGATATGATATTCTTGCCCGTGACGTTTCCGTTTTCGCAAATGCGGTGCTTGAGCATTTTTCGGATAAAAGACTGCCGTATGCTCTTATGGGTCACAGCATGGGCTCGTTCATTTCGCGGCTTGCAGTGCGGAAATATGTAAAGCCCGAACGCCTTATCCTTATGGGAACGGGCGGAAAAAACGGCGCATCAGACGCGGCGATAGCGCTTGATGAATTGATAAAGCTGTTCAAGGGCGGACATCACGTATCCCCCTTATTGAACGGTCTTGCCTTCGGCGGATACAATAAAAAATTCGGCAAGGCAACGAAGGATGACCCGAAGCTCTGGCTCAGCTGTGATGAGTCTGTAAGGCGCGCGTATAACAGGGATAAATACTGCACCTTTGACTTCACGTTAAGCGCGATGGGCGATCTTATACGTCTTATAAAATATACGAATTGCTCTGATTGGTACAGCGGTATTCCACATGATATGCCCATTCTGCTCGTGTCGGGGCAGGATGATCCCGTAGGCAATTACGGAAAAGGCGTTTTGCAGGTAGAAAAATGCCTGAAAAGGCAGAAATGCCCCGTTGAATGTAAGCTTTATAAGGGTGCAAGACACGAGATACTGAACGATTTTACATACGGTCAGGTGCTGGATGATATAAAAGATTTCTTATCCGCTCTTGAATCGTAGGCGCAGTACGAAAACTGTCATCAGCTGTTTAATAATTTACCCGCTGTAAACAAATAAGAAGCCCGACAGATCTCAATGTCTGTCGGGTATCATCATTTATAAAAGGATCGGTCGTATTATTCTTCGACGTAAAAGCAATCGTATTGCCATTTGATAGGATTATCATAAATGTATTTTGAAATCCTTTCGTAGTCATTTTTGTCACGTATTACGTGATCATGAAAAGATCTTTGCCAGATTGCCGAACCAACCTTTTTTGATACGCAACGCTTCATCTGCCCGATTGCCGTCGAAATACTCGTAGGGGAGGATATCATCCTCCCGCTATCATACGGAATGAATAATATCATATGAATATGATTTGGCATAACGACGTATTGCAATAATTTGATATGCGGATAATATTCAGGAATTGCGGTGATCGATTCTTCTGCGATCTTCCCGTACGGTGATAATTGTATGTTTTCAGGCGGGAGGATGATATCCTCCCCTACGTCTGCGATCTTGTCGTGCGGTGATAATTGTATGTTTTCGGGCGGGAGGATGATATCCTCCCCTACGAAATCGGATCGTTCTTTATCCCAAAAAATATTTTTCCTGTCTTTCGTACAAACCGTTATAAAATATGCGCCGCTTGAGCCATAATCGTAGTCCTTCAAACGATTTCGTTTTCGTACAGGGAGCTTGTTACCATTATCCATTTTCATCCCTTTTGCGCTTATTCCTTTAAAAAAGCTCCTCTGTCCTTTTGTAAAGCGTGTCCTTTTCAAATTTTTTTGCTCTTTGGCGCGCCTTTTCTTCAAGCGCCTGCAATGCTTCGGGATGCTCGTACAGGTACTGCAATTCGTTTGCAAAGGCTTCATCGTCGATAGGGCAGATGACTCCGTACTGCTCACCGCTTTCGTCCGTCAGTATTTCGGACATTCCCGTGCAGTCTGTAACAAGACAGCCCTTGCCTAAAATGAGCGATTCTATCGTTGTTGACGACAGCCCCTCGTATACAGAGGTGCATACGTAAAGGTCGCTTTGAGATATATATTTATACGGATTGCTTTGCGCAAGAGTGAAATGCACATTGTCAAGCCCGAGTGACTCCTTCATTTCCAAAAGCGCCTGCTCCTCAGGTCCGCCGCCTACTATATAGCAGTCAATATCTACTCCTCTGTCCTTCAGGATCTTACATACTCTTAAAAGCATAGGGTAGTTTTTCTGGCTGTGAAGTCTGCCGACGGCGCATATTGTGAAGCGCCTTTTGTCAAACGCCTTTTCCGCAGCCGATGCGCGTATTTTGTCCGTATCGTAAAGGTTATACGCAACGCACGTTGTGGTGGTTATTCCGAAAAGCTCCTCAAACGCTTTTCGTGACTGCTCGGAAACGCACACGATCTTATCAAATTTTTTGTATGCCGATATTGCTTCCTTGTCGCCTTCAAAGCCCGCAAAGCCGTTTCCGCACAGCAGATAGTCGTTATGCACCCAGACGAGCTTTTTTGCCTTGCTGTCAGACCCTGAGATGATCTTTACGCCTGCTCCTCTGTTGAACGCTATTTCAACATCGTATTTTTCACGCACTACCTTTTTGTACTGCTTTTCGGCAGGCATGGCAAAAAGACGGCGCCGCCATACAGGATAATACCTCAGAAAGCCCGGTATCCTTTTTCCAAGCGGTCTTATCTCCTTTAAAAAAAGCGAGCATTTCACCCGTGGATCAAGCTCGGATGCGAGCGTGAAATCGTTTATTTCAATTTTTACAGTTACATCGTGCCCGTGCTCGCACAGGGCATTGGCTAAATTCACAAGTGCTCTTGAAACGCCTGATATATGAAGTCCGTGATTAAGAATGAGTATCTTCATCTTTTACAGCTCCTTTGCAGGTTAAATACATCGTATTCAATAAAATTCTATCACAAGGCGCGCAAAAAGTCAATACATGATAAATTTAAACCGCGCGCTATTGACTTTTCATTTTATATCCTGTATAATTATATTATGAATAAACGCTTTTTGGAGGGAAAATGGTCAAGGTCAGTATAGTGATACCCGTACATAATTCAGCGCAGTACGTAAGAAAATGCTTTGACAGCTGTCTTTGCCAGACCTTGAAGGAGATACAGATCATCGCCGTTGACGATCTTTCGCAGGATAACAGCGCGGATATAATAAGAGAATATGCAGAAAAGTACCCCGATCGGTTCGTTGGGATATATCTTGAAAAGAATCTGCGTCAGGGCGGAGCGAGAAACGTCGGAATAAGGCGCGCTGAGGGTGAATATATCGCATTTGTTGACAGCGACGATCATATACAGCCCGATATGTGCCGCGCGCTTTATGAAAACGCCTGCGGAGCGGAGCTTTCGGGGGCAGATTTCAGCTACGTTTACCCGAGCGGCGAGGAAAAGCACGTTGATCTGCCGTATACCGATTCCGACGTAGGCGAGCTTACGCCCGAAAAAAAGAGATATTTTCTTTCAAAATGCGGTATGTTCTGGACAAGGATATACAAGCGCAGTCTTTTGCTGGAAAACGGTCTGTTTTTCCCTGAGGGGCTGTTTTTTGAGGATGCGTGGTTCAATTTTATGTGTATTCTTTACGCATCGACTGCACGCAAGACGGACGGATATTTCTACAAGTATTATCAAAGCCCTAACTCGACGACGAGAAACAAAAAGGACAAGCGTAGATATGAGCGTATTGACATTGCAAGAATGATATACGATTCGTGCGTTGAAAGAGGGCTTTACGCTCTTCACAAAAACACCGTTGATGAAAAATTTCTCGGTCTGTCGGCCTCTACCGTTCTGTATACGTGTCTGCCCGATTATTCTGATGACGATATGCAGTATCTTCACGCAATAAAGCGTGATATTATGCAAAGAATGCCGAATTACAGACGGTCTATAGCGTACAAGGGTCTTCCGAGTGAGGAGAGAATGTGGCTCGATCTTACGGTAAGATCGCCCGAAAAAGCCGTGTATTTTCACAAGCATCTGAACAGTATATTTTTCCGTGCTCTGCGCAAGGCGATGCTTTGCACCGTGTACAGATAAGGTGGATAGGTATGTCGTTTATATCCTCAGTAAAAAAGCTGCGTCACAATGCCCATATCGCATTTTACAGAATGCTTCCTGTGAAGAAAAACAGGATAATTGCCTGGAACAGCGTATTCAAGGGCTTTGGCGACAGCCCGAAATATATAATTGAGTATCTGTGTGAGCATTACCCCGACAAATATGATATTGTGTGGGTGTATGACAGAGCAAAATCACCGCCTGCCGATCTCCCTGCTTCAGTCAGGTGCGTGCCGTATTTTTCAATGCAGTATTTGAAGGAAATATCGACAGCTGGGATAATAATATCAAACATAAGAACGGGACAGATGCATTATTTCAACAAGCGTAAACGTCAGTATTATATACAGACCTGGCACAGCTCGATAAGGCTCAAGAAGATAGAGGGCGATGCCGCCGAGTCTCTCGGAGAGCAGTATGTTGCCCGCGCAAAAGAGGACTCGGCAAAGTGCGATCTTATAGTGTCGGGCTGTGATTTCAGTACGGAGATATTCTCCCGCGCTTTCTGGTACGGCGGGCAGATACTGAAAAGCGGAACGGCGCGGAGCGATGTGCTTTTTAAGGACAATACCGATATAAAAAGGAGCGTTTTACGCTCGCTCGGTATTGGCGGAAACACAAAAATTGCCCTTTATGCCCCGACGTTCCGGGACAGATCGTGCGATCCGCTTCACAATATCGACATTGACGGCGTTGTCTCATCGCTTGAAAAAAGATTCGGCGGCGAGTGGGTGTTCCTTTACAGACTTCACCCGAATGTCGCGCGCGATATAAAGGTCGAGTGCAAAAGGGCATTAAGCGCCACGGAATATCCCGATATGCAGATGCTTGTGTGCGCGTGCGATATGATGATAACGGATTATTCATCGTGTATGTTCGATATGTGCATAAGAAAAAAGCCGTGCGTGCTTTACGCGCCCGACGCTGATGAATATATGAAGGATGAGCGCGGCTTTTATTTTGATCTGTATGAGCTTCCGTTTCCTGTGTTTAAGGATAATATCACTTTGATAAACGGTCTTGAGTGCTTTGACGAAGAAAAATATGTAAGCCTTTGCGATGGATTTCTGCATAAGGTAGGCAGCTACGAGGACGGAAATGCTTGCAAAAGGATCGCAGAGAAGATAGAAAGCGTGGTGTCAGAATGATAATAGGATACACAACAGGTGTTTTTGACTTATTTCATATAGGTCATCTTAACATACTGAAAAAGGCAAAGGAAATGTGCGATTATCTGATAGTCGGCGTAAGCACCGACGAATTGGTAATGCAGTACAAAAACAAGACTCCCGTCATATGCTACGAGGAGCGCGCGGAGATAGTCAGATCGATAAAATATGTTGATAAGGTAGTGCCTCAGGTTGACCGTGACAAATTCGCCGCATTTGAAAAATACGGCTTTAACCGTATGTTTGTCGGAGACGACTGGAAGGGCTCGCCTTTGTTTTCGAGCCTTGAGGAAAAATTCAAAGCCCACGGGGTAGAAATAGTTTATTTTCCGTACACGAAAGGAACGTCATCAACTATGCTTAAGCAAGCCTTAAATGCAATAACGACAAAGGACCCTGCCTTCAAGCCGATAAGCCTGCAGGGTGAATTCAAGAACGAAAGCTCCCTGCTTTACAAGGGGGTAAGAAGAACGTTCGTGCAGACGGGGGCAGATTCTCCCTACGGCCCGAACAAGATAAATATAGTGCAGTTCGACCCGAAAAACGAAGATCTCCGCGTTGACGTTATGCCGTGCAAAACGTATGCAAACGAGCTTGATGTTGTAACATCGCTGTGCGAAAGAGTAAATAGCGAAAAGGACTACACGCCCATCGCCGCGATAAACGGCGATCTGTGGATGGTATCGTATGCTCACGCAAGAATACAGGGCAAGGGCACAAGCTACGGCGGCTGCAGCGACGATGTTGTGAAAAAGTCGATGACAACGCCCAGAGGCTTCAATATATATGACGGGGAGATCATCTCCACAGGTCATATAGAAAAGGAAACGCCGTTTGAGGGTGAATTCTGGTCATTCGGCTTTACCGCAGAGGGTAAATGCGTTATGGGCGAGCCTACGGCGCAGATAAGCGTTAAAAATGTAACCGGGGGCGTTTGCGTATGTCCTGACGGTCTGAACAGACTGCCTGCGAACGATGCCCTTATTATGTATACTGACAGGCTTTTGTCGTCAAACGATTACGCTTTGGACGACGCTTACGAGGTAAGAGTCGTAACGAAAGAGGATTACACCGTATCGCACGGCGCTGTGATAAAAGGAACGGTGGACAGAATATTTTCCGCAAATGACAAAGATAACCCCGAAAAGATAACGGAAAAGCAGATAGTTCTGACCGCGAGAGGCTCTGCTATCGGCTCAATAGAGTCCTTTAAGGTCGGAGATGAAATAGAAATATCGGTAAATGTAATAGATCTTGCCGACATTGACACACCGACCTGGCAGCGCGTGAAGAATGCTGTCGGCGGTCATATATGCTTTGCAAAGGGCGGAGTTGACACGGGCGAAAATCCGAGCTGTAACTACCCTGCAACGATAATCGGAATTGATAAAAGCGGTATGGCGGCATTTATAACGATGGACGGACGCCGTGATGATTCCATAGGCTCGAACCCGAAAAATCTGCCGTATCTTATGCGTGATCTCGATCTGTACGATGCGTTTCTCGTTGACGGCGGCGGCTCTGCAACGCTCGTTTCGCGCCAATACGACGGCTCGTACAAGGTCATAAACACTCCGTGCGATCCCGGCGATGAGCCAAGATCGGTAATAAATGCGGTGGTTCTTTCCGCAAGAAAGAAGATGTGACATCCTGCTCGTACTGCGAAAGCAGTACAGGGGACGGGCAGACGGAGTGATGTTTTGTCCTGCGTCATATAGAAAATTCCCACAGACTTGATGTTGGTCTGTGGGAATTTGTCATTTGTCTGCGCCGAATAAAAAGTCTGCAACGCTTTCAGCGCCGTTTGCAATATCGGTCATAATGCCCGGCACGGGGCTTGTTATCATATCGCTTTCGGGCGCTTGTGTTACCTTGTCTGTCGCCTTATCGGTCACCTTGTCCGTTACTCTGTCGGTAACGGGTGATGTTGCCCTTGCGCTTTCTGTTGACATCTCGCCGCCTGTGCAGGAGCAAAGAGCGAGAATACATACAGCAGTAAGGGCAGATAATACATATCTTTTCA
This sequence comes from Eubacteriales bacterium, assembly GCA_045544195.1. Lineage (GTDB taxonomy): Bacteria > Bacillota > Clostridia > Oscillospirales > CAG-272 > RGIG7213. The sequence goes on from JAZPYO010000020.1 coordinate 15,827, forward strand.
TAGCGTGATGATTCCTTTCAGATAGTACGCACGCTTTTGCCTTTCGGCAAAGCATTTGCATTTATATCTTTGCCGAAAAGATGCATATTATACGGTTTTTTATATCAAAAGCCGTTTTTTTGTTTTCTGAATGCGTGATCCATATACAGATAACCGCCGAGTGCTATATCAAGCCCGAATGCCGATGCAAAAAGCATTTGCCTGCACGCCTTGAGCATTTGTATATCGGGACTTGATGTATACATTATTATGCTCAGCAAAACGCCGAGCATTACCGTATAAACGCATATTTTAAGTACTGTTAAGCTCCGAGCATCAGGTGTAAGTATCAGTTTTTTTATCATTGCGCGCCTCCTGTGGAAAAATTCATATTTTATACTTTAAATTTGTATATACTTGACGTATAATAGTATACAGCATACTTATACTTTTGTCAAAGCACAAATTATGGTAACAGAAAGGATCGTTATGACAGTAGGCGTTTCAAGCGCGTGCTTTTTTCCGTGCGACACGTTGCAGTCCGTGCAAAAGCTCGCATCGCTCGGCGTTTCGAGCACGGAAATATTTATGGGCAGCCACAGCGAATGCTCAGGACAGTATCTTAAGCAGCTTTGCTCTGCAAAGGATAACTATGGCATCAGTGTAACATCGGTTCATCCGTTTACCTCGGGCTATGAATACATACTGCTTTTTTCGGGCTACGAAAGACGTATTGACGATACTGTTGAATATTACAAAAGATATTTTTCCGCCGCAGGCGAGCTTGGCGCAAAATATGTCGTATTCCACGGGGATAACAAAAAAGCCGCGTTTGTCGGAGTTGAAAGATACGCTGAGATATTCAGCCGTCTTGACGGTGTCGCAAGGTCATTCGGCGTTCGTTTGTCGCAGGAGAACGTTTCATCGAGCCATATAGGCTCGGGTGAAAATATCCGCGCGTTAAAAGCCCTTTTGCCCGATATATGCTTTACCTTTGATATAAAGCAGGCGTACAGGGGCGGATACGATCCGTTTGATATTCTTCATTCCATGGGTCAAAGCGTGCGGTGCGTTCATCTGAACGATTGGAAGGACGGTCAATGCAGACTGCCGTGCAGAGGCGTATGCGATATGTCTGCCGTTGTGAATACGGTACAGTCGTACGGTAACGATGTGCCGTACATAATTGAAGTGTACAGAAGCAACTTTGAAGATGACTGTGAGATAATGTCCTCAAGGCTTGATTTTTTGAAATTATTCAGTAAGAAGTGACGGTGCGGCATATTTTTGCAAAAAGTATAACAACTGATCCCGATATGTATGAAGATCTTAAAACAAGGACGATGAGGGATGGAAATTTAACGGTATGCAAGCAACGTATACTTGGAAAAGTAAATGAGAAATTAAGTGGGAAAAGCTATGAAAGCGTATATAAAGAAAATTATCAGCGGTGTAGTAGCGGTACTTATATCGTTCAGTTTGTTCAGCTGCTATTCCGATCAGATGGATGAAGAAAAAATAGCTACGGATGTGGAGGGGGTATTGGCCCGACTGTTCAATGCCGTGCAGCTTCAGGATAAAGAGGCGTTTAAAACTTTTTTTGCCGATGATGTCATCGAATTGCCGGATTTTGAAACCGGATGCGATTACGTCTTTGATCTGTACCGGGGAGAATTGGTCAGTGTGAAATTCCTCAGTTTGGGTCCTACAGGAGATCGTATTGTACCGGGAGAACAAATCTGTTATGCACATATGACATTTACCATTATTACAAGCGAAGCTGAGTATAAGATAGTCGTAGAATGTTATACCCAATATGAATCCAAATACCCCAACGATCCGTACAAGATCAAAAAGTTTGCCGTTTTAGACGGGCAAAACAATGAAGATTTTGATCATGGATACGGTTTTTCTCAAAGACAGGGTATTTTCTATCCCGGTTGGCTTGATGAGTAACACAAGAAACGAAGATCGGTCGATCTTTCATTTGATATAAAAAAGCGTACGGTGCGGATACGATCCGTCTGCCGTTGTGAATACGATACAGTCGTACGGTAACGATGTGCCGTACATCATTGAGGTATACGAAAAGCAACTTTGAAGATGACTGTGAGATAATGTATTCAAGGCTTGATTTTTTGAAATTATTCAGTAAGGAGTGACGGTGTGGCATATTTTTGCGAAAGATATAACAACGGCGTGGAGCTTCACGCCGTTACAACAGAGGATCTCATTTCAGACCACATAAACGTTCATTTTATGATTCCGATGGCTGATAAGCCGTACTGGGCAGCAGTTTTGCCGAGGATAATGGTGCAGGGATGCAGAAGGTATCCTACAAGAAGGCAGATCAGATGCCGCCTTGAGTCGCTTTTTGCATCATCCTTATGGGCAAGCACGGCGTATTACGGCGAAACGGTGGGCGTTACGTTTTCAGCCTCGTTTTTGAAAAATTCCATAGCCTATGACGGCTGTGACATAATGGGCGGCGTACTTGAGCTTTTATATGACGTTATATTTGACCCGCTCGTTGAAAACGGCTCGTTTGACGGGCAGTATACGAAAACACAGATAAAAAACAGATGCGACGGAATAAAGGCGATAATAAATAACAAGGAGCATTACGCCTCAGTCCGCTGTGCGCAGCTTATGTGCCGCGGCGAAACGGTCGAATTTACATCGAATACCGACATCTCGGTATACGAAAGCCTTACAGGGCGTGATATGTACAGCCAATATACGCATATGCTGAAGAGTGCCCCTGTTATCATCGTTTATGCGGGAAATGATACGGAAAGAGCAAGGCAGTTTGCAAAAAGCGTATCGGACGCCCTCGGTGACAGGCGCGTTATACCGTACAGCAGCAAAACGCCGACGGTAATACCGAAGCAGATACGGTATTTTGAGGAAGAACAGGATATAAAGCAATCGCATCTTGTCATAGGTCTGCGTGACAGACCGTGTGAAAGCATCAGAGATCTTTGCGCCAATGCCGTATTTGAGGATATATTCGGTCAGTCGCCGATCAGCCGACTGTTCCGCAACGTAAGGGAAAGAATGTCCCTGTGCTACTACTGCTCGTCAAGCCACGATGATGCAAACGGCATAATGTACATATCCACGGGAATAGATGCAAAGAACAGACAAAAAGCGCAGGATGAGATATTCGCTCAGCTTGCGGGTATGACGGAGCAGAGCATCACAAAAGAGGAGCTTACAAGCGCCGTAAAGAGCGTTAAGAGCGCGCGTCTTGCCTGCCTTGATTCAGCGGGAGCGATAGCGGCAAGATGTATGTACAGAATATTTTTCTACGGAGAATACGTATCAGTCGAGCAGGAGCTTTGTGAGCTTGATTCAATTACCGCGCATGACGTTGCATCAGTTGCAAAGGCGATCACTGCCGATACGGTCTACTTTATGCGCGGCACGGAGGACGGCGATGAGTCAGATTAAAAAAACGGTATGCCGACAAACAGGCGATGAATGCTTTTCATTGAAGCTCGAAAACGGGCTTTCCGTATACATATCACCGAACAAAAAGCGAGTGGCGAGCGCGATATTTTCAGTACAGTTCGGCTCGGTCAACAGTAATTTCGTTTTGTCGGACGGCACGCAGGTATCCCTGCCTGACGGTATGGCTCATTTTCTTGAGCATAAGACGTTTGAAACGGAGGACGGAGGCGACGCCTTCGACCTGTTCGCACAGACGGGGGCAGATGCAAACGCATTTACATCGTTCAATAAGACATCGTACATTTTTTCGTGCGTTGACGAGTTTTACGAGTCGCTCGGCATACTTCTGCATTTCGTAATGCATCCGCATTTCACGCCTGAAAGCGTTGAAAAGGAAAAGGGCATAATCATTCAGGAGATCGCAATGTACGACGATAATCCGTCCTGGCAGTCACGCAGTGAGGTGATGCGTGGGCTGTACGGCGAGGAAAGCCCGCTTGCGACAGATATCGCAGGCACATCCGAGTCGGTGTCAAGGGCGGACAGCGAAATGCTTTATTCAATACACAAAACATTCTACACACCTGAGAATATGTCGCTATGCGTTGTCGGAAACGTAAGCGTCGAAAAGGTGATACAGGCTTGTAAGGGCATTGATACGGTATCGGATAAGGAAATACCGAAAACGGTCCTTCCGAGCGATACAAGACAGGCAAAGGAGCAATACCGTGAAAAATATATGCCTGTATCAAGGAGCGTTTTCTGCTTCGGCGTAAAGGACGTTCCTTTGTCGGACGGCGATGAGATGTACCGCAGAGCCTGCGCAATATCAGTCATATCGCACGCCCTGTTTTCACAGAGCAGCGAGTTTTATTCCGATATGTACGACAGGGGAATAATAAACAACACGTTTTCATCGGGATACGAATACACGGAGTATTACGCGATGTATATGTTCTGCGGCGAAACGGACACCGTTCAGACTCTTTACGGCGAATTGCGCCGATACATAGAGCAGGTGAAGGAAAACGGCATTGATAAAGAGCTGTTTGACAACGCGCGCAGAGCCGTATATGCAAACAGTCTGCGGAGCTTTGAAAGCAGTACGTCAACGTGTGAAAATATGAGCGAGGTATACGAAAACGTATTCCTTACGCCCGAAATAATATCAAATATCACATACAGCTACGCTATGAAGGTCTTCAGAGAGCTGTTCTGCCCTCAGGCATACACGCTTTCTGTTATAAAGCCGTTGGAAGAGAAAGGAGAATGAAATGTACCAGGTAGAATTTAAGATGTTCGATTTTGCCCTGCGGTTTTCTCCCGTTGCCTTTACGCTTTTCGGCAAGGAGATATACTGGTACGGCATTATCGTCACGATCGGCATCGTTCTGGGTGTCATTTACGCATTCAAGAGAGCAAAGCAGAGCGGAATATCCTCTGACCATATGTACGATTACGCGATATTCACCGTCGTTTTCGGTATAATCGGAGCAAGAGCGTATTACGTTTTGTCAAATCTGGATTCGTACAATACGTTTTACGATATAATTGCAATATGGCAGGGGGGACTCGGCATATACGGCGGAATAATCGCAGGCGTGCTTGCCATAACCGTAACTGCCCTTGTGAAAAAGCACAATCCGCTTCGTGTGCTTGACTGCGCCGCGCCCGCCGCTATGATCGGACAGATACTCGGCAGATGGGGCAACTACGCAAACCAGGAGGCATTCGGCGTCAATACCGAGCTTCCCTGGGGCATGAGATCGTTCGTTTACGAGCAGTCAACAAGCAAAAGGTTACAGGGAACGGTGGAATATCTTGAAAAGTATCAAAGCAAGATAATGAAGGAAAATCCAGGTATGACGGTAGATCCGAGCGGCTTTGTTCATCCGACGTTCCTTTATGAATCGCTGTGGAATCTTGCAGGCTTCATTCTTATAAATATCTTATACAGAAAAAAGAAATTCGACGGTCAGATACTGTTTATGTATCTCGGCTGGTACGGCTTTGGCAGAATGTTTATTGAGGGCTTGCGTACCGATTCACTGTATCTCGGCTCGACGGGAATACGCAAATCGCAGTTCGTTGCGCTTATCTGCGTTGTGCTTAGCGTGTTCTTTATAGTATTCTTCCTTATAAAAGCCAGAGCGAAGGGTGTAACAAGCCTTTACACACAGCTTGAAAACGGCAAATGGGTAATGACAGATGCCGTTGATATGTTTACAAGCGTTTCAATGCCCGATCCTGATGAGGATATGCAGGATATGCAGGATGAGGACGATATAGCGGAGCTTTCCTTGCTTGACGGAGCCGACGGCGGATACGGCGATGACGACTGCATAGAGCTTGACTGCGAAAATGCAGAGGATGCAGAAGAAAATATTGAAGAAACGGAAGGGTGAAAGCAATGGCAATTATAATTGACGGAAAGAAAACGGCGGCTCTTATGCGTGAGGAAATAAGACAGCGTACTGCCGATTTTGAGCGTGAAAACGGCTTTTTGCCGGGTCTTACGGTAATAATCGTAGGACAGGACCCCGCATCGCAGGTATATGTACGCAACAAGAAAAAGGACAGCGAGGAGGTCGGCTTCAATTCCGAGGTCATAGAGCTTGCCGAAAATACGAGCCAGGACGAGCTTTTGAAGCTCATAAAGCAGCTTAACGAAAGGCGTGATGTTCACGGCATACTCGTTCAGCTTCCGCTGCCGAAGCATCTTGATTCGGAAATAGTCATAGGCGCTATCGATCCCGATAAGGATGTTGACGCGTTCAGCTATGTAAACGTCGGAAAGATAACAGTCGGCAATCACAGCTTTTTACCCTGCACACCTGCGGGCGTTATGGAGCTTTTGAAAAGATATGATATAAGCGTAGCGGGTAAAAGCTGCGTTGTTGTAGGCAGAAGCAATATTGTGGGCAAGCCCATGGCGCTTTTATTGCTTCACGCAAACGGCACGGTAACTGTCGCCCACTCACGCACAAGGGACCTTGCGAGTGTTACACGGCAAGCTGACATTCTCGTAAGCGCGGTAGGCAAGGCGGGCTTTATAACCGCCGATATGATAAAGGACGGCGCGGTAGTCATAGACGTCGGCATGAACAGAGACGAAAACGGCAAGCTCTGCGGCGACGTCGTATACGACGAATGCGAGAAAAAGGCGTCTGCAATAACTCCCGTGCCCGGCGGTGTCGGCCCTATGACGAGAGTTATGCTGCTTGAAAACACCCTTACTGCCGCATACCAAAGCATAAAAAAATAAAGCGACAAATAAACGAAAGGAGTTGCAAAAAATGATAAAACGTAAATATGGAATCTTAAAAAGCATCTTATGTGTCACCCTTGCCCTTTCCTTTGTTTTTACAGCTGCGCCGATACCTGCAATGAGTGTTGACATTCCCCCGAAGGCGCCCGGCTTCAGCTTCAGAAGCTCAACGAAGGTCTGGGGCTACAATATGCTTCTGAACAGAGGACTCGGAATTGCCGCAATGGGAATAAACGTCCTTGCAGGTATGTCCGACAGCGAGGCTCTGCATAAAACGGCGTCGATAGCCTCGTTTATACTGACAGGCTCAATGGGCGGCGGCAGCGGCAACAAGGATAACCAGGTCTACTACGAGAAGATAATGAAAAGCATTGACGAAATGTGCACAACGGTAGTGCAGGAGATAGACAAGACGGAGCAGAGCATCAAGGAGGACCTTTCCGCGATGTCCACCGTCCTCGGCATACTGAACAAAACGGCAAAGCTGGACAATTATAACGATGCGTGGGAAAAGGACGTTGAAACCCCGCTTACGCAAGCCGACCTGATGAACGTTATTGAAGCGTACAAGGTATACATAAGAGCCGTGGGCGATTACACCGACGGCAAGGCTGATTACGATCATCTTATGGCTAAAAAGCGCGCGTTTGCCGACTCGTTCCGCGTTGCCAGCGGAGCTGTGTACGATGCGTCAAGCGCAAACGGAATGACGATAGACGAGTTCTATGATGAAAAGATATACAGCAGCAACGCTGTCGATCTGAAATTCAAGCAGGCGATAACGAGTATGCTCACACGCCTTGAGGCGACTGACGGCACACGCTATATCGACACTGCCGCGCAGATGGCATATACGGCATATCCGTTCAGCACAGATCAGGCTGAATTTGTCGATAACGCCGCAAGAAAGCAGTCCGAGATCATAACGGTGAGCGTTCTTGCATACAGAGAATTCAATGCGATGCGTCACGAATATATCGAGGAAAAGCTCAAGAATGCATCGCAAAGCGGTATGCAGCAGAGTGAGTACGACGCTCTTTCATCGTCGCTCGGTCAGCTTGAGAACTACGGCTTTGAGCTGTTTGACAAGCTCTTTTACGGCAGTGACGAGATACAGCCGTCATCGGGCGTTATCAACGGCTTTGTGAATTGGCTTGAAAGCAAGATAATCATTGTAAACGGCGCAGAGCCGAGCTATATTTATCTTGACAATTATCTCAGAAGAACACCCGACGGCACGGTGACGCTGGAGAACACCTCGCACATATCAAGCGTTGACTATGATTTTTACAGAGAGCGTTCGAAAAACGGCGAGATGTCGCCCCTGCTTTACGTCAGCCCCCTCGGTCCGAACACGTTTGTAAAGCCTGAGGCGTTCTATAACGAGCCTGTGTATACGTCAAGATATATGCAGTTTGAAAAAACGGCTGTGGTCATTCCGTCCGATAACGGCGGCCAGGCGCTTGTAAGACCCTTGCTGGTGCTTGCGAACGATCCTGACGATGAAAACGACAGGTCGATATCTACCCTTTACGGCGGCATAGATTATTTAGGCGTTCCCGAAAGCCATATAAAATATCCCCTGTGCGATTTTTATAACCTTACGAACGGCACGTATACCGACGGATACAACACGTATTCCGTAGCGTCAACGGCGGACGCGCTTTCCAAGGTCATAACGGACGAGGCGTTCGTTTCATCGTCTATCAAGCTGGACGAATACTTCTCATCGCTCAATTACTACGATGCGGATTATCTTCTGACGACGGATAAGACGGTGAATTCCGGCGATTACAATATCGATATGCCTCTTATGTCGACGACAAGCTCGGGTATGAATACGGACAATGTGCTTGTTACAGACATTTCCGATAAGCAATTCACGATCGTTCTTGTTCCCGATAACGATGATACTTACGTTCCGTTTGAATGCATCGTAGAGGGTAACGGTACGGCAGAATGCGAGATTTTCGGCTACGAAAACGAAAATGAGCCGGGCTATTACCGCGCAGGCACTATCGTTGCAGTAAACGTAAGACCGCCTGTGGATGCCTGCTGTGATGTTACAGGCGTTAAGACTCTCAATTACGCTGATATATCCTCAGGTGTGCCGACAAGCGTGCAGACGGTGTATTCCGAAAGCAACAGCCACACGATAACATACAACGAGGACGGCTCTCTGACGCTTGCCTTCAGAGTTCCTTACGAAAGATCGTGTGCCGTTGTAACGGTGTACGAGTATTTTGAAATAAAGACAGTCGATGATCTTGAATCGTTTGCCTCTGCGGTAAATTCCGGCGCAAGCGATCTTAATGCCATATTAAAGAATGATATTGATATTTCGTCGTTCAGCTCTACAATAGGCACATCGTCATCACCCTTTAAAGGCGTGTTTGACGGCAATGGCTATACCCTTACGAACTATAGCGGAATTTATACGACCTCGACTAAGGGTATCTTCTCATACGTTTCGGGCGGTACTGTGAAAAATCTGACAGTTGACGGCGAATGCTCCGTATACGGCTCTGAAAGCGGATACGGCGGTATCATCGGCAAGGCATCGGATAACGCGCAGATAATAAACGTACATTCAAGCGTTGATATGACGGTATCGTCGGCTGCATCGGGCATTGGCGGCATCGTCGGTATTGCAGACAGCAGCACAGACCTTTACAAATGCTCATACAGCGGTACTGTGACAGCGAGAAGCGAAAAGAATGACGGTATAGGCGGTATTGCAGGACGCGCGGGCGACTATGTGAAATTCAGCTTCTGCATAAACTACGGCACGGTAAGCTCAGATAATAAGGATACTTATATGGGCGGTATACTCGGATATACCGACAGCGAGCTTTTCGGCGGTATGGAAAAGTGCATAAATGTCGGAAGTATAAGATCGTCGCTCATTTTACAGCAGACGACGGCGGCAGGCTCGATCATAGGCTATGCGTCAAATATGCCTTACGGATGCGTAAAGAACTGCTTTTATATGACGACATCGTCGCATAATGAAAGAGCTGTCGGTATGCTTGACGGCGTATCCTGCTCCGCGGGGGCTTTTGCAAACGGTATGTCGCCTGCTCCCGAATATGCTATGAGCAGCGGTCAGATAACGTATACGATGAGCATCGGTATGATAGAGCCTGTGTACGTTCAGACGCTTGGCAAGGATGCGTATCCCGTATTCGTCGGTATGCCCGTATATCTGTGTCACAGGTACGGCTGCGACGGACAGGAGCTTGGAGTCATATATTCCAACTACTACTACGGAAACGAATACAACATTCATACCTTTGACGATGAAACGCACAAGTGCGATACGTGCGGCAAGCACATAAACGAAATTTACGTTATGGGCGACGCCAACGACGACGGAATAGTGAATTCAAAGGATATTATAAGACTTAAGGCATATCTTAACGGTCTGTATAATGAGATATACTTCTATCAGTCCGATGTTGATTTCAGCGGCACGGTAGACGAAAACGATCTGAGCATCGTTATATCAATGATAACCGAATAATGCTTAACGCCGACGGTATAATGCCGTCGGCGTTTTTTTGCCTTGTGCCTGCGGCACAGTGATGTTAAGGCTTCGCCTTAGTGATGTATGCCCTTTGGGCAAGTGATGTTTTGCACCTGCGGTGCAAAGTGATGTTGCGCTTCGCGCAGTTATCCTTGTACTCTGCCCGCGGGGACGGGGACGGGCAGATTTTGTGATGTTGCGCCTTACGGCACAGTGATGTTGCCTTCGGCAGTGATGTATTGCACCTATGGTGCAAAGTGATGTTGTGCCTTACGGCACAGTGATGTATGCCCTGACGGGCATACATTGAACCCAGTGGGTTATTTGGGTTCGTTTGGGTTCATTTGGGACAGTGATACTTGATACTGATCCTTATTCTGAGTCTGAGTCTGAATATGACTCTGTAAATGATGCTTGAGTCGGGCGGAAAATGTGGAAAAGTCGGTGTTTTCCACAGGGTTTTCCACACCATATAGAGCTTTTCCACAAGTTTTCCACATTGTGTGGAATGTTATCGGCAGAGGGAGCAGAACAAATGTTCGATTTTGTATTGACTTTTTCTTCGCTTTGTGGTATAATATAAGCAAGTAACTACAACGGGGAGGACGAATGGCAAAAAGCTCATTTGTATTATATACACGGTATATGCCGCTGCTTGACAGTCTTAATGACAAGGAGCTTGCAGGCCTTATGCGCGCGGTATTCAAATATGCATCTGACGGCAGCGAGCCGACCTTCAGAACGAAGGCGGAGCGTATTGCCTTTGCGGTGATAAAGGAGCAGCTTGACTATGATTGCGAAAAATACGACAGGATAGTCAAGCGGAACAGAGAAAACGGAAAAAAGCATACATCTGTCAAGGGTGAAAGCGCGCAGGGTGAGTGCGAGAAGACGGAGAAAAAAGAATCTGCGCGCTCTGCATCGCCGTGCAGAACGTCGTTTGAAAGGACGTATTCCCCGTCTGAAATATTCGGTAAGGAGCCGTTTGAAAGCGACGGTATATTCACCTTCAAGGGCGTATACGGCGCGGATGATAAGCGTACCTTCAAGGGCGGGTAGTGCGCCTTGTTCAAAGAATTGATACAAAATTCCAACCGCCGTTGGTTGAATAATTCTTCTTTTTGATATATAATGCCGTTATTATAAAAAATTAATGAGGTATTCTGATGAAAAATATATTCCGCTCGGCGCTTTGCCTTACGCTTTGCACAGCCCTGCTGCTGTCGCTTTGCGCCTGCGCATCGATCAAAAGAGTGTTCGGCGATTATGCCTTACAGTTAGGCTCTGTTACTATGGAGGAGGAGATATACGCGTATTATATGTCCTGCTACCGCCCTTATTGGATATACACCTTCGGCGAGGATGATACAGAGCAGTTCTGGTCTTCGTCGTCAAACGGTATAACCGTCAGCGATTATTTGCAGGATGTATCGCTCACCGCCATAAAATCAAAGCTCGTTGCCGAATATCTGTTTTCGGAGTATCATCTGACGCTCAGCGATGAAAAAAAGGCTGAGGTAGAGGCTGTGATCGACGGTCTTTTGCTCGGTATAGGCGGCAGAGAGGAATTTGAAAAGGACGAGCTTATGAAGCAACTCGGTCTTACTGTTGACGATATGCACGATGTATTCATATCAGATGCAAAATCCGCCGCCGTTCAGGATTATCTTTACGGCGAATCGGGCAAGGAGATCGTGACGAAGGACGACAGAGATGCCTACTACAACAGCAACTACTACCGCTACAAGCATTTGTATATAATGGACGTTGACTATGTCCGTGACGAAAACGGAAAGATAGTATTTGATTCGGACGGCTATGCAAAATGGCAGGAGATATCCGATGAGCGCTGGGACGAAAAATTCACCCATGCGCAGAGTCTTTTGCAAAGAGCGCAGAACGGCGAGGATTTTGACGATCTCATTGTAGAAAACACAGAGGAGCTTGGATACGAAAGGTATCTGTACGGTCACTATTTCAACAAGCAGGCGATATCGTCAAGCACGTATTTTTCGGCTATCTCCGACCAGGTGATGAAGATGGCTGAAAATGAGGTACAGCTCATACGCTCGGAATACGGTCTGCATCTGCTTTTGCGTCTGCCGCTTGATGATGAGGGCTACAAGCACACGGAAAACGGTGAGGATTTCAAGAATTTTGACGAATACGTCGAGGAAGAAAAGTTCAAAACGAAGCTGCAGGGCTATTTCGATCAGATAAAGGTCAACGAAAAGGTAATAAACAAATACCGCATTGATGAGGTTCCTTACAGCGAATCGTGGACATATCTGTTCTGACGGGGGAAATATGAAAAAAACAGCTTGTCTTTTGCTTGCTATCTGCCTTATACTGCCGACTCTTTCTGCCTGCTCGGACAAAAGCGAGCCGTTCGTTATGAGCTATGGCACCTATGGCATAACCGAAAAGCAGTATACGTACTGGCTTTCGTACTACAAGACCACATTTTATTCCGCCCTTGAGGATTACGCGCAGACGGGCGAGGAATACACAGAGCAGTTCTGGCTTACGGAAACCGATGAGGGCGTTTTGTGGGAGCTTACGCGCATTAAGGCTGAGGACTATATGAAAAAGCTCGTTGTGAGCCTTTATCTGTTCGATCATTACGGCCTTGATGATATCGAGGGGACAAGGGAGCAGATAAAAATATCCGTTGATGAATGTATTGCCGACGATATTGCCGCGCTGGGCGCGCGTTCGACTCTCAACGAGGCGCTGAGCGTGTATAAAATGAACATATCGGATCTTGAGGATATGTACCGTATCGAGATAAAAAGAAGTATGCTTGAGGAATATCTGTACGGAAGCGGGGGAAAAACACCCTTGACGGACGAGGATAAGGAAGCGTACTATAACGAAACGTATGCGCGCGTGAAGCATATCCTTATAAACACCGTTGATAAATACGTGCTTGACGATGAGGGGCAGAGAATAATTGACACGTCAACAGGCTATTATAAGACGGAAAAGCTGACCGATGCGGAAAAGGCTGAAAAGAAGGCTCTTGCATCGACTGTTCTTCAGAAGGCTGAAAACGGCGAGGATTTTGAAGAGCTGATAGAGCAGTACAACGAGGATGAGGGAATGACGTACTATACGGACGGCTATTTTCTCACAAAAAATTCCGCATACGAAAAAGCGTTTTTGAATGCCGCGTTTGAATTGCAGACAGGGCAGATAAAAAGCGTTGAAAGCGCCTACGGAATACACATAATAAAAAAATACGCTCTTGAAAAGGGAGCGTATTTGAAGGATATAAACAAAAATTTCTTTTCGGAGCTTGAGGATGACGCTTTGACTGACAAGAAGGAAAAAATGTTCTCTGAATACAGCGTTGAGATCCACCGCGCTCTCGAGTGGGAGACATTCAGCCAATGTCCTTTGATGGACAGATCGCTCATCTGACCGCGCGGAGAATAAAAACAAGCGCGCCGAGAAGTATTATCACGAGCAGCACCGTCAGTAAAAGCGGGATCGAATATGCGTTGTCCGATGAGGACTGCGCATTTCTTGCGCCCATAACGCTTTCCTGCGTTGACGGATGCTCCATATTGTGATCCTGTATATTGCCTGCGAATGATACTGAGGCGAATACCGACATCAGTATTGCAAGGCAAGAGAAAATACATAAGACTTTTAAGATCATATTTTAAATCGGATAAAACAGGAATTATCAGTAGTCTGTGCAATTTGGGGAGATATTATGCAAACGAAGCGTTTTACGAAAAACGACAGCGGATTTATATGCGCAAACTGCAAAGCGCAGGTGTCTGCGCTCGGATACACGTCAAGAAATCACTGCCCTGTGTGCTTATGCTCCTTGCATCTTGACGTAAGCCCCGGGGACAGACTTTCCGAATGCGGCGGGATAATGCGTCCTGTTTCCGTTTGTCCCGACAGCAAAAAGGGCTATATTATAACGCATAAATGCGATAAATGCGGCAAGGTGGGAACGAACAAGGCGGCGCGCGATGACGATGTTGACCTGCTTATCGCCCTGACTGTAAACCAAAATTGGTAATATCTTTCTGCTTTATCGAAAATTACGGCTATTTCCTTGACAAAACGCTCGTTTTGTGCTAAAATATACTCAGAAAGAGCCGTTTGAAAGGGAGATCATATGGAAAACGTCAGAATAATTCTTTCAACCTCTCTTAAGGGCGGAGTCGGCAAGTCAACTGTTGCCTCAAATGTGGCATATCAGCTTGCTCTGCTCGGCAAGCGTGTTCTTATCTGCGATCTTGATTTTGACGTAAGATCGCTCGATCTTATACTCGGCTGTGAGGACAGCGTGGTATTCGACATTTCCGATGTTCTGTCGGGAAGAGTGCCGTACAGCAAGGCAAAAATACAGTGCAGGAAGGATACTCCTCTTTACTTTCTTTCCGCGCCGAGCAGAAACGAAAGCGCATTTTCAGATGACGGGCTTGACCGTCTTATAAAGGATGCGTGCGAATGCGACAGCCTTGATTACATAATATTCGACACTCCCGGCTCTGACGGTCAAGCGCTTAAGTATGCCATGCATTGCGCAAAAGAGGCGTGGGTGATCGCAAGTCATACGCCTGCATCGCTCAGGGGCGCGCAGAAAAGCGCAAGGCTGTGCTATGAAAACGGCATAGAGCCGCGTCTTATAGTGAACAGCTTCGATTACGAATCGGTCAAAAACAGTAAAAGATCGGGTATAAACGATATTATCGACCAAACAAGCGTACCGCTTCTGGGTGTAGTTCCTTATGACAGACATCTGTTTTTTGCCCAGGAGAGAGGCATACTTGCGTCTGACAGGGATTTTATATCCCAAAGAGCATTCTTTAATATTGCCAAAAGGCTTGTTGCAGACACCACAGGCGAAAGGTATATCCCTATACTTAAGGGGATAAGGACGGTACAAAGGAAAAGAATATTGACAAGATAAGGAGAAGACAATGGAAATAGCAATAATGGCTCATGACAAAAAGAAGGAATTGATGGCTCAGCTTTGTATCGCGTATTGCGGTATTCTCAGTAAGCATAAGCTCTGCGCGACGAGCGTAACGGGAAAATATATATCCGATGCAACGGGCTTGCAGATAGAAAGACTGCTTTCGGGCAGCCAGGGCGGCGAGCATCAGATCGCCTCGCGCATAGCGTACAATGAGATCGATGCCGTGCTTTATTTCCGTGACACAGCTCCGTGCAGCAACTGCGATGACGCTCTTGACATTATCCGCTTGTGCGATCTTCACAACGTGCCGATAGCAACGAACATCGCAACGGCAGAGGTGCTTATATGCGCCCTGGAGCGCGGAGACCTTGACTGGCGCGAGATAGTTAATCCCCGCTCGGAATACAACCAAAGAAAGAAAAGATAATTACATTTGATAAACGGATGCGTGAGCCTGTAAAACAGCATCATTGCGTTTATTCAGCGAAGAAGCCGTGCTTTTGACGCCGTACAGAGAATTCCCCGTATGCTGAGAGGGGAAGGGAGAAAAAAGCAATGAGTACCGACTTTGCTTATCCACCGCAGGAAATGGCGGTGCGTGTGACTTGCGTTACAGAGTTATAAGGAGCTATAAATATCGGGTGGAACCGCGGTTTCGACCGCCCCGAGAAAATGCGTTCAGCTTTTGAGCGTGTTTTCCCGAGGCGGTCTTGTTTTTTCCGCATTTTTCCGATGGTGAAAGGAAATTGAAAAAAATGAAAAACTACAAGCTATTGCTTATTGTAACGCTTGCCGTTATGCTTGCCCTTATCGGCGGATTGCTTGCCGTTCAGTTTTTGTCCCCGCCGTACCCTGTGCCGTCATCGGCGTATACTGAGCTTAAGGCGAAAAACGCCGTTCAGCACTATCAGCTTTCGTCGTATGAGTCAGACGAAAACGGCAAAATACCGCTTGAACTGTTCAGTGTTACCGTTGAGGTATCAAACTATGCGTTGACGGGCAAAAACGGCTATACATCGTACTTTTATGCAATGGATAAATACGGCAAGCTCGAATGCTGCACCTCGGACGGCAAGACGATAACGCTTGATGAGCAGAAGATGAGTCTTGAGGAAAGAAGTGCGTGCATTGAAGGACTCAGAGAGGAATTTGACACATACAAAAGAATACTTTCAAATCTTAAATACGACGTTCCGACAGAGGACGGAACAGTAAAGGTATACCTTAATTGCAGCTACGGGCCGTATCTTAAGGAGTATTCGGTGCAAGCGTTTGAAAAATGCCCGTTATATAAGTCATTTGAAGCGTTCGGCATGGGCTGACCGCTTGATAACAGAGCGAAAATTTAAAAGAAATATATTTTAAAAGGAGTAATATACAATGTTCAACGTAAAATTTTCACAAGGACAGATATTTGAATCTGACGCACCCGTTACGGTGTATGATGCCGCAAAGGCTCAGGGGCTTATCGACAAGAGCGTTATTGCAGCTACCGTAAACGGCGAGCCTGCCGAGCTTACGCAGGTGCTTGACGGCGACTGCGAGGTAAGTCTGCTCACGTTCAACGATCACGAGGGCAAGCTGATATTCCGCCACACAGCATCTCACATTCTTGCGCAGGCTGTTATGAGGCTTTATCCGCAGGCAAAGCTCGACAAGGGTCCGTCAACGGAAAACGGATTTTTCTACGATATTGACTGTGACGTATCATTCACGCCCGATATACTAAAGCAGATCGAAGCTGAAATGAACAAGATAATCAAGGAAAACCTCAAGTTAGAGCGTTTTGTGCTTTCAAGACAGGAAGCCCTTGAATTTATGGCAGATCAGCCGTACAAGATCGAAAAGATACAGTCGCTGCCCGATGATGCGGTGCTTTCATTCTACCGCCAGGGCGAATTTACCGATATGTGCACAGGCCCGCATCTTTTCTCCACGGGCGCTGTCAAGGCTGTAAAGCTCATTCAGTGCACAGGCGCGTATCACGATAACGACAGCTCAAAGAAGATGCTTCAGCGTATAAAC
Organism: Eubacteriales bacterium; assembly: GCA_045544195.1. Classification (GTDB taxonomy): domain Bacteria; phylum Bacillota; class Clostridia; order Oscillospirales; family CAG-272; genus RGIG7213. The sequence goes on from JAZPYO010000020.1 coordinate 33,023, forward strand.
GGCGTTGCGTTCCCCTCAAAGCAGGAGCTTGCCGACTACCTTACGGCAGTTGAGGAGGCTAAAAAGCGCGACCACAACAAGATAGGCAGAGAGCTTGGATATTTTACCACGAGCGAATATATAGGTCAGGGTCTGCCCTGCCTTATGCCCAAGGGCGCAAAGCTGTTCCAGATACTGAACCGTTACGTTCAGGACAAGGAGGAAAACGAATACGGCTACGTTATGACACGCACGCCTCTTATGGCGAAGTCCGACCTTTACAAAATATCGGGTCACTGGGATCACTATCTTGACGGAATGTTCGTTCTGGGCGATCCTCAGGCAGAGGGCGAGGTTCTTGCAATGCGTCCTATGACTTGCCCGTTTCAGTATCAGGTATATCTTGCCGAAAAGCATTCGTACAAGGATCTGCCCATAAGATACGGCGAGACGTCAACGCTTTTCAGAAATGAGGAATCGGGCGAAATGCACGGTCTTATCCGTGTCCGTCAGTTCACTATCTCGGAAGGACATCTCATACTCCGCCCCGATCAGCTTGAGGAGGAGTTCCGCGGCTGTGTGAAGCTCTTGCAGGAGATAATGACCGACGTAGGTCTTATCGGCGATCTTTCATACCGCCTTTCAAAGTGGGATCCTAATGATAAGGAAAAGTACATAGGCACGCCTGAGGAATGGGATATGGCAGAGGGCCTTATGAGAGATATTCTGAACAATATCGGTCTTGAATTTACGGAGGCTGTCGGCGAGGCGGCATTCTACGGCCCGAAGCTCGATGTTCAGATGCGTAACGTTCACGGAAAAGAGGATACCGTCGTTACAATACAGGTAGACCTTATGCTTGCCCGTCAGTTCAATATGACGTACACCGATTCAAACGGTCAGCAGCAGTTCCCGTATATCATTCACAGAACGTCGCTCGGCTGTTATGAAAGAACGATAGCGTATCTGCTTGAAAAGTATGCAGGCGCGCTTCCTTTGTGGCTGTCGCCCGAGCAGGTCAGACTTATGCCCATCGGTGACGATCAGGTAGAGTATGCAGAGCAGGCGGCATCAAAAATGCGCCGCGCGGGCTTGCGTGTGACTGTCGATAAGCGTAACGAGAAGATCGGCTACAAGATACGCGCCGCGCAGCTTGAAAAGGCTCCTTATATGCTCATAATCGGTGAAAAGGAAATGCAGGCCGGTACTGTTTCCGTCCGTGAAAGAGGACTCGGCGACATCGGCGCTATGATGCTTGATGAATTTATAGACAGAGCAGTCACGGAAAACGCAGAAAAGGTTATAAAATAAAGCAAAAATGCCGCAGGGAATAATACCCCTGCGGCAAAATTGAGGTGTTGAAATGAAGATACTTGTAATCAACGGGCCGAACATAAATATGCTCGGCGTAAGAGAGCCTGAAATATACGGCAGACAGTCATATTCGTATCTTATTGAAATGATAGGGATAAAGGCATCACAGCTCGGTGTTGACGTGTGCGAATATCAGTCCAACCACGAGGGAGATATAGTTGATAAGATACAGTCAGCGTACGGCGTTTTTGACGGAATAGTCATAAATCCCGCCGCATACACGCATACGAGCGTGGCTATCCCCGACGCGCTGAAGGCAGTCGGTATTCCGACAGTTGAGGTGCATATATCGGACATCAACAGCCGAGAGGAGTTCCGCCGTCACTCGTTTACATCGTGCGCTTGCATAAAAACGATAGCGGGATTCGGTCTTGACGGGTACTGTATGGCTATGGAGCATCTTGTAAATGTGTGCGGCAAAAAGTTATAAAACTACGAAAATAGGCTGTTATCTCGGCTTTTTCACGCAGGCGATAGTAATAAATTTAGCGCCGCTTATGTTCGCATCGTTTCAGGAAAGGCTGAGCCTTTCCTATGAGCAGCTCGGACGGCTGATACTGATAAATTTCTGTGTTCAGATATGCGTTGATGTTCTGTTTATAAAGCTCGTTAATATTCTTCCGCTTCGCTTTCAGCTTATCGCATCGCAATCGTTTTCGATAGTCGGTCTGTGGGGGCTTTCGCTGTTTCCCGAAATTATGCCCGATTATGCTGCTCTTATTCTGGCGGTCGTCATATATTCAATAGGCGGCGGTCTTATAGAGGTCGTTTTAAACCCCGTAGTGTCGGAAATGCCCGGTGTCAATGCAAAGGTGGAAATTCCGCTTTTGCACTCGTTTTACTGCTGGGGGCATGTTTTGGTGTGCCTTTTGTCAACGCTCGCGCTTCATTTTTTTTCGCAAAGCGGATATATTTTGCCGTTTGTGTGGTCGGCTGTGCCGCTTTGCGCGCTTGTGATATTCATAAAAGCTCCGATCCCGACTCTCACCCCTGCCGAAAAGGCGTTGCCTATAGGACGGCTCTTATGCGCAAAGACATTCATAGCGGCGATGGCGGTTATGGTATGCTCGGGCGCTGTTGAGCAGACGATGGCTCAATGGGTGTCTTTCTTTGCCGAAAAGGGCTTGTGTGTGCCGAAAATAGCGGGCGATATTTTCGGTCTTTGCTCATTTGCCTTGTGTATGGCTCTGTGCAGAACGCTTTACGGCATTTTCGGAGAAAGGCTCGATTTGAAAAGAGTGCTGTTTTTCTCGTCGCTTCTCGGCATTGTATCGTACAGCCTCATATGCTTTGTAAATGATCCGTATGTGTCGCTTGTCGCCTGCGGTCTGTGCGGTATTTCCGTGTCGCTCATGTGGCCCGGGACGGTCGCATATACGGGGCAGGAGCATCCGACGGGCTCTGCGGGAATGTTCGCTCTGCTTTCGGTGATGGGCGATGTGGGCTGCTCGCTCGGGCCGTGGATAACGGGCGCTGTGTCCGATATTGCATCGGATAAGGCGGATATTCTCTCGTCGATGGCAATATTCAAGGGTATGGGTACAGATCAGATAGCGTTGAAATGCGGTATGTCCTGTATGCTCGTTTTACTCTTCGTGATGGCGGTGATACTTTTTCCGAAAGGAAAGAAAAAAGGAAAGAAGAATTGAAAAAATGCCGACGGAAATAGCGTGATGTTCTTGGCGGAGAGATCATAATTCAGTTTGATCATATCGCGCAAAATTGCTCCGCAGGAAACAAATAATTAACCCCAACAGATCTTCATGGTCTGTTGGGGTTCGTTTTATTCTGTTCGATCATATCTCCTCGTTCCGCCTTGATTTTTGCAAATAACAAGGTTGCGCGCGTCTTAAGGCTCCCTCCGGGAGGGAGCTGGCATCGAAGATGACTGAGGGAGAGTGCGTAACGGTAAAATTTATCAAAACAATACCGTAGCGCAGGCTCCTTCCACCGCTAACGCGGTCCCCCTCCCTCTCGGAGGGAGGCTTTTACGGCATCATCGATATACTTGCAGACACCGCGAAAGTTTGTGTTGATCTGTCGGTATTGCAAGCAACGCTGGCATAGGGCAAAGCCCATACCCCTAAAGTTGCACATTCCCAAAGGCTCCCTCCGAGAGGGAGCTGTCGACGTAGGCGACTGAGGGAGAGTGCGTTACAATAAAGTCAGCACAAACCTGAAGTCACGCAGGCTCCTTCCACCGCTTTGAGTTGCGTAGCTCGCTGCGCAATCTCATTGGTCCCCCCTCCCTCTCGGAGGGAGGCAGCGATGTAGGCGACTGAGGGAGAGCGCGTTACGATAAAGTCAGCACAAACCTAAAGTCACGCAGGCTCCTTCCACCGCTAACGCGGTCCCCCTCCCTCTCGGAGGGAGGCTTTTACGGCATCATCGATATACTTGCAGACACCGCGAAAGTTTGCGCTGATCTGTCGGTTGGTAAACCGTATGACTTTCAGATCATAACCTTCAAGGATCTCAGTGCGAAATTCATCCTTTTGTCTGCCTTCTTCGGTATAATGCTGTGACCCGTCGATTTCTATGATCAGTTTGGCTTTGTGGCAGTAAAAATCCGCAATGAAATTGTCTATGGCTTTTTGCCTTTGAAATCTGATTTCATATTTTGATAGGAAATCATACCACAAATGTTTTTCCTGCGGTGTTGCATTTTTACGAAGATCTTTTGCAAGAGTAATATTTTTTTTGTTGTAATCAAGCGACATACTTACTCCTCCAAAATTTTATCGTTCCCATTATATCACAAATCGGCAGAAAAAACAAGTGTTTTCTCTTCCGAAATTTTGTGTTCGCAAATTCTCCGTTAAAAACAACAGAGAAAAAGCAGTCGGCGTTTTTGCTTTCTTACGTGCTGACTGTACTGCGAAAGCAGTACTCCGCCCGCCCCGTGGGGGGCGGGGACGGGCGGATTTAGTGATGTTGTGCCTTACGGCACAGTGATGTTGCCTTCGGCAGTGATGTATTGCACCTATGGTGCAAAGTGATGTTGTGCCTTACGGCACAGTGATGTATGCCCTCTCACCCTTTTGTTATCTTTATGTTAATTCTTTGTTTAAAAAATATGGTGTACACAGGCGGTCATATTATTATATAATAAAATAGTATAGTTGTTTTTTGCCGATGCTTGTCGGCGTGGAGGTAAAAAGGGAAAATGTCATTTTTTAAATCATCGGGGTATGATGCGTTGAAGCTGTTTTTAACGCAGTTCGCACTTTCGATATTCGGTATGGTAACTGTCAGCGCAACGCTGAACAATTCTTATCTTATGCTCGGCGCTGGCATACTCGGCGTTTTGCTTTACGTTCTGGTCATATACGATAATATGTGGAACATCGGCGGCTCTGACAGGATAAAGGTCGATGCAAACAGGGCGGAAAAGGATTTTTCAAAGCCTGTTCTTATCGCTCTTGCAGCGAATATTCCGAATTTCGTTTTATCGGCAGTAACGCTCATATCGTATTTCATAGGCGACAAGGCTGATGGAGTATATCTTATCTCGAACGCAATACTGCGTTTTCTGCAAGCCTTTTATATGGGTCTTTTCAAGAATATCATAATAAACGGCGTGGATCTTAACCAAAATCCGTTCACGTATACAATAACTCCGTTTTTCTCGGTATTCATAATTTTCATAACGTACGTTCTGGGCTATAAGGGCATCGCCCTCTTGCCTGCAAAGAAAAATAAAAAGCAGTAATCAAGGGTGGAGAAATGTCTAAAGAGGTCACAATTTACATCACAATAGCAATATATCTTACGCTGATGATAATTGTAAGCGTCCTTTCGAGCCGCGCGGCAAAGAATGCTGACGATTTTGCAGTAGGCAAGCGTAACGCAAACGCCTGGCTTTCAGCCTTTTCATACGGTACGGCGTACTTTTCCGCCGTTATGTTCATCGGATATGCAGGCTCTACGGGCTGGGATTACGGCATCTGGGGCGTTCTTCCCGGAATCGGAAACGCAATATTCGGCGCATTGCTCGCCTGGCTCGTTCTTGCGAACAGGACGAGGACGATAACGAAAAAGCACGATATACGCTCAATGCCGCAGTTCTTCGATACTCGCTTCAAGGACAATACGATGAAGCTGTTCTGCGTGTTCGTCATCTTCATATTCCTCATACCGTATTCAGCATCGGTATACAAGGGCTTGACGAGCATCTGCTCTGTGCTTTTGGGTATTCCCGAAATACTCTGCTGCGTTATCATTGCGTGCGTGGCGGCGGTGCTTGTCGTTCTCGGCGGATATGCCGCGACGCTCAAGGCTGACTTTTTGCAGGGCTTTATAATGATAGTCGGCGTAATTGCCCTTATCGTTATGGTAATACGCACGCAGCAGGTGGGCGGTCTTTCCGCAGGACTTTCCGCAATAGCGGAAAAAACGCAGGAAATGAGCCTTACACCCGCAAACCACATAGCTCTGTGGGCAACGGTGCTTATGACGTCCTTCGGTACGTGGGGCTTGCCGCAGATGATACATAAATACTACGGCATAAAGGACTCATCAGAGGTCAAAAGAGGCACGGTCATATCGACTCTGTTCTGCTTTATCATAGCGGGCGGCGGATACTTTATCGGCTCTCTTTCACGGTTGTTCTTCGATGAGCTTCCCACAGGCGGAAAGGACTATGTGATACCGAATATGCTTCAGCAGGCAGAGCTTCCGACGGTGCTTTTGGGCATTGTCGTAGTGCTTTTGATATCCGCGTCGGTATCAACGCTTGCTTCTATAACGATAACAGCGTCAACCACGATAACGATGGACTTCATCCAGCCGTATTTTGCAAAGAAGGCATCGCCCTTCAAGGTAGGCGTTATATGCAAGGCAGTATCGCTCGTGTTTATCGTAATGTCGTTCATAATCGCATTTACCGATACGCCCATACTTGATATGATGTCGTATTCATGGGGCGTTATATCGGGCGCGTTTATGGCTCCGTACATTCTTTCGCTCTTTTGGAAAAGGCTTTCAAGGCGCGGCGCGTGGTGCGGCATCATCGGCGGATTTCTTACCGCTACGCCGCCGCTTGTCTGCAAGCTCTTCGGCATCAGCGCAAGCATAAACGTCTTTGGTACGAGCGTTGCAATATCGGCAATGGGGGCGCATTTTGCGTGTCTTGCAATGATAATATCGTTTGCTCTTTGCGCTGTCGGCACGCTTGTTTTAAAGGGCGAGGGCAACGAGGAGTTTTACAGGCTCTGAGTCAAAATGTAAAAAATACGGCTTGAACCGTACAAATATATATATTGGAGATTGAAATGAGTAAGATCAACATTTATAACAAGGAAATGGAATGTATGCCGAGAGCGCAAATGGAATCATTACAGCTTGAACGCCTTCGTTCTATGGTGCAGTATTGCATAGACAACGTTCCGTTTTACCGTGAAAGGCTTGAAAAGGCAAATGTAACAGCGGATAAGATAAAGACCTTGTCCGACATTGAGTATATCCCGTTTACAAACAAGACCGATCTGCGTGACAATTATCCTTTCGGTATGTTCGGCGCGCCGATGAAGGATATAGTACGCCTTCACGCATCGTCAGGAACGACGGGAAACCCCACCGTTGTCGGCTACACAAGAGAGGATCTCGATAATTGGTCAGAGCAGGTGGCAAGGCTTGTCGTTGCGGCAGGCGCAACCGAGGAGAGCATGGTGCAGATATGCTTCGGCTACGGTATGTTCACAGGCGCGCTCGGTCTTCATTACGGCCTTGAAAGAATTGGCGCGACAGTCATTCCCACGTCATCGGGCAACACCGAAAAGCAGCTTAAGTTTATGCGTGATTTCGGTACTGATACGATAGTTGCAACACCGTCATACTGTATGTATCTTGCAGAGGCGGCGCACGAAATGTCAGACGAATTTCCTCTTGATCGGTATAAATTGAAGCTCGGTCTGCTCGGAAGCGAGGGCTCTACTGTCGAAATGCGTAACGAGATAGAGCAGAAATGGGGCAACGGATTTTTTGCAACGGATAACTACGGCCTAAGTGAGCTTAACGGCCCGGGTATGTCGGGCGAATGTATATACAGAAGCGGTCTGCACATATGCGAGGACCATTTCCTGTGCGAGATAATCGACCCTGTGACAGGACAGGTGCTTCCCAAGGGCTCAACGGGCGAGCTTGTAATAACGAACCTTACAAAGCACGGTATACCGATGCTCCGTTACAGAACGAAGGATCTTACAAATATCAATTACGAGCCTTGCCTGTGCGGAAGAACATCGGCAAGAATGAGCAAGATAATCGGCAGAAGCGACGATATGCTGAAGATAAGAGGCGTAAACGTATTTCCGACGCAGGTGGAAAGCGCTCTTATCGGCATAGACCACATATCCCCCCACTACCAGCTCATCGTTCGCAGAGAGGGATATTCGGACAGCCTTGAGGTAAAGGTCGAGCTTGCGGACGGAAATCTGCTTGCGCGCTACGGCGAGCTTGAGGCTCTTCAGAAGAAGATACACGATAAGATAAAGGCGATACTCGGCATTGAGATAAAGGTAACTTTGGCAGAGCCGAAGAGCATTGAGCGCTTTGTCGGCAAGGCTAAAAGAGTAGTCGATCTGAGAAACACGAAATAAGATGCGGTATTCGTCAATACTGCTTGCGTGCGTTGTGCTTTTGCTGTGCCTTTGCTCGTGCGGCGGCAATACCGTTGTATCCGATACGGTATATACGGCGCAGTATACGGGATCAACAGAGGAAAGCGCGCCTTTACCGAATGAGGATGTCAAAGGGTACATAAAGGTAAACGGTGTATACGCAGTTGATGAAAAAAGCGCCGTTATAGGCGGTATGTGCTCACATTCTGCAAGCGTCAGCGCCGTTGGCGGCGGCAGGGAATTCACAGCGCAGAGCAGAAACGGTGTGTTTTTCATCACGGTCGATGCTGAAAAAAACAGACAGATCGAATATACGGTGATCTGCAACGGCGCTGAGGAAAGGGTGACGGTGAAGCCGACGTCAAAAATGCAGAGCGTTGATTTTTACGCGGGCGGGAATTCACAGCTTTTCTTAAAAAGCCACCTTGATGCGTACACGCCTGACGGAGCGTTGAGCGAAAACACCGTAAATTATCTTAAAAAACGGCTTATTGAAAGAGATGAGCAGGTCAAAAACGCAGGCGGCAGGCTGATAGTTGCCATAGTGCCGACACCGCAGAGCATATACGGCGAATATGCGCCGCTCACCGTTGATACGTCAGATATGACGCCGAGAGTACAGCTTATGCGCGCTATGAGTGATACCGACGTTTGCATAGTCGATCTTACAAAAACGCTGATAAACGCCAAGTCCGACGGCTATCCGCTCGTATATCAGACGGATACGCATTGGACGGAATACGCCGCATTCAAGGCATACGAGGTCATTCACGGTATAATAAAGGAGCAAAGATCTGAAATACCGACGCATACGCTGAATGATTTTGTAATAGAGGAGCATATGTGCATTGCGGGCAATTTCATTGACGAGGGCAAGGAAGAATACGCGGAAAAGGCGTATTTTCTCAGCCCGAAATTCGATGGCAATCCCCTTTACGATAAGGTACGCCCGTACGCCATTCAAGGCTCGCATATAAGAGATGAATACACCGTTCATACGGAAAACTCCTCTTTTCCCACGTGCCTTTTCGTAAGAGATTCGTTTTCAACGGGAATAATGAAATTCCTGTGCGACGATTTTTCCTGCGTATATATGCAGAAGATGTGGGAGCATACGGTAAATACGGAGCTTTTGAACGCTCATAAGCCCGATTACGTAATACATATTCTCAGCGAAGCAAATATAAAAGAAATATTAAAGTGAAGGAATTGAACGATATGAAAAAACTGCTTTTGGGTAACGAGGCTGTTGCGCAGGGTCTGTATGAGGCAGGCGTCAAGATAGTTTCATCATACCCCGGAACACCAAGCACGGAGATCACTGAAAGTGTAACAAAATACGAGGAGATATACTGCGAGTGGGCGCCTAACGAAAAGGTCGCATTTGAGGTAGCATCAGGCGCAAGCATCGCGGGAGCGCGCAGCTTCTGCGCTATGAAGCACGTGGGACTTAACGTTGCCGCCGATCCGCTTTACACAATGTCATACATAGGCGTAAAGGGCGGATTTGTATGCGCTGTCGCGGATGACCCCGGAATGCACTCATCGCAGAACGAGCAGGATTCACGCCGCCACGCAATAGGCGCAAAGGTGCCGATGCTCGAGCCGTCCGATTCTGAGGAATGCAAGCAGTTCACGGTTTTGGCTTACGAGCTTTCCGAAAAATTCGACACGCCCGTGCTTTTGCGTCTTTCAACGAGAATATCTCACTCGCGCTCGTTGGTCAATATCGGTCAAAGAGAGGAAAGACCGAATATAAAATACGAAAAGGACGTAATGAAGAATGTAATGATGCCCGCAATGGCGCGTCCGCGCCACGCGCACGTTGAAAAGCGTATGGCGGAGCTTGCACAATGGGCAGAAAGCTGCGAAATAAACAAAACGGAGTATTACAGCAAAAAAAGAGGCTTCATTTGCGCCGGTACAACGTACAACTACGCAAGAGAAGCGTTTGGCGAGGATGCAAGCTATCTTAAGCTGGGTATGGTAAATCCTCTGCCCTTGAATATTATAAAGGATTTTGCATCGCAGGTGGACGAGCTTTACGTTGTTGAGGAGCTTGACAGCATAATCGAGGATCACTGCCTTAAAAACGGCATAAAGGTCATAGGTAAAAAGATATTCTCGATGCTCGGAGAGTTTTCACAGGCGACGGTAAAGGCGGCAGTAGACGGTACGCACGATGAGTATATCGAGTATCCTGAGCAGATACCCGTGCGTCCTCCCGTGCTTTGCGCAGGCTGTCCTCACAGAGGCTTCTATTACGCAATAAAGCAGTTCTCACCGTACGTCAGTGGTGATATCGGCTGTTATACTCTCGGCGCGTCAGCTCCTCTGTCGGGCGTTGATGCCTGCATCTGTATGGGCGCATCGGTGTCGGCTCTTCACGGCTACAACAAGGCGCTCGGTACAGAAAGCAAAAATTCTCTTGCGGTAATAGGCGACTCCACGTTTATCCATTCGGGTATTACGGGACTTATTGATATAGTATATAACAAGGGCTTTTCAACGGTGGTGGTTCTTGATAACTCCATTACGGGTATGACAGGCCACCAGAACAACCCCGCCAACGGTAAAACGATAAGGGGCGATGTGACAACGGCTGTTGATATAGAGGCTCTGGGCAGAGCGATCGGTATAAACAGAATAACCGTGGTCGATCCGTTCGATGTTGAAAACGTGCGTAAGGTCGTTAAAGAGGAAATGGAGTGCGGAGAGGTATCGCTCATCATTTCACGCCGTCCGTGCGCACTTTTGAAGGGTATAAAGCACCCGATGCCGCTTAAGGTCAGCGACAAATGCGTAGGCTGCAGAAAGTGTCTTGAATGCGGCTGTCCGGCAATATCGGTAAAAACGGGCGAAAACGGCAAAAAGCGCGCGTACATAGATCCTAATCAGTGCCTGGGCTGCGGAGTTTGCACATACGCATGTAAGCTCGGAGCAATAGAAGGATAAGGGGGAATATACAATGGTTAAAAGCATACTTATCGTAGGTGTCGGCGGACAGGGCACACTTCTTGCATCAAAAATAATGGGTGCGGTATTTACAGACCTTGGATATGACGTAAAGGTCAGCGAGGTACACGGTATGTCGCAAAGAGGCGGCAGCGTCGTAACGTACGTAAAATACGGAGAAAAGGTATTTTCTCCCGTTATCGAAAAGGGACAGGCGGATATCCTCATATCCTTTGAGCAGCTCGAGGCGGCGCGCTGGATGTCATATCTTAAGCCTGAGGGAATACTCATAACGAATACGCAGATGATAGATCCTATGCCCGTTATATCGGGTAAGGCGCAGTATCCTTCGCAGATCATCGAAAAAATATCGTCAGCGGGAATAAAGACGATATACGCAGATGCGCTGGCGATAGCAGAAAACTCAGGCTCGGCAAAGGCAGTGAATATGGCGCTGCTCGGTATGGCGGCAAGCTTTATGCATATCGACAAGCAGATCTGGATAGACAAGATCCTGTCAACAGTTCCCGAAAAAACAAAGGAAACAAACATAAAAGCGTTTGAAGGCGGATACTCCAAGGCATCTGAATGACTTTTTCTCTGTCAAAGAATAAAGCAGATCTGCCGAAATGTCTTATTAAAAGTATTTTAAGAGGTAAAAATGTTATTTTCGAGTATAACGTTTATATTTGCTTTTTTGCCGATAGTGCTGATATTATATTACGGCGTATGCCGTAAGAGCAGAACGGCGCAGAACGTTATTTTGACGCTTGCGAGCTTGTTTTTCTACGCCTGGGGCGAGCCAAAATTCGTTCTTGTGATGATCGGCTCTATAATGCTAAACTGGCTTTTTGCCCTGCTTATTGACAAAAAAAGAAGCAACGATACGCTTTGCAGGGTCATAGTTGCTCTGTCGGTAATTTCGAATTTAGGCATACTTTTTATATTCAAATATCTCAATTTTACACTCGACAACCTCAGTAAATTAGGCTTGCCCGTGACCGTCACAAGCATTGCCTTGCCGATCGGTATATCGTTTTTCACGTTCCAGGCAATGTCCTATGTTATCGACGTATACAGAAAGGACGGCGCAGTACAGAAAAATCCTATGAATATAGCGCTGTATATCTCGTTCTTTCCGCAGCTTATAGCGGGTCCCATCGTCCGCTATCAGACCGTTGCAGAGCAGATACAAGGCCGTAAGGAGACGTTTGAGGATTTTTCAAAGGGTATATGCAGATTTATAATCGGCTTTTGCAAAAAGGTGCTTTTATCGAACGTTATGGCGTTGGTTGCCGATGCGGCATTCGATGCCGACGAACGAAGCGTTGTGTTTGCCTGGGTCGGCGCTATAGCTTATACGTTTCAGATATTCTACGACTTTTCGGGATATTCCGATATGGCTATCGGTCTTGGCAGAATGTTCGGATTTCATTTTCTTGAAAACTTTGATTATCCGTATATGTCACGCTCTGTGTCGGAATTCTGGAGAAGATGGCATATCTCACTCGGCTCGTGGTTCCGTGATTACGTTTACTTTCCCCTTGGCGGAAGCCGCGTGAAAACGAAGAGTCGTCTTGTTCTGAATTTGTTTGCCGTATGGTTTTTGACAGGTATATGGCACGGGGCAAACTGGACGTTCATTATCTGGGGACTTATGTATTTTGTCCTTATAGCGCTTGAAAAGCTGACAGGCTTTGCAGAAAAGCTGAAGGGCTTCGGTACTGTATATACGCTGTTCTTCGTTGTTATGGGCTGGGTGCTGTTCAGAGCCGAAAGCCTTTCCCTTGCCGTTGATTATATGAAGAATATGTTCGGGGTCGGTTCATCCGGGCTTGTATGCGATAAGGTAATATTCTATCTGTCGGAAAACAAATTTGAATTTATCTTCGCGCTGTTGTTCTGCATACCGGTATTCAAATACGTGCCCGAGAAAATAAAAAGCAGCAAGGCAGCAAACGTAATTTATCCCATAGTGCTTATGACGGTGTTCATCTTCGCCGTAAGCTGTATAGTAAAGGGCTCGTACAACCCGTTCATATATTTTAATTTCTGATACGGAGATAATATGAAATATAAAATTACCGCTATCGTAAGTACGGTTTTTATCTTTGTTTCGTTAATAGGATTTATCGTTGTCGGCGGACAGATGATCAACGAAGAGTGCGAATTTGATGGCTTTTCTTTATCATCCTTGAAGACCTTGTTTCTTTTCTTCAAGGATGAAAACGCCAAAATGGTTTTTTGCCACGATGAATATATCGACGTCAACGGTGCGTACTATCAGATCACGGGAAAAAAGTACGTAAAGGCTTATGACAGCATAGCAAAGCTGAAAAACGGTATGCTGGTCTATGCGAATCTTGAAAAGAATAATTTTGACGGAGCTTTTCGTGTCGATTCATTAAAGGAATTTGACGATGCGCTTTCGCAAAAGGGCATTGACTTTTTATACGTTTTGGCGCCGTCGAAGATGAGCCGATACGACCGTGACGAATACTTACCGTATAAGGCTGTTTCTTCGGGAACAGATCCAACGAGCTTAGTTGACGCTTTATCAAAAAGCGGACTTTCGTATATTGATATTGAAGCTCGGATGCGGGAAGACGGTATTCCGCATTACGACAGCTTTTTCAGATCCGATCATCATTGGCTGCCTCAGACCGGCTTTTACGCAAATACGCTGATATGCCAATATCTGAAGGACGATCTTGGCTTTGAATTCAATTCACGGATACTCGATATTGACAATTATAACCAAGATACGTATGAAAGATCGTTTCTCGGTACTCAGGGCAGAGGGATCGGAACGGTATTTTCTCCCGTAGACGATATGACATTGATCTATCCCCGGTTTGACACGGATATTTCGGTCAATACAGACGGGAATATAACAGAAGGAACGTTTTACGATGCGATTTTCCGTATGGAGTATCTGACGCCGAAGGTAGACGTCAATGATAACGATTATTTTGTGTATCTCGGCGGAAGCGTGCCGTGGCAGCTCATAAAAAATAATAACGCTGATAATGATAAAAAGATCGTCCTTGTTACCGACAGTTTTTCGGGAGTGAGCGCCCCGTTCCTTTCTTTAGCGTGCAGTGAATTGCATATTCTTGACGGCCGTTGGTTTGAGGGCGAGAGCATATACGATTACGCAGTCAGAATTGAAGCTGACGTTGTAATATCATTGCACCATTCAAGCACGATCACGGATGATAGGTTTTTCAATTTTATGCAGATGCGTCCTGTGAAGGAGTGACGTTTTCCTTGATCTTCAGATACATGTATTTGCATAGCTTGTGAAAGTAAAATACTGTGTCTGCATACCGGTATTCAAATACGTGCCCGAAAAAATAAAGAACAGCAAGGCGGCAAACATAATTTATCCCGTTGTGCTTATGACGGTGTTCATCTTCGATGTAAGCTGTATAGTAAAGGGCTCGTACAACCCGTTTATATACTTCAATTTCTGATACGGAGATAATATGAAATATAAAATATCATCAGTAACCGTAACGGCATTTCTGGTCATATCATGCATATTGTATATATACAATTGCGGTGCGTTTATATTTGATGCATACAAAGAAAACGGAGGGAATGTGTCCGGCGTTAAGGCTGCGATCTTAAAAATAAGAGATGCTGATGCACAGCAAGCCCCGTTCAGATACACGTACATTGATATCAACGGCACATATCACGTTATGACAGAAAAGAGCTTTGTATATGATCCGTATGCTGCTGTTGCAAAGATGAACAATGGATACCTTACGTTTGCAAAAACTGTTGAGGATGAGACCGATCTTAAGTCCTTGGCTGAAAAGGTTACGGAATTTAAAGAGGTACTTGAAAAGAAAAATATAAGCTTTCTGTACGTTCAGGATCCTGAAAAGGCGTGCAGATATGATAAAGACACCGTTATGCCTACGGGCTTATATACGAGTTTGCCTGACGTTAAGCCTTTTTTGAATGAGCTTAAAAAAAATGGCGTTGATCATATTGATTTAGAGGAGCGTTTGCATAACGACGGCCTTGACCATTACGGTATATTTTTTAAAACGGATCACCATTGGACAGTGCAAGCGGGTTTTTGGGCAAACTCCGTTATTTGCAAGCATTTGGAAGACAAAGGCTTGATAAAGACCGAAAAAGAGCTTTTGGACAAGAATTCGTACGTATCTGAAAAATACGAAAATGCTTTTATCGGTTCTCAGGGAACACGTGTGGGAAAGGTTTTTTCGCCCGTTGATGATTTTGAATTTATAAATCCGGGCTTTGATACCGATATTACGGTGATCTCTGACGGGGTTGAAAAAAGAGGACCGTTCACATCATCATTGCTCGATATGAGCTGCTTTACAGAGCAGGCGGAGCTTAGTGATAAGGATTACGTTGCATTTTTGGGCGGTGATTTCGCATTGCAGAAGGTTATAAACCACAAGAATACATCCGGAAAGAAGATCGTTGTTATACGTGACAGCTTTGCACGTGTCGTTACCCCGTATTTAGCCTTGCAATGCAGTGAATTGCATATTATCGATCTTCGGTATTTCAAAGATATGTCCGTTTTGGAATATTCGGAAAGCATCGGTGCGGATGCGGTAATCGTTATGTATAATCCGTCAATATTTACAGAAACAGCTTCGTTTGATTTTTTAGGCGACGAAACGGAATAATACGGATAAAATTTCTGATTGGTATAAATATATGAAAAAATATACGATTACAACAATTATAACGTGTGCATTTCTTTGCTTTGGCACGTTTGCGTTTTTGAGAGGAGCTTATATCAATTTAAAAAACGAATACTCAGGACAAGACGTTTCATTTTCAACAGCGTACAATATGTATGAAAGCATCAAGCAAAAAGACGGCGAATATCTGAGCGGACGCACATACGTTGCTTATTTCAACGGCGCATGCCAGCGTTTGCTTGACAAAAAATGCGTGATCGACCCGGGACATACCGTCACAAAGCTGAACAACGGATATA
The DNA here is from genome assembly GCA_045544195.1 of Eubacteriales bacterium. Classification (GTDB taxonomy): domain Bacteria; phylum Bacillota; class Clostridia; order Oscillospirales; family CAG-272; genus RGIG7213. Next base: position 48,947 of record JAZPYO010000020.1, read on the forward strand.
TTGCCTTTACTGTTGACAAGGATGATTATTATTACACCCGTGATTACAGTGAGAGGCTCAAGAGCCTGGAAAGGCTTAAAGGTCAGCTTGATGAGCACGGGATAGGTCTTACGTTTTCCAACGTTCTGGAAAGAAATCCATTGAACGATACACGCTTGCCTTATGATTGCCTGACGTTCGATCAGGATATAAGCGGTATGCTTGACCTTACTGAAAAGGCGGGCATCAGCACGCTTAATATGATGGACAATGCAAAAGATATTCCGATGGACTATTACAGCCTTTTTTACAGAACAGACCACCATTGGAACGTTTACGGAGGCTTCTACGCTTCAAAAATGCTGATATCACACCTCGGATACGAAACGTATGAAGCAGTAACGGATATATCGTCTTATGACGAAAGGATAGCTAAGAATTGCTTTCTTGGCTCTATCGGCAGAAGAGTAGGTCCTTATTACAGCGGTCTTGACGATTTTACGGTACTTTACCCAAAATTCGAAACCGATCTTACCGTTGTGACAAACGGAGAAAACGAGCGATATGGCAGCTTTGATAAAACGGTGATATTTGATAACTATATGCCGACTGACAATACGATGAATACTGTGGCGTATTCGGCTTTTCTGAACGGGGATAACGGCATTCAGACTGTAAAAAACAGTATGTGTACTAACGGAAAAAAGGTTTTATTGCTAAGAGACAGCTACGGCGGAGCTATGGCACCGTATTTTTCACTTGCGTGTGAGGAGCTTCACATTATTGATATGCGTTATTATGACGGTGTTGCGATAGCACAGTACGCCGTTCAGGAGGATATTGACGATGTTGTCATAATGTACAGCAGCGGTTCATTGAACAAAACTTGCTTTAATTTTGATATGGAACAGTAAAGGAGAAGAAATGAGAGTTAAGCAGTTATCTATTTTTATGGAAAATAAGTCGGGAAGGATCGCTGAGATCACCCGTGTGCTTGCCTGCGCGGGAATAGATATAAGAGCGTTGTCCATTGCGGATACTACCGATTTCGGTATTTTGCGTCTTATCGTCAATCAGCCTGAAAAGGCAGAGCAGGTATGCAAGAAGGCAGGGCTTATGACCGCTCTGACTGACGTGCTTGCCATTCGCATTGAGGATCGCCCAGGCAGCTTTTCGGATGCTATGCAGTATCTTGCCTGCGCGGGAGTCAGCATTGAGTATATGTATGCCTTTCTGACGCCGGGTAATGATAAATACGCTTGCATAATCGTCAGCGCAACGCCGACCGACCTTGCTGAAAAGCTGTTGATAAATGCAGGCGCTACACTGCTTTCGGGCGAAGAGATCTACGAAATGTGATAATACGCAAAACGCCGTAAAACAGATGTATTGCGGCGTTTTGCTTATAAATTTGTAATGTCGAAGGAGTATATTTATGAATATAGGCGGTATCCAACGCCTGACACTGCTTGATTATCCCGGCAAGATCGCTTGTACTGTTTTCACCGTCGGGTGCAATTTGCGGTGTCCCTTTTGCCACAATGCCTCGCTTGTAACGCACACGAACGATGCTGAGGAGTATTCAGTATCAGAGCTTATGCAGTATCTGCAAAAGCGCAAGGGCATGCTTGACGGCGTGTGCATTTCCGGCGGCGAACCGCTTTTGCAAAGCGACATTGAGACTGTTATAAGGGATATAAAGGCGCTCGGCTATTCTGTGAAGCTCGACACGAACGGCACATTTCCCGAAAAGCTCGAGCAGCTTATAAATTGCGGTCTTGTTGACTACGTTGCCATGGACGTGAAGAACTGTGAGGAAAAATACGCAAAAACGGCGGGGCTTGAAAGCATTGATATAAGCAAGATCAAAAAAAGCATAAGCATTCTTATGAACAGCAAAATAGATTTTGAATTTCGCACCACCGTTGTAAACGAGCTTCACACCCCGAACGACATAAAAAAGCTGTCAATGATGATAAGCGGCGCGAAAAAATACTTTATTCAACCGTTTTTGTACAGCCCTGACTTGATCTGCGACGGGCTTTCTGCCGTTCGGACACAAGACCTTGTTCAAATGAAACAATTTTCTGAATTGTTTGTTGAAAGCGTTGAAATCAGAGGTACAGACACAACATATTGAGATTCCTGCATCTCAATATGTTGTTTTTTTGCTTGACAATCCTCAGCATATATGGTATAATACCGCTACATCTTCACAAGATGATACTACGCGGATATAGGCGAATTATTTTCCCGAAAATGTCGGAACAATATGAAAGAAAACAAAAAAGGAGATGAAGAAAATGTACAACGTAGTAAAAAGAGACGGTAAAACCGTCAATTTTGACATAAGCAAGATATCGGGCGCTATAAAGCAGGCGTTTGAGGCTTGCCAGAGGCATTATAATGACGATGTGATCGATTTTCTTGCCTTGAAGGTAACGGCAGATTTTGAATCGAAGATAGAAAACGGAGCAATATCCGTTGAGCATATACAGGACAGCGTTGAAACAGTTCTTATAAAGGCAGGCTATGACGATGTTGCAAAGGCTTACATCATTTACCGCCGCCAGCGTGAGAAGATACGCAATATAAATGCGACGGTCGTTGACTATAAGGCGATAATTGACAACTACCTTAATATAAATGACTGGAGAGTAAAGGAAAATTCCACCGTTACGTATTCTGTCGGCGGTCTTATCCTCAGCAACTCAGGCGCTGTTACCGCTAACTATTGGCTTTCTGAAATATACGATGATGAAATAGGCAACGCTCACAGAAATGCCGACATACATATACACGACTTGTCAATGCTCACAGGCTACTGCGCGGGCTGGTCGTTAAAGCAGCTCATTCAGGAGGGGCTTGGCGGTGTTCCCGGTAAGATAACCTCATCACCCGCAAGCCACCTTGCAACGCTTTGCAACCAGATGGTAAACTTCCTTGGCATAATGCAGAATGAGTGGGCGGGCGCTCAGGCATTTTCATCGTTTGACACGTATCTTGCTCCGTTCGTGAAGGTCGATAACCTTTCCTACGAGCAGGTCAAAAAGTGCATTGAATCGTTTATATACGGCGTAAATACGCCGAGCCGCTGGGGCACTCAGTCTCCGTTTACAAATATTACTCTTGACTGGGTAGTTCCGTCTGACTTAGCTGAGCTTAACTGCATCGTCGGCGGTAAGGAGATGGATTTCAAATACAAGGACTGCCAGAAGGAAGTTGACATGGTCAACAAGGCATTCATCGAGATAATGATCGAGGGCGATGCCAACGGCAGAGGCTTCCAGTATCCTATCCCCACATATTCCATAACGAAGGATTTCGACTGGTCGGAAACAGAAAATAATAAGCTGCTGTTTGAGATGACATCCAAATACGGTACGCCCTATTTTTCCAACTACATAAACAGCGATATGGAGCCGAGCGACGTAAGAAGCATGTGCTGCCGCCTGCGTTTAGACCTTCGCGAGCTTCGCAAAAAGTCGGGCGGCTTCTTCGGAAGCGGTGAGTCTACGGGCTCTGTCGGTGTAGTTACGATAAATATTCCCAGAATTGCATATCTTTCAAAGGACGAAAAGGAGTTTTACGAAAGACTCGATCGCCTTATGGACATTTCCGCCCGCAGCCTTAAGGTCAAGAGAACGGTCATCACAAAGCTGCTTGACGCAGGACTCTATCCGTACACGAAAAGATACCTCGGAACGTTCAACAACCACTTTTCAACCATTGGTCTTGTCGGTCTTAATGAGGCGGGGCTCAATGCAAAATGGATAAGAAAGGACTTAACGCACAAGGAAACACAGCAGTTTGCAAAGGACGTGCTTAATCATATGCGTGAAAAGCTGTCCGATTATCAGGTCCAGTACGGCGACCTTTACAACCTTGAGGCGACACCTGCGGAATCGACTGCATTCCGTCTTGCAAAGCATGATCTTAAGCGTTATCCCGACATAATCACGGCGGCGAAGGATGACGGCGATACACCGTATTACACGAACTCCTCACATTTGCCCGTCGGTTATACATCTGACATATTTACGGCTCTTGATGTTCAGGATGAATTGCAGACGCTTTATACATCAGGCACGGTATTCCACGCGTTTTTGGGCGAAAAGCTCCCCGATTGGCGCGCGGCGGCAAATCTTGTAAGAAAGATAGCGGAAAACTACCGTTTGCCCTACTATACGCTTTCACCTACTTATTCCGTATGCAAAACGCACGGATATATCGCAGGCGAGCATTTTGAGTGCCCTGAGTGCCACGGCGTGACAGAGGTATACAGCCGTATCACAGGCTACTACCGCCCCGTAAAGAACTGGAACGACGGTAAAACACAGGAGTACAAGGACCGTATGGTATACGATATTGAAGGCTCTGTTCTGAAAAGAAACGGCTGCTCTTGCGAGGAAAATGCAAAAGATGACACAAGCGATGCAAAGGACGGGGTATATCTGTTCACAACTGCAACGTGCCCCAACTGCAAGATAGCGTGCTCGCTTCTTGATAAAGCGGGCGTTGAATACGTAAAGCTCCTTGCTGATGAAAACGCTGAATTTGCCGTATCACTCGGCATAAAGCAGGCTCCCACGCTTGCCATCGTTAAAAACGGCGCAACGGAAAAGTACACGGGCGTTTCAGATATCAAAAAATGGCTTAAGGCATAAGGCGGACAGATAAAATATGTACGATATTATAGTAATCGGCGGCGGCCCTGCGGGGCTGACCGCCGCCCTGTATGCGCGCAGGGCAAGCAAAAGCGTTCTCGTTATCGAAAAGGACGCCTTCGGCGGTCAGATAACACATTCTCCCAAGGTTGAAAATATCCCGGGCTTTTATTCTCTTTCGGGAAATGAATTTGCTGAAAAGCTCGTAGAGCAGGTAATGCTTCAGGGTGCTGACGTTGAAAGCTGTCAGGTGCTTTCCGTTATAGACTGCGGGGAATACAAGACGGTCAAGACCGACGACGGAGACTTCACCTGTAAGGCGGTTATAATCGCAACGGGTACAAAGCACAGAATGCTCGGAATTGAAAACGAGGAGGATTTCGTAGGACACGGCATTTCCTTTTGCGCGGTATGCGACGGTGCATTTTATAAGGATAAAACGGTTGCCGTTATCGGCGGGGGTAATTCCGCCTTGCAGGAGGCGATACTTTTATCAAAGCTGTGCAGTAAGGTGTATCTGATACAGAATCTTGATTTCTTCACAGGTGAGGCGACGCTTTCAGAGCAGGTGAAGAATACTGACAATATTGAAATAATTCTCGGCGCGGTGGTGAGCGGTCTGCACGGTGATGCTGACGGGGAGCTGTCAAAAATAACGGTAGAAAATACGTTAGCGTCACAGATATCGGAAATAGACGTTGACGGTATGTTCGTTGCCATAGGACTCGTTCCTCAAAACGAGATATTCGCAAGTCTCATCGCCCTTGATGAAAGAGGGTATATAAAGGCAGACGAAGGCTGCGAAACGAATGTACGCGGAATTTTCGTTGCGGGAGATTGCAGGACGAAAAAAATACGTCAGGTGGCGACAGCCGCATCGGACGGCGCAACAGCCGCCCTTGCTGCGTGTGACTACGTGGACGGAAGATAAACGAAAAAAATAACGCCCGATGGGGAATACCTGTCGGACGTTTTTTTTGCACTGCAAGGCAGTGCTTTGCCCGCCCCGTTGGGGGGGTACGGGGACGGGCAAATTATGATGTGTCTGAAAGTCGGAAAAATGCAGGGCAGTGCTTTGCCCGCTATGTGAGTGGACGGTAGGTTTTGTGACCTTGCGTTTGGAAAATTTAAAAGGGGCTGTTGCAGATGCGATCCTTTCGCACTGCAGCAGCCCCTCGTTATTTTTATTGATCTTACGCTATCATCTGAGCAAGATATTCAAGGTCCTTTTCATTTATCGTGCCGTCGCCGTTGGCGTCGGCATATTCGGGATAATCAACGCAGCCGCCTAACAGTATCTGCTTTTTAAGTCTGATAAAGTCCTTTGCGCTGAGCTTGCCGTCACCGTCAACGTCACATTTTACTGCGACTGCCTGGCTGTCCACCACCTGACCGTCCTGCACGAGCTGAATGATGCAACCCGTTTTTATAACGTCATTATCGCCGAGAACCGTAGATTTGTCGCTGTCAAGAACGTAGACGGTATATCCGTCGTACGATGCTTTAAGCTCAAGCACGGTCATACCGAGGGTAACGGGCTCTATCACGCCATCCGCCTCACTCGCCTTCACGGTAACGGCAAAGATTGCCGTAGCGCCGCTGCTCGTCACCGTCAGCGTCTGCTTGCCGTACGAAAGGCTGTCAAAGGCGGAAACGGTATAGCTGTTGCTTTGATACACGATACCGTTTTCAAGATACTCGGTAACGGTCAAGCCGTCAAGGCAAAGCTCCTGCCCGTATTCGTATTCCACCACGGACGGTAAAGTAACGGTTAAATATTGCACAGGCACCGTATTGACAGCGGCGTTCAATAACACTTCGTTGCCGGAAGAGATCTCAACGTCGCTCCACATAGCCTCACTGCCGCCGTAATACACCGTCGCAAGGCTTGTGCAACCGTCAAACGCATATTCGCCGATGGATGTTACGCCGTCTTCAATGATCGCGGACGTTATCGAGTCCTTATAGCTATACCAAGGTGCTTGGTTACCGTAAGAAGAATAATCTGTCATCGCTCCCGTGCCGCTTATCGTGAGCACTCCGTCATCGCTGGTAGTATACATTATATCGTCGCCGCATCTGCCGCTGTTATACAATATTTCCGCATTTATAACGGAATCGTTGCCGAATTCGATGCTGATATTATTCCACTCATCCTCACTGCCGCCGTAATACACCGTCGCAAGGCTTGTGCAATAGTAAAACGCACGCCAGCCGATAGTCGTCACGCTGTCGGGGATAGTTACGAACTCAAGGCTTGTGCAATATCTAAACGCATAATCGCCGATAGTCGTCACGCTGTCGGGGATAGTTACGGACACAAGGCTTGTGCAATCGGGAAACGCAAAATCGCCGATAGACGTCACGCTGTCGGGGATAGCATATGCCGTTCTTTTGTTTCCTATAGGATAAAGAATCAGCCGTGTTTTATTTTTATTAAACAATACGCCGTATTCATCGTTTGAATAATTTGCATTATTCTCATCGACCGTTATTGTCTCAAGGCTTGTGCAATCGTAAAACGCACTTTCGTCGATAGTCGTCACGCTGTCCGGAATAGTTACGGACTCAAGGCTTGTGCAATCGTAAAACGCACTTTCGCCGATAGTCGTCACGCTGTCCGGAATAGTTACGGACTCAAGACTTGTGCAACCGTAAAACGCACCCTCACTGATATACTTAACGCCATTGCCGATAGTTACGGACGCAAGGCTTGTGCAATTGTAAAACGCATAATCGCCGATGGACGTCACGCTGTCCGGAATAGTTACGGACGTTAAGCTTCTGCAATAGGAAAACGCATACTCGCCGATGGACGTCACGCTGTCCGGAATAGTTACGGACGTTAAGCTGTTGCAAACGGAAAACGCATACTCGCCGATAGTCGTCACGCTGTCGGGAATAGTTACGGATGCAAGGCTTTTGCAATATCTAAACGCGCCCTTTCCGATAGACGTCACGCTGTCGGGGATGGTTACGGACGCAAGGCTTGTGCAATCGTAAAACGCACTGTCGCCGATAGTCGTCACGCTGTCGGGAATAGTTACGGACTCAAGGCTTGTGCAATTGTAAAACGCTTCACTTCCGATAGTCGTCACGCTATCGGGGATAGTTACGGATACAAGGCTTTTGCAACCTCTAAACGCATAATCACCGATAGTCGTCACGCTGTCGGGAATAGTTACGGATGCAAGGCTTGTGCAATCGTAAAACGCATTATCGCCGATAGACTTCACGCTGTCGGGGATAGCATATGCCGTTCTTTTGTTTCCTATAGGATATTGAATAAGCGTTGTTTTATCTTTATTGAACAATACGCCGTATTCATCGCTTGAATAATTTGCGTTATTCTCATCGACTGTTATTGACGCAAGGCTTGTGCAATTGTAAAACGCATAATCGCCGATAGACTCAACACCGTTACCGATAGTTACGGACGCAAGGCTTGAGCAATCGGAAAACGCACTATCGCCGATCGACGTCACGCTATCGGGGATAGTTACGGACGTTAAGCTTTTGCAACCGTAAAACGCATACTCGCCGATAGACGTCACGCTGTCGGGGATAGTTACGGACTCAAGGCTTGTGCAACCGTAAAACGCACTCTTACTGATATACTTAACGCCATTGCCGATAGTTACGGACGTTAAGCTTTTGCAACCGTAAAACGCATACTCGCCGATAGTCGTCACGCTGTCCGGAATAGTTACGGACGCAAGGCTTGTGCAACCTTCAAACGCAGAACCGCTGATAGACGTCACGCTGTCGGGAATAGTTACGGACACAAGGCTTGTGCAATCGGAAAACGCATAATTGCCGATGGATGTCACGCCGTTTTCGATGATCGCGGACGTTATCGAGTTCTTATAGCTATACCAAGGTGCTTGGTTACCGTAAGAAGAATAATCTGTCATCGCTCCCGTGCCGCTGATGACGAGGGTGCCGCTGTCGTACAACGACCAATTAACGCTATCGCCGCATGTGCCCGAGTATAAGACCGTGCCGTGATCGTCTGATAAAGCATCGTTCGTTGAAACGATCTCTTGTGTGATCTCTTCTGCGACGTCTGTCGTTGAAATGATATCTTGCTTTATCTGCCCTGAAGTGTCGGTTTGCGGAAGCTCCGTTCCGGCAACGGGTGAAAGCTGTACGGACGTCAGCATTATTGCCGTTGCAATAAACGATGCGCACGCCCTTCTGAAATTAAAATGTGCCATTAACGATTACCTCTTTTCGTTATTATTTAATAGCTATCCGCGAAGCAAATGTGAACAAATGCTTCATACATATATGAATAAATATAGCATAGCCGATATATATACATATATATTAGATGTAAATATATTGTGAATTATATATCATCATTGTACTTGTCCGGAATAACAGGGTGAAAAAACGCTTACCTGAAGGCGGATATGACCTTTTGTCGATAAGCGTTGATATTATATCAATGATGTTTCAGATACCGAAGGACGTTTTTGTTTTTGCACTGCAAGGCAGTGCTTTGCCCGCCCCGTTGGGGGGGACGGGGACGGGCAAATTATGACATCGCGCATTGTGTCTGAAAGTCGGAAAAATGCAAGGCAGCGCTTTGCCCGCCTCGTTTTTGGGTACGGGGACGGGCAAATTATGACATCGTGCATTGTGTCTGAAAGTCGGAAAAATGCAAGGCAGTGCTTTGCCCGCTATGTGAGCGGACGGAAGATAAAAACGGATAATAAACGGAAAAGCCTTCCTTATTATTAAAGGAAAGCTTTTTGCTTTTAACTGAGTCTTTATCACCGCTTGCGGTGATGTGTCCCGATGCCCAGTTGCTTTGCAACTTGGGGGGGTGGGCATCGGGGACACTTTTATAAAACAAATACTGAATCGTGTTATCTTATACCGAGATATATAAGCAAAACGGATATATCGGCAGGTGAAACGCCGCTTATCCGCGATGCCTGACCGACGGTTTCAGGGCGCATTTTATCGAGCTTCTGAATTGCCTCAAGCCGAAGGCCCTTTATTTTGCTGTAATCTATGTCGCGCGGCAGTCTTACTTCCTCCAGCTTGCGCGCCGCCTTTACCGCCGAAAGCTGTTTTTTTATGTAGCCTGCGTATTTTATTCTGATCTGCGCTTCGTTCAGGATCGTATCATCGTTTTCTGTTCTTTCAGTGTCTACGGGAGCTAAAAGCTCGTATGTGAGCTGAGGCCTGCGCAAAAGGTCTGCAAGCTTCATACCCGAATTTACACGCTCTGTGCCTGCCTTATCGCATATTTCGTCAAGCAGGTCAGTATGGCGGATAGTCACCGTGGCGGCTCTTTTTATTTCCGCTTCTATCCGTTCCTGCTTTTCCTTGAATTTTGCGTATCGCTCCTCGCTTATAAGACCTATTTCGTATCCGTACGGAGTTAAGCGCTCGTCGGCATTGTCCTGGCGGAGAAGCAGTCTGTATTCCGAGCGTGACGTCATCATTCTGTACGGCTCATTTGTGCCCTTTACGACAAGATCGTCAATAAGCGTGCCGATGTAGCTTTCATCTCTGCGAAGAATAAATTCGTCCTTGCCCTGAAGCTTGCGCGCTGCGTTTATTCCTGCGATAAGCCCCTGGGCTGCCGCCTCCTCATAGCCTGATGTGCCGTTGAACTGGCCTGTGCCGTACAGGCGGGGAATGCTTTTGAATTCAAGTGTGTGCTTTAACTGCAATGGGTCTATGCAGTCATATTCTATTGCGTATGCGTGACGCATAATTACGGCGTTTTCAAAGCCCTTGAGAGAGTGGAGCATCTGCACCTGTACATCTGCGGGCAATGACGATGAAAAGCCCTGGATATACAGCTCCTCTGTATTTTCGCCCAGCGGCTCAACGAAAAGCTGATGGCGTTCCTTGTCGGAAAAGCGTACTATCTTGTCCTCAATGCTCGGGCAGTATCTCGGCCCTGTGCCCTTTATAACACCGCTGTAAAGCGGTGAACGGTGAAGATTTTCCTTTATTATTCTGTGCGTTTCGCTGTTTGTATACACGATGTGGCACGGAATGTGCGGACGGGCTGAAAGCTCTTGCTTGCTCGTGCGCACCGAAAACGGTATTTCGCAGTCGCCGTTCTGCTCTTCAAGCACAGAAAGGTCAACGCTGCTTTTCAAAACTCTTGCAGGCGTACCTGTTTTAAATCTGAAAAGACGTATTCCGAGCTTTTCAAGATTTGCGGAAAGACAGCAGGCGGGAAGCATTCCGTCAGGGCCTGACTGTATTGCGCTTTCTCCGACGATAACTCTTGCGTTAAGATATGTTCCTGCGCATATTATCGCCGCCTTGCAGTGAAATATTGCTCCGAGCGCGGTGACAACGCCGCATACGCCGTCCTCGTTTGTCATAATGTCTGTGACCTCTGCCTGATACAAGCAGAGATTTTCCGTTTTTTCAAGCAGCAGCTTCATATCGGCGTGGTATTTCGCCCTGTCTGCCTGAACGCGCTTTGAGTGGACTGCGGGGCCTTTTCCCAAATTGAGCATTCTGTTCTGGAGCGTTACAAGGTCTGCCGCCCTGCCCATTTCACCGCCCAAGGCATCTATTTCAAATACGAGATGGCCTTTTCCCGTGCCGCCTATTGACGGGTTGCACGGCATATTTCCGACGGAATCGAGATTGCTTGTGAAAAGTATTACGTCACAGCCGAGTCTTGCGCAGGCGAGCGCCGCTTCAATTCCAGCGTGACCTGCGCCGATGACGGCAACGTCGGTTTTTCCAAGCTCAAATGTGGAGTTTTTAACGCTTTCACTCATTTTTGCTGCCGTCTTCCTCTATTTTACGCAGAATACCCGATATTTTCGCTCCGTATTCGACCGATGTGTCGGGGATAAAGGCAAGATCGGGCGTTATGCGGAGATTGAGCGATGAAGCAAGCTCACGTCTTAAAAAGCCCTTTGCGCTTTCAAGCCCCTTTTTTATCTCCTTGCGGATGATCTGCGCTTCCTCTGCGCTCACATCGTCAAGAAAGGAGTAAAATACCTTTGCGTATTTCAGATCCGCTGTCACCTCGCAGCCTGTTACTGTCGTAAGGTATGACGATACCCTCGGATCCTTTACGTTTCTTATTATACGGCACAGCTCGCACGTCATCTGATCGTTTATTCGCTGTTGTCTGTAATTAGCCATTTATATCGTCCTTTCGGTGTTATATCCTTTACATTTTACAACATATTTTTTTCGTTGTCAATGTAATATATGCAAATATTTATTGTGTTCTTGACAAAAAGGCGTGATTATGATAAAGTTTACTAAAAGATGTACAAGGAGAGAATTATTATGAGCGTATCGTTATATCAAATACATTCAGCAACACCCATACAGATGATGAGCTACGTTGTTAAAACGGAAAACGGCAGACTTATCGTTATAGACGGCGGAAACAAGGGCGACGGCGAGAGCCTTTTATCGTTTCTTTATGAGCTTTGCGGTGGAGAAAAGCCCGTTATTGATATGTGGTTTCTGACGCATAACCACACTGACCATGTTGATGCATTCAGCAGTATTATGCTGAACAGCAGCGAACGTATTACCGTGAAGAACGTGTGCTGCAAGATGATAGACCGCGATTTCTTCCTTTCACTGCCCGACGACGGAGCGTACGGCGGATATGACCTTGATCGCGCGTTTGAAATTTTAGGAAAGGACAAGGTGATAACGCCTTGTGTCAACGACGTTTTCACCTTTGACAACGTATGCTTTGAGATACTTTATGTAACTGAGGATAAATTTGCCCATAACTATATGAACAACTCGTCTATGGTGATGATGATGTATGCAGAGGGGCAGAAAACGCTGTTTTTAGGCGATCTCGGCGTAGAGGGCGGAGAAAGAGTTCTTGAAATGCACCCAAAAGAAAAGCTGAAATGCGATTTCGTTCAGATGGCTCACCACGGGCAGAACGGCGTTGCACAGAGTTTTTACAAGGCTGTAAGCCCCAAGGGCTGTCTGTGGCCGACACCGAAATGGCTGTGGGATAACGATGCAGGCCTCGGATATAACACACACACCTTTGCGACTGTTATAACACGCTCGTGGATGGATGAATTGGGCGTAAAGACTCATTTCAAGGAATATGAGGGCACGCAACAGATCGTTTTGCCGTACGACTTTTCCGCTAAATAAGAATATACGGTAAATTTTTATCGATTAAAAAAGGATATTGAATTGAAAACTGTTGACAAACGCCCGCAGTTTAATTATAATATATCGTAAGGCGGATAATATCCTGCCGTAAAGAAATTTGTTCATTTAAAAAATAATAAGAAGGAGGTAATTTGTTGGCACTATGCAGGTATCATTGACTATCGCAGTAATAATTGCCGTAGCGTGCGCTGTTGTGTTCCTTGCCATCGGTATTTTTGCGGGCATAGCATACCGTAAGAAAGTGGCTGAGGCGGCAATAGGCTCTGCTGAGGAAAAGGCGAAGCAGATCCTTGACGAAGCATCAAAGGCATCTGAAACGAAGAAAAAAGAAGCCTTGATCGAAGCAAAGGAAGAAATTCTCCGTCAGAAAACAGAGGCTGACAGGGATATAAAAGAGCGTAGAAAAGAAGTTTCACGTCTTGAAAGCCGCGCTGTTGCAAAGGAAGAAGCCCTTGATAAAAAGCACGAAGCCCTTGAAAAGAAGGAAGAAATTCTCAACAAGAAGATACGTGAAAACACTGAGCTGACAGAACAGATCGAAAAGATCAAGCAAAGCCAGCTTGAACAGCTTGAAAGAGTTGCAGGTCTTACTGCCGAGGAAGCAAAGGCAGAGCTGCTGGAGCAGATCGAAAACGAGGTAAGGCACGAGGAAGCTGCTAAGATCCGCGAGATCGAAGCTCAATTCAAGGAAGAAGCTGAGGCAAAGGCTAAAAACCTTATTTCTCTCGCTATCCAGAAATGCGCCGCAGATCACGTTGCGGAGGTTACCGTATCGGTCGTAGCGCTGCCCAACGATGAAATGAAGGGCAGGATCATAGGCAGAGAGGGACGAAACATCAGAACGATCGAAACGCTGACGGGAGTCGATCTTATAATCGACGATACACCCGAGGCTATCACGATCTCAAGCTTTGATCCCGTTCGCAGAGAGATCGCCCGTATGACGCTTGAAAAGCTCATATCCGACGGACGAATCCATCCGACGAGGATCGAAGAAACGGTTGAAAAATGCAAGCGTGAGGTGGAGGTATCCATCAAGCAGGCAGGCGAAAGAGCCGTATTTGAAACAGGCATACACGGAATAAACTCAGAGCTTGTAAGGCTTCTGGGCAGACTTAAATACCGTACAAGCTACGGTCAGAACGTATTGAATCACTCAATGGAGGTCGCGTACCTTACGGGTATTATGGCAGCCGAGCTTGGAGTTGACGTTAATATTGCCAAGCGTGCAGGTCTTTTGCACGACATTGGTAAGGCGATGACGCAGGAGGTCGAGGGATCGCACGTTCAGATAGGCGTAGACATCGCAAGAAAGTACAAGGAAAATAAAGAGATAGTTCACGCAATAGAGGCGCACCACGGTGATGTTGAACCTCAGACGATAATAGCAGTGCTCGTTCAGGCAGCAGACGCTATTTCAGCAGCGCGCCCCGGTGCAAGACGTGAGGATCTTGAAAACTACATCAAGCGTTTACAGAAGCTTGAGGAGATCGCTAAGAGCTTTGGCGGCGTTGATAAATCATACGCTATCCAGGCAGGCAGAGAGATTCGGATAATGGTCAAGCCTGAGGAGGTAAATGACGAGCAGATGATCGTTGTTGCAAGGCAGATCGTTAAAAAGATTGAAAGCGAGCTTGAATATCCCGGTCAGATAAAAATTCATATGATAAGGGAAAGCCGTGCAGTAGACTACGCAAAATAACTTAACGCCGAAGGGCTGATAAATATATTTTTAACATAAAACTAAAACGACTTATCCATAGCCATGTGGCATGTTTATACGATATATTTATTTTGAAAGCTCCCCTGAATACCGTTTATACGGTATGCAGGGGAGTTTTTTGAATGATATATGCCATTCGTGCTATGATATAGCGCTTGCACCGTGATATATACCATTTGGGCATATTGAAAGCTCCGCTGTCAAACGGGTGATACTCTTAGCGGAGAATTTAAAAAATGTCGCTAAGTGCGAGCATCGCGTTTGTCGAGTCACTCGCAAATGGGCTAAGATAAAACCCTTATACAAGCAGAAAAGAGCAAGGATAAAAGGATATAAAACCTTCTATTCTTGCTCTGTTTTTTCTTTATGTCGATATGTCAACTTCGTTGACTCGATATGCTTTCACTTCGTTCAAGCTCGATATATTGTCGCT
>JAZPYO010000021.1:0-21173 GCA_045544195.1 Eubacteriales bacterium
CTAAAATATAAATTCGGGAACCGACACTTTTGGGCGGAAGGGTACTATGTTTCGACAGTAGGACTCAATGAAAGCACCATAAGAAAATATATCGAAGAACAAGAGAAACACGATATAGCACTCGATAAGTTAAGCGTTAAAGAATATGAAGACCCTTTTAAGGGTAGCTAAGTAATACAAACGCCCTTTCAAGGGCGGCAAAAGAGGCAAAGGCAATAGGCTTGAGTATACGAAAGCAAGCGGCTTGAGCCGCTGGCCGGTAGTATTGGGCTTTTAGCCCTTGTGCATACCACCCGTTTGACGGGTGGTTATGATTTATGCTTATTTTATTTCCGCAATACACCTTTCTATGATGTCGGCAGACTGCTCCTTTGTGTAAAGATAGCGGCTGGAAAATAACGTATTGAAGAACTTATCTGCCTCCTGCAAAAGATATATCTCGTTTGTGACGGAGCTTACCTGACCTGCAAATCCGCAATCGGGATGCTCAAGCCACATAAACGTAAGCTGTGATTCGGCTATGAGATCTATGACTATGTTTGAAGGAAGGCTTACGAAATTATCGTTGAACACACGGAAATCCGAGCCGTTCTGCATTTCGCGGAGTATCTGGGTGAGGGCGTATTTTCTGACCTTTGGCGATACGGCTGTTGCATATTCTCTCGGAATTTCGGGTATTATGCCCGTTTTTGCAAATTCCATCAATCCCGCGCTTGTAAAAGCACCTCTGTTCAAGCCCTTTTTGCGTGATTGATAATACTCGTAAAGCTCGGGAAGAATGTCCCTTACCTGCTGGATCTCGGTGTTTGCTATCTCTTCATAATGCGCGTATTCAAGATACGGCACGATGCAGGGGAAATACTGCAAATATGTATAGCCTGAATATTTTGAATGAGCCTTTTTGATCTTGTCGAACATATCGAATATCGTTGTGCATCTTCTTACAAGGCTTTTCATCATGGTGATACGCTCGCGCGCATCTGACCTCAAGCTCTCAACAACATCGGGCTTTGTGATTATCAATGCGCTTGTAAAGCCTTCATTAAGCAGCATAACGCTCTTGCTCAGAATGATGAAATAAATGTAGCCGAAGGGCATTACCGATGCTCTTTCCGAAATATATTCGTAGTATATGTTGCACTCGCTCAGAACGAACGGCGCCCAATCGAACAGGACGGAAAGATTTTCAAAGCCAAGCTCCGAGGCGCTTTTCTTAAGAGAAACGCATAAATTGAAATCCGAGCCCTTGCCTGCCATCGACAGTATGCGGAGCATTTCCTCCTGAATAAAGCCGCTTTCCGAGGTGATGTTGGAATATATGGCGGAGTTCGGATTTGATGATTCATTTTCAATGTGCGATCTGATATATTTCTGTATTTCCGATCTTGACCGAAGAAGCATTATGTCATCCGCAGGGGCGATATCCACGCTTGGCGGCGAATGATCCGAAACAGCTGACGGGCGTGAGGACATTTTCTTGAACAGCCCGTCAAGCTGAGCGCATACCGATGAGCCGAAGCGGATGTTGTCAAGCTCTGTCATAAGACGGTGCTGCTCCTCCTGAGTTATCGGTATGAATGAAATTATCCTCGAAAGCTCCTCCTGGCTCGGCAGCTTCTGACCTGACAGGAATTTTGTTATTGTTGAACGACTTATCTTTGTTAAGGCAGATATCTTCATTGCTGATATGTCGTTTGCTTTCATTTTTTCGTATAAAAGCTCGCTGAATGCTGACATTTTACAGTGACCTCCTTTGATGATATACAGTATTTCGGGCAGCGATTTCTATTATAGTAACAAAAAATCATCGTTTTGTCAAGTATTGTAATGATAAACGTTTCGTCTTTGTGATAAAATTTTACATCAATCTATTGAAATCCGCTAAATTTTTTAATATAATAGTTCAATAACGTAAGGGAGATATATTATGGGAAATAAGATCGCGTTTATAGGCGTCGGCAATATGGCAGGCGCAATTATAAAAGGAATTCTTGAAAATAAAGGTGCGTTTGAAAGGAAAGATATCATTCTTTACGACAAGCTGCAGGAGAAAATGCAGGCATATGACGGTATGACGCTCGCGCAGTCTGCGCCCGATGCCGTAAAAGCAGCCGACTACGTTGTTTTTGCGGTAAAGCCGCAGAATTTTGCAGAGCTGCTCGGAGAAATAAAGGCAGCAAGCATTGATTACAGTAAAAAAACATTTATAACTATCGCAGCAGGTATAAAATGCGCGTTCATCGAGCAGTATCTGCCCGGCGCCGCGATAGTAAGGGCTATGCCGAATACGCCGATGCTCGTTGCAAGCGGAGTATGCTCCGTTTGCAAAAACGCTTTTGTAAGCGAGGAGTGCTTTAAGATCGCATTTTCGCTGTTTTCCTCACTCGGCGTCGCCTTTGAGCTTGGAGAGGATAAAATGAACGAGATCGTTTCGCTTACCTCATCGTCGCCCGCTTATATATTCCTCTTTATCAAGGCGTTGATGGACGGAGCAAGCGAGCAGGGGCTCGTTTTTGAAAACGAGCGTGAGCTTCGCAAAATAGCGTGTGAAACGGTCATAGGCTCAGCAAGACTGATGCTTCAAAGTGAAAAAACACCCGATATGCTCATACGCGATGTGACCTCACCCGGCGGCACTACTGCAAAGGCTATGGATGTTCTGTACGGCAATGACTTTGAAAAAACGGTGAAGGATGCGATGCTTGCCTGCACGAAGAGGGCTGTTGAGCTTTCGGAAATAAAGGACTGATACCTGTGTAATATTGACCTGTGTGAATGCATATTTATTGGTGAGAATAAATATGCGGAGGTCAAAATGAATTATCTTTCGGATGAAAAAGAAGAAAACGGCTCACACACAGTTCAGGGCGACGATCTTGTGACAAAAACACTTGCATCTCTTGCAAGAAGAACGGACAGACGCCGTATCTATGCTTACGCAAATGTTCTTTTATGCGTCATATTTGCTCTGTGCTGTATTGTCGGGGCGTTGCTTGCCGTGTACGTTGAAAGAACACAGGGACTGCCCGCAGCCGAGCTTGATACAAAAGCGTATAACGGGGTACTTGATTGGTTCAGAGAGCTTGCAAAGCAATTTCTGATCTCGTTTTTACCCGTTGCCCTCGTATTCGTGTGCGGATTTAACCGCTCAGCCGTGCTTGTGTGCGGTACGGTGTGCGCCCTTGCGGGAGCGTTTTGCGGAGCGCTCGGCGTTTATATGTGTAAAATTGCGCATATCGCCGCGTTTTTATCTGATATGATATGCTGCGGCGTGTACGGATTTCTCATTATTCATTTTTGCGCCGTTGCAGTCAGCTTTTCTCACCTTGTCAAAACCGCGCCCGCTGACAGCGGCGGAATGTTTGACGAGGATCTGAAATGCTATCTTAATTATTTTGCCGCAACGTCATCGTGTGTTCTGGCACTGTGCGCAGCCGAGCTTATCGTGCGGTTGCTTTAATATTCAAAAAAGGAAAAGAAAATGCAGGAAAAAGAAAAGGAAACGAAAAAGAAAAAGCGCTTCAATCTGTTTGACAGTCAGAAAGAGGGAAAGGGAGTCGAAAAGGGTGAGGTAAAGGACCCCACGCTGAAGAATTTCTTCAAGTATTTCGGCAGATCATTCTCAAAGCTGCTCAATGTCAATTTAATGTTCACGCTGATAAATATACCGATATTTTCGCTGATGTTTGGTATCGCGGGCTTTACGAATATGACATCGCCCGCAGCGCAAAGCGCGCTGTTCGGCCCTGTTAAAGCGGCGGTGGCGGGCGGCAATGCAAACCCTGTGACTATGGCGCTGTACGGCGCTCTCGGCGTGCAGAACGGGCAAAGCGTCCGTATGACTGTCGCAACGGTCGTATTTTACTGTATTGCCGCATTGCTGATATTTACGTGGGGATATGCAAATACGGGAATGTTTTACGTTGTGCGTAATATGCAGAAGGGCGAGCCTGTGTTCGTCTTTTCCGATTTCAAATACGTTATCAAAAGAAATAAGCTCCAGGGACTTGTGTTCGGCGTGATCGATCTCGGTGTTATGGCGCTTATAATATATGATATCAGCTTCTTTATGCTCAACTCGTCGCTTGCATCTATGTACAGCGTTATGTTCTGGCTCAGCATTGTCATCGGCATCGTGTACCAGATAGTGAGAGTTTATATCTATCTTATGCTGATAACATTCGATCTTTCTATATATAAGATGGTGAAAAATGCGGTAATATTCGCATTCGTCGGTCTTAAACGCAACGTAATGGGGCTTATCGGTATAATAGCGGTGATAGCGCTGAACGTATTTTTACTGTTTTCGTTTATGCCATTGGGAATAATCCTGCCGTTCGTTATGACATTTTCCGTATGCGCATATATCGGAACATATGCAGCGTATCCGATGATAAAGGAAGTAATGATAGACCCGTACTGTGATGAAAACGAGCAGACAGAGGAACAGCTTTAAAGTCAAGGAGCATTAAAATGAAGAAAAAGGTAATTATAACGGTTTCAATAATCGTATTGGTAATAGCGGCAGTAACAGCATTCGGCGCTTTTATGCTTTTCGGTAATGCCGAAAAGCCGGGCGTTGAATATGACAGCAACGATGTTAAGGATGTTATAGACAATATCGGTATCAAGCCCGAGGAAAACGAAAAGGGCGAAACGATCGAGCAAACTGTGGAAAGACTGAAAAGCGAGGGCAAAGAACTCGGACGCGATTATACCGTCGAGTACTCTGACTTCAAGGAAAAGACATTCGAGCTTACATCAGAGCAGCTCACCGCGCTTGCAAACGAGCTTATGCCGTCCGTAACGTTTATATCAAACTCACAGCTTAAATTAGAGGGCGGCGACAGAATAACCGTTTACGCAGAGCTTGATACGTATGAGGTAATGGAAAAGGCTTTTCCCGATAAGTCTGTAACAGCTCTTCCCGAAAAGGTAAAATTCAGCGCAACAGGCTCTATAACGGTGAAGGATAATAAGGTATCCTTCAAGCCGGAGAATATCTCCTCTCCGATTCTTGAAAAGGTCGCCCTTTCGCAGAGCGACGAGCTTAAGGCAAGCCTTTCGTCACTGTTTTCAAAGACACCCGAATTGTATATATCGAGTGCCGTGCAAACAGAAAACGGAACGATAGCCATAACGGGTACCGTTCCGCAGTCCTTACGGATAGTTGAATTTTAATTTTGTGCGATAAGCTCAGAAACGGTAACGAACTCATAGCCGTCATTGCACAAATGGGGAATTATCTTTTCCAACGCCGCAGGTGTGGGCGTGCTCGGCGTTATAAAATCGTGAAAGAGGATAATATCTCCGCATCTGACGTTGTTGATAATGTCTGAGGATATTTTTTCAGGGGCATTGTGAGCCCAATCTCTTGTATCCTGTGACCACAGAATTACGGTATATCCCATATTTTCGGCAGCCGCCGTCACTTCCTTTCCGCAAAATCCCTCAGGGGGACGGAAAAGGGTGGGGCGACTGCCCGTTATTTTTTCTATAACGGCAGACGATGCTTCTATCTCCTTTTGAATATCGTTTTCCGAAAGACCCTTTAAATGAGGGTGTGAATAGGTATGATTTCCTATCTCATGCCCTTCACTGAACACCCGCCTTGCTAAATGCGGGTGCTTTTCGGCATTTGCGCCTATCATAAAGAAGGTAGCCTTCACGCCGTATTTTTTAAGGATATCAAGTATTTCTTCCGTATATTTGTAGTGCGGTCCGTCATCGAATGTCAGAGCTATGAGCTTTCTTTCCGTATCAGCATGTCTGTATACATCGCCATGCGCGTCGGCATATATGCATAGCGTAATGCACAGTATAAGCGTAAAGCACACGGCTTTCAGATACATAATTCGTCAAGTGTTCCGAAGCGGTAGCCCAAAGACTCCCACTCGGAAAGCAGACTGTCAAGAATATCCGCATTCGTCTTTGATGTGGGGTGAAGCAGTATCACCATTCCGTTATGCGTATTATCAAGTATCAGCTTTTTTGCCCGCTCGGCATCGGGTTGCCTGTCATTGTCCCAATCGGCATAGGCAAAGCTCCAGAATACCGTTTTATATCCCATTTCCTCTGCGAAGATCAGATTTTTTTGCGTAAATCTTCCTTCGGGCGGGCGGTAGTAGGGAGCAAGGTGTCTGCCTGTCATTTCCGTGTAATAAGACTCAAGCGAGCAAAGCTCCTTTTCAAATTCTTCCTTGCTTGTGACCTTCGACATATCTTTGTGGCGGTAGGTGTGATTGCATACAAGATGACCTTCCTGCGCCATTCGTTCAACCAGAGCGGTATTCCGTCTTATAAGATTTTCAAGCACGAAAAATGCTCCGTGAGCGCCGTGGTCGCTCAGCACGTTCAGAATTCTTTCAATGTTGCCGTTTTCGTATCCTGCATCGAATGTGAGGTATATTACCTTTTCGTCATCCTTCCCTACATAATATCCGCTGTTTTGGGATATAAATGAGATGTTGGCGTCGATAGTTGGTGTCTTATGCTCACTGTTTCGCTTGCAGTAAAAATTGAAGGCTTCGTTTTCTCCGCCTGCATAGCAGGTCAGAGTGTTAAGCGTCAGCAAAGCTGAAAGCATTACGGCAAAAACGGACCTTAAACATACAGTTTTCATTTGAAATGTCCTTTGCGTAAAGATTTCGCCCACGGTATTATTCTTACACCGCAGGCGAAATATATGCAAAGGATATTATGGTTTATTTAGGCAATTTTAACGTTGCCTTGAAAAGATCTCCGTCAAGGGTGATCATAAGCTCTCCGCCCTGCGCTGCGGCAAGCCCCTTTGCGATTGAAAGCCCCAGACCGTTTCCCTCGGAATTTCTTGAATTGTCCGCTCTTGTGAATCTTTCCGTCAGCTCGTCTGCATTTATGCACAGCATACAGGCAGATGTGTTCTTGAATGTAACGCTCACATGATCCGTCTTTTCACTCAGCTCAACATAAACACGTGTGCCCGGCATAGCGTATTTGTATATGTTATTCAGCAGATTGTCAAATATACGCCACAGATGTCTGCCGTCTGCATTTACGAATACATCGCCGCTTGGCTTATTTGAAATTACCGTAAGGCTCTTTTCGCAGAACCGCTCTGAATACTCTCCGAGCGCCTGATCTATAAGAACGTCAGCCTTTATTATCTCGGGCTTTACCTCAATGTTGCCCGTTTGCGCCTTTGATGCCTCAAGCAGATCGTCTATCAGCCTTTTAAGACGCTCCGACTGTCTTAACAAAACGGCGGCATATTCCGTTATTCTTTCGTTTTCGGTCTTTTCCCTGCAAATAAGGTCAGAGTAGCTGATCACCGATGTGAGCGGCGTTTTCAAATCGTGCGTGACGTTCGTTATAAGCTCCGTTTTCATCCGCTCGCTCTTCATTCTTTTTTCCACCTCTGTGGATATTCCGCAAGATATCGTGTTGAGCGTTTCAGCGTGCGCCTTAAGCTCCAATATCATTCCGTCGGTGTTTATCCTTGCGTTTCCCGCGCTTTCGGATATCTGCTCAGCGCCTTTTTTCAGCCGCTTAAGATTTGAAAAGAAATATACCGTCAGAATGAACAGAACAGCCCGCGAAAGCATAAACGTGACAAGAAAAAGCTGCGGGGCATAATGCTTTTCAAATATAAAAAATGTAAAAAGATCAAAAAAAGAAATCAACAGAAAGATCAGCGATGCCTTAAGCGCCAACGGCACAGAGCAAATGATGTATTTAAGTATGACATATACATAATACAGAACAGAACGCTTGAAAAACTCCCTTGCCTTTATGCTCGATGTTGCTGTTACGGCAATGCCGAGAAAACACGAAATGCCTGCCGTCACGTAGATCAGAATATAAGGAATACACAGATACGGAATATCGTCTATATCCAATTCCTTTGCGAAATAATATCCTGCAAAAAGTCCGAAAAGCACGAAAAATACGAGTATTTCGACGGGGATCCTGTAAAGAGGACCCTTGTATATCCCGTCAATGCCGTTGCGCTTGCCGCTTGATACAAGGACTGCAACTGTGCAGGTAAACGTCAGAAGGGCGAACGATGCGATAAATACGAGCATCATATCCTTTATTGAATATAAAGCGTTTGCAATCGTCCAAAGCAAAAGATATGCATCGTTTTGCACAGGCTCTTGCGATACGGTAAGGGTAAGGGTGTGCGTTTTGTGTCGGTGTACGACTGCTCGACTATTATCATATCGGTGAAAACATAGGGGCTGTCGGTCTTTTCTCCTACGGAATAAACGATCTGCCCGTTTTCATCCCTGCATTCAAAATGATCTATGTTTTTGCTTTTCAGATACTCGCTTGCGTATTCGTTATTCGGAGTATTTACAAGACATCTGCTGTAAAGTGCCGACATATCGTTATACGCAGTATATGAATAGGTGTTTTTTATGAATAATGCTTTTGATGACGAATACGCCCCCGCATCAGCCATATATACCGTTGCAATGCAGAAAACAAATGTGGAAAGCGCAAACGATACTGTAAGGATAAACAGTATGACCTTGAACCACATTGAGTATATAACTCTGTTCTTCATAGCCTTTCCCCCTCTATCTTGTATCCCTGCCCCCATACTACCTTGAGGTATCGCGGATGTGCGGGGTCTATTTCGATCTTTTCACGCAGATGGCGTATATGCACGGCGACGGTATTATCCGCGCCTATCGGCACATCGTTCCACACGCTGTGATATATCTCTTTAGGGGAAAACACCTTTCCGCAGTTGAGCATAAGCAGCTTCAGTATCTCGTATTCCTTCGGGGTAAGATTTACCGCCTGACCGTCAAGACTCACCTTTTTTGCGTCGTCGTCAAGCTCTATCGAGCCGATGACGACCCTTCTGCTTTCCTGCTTTATACCGCTTCCCAAAAGCATATATCTTCGTAGCTGTGAGCGTACCCTCGCGATCACCTCAACGGGATTGAACGGCTTTGTTATATAATCGTCAGCCCCCGTGTCAAGTCCTAAAACCTTGTCGCACTCCTCGCTCTTTGCCGTCAGCAGTATTATCGGCACGTTGCTGTGACTGCGTATTTTCGCCGTGGCGGAAATTCCGTCAAGCATCGGCATCATAACATCCATCAAAACAAGGTGTATTTCGTTTTCCGATACCGCTTTTACTGCCTGCTGTCCGTTTTCGGCGGTGAAAAAGCAGTATTCGGGATTGCTTAAATATATTTTCAGGGCGTTTACTATATCCTTTTCGTCATCGCATATCAGTATATTATACATAAAGCCTTGTCACATCCTTTCGCTGTATAGCATTATACCACCGACAAGATTAAATGTAAAGGTGCGGAAAGATTAAGATTTTCTTAATGTTGATAAAAAACGGCTTTGCTATCCATTGACAAAACGGTGCTGTTATGGTAAAATATTTTATACTGCGCTTTTTGAACGAATAAAAAAAGCGTCATCTCCGCATAATTCATACGGAGGTGCATATCAATGAAAAGTATATTTAAAAGATTTATGATAGGCTTCGTGCTGGGACTGCTCACATCGTCAGCTCTTTTTGCATCGGTGCTTGTCAGGGTGTACGGTTTATGAGGCTTGATAAATTTTTTACGCACGCAGGTCTGCTCAGCAGAAAGGAGTGTGCATCGGCGTGTAAAAACGGCAGAATAACGGTAAACGGCATCTGCGTTAAGGATTGCTCCGCGCATATAAACGAAAAAACGGACAGTATAGCTCTTGACGGGCAAGATGTTTCGTACAGCGAATACGTTTATATTATGCTCAATAAGCCGTCAGGGTATGTAAGCTCAACGGATGAGCCGGGGGAGCATACAGTCCTTGAGCTGCTTTCGGAAACGGATGTAAAGATCGGCGTTTTCCCTTGCGGAAGACTCGATAAGGATACGACAGGGCTGCTCATTATGACGAGCGACGGGCCCGCCTGCCACAGAGCGCTTGCTCCGAAAAGCCATGTTGAAAAGAAATATGAATTTGAGTGCGCTGATGTTCTTTGTTCGTCAGATGTTGAAAAAATGACACGCGGTATAACGCTTGCCGACGGGTATACGACCCTGCCGTGCGAAATATCGCTCACAGGCTCAAAAAGCGGAATTATTACTCTCAGGGAAGGAAAGTACCACCAGATAAAGCGGATGCTCGGGGCAGTGGGAAATAAGATAACACGTCTTAAACGCATATCGTTCGGCGCTATAGCTCTTGACGGGGAGCTTTCAGAGGGAGAGTGGAGATATCTTACCGATTCCGAAAGGGAATCGTTTACAGGACATAACACGGATAAGGAGTGATAAAAATGGATATTCTGAAGACACTTGCCAAGGAATTTGATCTTAAGGACCATCAGGTCGTAAACACAGTTGAGCTTATAGACGCAGGCAATACGATACCCTTTATTGCGCGATACAGAAAGGAAGCGACAGGCTCGCTTGACGATACTGTGCTGAGAAACCTGTTTGACAGGCTGAACTACCTTCGCAACCTTGAAAAAAGAAAGGAAGAGGTGCGTGCATCCATCGAGGAGCAGGGAAAGCTCACGGACGAGATAGTAGCAGCTCTTGAAAAGGCACAGATACTTACAGAGGTAGAGGACATATACCGTCCGTTCAAGCCGAAGCGTAAAACAAGGGCATCTGTTGCAAGAGAAAAGGGGCTGGAGCCGCTCGCGCAGCTCATTTTTGAGCAAAGAGAAAAATACGATACGCCCATAGCGCAGGCCGCAGAGGCTTTTGTCGATGAGGAAAAGGGTGTTGAGGATGCTCAGCAGGCACTTGCGGGAGCGCTTGACATCATTGCAGAGGACGTTTCCGACGATGCTGAAATAAGAAAGGAAATAAGAAAATATACATACGATAACGGAACCGTCGTAAGCGAAAAGGCAAAGGATGAGGAAAGCGTTTATGAAATGTATTATGAGTATTCCGAAAAGGTAAGCAAGATACCGCACCACAGAATACTTGCCATAAACAGAGGCGAAAAGGACGAGTTTCTCAAGGTCGGCATACAGATCGGCAAGGAGTCCGTTATCGATCTGATGCTTAAAAGAGTCGTAACCAATAAAAACAGCGAAGCGTATGAGTATGTATGCAATGCCGTTTCGGACGGATACGAAAGACTTATAGCTCCTTCAATAGAAAGAGAGATACGCACAGATCTTTTCGATGTTGCCTGCGAGGGTGCAATAAAGCTCTTTGCGGAGAATTTGAAAAATCTTCTTATGTCCCCGCCCCTTAAGGGTAAAACGACGCTCGGACTTGACCCCGGATACAGAACGGGCTGTAAGCTCGCCGTTGTCGATAAAACGGGCAAGGTCCTCGATACAGCGGTAATATACCCCACAATGAAGCAGGACTACAAAATAGAGGAAGCAAAAAAGGTAGTAAAGGGACTTATACAGAAATACGGCGTAAATGTCGTTGCGATAGGAAACGGAACGGCATCAAAGGAATCGGAAATATTCATTTCGGGCGTTCTCAAGGAGCTTGACTGCGGCTGTAAATACATAATGGTAAGCGAGGCGGGCGCATCCGTATATTCCGCATCAAAGCTCGCCGCAGAGGAATTTCCCGATTTTGACGTAACACAGAGAAGCGCCGTTTCAATAGCGCGCAGACTGCAGGATCCCCTTGCCGAATTGGTAAAGATAGACCCTAAATCTATCGGAGTCGGTCAGTACCAGCACGATATGAAGCCCGCAAGACTTGACGAGGCGCTCAGCGGCGTTGTAGAGGACTGTGTAAACTCTGTCGGGGTTGACCTTAATACCGCATCGCATTCATTGCTTTCGTACATTTCGGGTATAAATGCGGCATCGGCAAAGAATATCGTTAAATACCGCGAGGAAAACGGGGAATTTTCAAGCAGAGCACAGCTTCTTAAGGTGCCGAGAATAGGCGCTAAGGCGTATGAACAGTGCGCGGGCTTTCTGAGAGTTCCCGGCGGTAAGGAGATACTTGACAATACAGGCGTTCACCCCGAATCGTACGAGGCGGCGAAAAAGCTGCTTGAAAGATACGGATATACCGACGAGGATGTTGCAAGCGGAAATCTCGTTTTACTTTCCGAAAAGATAAAGCAGGAAGGAAAGAGCAAGGTATGCCAGCAGCTCGGCATCGGCGAGCCTACTCTTGACGACATCGTAAAGGAGCTGCAAAAGCCGGGCAGAGATATACGCGACAGCTTCCCGTCACCTATACTCAGAGAGGATATTCTCGATATGGCAGACCTTAAGCCCGATATGGAGCTTACGGGAGTTGTCCGTAACGTTATCGACTTCGGCGCATTCGTTGACATCGGCGTTCATCAGGACGGACTTGTGCATGTTTCAAGACTTTCGACAAAATACGTAAAGCATCCGTCGGAGGTCGTATCTGTCGGAGATCAGGTCACCGTGTGGGTGATCGACGTTGATGTAAAGCGCAAAAGGATATCGCTTACAATGATAAAGCCGAAGGGCAAATGATTTTAATATATTAAAAAATACTCGTTTTCTCGGTCTTTGTTTAAAATATTGTTCAAAAATCTTTGTGCAATATATACAAAGTAAAAACCGAAATTTTGGGGAATAAACACCTTTAAAAATGCATTCGTTTTTGTTATAATACAAATGTTAAAATGAAAAAGTGTATTGTCGGATTGCCGACGGTACTGAATTTATGGAGGATTTTGAATAATGGCAAGCTTATCTTTAAAGCACATCTACAAGAAATATCCCGGCGGCGTTGTAGCTGTTTCCGACTTCTGTCTTGAAGTAAAGGACAAAGAGTTTATTATCTTCGTTGGTCCTTCCGGTTGCGGTAAGTCAACAACGCTCCGTATGATCGCAGGTCTTGAGGAGATCACAGAGGGCGAACTTTTCATCGGCGACAGATTGGTAAATGACGTTGCCCCCAAGGACAGAGATATCGCGATGGTGTTCCAGAACTACGCTCTGTATCCCCATATGACCGTATTTGAAAATATGGCGTTTGGCTTGAAGCTCCGCAAGACACCCAAGGCTGAGATCAAGCGCAGAGTTGAAGAGGCTGCCCGTATTCTTGATATAGAGCACTTGCTTGAAAGACGTCCTAAAGCTCTTTCCGGTGGTCAGAAGCAGCGTGTTGCTTTGGGCCGTGCTATCGTTCGTAATCCTAAGGTATTCTTGCTTGACGAGCCTTTGTCAAACCTTGACGCTAAGCTCCGCGCAGCCATGCGTTCAGAGCTTACAAAGCTCCACAAGAAGCTCGAAACAACGTTCGTATACGTTACGCACGACCAGGTAGAGGCTATGACGATGGCTACGCGTATCGTTGTTATGAAGGACGGTAAGATCCAGCAGGTAGATACACCTCAAAACCTCTACGATAAGCCTAACAGACTGTTCGTTGCAGGCTTTATCGGCACACCTCAGATGAACTTCATCGAGTCCAAGCTCGTTAAGGAAGGCTCCGATGTGTATGTGGAATTCTCAGGCAACAAGATGAAGCTTCCCGCAGAAAAGGCGAACGCTCCCGAGCTTCAGGAGTATATCGGCAAGGAGGTCATCGCAGGACTTCGTCCCGAATGCATCCACGATGAGCCTATGTATCTGTCACAGTTCGCTGATACAACTATTGATACTTACGTTGAAGTTACCGAGCTTATGGGTGCGGAGATCTATCTGTACCTCAAGACAGGTGAAACAAACCTCATCGCGCGTGTTTCCTCTCGCTCACAGGCAAGAGCAGGCGACAGCATCAAGGTTGCATTTGATGTTGCGAGAATGCACATATTTGACAAAGACACGGAAGAGTGCATAATCCACTGATAACAGATAATTGAAATATCAAAGCAGTCGATAACAGCTCACGCCGTTCGACTGCTTTGCTGCTATTAAGACAGCTTAACCGACCGCCGTATTATCGGCAGAATGGAGAATTTATGAAAAAGAGAATTATAGCAAGCATTCTTACGCTTGTTCTTATGGCAGGTGCGATAGCATCCTGCTCAAATGACAGCTCTGACGGTACGACAGATGCATCGACCGATGCTGCAACTGAAGCTGAGCGTGTGTATCCCTCAGAGGAGGATACGTTTGCGGGAACTCCTGCGTACACTGTTGACGGAGATAACATAATCGTTGACGGAGTATCGTACCCCAATCTTAACAACTTCAATTGCGGACCTATGGTAGCAGTTGACGATCTCGGCCGCGAGCTCAGCACAGCAGAGCAGACGAAGAATTACGTCTCAGATGAAAGATATGTCGGTCTTTTCTACTTCTTGTGGCTCGGTCAGCACGGTGACTATGACAAAGTGT
Organism: Eubacteriales bacterium; assembly: GCA_045544195.1. Classification (GTDB taxonomy): domain Bacteria; phylum Bacillota; class Clostridia; order Oscillospirales; family CAG-272; genus RGIG7213. The sequence continues at coordinate 14,261 of JAZPYO010000021.1, forward strand.
ACGATAATATGAAAATACTTGAAGAGGGCGGCGACAAGGCGCTGTTCGCTTCGTATGAGGGCTGGGGCCCCGTCGGCGCAATGCACTTTTACGCTGAGCCTCTGTACGGCTACTATTACAGCTCAGATAAATGGGTAGCGCGTAAGCACGTTGAGGAGCTTACAAACGCAAATGTTGACTTTTTGTACTTTGATGTTACTAACAGCTATTCATACATAAACAATGCAAAGACTGTAATGAAGCTCCTGCACGAAATGAGAGAGCAGGGCTGGGATACACCTCAGGTAGTGTTCTATACAAATACCGAGTCTGCGACAGTTGTAGAACAGCTCTATACCGCAATATACGAAAAGAATTACTGCCCTGATACATGGTTTACGATAGACGGTAAGCCCGTTATAATAGCGTTCCAGAATAAGATAACGAAACCTGCGATAAAGGATTTCTTTACATACCGTGTTCCCCAGTGGCCTACGGAAAAAGTACAGCATGACGGCGGCTGGCCCTGGATGGACTTCGGCAGCGGAATGCCGAGCCTTTATTACTGCAACGGCAAGCCCGACGCTATAAGCGTTTCAATAGCTCAGCACAATAAAACTATACAGTTCTCCGACTCTGCTTTTTACGGTGAAAACGGAAACAGAGGCAGAAGCTATCACAACGGCAGAAATGACAGATCACCCGATGCATATCTGTACGGCTACAACTTCCAGGAGCAGTGGGATAACGCTATTGCATCAGAAGCACCGTATATTCTTGTAACAGGCTGGAACGAGTGGGTAGCACAGCGTCAGCCCTCTAACGCAAACAGAGTAAACTTTGTAGATAACGCAAGCCCCAACTTCAGCCGTGATGCTGAAATGATGCGCGGCGGATATTTTGATAACTATTATATGCAGCTTATCGACAATATCAGAAAGCTCAAGGGTACGGCTCCCACGCTTGTTCAGAATTCAAGAAAGATAATCGACCTTTCAGGCTCATTCGATCAGTGGAATGATGTTCTCGTAACGTACAGCGACCTTCAGGGCGACACCGAGAACAGAAAGGGCAAGACCTTCGGTAAGGGTGATGCGACAGACGAATCGGGCAGAAACGATATTATCGCATCGAAGATCATCTGTGATACAAAATACGCATATTTCTATGTAAAGACGGCAGAAAATATTTCCGAATATACAGCAGATACAACGTGGATGCAGCTGTTTATCAATGCAGACTACGCAACGACAGGCTGGTACGGATTTGATTACATAGTCAATTACGGCAATGCATCAAACGGCAAAACGTCACTTGCAAAATACACGGGCAAGGATAACGCATTTGCTTTTGAAGCAGCAGAGGAAATAGATTATACAGTAACGGATAATCAGATGATGATAAGAGTACCTCTTGCATCAATGGGAATTACGGATTTTACAAAGATCAAGTTCTCGTTCAAGTGGGTAGATAGCGACGATCTGGTAGATACGATGGAGGAAATGTATACATCGGGCGACCAGGCACCTCACGGAAGACTTAATTTCGTATTCCAGAATTACAAATAATGCACATAAGACGGCGCGTATCACCGATGCGCGCCGTCTTTTCATAAGATATTTCAGAAAAATAAAAATTTTTTTCAAAAAGGTATTGACAAATCCGCTGATTTGTGTATAATATATAACGTTGCGTTGAGTACGCAATATAATATGCGAGAGTGGCGGAACTGGCAGACGCGCACGTTTGAGGGGCGTGTGGATTTCACCGTACGGGTTCAAGTCCCGTTTCTCGCACCAAAGCATTCAAACCCGAACCTTTTACCGATTGGTGAAACGTTCGGGTTTGTTGTTTTCTTAAATGATAATACATAAGCCTTTGTTTGTGGCAGTGCAGAGTTCGTCGCTCTGTACTGCCGCTTCTTCGTTTCGATGAATTTCGTACATAAAGGAGATTTTGAAATGAAGACTAAAAAGCACCTAAAACCAAGAGAAGATTTGTCAAGACAGCTTTCTACAAAAAGTTTTATCTTGCAAATTCCATAAATAATACTATGTAAAAATGATTCCCACCTATTTCAATCCTAATCTGCTGAAAAATCTTACCGCAATTACTCGTGCTTATCGCGATCTGTATTATTTCGATACTTTGGAGCGGTCATAATGATTGTTTCTGTCCTAATTTCATTATCCAAACGGTCAAGATATATTGACAATTCTTGGGTGTATTCGTGATCCAACAAATCCGAATAAAGCACACAAATGTTTAATTTTTGTTTTGTCTCACTTTGAGCTGAAAAGGAAAAGCAAACTTTTCTACTGTCATTTACAGGCATTGATGCAGCAGTATATCTACGATAGCCATTTGCGCCGGGGTGCATAATATAACTAACTTCTTTGCTATGCCATTCCCGACATTTGTAATTTCAAGATAGAGTTTTCCGTTAACAAGCTTTTGAGGTTGTTGGCTTTTAAATTCATAATCAATCATTCCATCAACTTTTGTAGTTGGCTCAATGCATTTGACAATCAGGCATGGCATCAGCTTCAATCGCACATCATCTTCATATTGCAATTTTGACAACTCAATTTGCTCTTTCGCTGCTTTGGCAGAACGGTAGTTAAATACACAAATAAAAATCGTAGCTACAACATACACGAAAGTTATAATAACCATGAGCCAATCAGTCATGTGTTCGCCTCCTTCACTAGGATTAAATTAGATTAACTTGTGACATTTTAATAGTCCTTAACGTTTGCCCCCTTGCTGACAAACTGTTTGTATGAGCAGTGCGACAATATTTCGATTGGAATTGCCGTAAATGCCTCTGGAATCAAATAATTGTGTTTTTGGGACATCATACGCATCATCATTTTGTACAAATCCTTTGGCAATCCCAGCTCTTTCAAAAAGCCCATATAACGTCTTAACTCTGCTTCTGCATAGTTAAACGGGTTGCCCCCCATAAGATAATCCAAAAGCAACCACAAAACACAGGCAATATCACTGTCTCTTGAAATGCAAAAGTTGCCTGCTCTGTCACGGTATTTCTTATGAAGGAAGATACTGTGATTAGAGCACGATTCTAATGGGCAGGAAATTTTGTGCCCGTGTTTCAAACTGAATCCATCCACATCTATAATGCGGATTTCATTTTGATTTACAAGGACATTTTCTGCGTGTAAATCTCCAATATAAACATCCAAAGGCAGTTTGTTTATCAGCGAGGCAAGACGCTGAAAAGCCATCAATACAACCGAGTGGTTATTGCCAGTGAGATAGTGCATCAAGGAGTTCATGTCATGATATTCCATTAAATAACCCTCAACCCTATCGCCGTTTGAATAGATTTCAAGCGGAAGGGATAGTTCCGGCAATCCACATAACGCTCTATTAGATGCGATTTTCAAAAGGTTATCTATATTCTTCTTGGTCAGCTCATTATAGATGACGTACTGTTTATATACGGTTTTGTTTTCTTGAATCCACAATCGGGTTGTGGCATTCAAATTATTCTCTTGAGAAATCTCGTTGTTATAAATCAGCCCAGATGGAACGGGTATGACAATCCTCCCTCTCGATACAATCTTAAACATGGTTTTTCACATTCCTTATGAAGTTCAACCGCACCGGCTGCACCGACCATTCCAGAAGGAAAGCTTGCCTCCGCAGTTCGGGCAAAGCCCTTTCTTTTTGCGTTCTTCTCGAACGGCATAGAATCTACTTCCTACAAACACGTTGTCTGCGAATCTATCGGGGTACTCAATATGCTCCAAATAGTCACATCCATTAAAAGGGGGATTGCTACACCATGACGACCACTCCCGGTAGCCGGTTTCTATCTGTGTTACACTAACTGGTATGGTCAGCCTCCTTAACGATTTACATCCAGAAAAAGCTCCATACCCTATAGCTTTTACCCCATAAGGTATTTCAATGGAAGACAAGGACTGGCATCCACTAAACGCAAAATTACCGATTGCTTTTAATGTAGAAGGCAGCACTATTTCCTTAAGAGAATCACAACCCGAAAAAACGGAATTAGAAATGTTTGTTATACGACTCGGAATCTTGATATTAGTAAATGTGGAACAGTTAGAAAAAACACCTTGACCGATGCTCGTTACGCTATCTGGGATAACGATGTTTTCCAATTTACAGCATCCACTAAACGCAGAATCGCCAATGCTTGTTACACCGTCTGAAATGGTGGCACTTGTCAGTGCAAAGCAGTTTTTGAATGCGGCATTGCCGATGCTGGCAATATTACTTGGAATAACTACGCTTGTCAGATTTGCGCAATCTGAGAATATGCCGCTTTCAATGCTGGTTATATTACTTAGTCTTATATCTCCACGTAATTTTGTACAACCACAGAATGCATTAGTGCCAATGAATGTTACGCTATTAGGAATTATAGCTTCGGTTAAGGCGTTACAAGATTCAAACGCAGAGGCGGATATTGTTTTCAAGTTGGATGGAAGTTTAATACGTTTTAAGTTTTTGCATTCAGCAAATAACGAACTTTCGATAGAAGTAATACTATCTGGAAGTATTACTTCTTCAAGGTATCGGTTTCCCTTAAATGTTCCTGCTTCGATTTCATGTATCACATCGGGTATTGAAATTACTTTCGCCGTTCCAGAATAGCTCTGAATCACTCCGTTTTTAACATCAAAATGCTTCAATATCTGAAGGTCATCATACATTGAATTTGCTCTTTCATCAGACGGAACAGCTTCCAAAATCTTTTTCACAATACGTTCTGCTTCTGCAAAATCACCGGCGGCATAATATCTGTCCAAGATTTCACGCCATTGCTCGACATCTTCGTTGGAGCCGGTAACGCTAACTTTAACTCCGGAAAACATTTCTTTCATTGTAGCTAAAGAATAAGATGTATCACAATTAAGGCACAAGCCACGCTTGTCGGGCTGCATTTCTATTTGCCCACCGCAAATATCACATCTCAGTTTGCTCATTATTCTGTCTCCTTGTATTTAGATTATCTGCTTCTTTTCAAGGTGAGTTCTTCGGGATTGTCTGCATCATCAGCGGAGCCGAAACCAAAGTAATCTAATATATCCTGGTCTCGATTTTCTAAACCGTTTCGCAGGTGTTCAAGGGTTTCTTTTGGTAGTCCGTCAACAAGGTCGTGGTACTGTTCCTCTGTCAAACTACCTTTTATACCCGCATCGTATTCCCCGAAAATATCCATATCAGCATCATTATGAAGTTTGTCCAGACGTTCCTGTTCAGCTTCTAACTCATCCAAAGATAACGCTTCGATTTCTGCTGCAAAGCGGTCAGCATCAGCTTCAGAAACGGTATCGAGGTCGTTACTTTCAAAAAAGTATAGAGTATCTTTTTGCTTTAATGTATAATTTAATTGCACAAAACCCTACAAGAAAGCGAGATAATTATACACCAATGAGAGACAGAAATCAAGTAGTTTTACCGATAGATTTAGAAATTTGTATTTCAAAAGAAGATTTTGTATTCACCGTTGCTGAAATATGCGATAATTTGTGTTATGAGAAGCTGTTCGAAGTGTATATAAGAAAATGGAGAAAGCTCAATCCCATAACACTGTTTGAAATAGTATTGTTTGCATATATGGAGAGAAAATTCTCATCACGTGAAATCGTAAAAGCTTGCAAAACAGATATACGCTTTATGTGGCTTTTGAACGGAGAACCTGTGCCGAGTGTAGCAACGGTAAAAAGATTTTTAAGCGAAAAGCTTACAGACGTAGTTGAAGATCTTTTCTATCAGTTTGTAGAAAAGCTATATGAAATGGGAGAGGTTAAATATCAGAATCTGTTCGTAGACGGAACAAAAATAGAAGCAAATGCGAATAAGTATACATTTGTATGGAAAAAGGCTGTTGAAAAGAATCTCGTATCATTGAATAAGAAAATAGATACAAGAATAGCTGTCATATGTGAAAGGTATGATCTGACAATAGCATCACTTGAAGAATGCTATGAAACGCTTATGCAAAGAGCTGTATGGATAGAGCTTAACCTCGTACACGGTAAAGGAAAGCACAAGACACAGTTACAAAAGGATATTGAAGAATTAGGCGGATATATCAAGAGAAAAGAAGAATACTTAAAGCATCTCGGAAGAATGAGAAACAGAAACAGTTATTCGAAGACAGATACAGATGCAACATTTATGAGATTAAAAGAAGATCATATGAGAAACAGACGACTTAAACCGGGATACAACATACAGATAGGAGTTGAAGGAGAATATATAGTAGGTTTCGGAGCTTTCTCAAACAGAACCGACGTTCAGACTTTGATTCCGTTTTTAAATCGAATAAAGGGCTACACCAAAAGAACGTTTCAACGTATCATAGCCGATGCAGGTTATGAAAGCCGTGAGAACTATATATATCTGGAGGAAAACAAGCAAGAAAGCTATATTAAGCCGACAAATTACGAAATCAGCAAAACGAGAAAATACAAGGCTGATCTGTACAGTATAGATAATATGACATACAATAAAGAAGCAGATACATATACTTGCGCAAACGGCGATACACTTTTCTTTGCATACGAAAGAACAGAAACAACATCTCACGGATATGAGGTAAAAACACGGTATTACCGTAATCAAAACTGTGAAGGCTGCCCTCATGCAGGTATGTGTCATAAATCCAAACGAGGATTCAGGGAGATAAAGATATCACCTGAATTTATGAGACAGAGACAAAAATCTCTTGATAATATTACAACAAAAGAAGGAACACAATTGAGGATCAACAGATCTATTCAAGTAGAAGGAGTATTTGGGGTACTCAAACAAGACTTTGGCTTTAAACGTTTCTTGATGCGAGGAAAAAAGAATATCGAAACACAGTTTTTTATGCTTGCACTTGCATTTAATGTTGAAAAACTGTGCAACAAACGAAAAAACGGACGTT